>JAJDWR010000045.1 GCA_022825505.1 Gammaproteobacteria bacterium | reverse complement strand
GTGATGCCGGGGGACAATGTGCAGATGCGGGTGCGGTTGATCGATCCGATCGCGATGGAGGAGGGGTTGCGTTTTGCGATCCGCGAGGGGGGTCGCACGGTGGGTGCGGGCGTGGTCTCGAAGATCCACGAGTAGGCACCGACGAGACAGCAAACCGATCGTCGACGTCGCACGAGGAGGAATGTCGGGGCGCCGGCCGAAAGGCAGGTACGGCGCAAGTCTGGAGAGAGGCCAGTAGCTCAATTTGGCAGAGCAGCGGTCTCCAAAACCGCAGGTTGGGGGTTCGAGTCCCTCCTGGCCTGCCACTTGAAGAGTGAAATGGCGTAATTCTCCAGCCGGCTCCGGCACGTGAGGCAGGGAGCTGACCGGTTCGCGGACATGGCCCAGGGAATCCAAGGTGGAAGCTGAAAACCCTTTTCTTGACACGCTGAAACTGCTGCTCGCGGCAGCCATTCTCGTGGGCAGCATTCTCGGCTACTACTACTATGCGGACTTCCCGACTCCGTTGCGCGCGCTGGGTGTGCTCATCGCATTCGGGCTGGCGGTCGCAGTCGCGATGCAGTCGACCCAGGGCCGGACGCTGTGGCGCTTCATCCAGGGGTCGCGCGTGGAAATGCAGAAGGTGTTCTGGCCGACCCGCGAGGAGACCCTGCAGACGACGCTGACCGTGCTGGTATTTGCCCTGATCATGGGCGTGTTTTTCTGGTTGCTCGACTTGTCGCTGCTGGCGTTGACGCGACGCCTGACCGGGCAGGGGGGCTGATCCGTGTCGGACTTGAGGTGGTACGTGGTCCACGCGTATTCGAATTTCGAACACAAGGTCAAGTCCTCTCTGGAAGAGCGGATCAAGCGCTATGGCCTGGAGGAGAAGTTCGGCGAAATCCTCGTGCCGACCGAGGAGGTCGTGGAGATGAGGGACGGGCAGAAGCGGCGCAGCGAGCGCAAGTTCTTCCCGGGCTACGTACTCGTGCAGATGGAGATGGACGAATCGAGCTGGCACCTGGTCAAGGAGGTCCCCAAGGTGCTCGGGTTCATCGGCGGCAGTACCGACCGGCCCGCCCCGATCACGGATGAGGAAGCCACCGCCATTCTGGACCGCGTCCAGGAGGGCGTGGACAAGCCCCGGCCCAAGGTGCTGTTCGAGCCCGGCGAGGTCGTCCGGGTGAACGATGGTCCGTTCAACGATTTCAACGGCGTCGTGGAAAACGTCAATTACGACAAGAACAAGGTTCGGGTGGCGGTCCAGATACTGGGCCGTTCGACCCCGGTGGAACTGGACTTCAGCCAGGTAGAGAAGGCGTAACGCGCACGGAGCCCGAAATGGCGGTCAGGAAAAAGGTCGATACGTTCATCAAGCTGCAGATTCCTGCCGGACAGGCGAATCCGAGCCCGCCCGTGGGTCCGGCCCTCGGGCAGCATGGCGTGAACATCATGGAGTTCTGCAAGGTGTTCAACGCGCAGACCCAGAAACTCGAGGCGGGAATGCCCATCCCCGTTGTTATCTCCGTGTACGGCGACAAGAGTTTCACCTTCATCACCAAGACACCGCCCGCCTCGGTGCTGCTGAAGAAGGCCGCCGGCATTCAGAAAGGCAGCGGAACACCGAATACGGACAAGGTCGGCACGGTCACCCGGGAGCAACTGGAAGAGATCGCGAAAATCAAGGAAGCGGATCTCAACGCCGCGGACATGGATGCCGCGATCAGGATCATCGCCGGCAGCGCACGCAGCATCGGCCTGGAAGTGGAGGGGATGGATGGCCAGACTCACTAAGTACCGCAAGGATGCCAGGGCTCGCGTGGAGCGGGGCCGGGCCTATCCCGCGGACGAAGCTTTCGGCCTGGTGAAGGAACTGGCGAAAGCGAAGTTCACCGAATCGGTGGACGTCGCCGTCAATCTGGGCGTCGACCCCAGGCGGTCGGACCAGGTGGTGCGGGGCTCGACGGTGCTGCCCAACGGCACCGGCAAGAACGTTCGCGTGGCCGTGTTCGCCCAGGGCGACCAGGCCGCCGCCGCCGAGGAGGCCGGGGCGGATATCGTGGGCATGGAGGATCTCGCCGAGACGGTCCAGGGCGGCGAGCTGAATTTTGACGTGGCCATCGCCAGCCCCGATGCCATGCGGGTGGTGGGCCGGCTGGGCCGGATCCTCGGTCCCCGGGGGCTCATGCCCAATCCCAAGGTCGGCACGGTCACGCCGGACGTGGCCGCCGCGGTGCGCAGTGCCAAGGCCGGGCAGGTCCGCTACCGGACCGACAAGGCGGGCGTGGTGCACTGCCAGATCGGCAACGTGGAATTCGAGGTCGATGCGCTCACGGAAAATCTGGAGGCATTGCTCTCGGACCTGAACAAGGCCAAGCCCGCAGCGTCGAAAGGACAGTACATGAAGCGCGTCAGCGTGTCGTCGACCATGGGCCCCGGATTCGTCATCGACCAGGCGTCGGTGGGCGGTTGAGGCGGGTCGGGCAGCAGTCTGGCAGGAGAGGGATATGGCGCTGAATCTGGAGCAAAAGAAGGCCCTGGTCGCCGACGTCAACGCCGTGGCGGCCTCGTCCCTGGCGGCCGTGGTCGCCGAGTACCGCGGTCTGACGGTGGCGGAGATGACCGAACTCAGGACCGAGGCCCGCAACGCCGGCGTTTACATGAAGGTCGTGAAGAACACCCTCGCCCGGCGCGCCGTCGAAGGAACACCCTTCGAATGCATTCAGCCGTCGCTCAATGGACCCCTGCTGCTGGCCTTCTCGAGGGAAGATCCGGGCTCTGCGGCGCGCGTGGTCAAGGGGTTCTCGAGGGAGCACGCCAATCTGGTCACCAGGTCCGTGGCAGTGGGCGGGGAGCTGTACGACGCGGCGAACCTGGACCGCGTGGCGGCACTGCCCAATCTGGACGAGGCCCGGGCGATGCTGCTCAGAACGCTGAACGGGCCGATGACGCAGCTCGTTCGCCTGCTCAGCGAACCCGGATCGATGCTGGCGCGTGCCCTGAAGGCGCGCAGCGAGCAGGACGAGTAACCGATCTCGGTTGAGAAGTTGGAACTTGAATTCACCTGATGGAGAAGTAAGCCATGGCTTTGACGAATGAACAGCTCATCGAGGAGTTGAGCAACAAGCCGATCATGGAAGTCGTTGACCTGGTGAGGTCGCTGGAGGAGAAGTGGGGCGTATCCGCCGCGGCTCCGGTGGCCGTCGCTGCGGACGGCGGTGGCGCCGCCGCGGAGGACGAGGCGGAGGAGCAGACCGAATTCGACGTCATCATGACCAGTTTCGGTTCCGCCAAGGTGCCCGTCATCAAGGTGGTCAGATCGCTGACCGGGCTCGGGCTGAAAGAGGCCAAGGACCTGGTCGAGGCCGCGCCGAGCGCGGTTCGGGAAGCCATCACCAGGGAAGAAGCAGAGGATGTGAAGAAGCAGCTCGAAGAGGCTGGCGCGAGCGTCGATATCAAGTGACTCGCATCCGCCTCGGTCACCGCGGGCTGATCTCCCGGACCGGCGGGAGCCCGTGGAGCGCACGCGCACACACGCGCAGCGGCATCGCGCTGGGCGTGCCCTGCATCGTCGTCATACCAACGCAGTCGAGGTAACTCGCGATGGCGTATTCGTTTACTGAAAAAAAACGCATTCGAAAGAATTTCGGCAAGCTGCCGTCGGTTCTGGACGTTCCCTACCTGCTTTCGATCCAGCTCGACTCCTACCGGGGGTTTCTGCAGCGGGACGTGCCGGCGGAGAATCGCATCGAGACGGGGCTGCATTCTGCGTTCAAGAGCGTTTTCCCCATTGTCAGCTACTCGGGCAACGCCGCGCTGGAGTACATGAGTTACCGCCTGGGCGAGCCGGTTTTCGACGTCAAGGAGTGCCAGCTTCGCGGGCTCACCTATGCCGCGCCGCTGCGCGTCCTGGTGCGCCTGGTCATCTATGACCGGGACGCCCCCGCCAGCAAGAAGAAGATCAAGGACATTCGCGAGCAGGAAGTGTACCTGGGCGAGATGCCCATGATGACCGAGCACGGTACCTTCGTGGTCAACGGCACGGAGCGGGTGATCGTCTCGCAGCTTCACCGTTCGCCCGGCGTGTTCTTCGACCACGACAAGGGCAAGACCCATTCCTCGGGCAAGCTGCTGTTCTCCGCGCGGGTGATTCCGTACCGCGGTTCCTGGCTCGATTTCGAGTTCGACCCCAAGGATTGCGTATTCGTGCGCATCGACCGCCGCCGCAAGCTGCCGGTGACGATCCTGCTGCGGGCGCTGGACTACAACAACGAGCAGATGCTCGAGATGTTCTTCGACATCAACGAGTTCACGCTCACGCGCAAGGCCATCCGGTTGAAGCTCGTCGCCGAAAGGCTCAGGGGCGAGACCGCCAGTTTCGATATCAGGGTCGGTGACAGGACGGTGGTGGAAAAGGACCGGCGGATTACCGTTCGCCACGTGCGCCAGTTGCAGAAAGCGGGCGTCAGGCACCTGGAAGTGCCGTCGGATTACCTGGACGGCCGGATCCTGGCCCATGACATCGTCGACGGGGAGACCGGCGAGCTGCTGGCCCGGGCCAACGAAGAGCTGGATGCGGCGAAAGTCGATTCGCTGATCGAGGCAGGGGTCAAGTCCATCGGCACGCTGTACGTCAACGACCTTGACCGAGGGCCGTTCATCTCCAATACGCTGCGCATCGACCAGACTCAGTCGCGCCTGGAGGCGCTGGTGGAGATCTACCGGATGATGCGGCCGGGCGAACCGCCCACAAAGGAGGCCGCCGAGAACCTGTTCCAGAATCTGTTCTTCAATCCGGAGCGCTATGACCTTTCGGCGGTGGGCCGGATGAAGTTCAACCGCCGGGTGGGGCGGAAGTCCTCCGAAGGCGAAGGCGTGCTGACCAACGAGGACATCATCGAAGTTCTGCGGACGCTGATAGACATCCGTAACGGCAACGGCACCGTGGACGATATCGACCACCTGGGCAACCGGCGCGTGCGCAGCGTCGGCGAAATGGCCGAAAACGCCTTCCGCATCGGGTTGGTGCGCGTCGAGCGGGCGGTCAAGGAACGCCTGACGCTGGCCGAGTCCGAGGGCCTCATGCCCAAGGAAATGATCAACGCCAAGCCGGTGTCCGCGGCGGTGAAGGAGTTCTTCGGTTCCAGCCAGCTTTCCCAGTTCATGGATCAGCAGAATCCGCTTTCGGAAGTGACCCACAAGCGGCGCGTGTCGGCGCTGGGCCCCGGCGGCCTGACCCGGGAGCGGGCCGGGTTCGAGGTTCGCGACGTGCACCCCACGCACTACGGCCGGGTCTGCCCGATCGAGACGCCGGAGGGCCCGAACATCGGGCTCATCAACTCCCTGGCCGTCTACGCCCGAACCAATGAATACGGATTCCTGGAAACACCCTACCGGCGCGTGATCAACGGCCGGGTCAGCAACGACATCCAGTACCTGTCGGCGATCGAGGAAGGCCAGTACGTGATCGCCCAGGCAAACTCGAACCTGACGACCCGGGGCCAGTTCGTGGATGACCTCGTGTCCTGCCGCTTCAAGAACGAGTTCACCCTGTTTCCGCCGAAGCAGGTGCAATACATGGATGTGTCCCCCAAGCAGATCGTGTCGGTGGCGGCATCGCTGATCCCGTTCCTCGAGCACGACGACGCCAACCGCGCGCTGATGGGTTCGAACATGCAGCGCCAGGCGGTGCCCACGCTGCGTACCGAAACGCCGCTGGTCGGCACCGGCATGGAACGCGCCGTGGCGGTGGACTCGGGTGTGACGGTGATCGCCACCCGGGGCGGCACGGTGGACTCGGTTGATGCCTCGCGCATCGTGGTGCGGGTCGACGACAGCGAGACCAGCGCCGGAGAAGCCGGGGTCGACATCTACAACCTCACCAAGTACACCCGTTCCAATCAGAACACCTGCATCAACCAGCGGCCCCTGGTGAAGGCCGGGGACGTCATCGAGCGCGACGACGTGCTGGCCGACGGGCCGTCCACCAGCCTGGGCGAACTGGCGCTGGGCCAGAACCTGCTGGTGGCGTTCATGCCGTGGAACGGCTACAACTTCGAGGACTCCATCCTGATCTCCGAACGCGTGGTGGAGGAGGACCGCTTCACCACCATCCATATCGAGGAACTGACCTGCGTCGCCCGGGATACGAAGCTCGGCCCGGAGGAAGTGACCGGAGATATCCCCAACGTCGGCGACGCCGCCCTGACCAAGCTGGACGAATCGGGGATCGCTTTCATCGGCGCGGAAGTGCAGGCGGGCGACATCCTCGTGGGCAAGGTCACGCCCAAGGGCGAGACCCAGCTCACGCCGGAGGAAAAGCTGCTGCGGGCCATCTTCGGCGAGAAGGCCTCGGACGTGAAGGATACGTCGTTGCGCGTGCCCCCCGGCATGGACGGTACGGTGATCGACGTGCGCGTGTTCACCCGCGACGGCGTCGAGAAGGACGCCCGGGCGCTGGCCATCGAGCGGCAGGAACTGGAGGCGGTACGCAAGGACCTGGACGATCAGCGGCGCATCCTGGAAGAGGACATCTTCCAGCGGGTCGAGAGGCTGCTGGTCGGAGAGGCCGCGGCGGGAGGCCCGAAGAAGCTCAAGGCCGGCAGCGAAATCACGGCATCCTACCTGTCCGATCTGCCCAGGGATCGCTGGTTCGAGATCCGGGTCAAGGACGATGCGCTCAATTCGCAGCTCGAGCGCGCGGCCGAAAGGCTGCGGGCGCAGAGCGAGGAATTCGAGCGGCGTTTCGACGAGAAGCACCACAAGATCACCGCGGGCGACGATCTGGCGCCGGGCGTGCTGAAGATGGTCAAGGTCTACCTGGCCGTGAAGCGCCATATCCAGCCGGGCGACAAGATGGCGGGCCGGCACGGCAACAAGGGCGTGATCTCCACGATCATTCCGGTAGAGGACATGCCCTACATGGAGGACGGTACCGCCGTCGATATCGTGCTCAATCCGCTGGGTGTGCCGTCGCGGATGAATGTCGGGCAGGTGCTCGAAACCCACCTGGGCTGGGCAGCCAAGGAGCTGGGCCGCAAGATCGGAGAAATGGTGAATGCGCGGACTTCCGCGGCCGCCATGCGCCGCTACCTGGAGGGCATCTACAACAAGACCGGCGGGCAGCGGGAGAGCCTTCGCAGCCTGAACGCCAAGTCGATCATGGAGCTTGCCCGCAACCTGAGCCAGGGTGTGCCCATCGCCACGCCGGTATTCGACGGCGCCAACGAAGTGGAAATCAAGGGACTTCTGGACATGGCGGAACTGCCCGAGTCCGGCCAGACGACCCTCTACGACGGGCGCACCGGCGAGCCGTTCAACCGTCCGATCACCGTAGGCTACATGTACATGCTCAAGCTCAACCACCTGGTTGACGACAAGATGCATGCACGCTCCACCGGCCCCTACAGCCTGGTCACCCAGCAACCGCTGGGGGGCAAGGCCCAGTTCGGCGGCCAGCGGTTCGGCGAGATGGAGGTGTGGGCGCTGGAGGCCTATGGCGCGTCCTACACCCTCCAGGAAATGCTCACGGTAAAGTCCGACGACGTCCAGGGCCGCACCAAGATGTACAAGAATATCGTTGACGGAACCCACCAGATGCAGGCGGGCATGCCGGAGTCGTTCAACGTGTTGGTCAAGGAGATTCGATCTCTCGGAATCAACATCGACCTGGAAGAGGTCCAGTGAACCGGCGCACGTCCGCCCCATCGGCAACAGGTACAGTCATATGAAAGATCTACTGAGACTCTTCCGCCAGCAGGCGCCGATCGAGGACTTCGACGCCATCCGCATCGGCCTTGCGTCGCCGGACATGATCCGGTCCTGGTCGTACGGCGAGGTCAAGAAGCCGGAGACGATCAACTACCGGACCTTCAAGCCGGAGCGCGACGGGCTGTTCTGCGCGAAGATCTTCGGGCCCATCAAGGACTACGAGTGCCTTTGCGGAAAGTACAAGCGCCTCAAGCACCGCGGAGTCGTGTGCGAGAAATGCGGCGTGGAGGTCACCCAGACCAAGGTGCGCCGCGAGCGCATGGCGCACATCGAGCTGGCCAGCCCCGTGGCGCACATCTGGTTCCTGAAGTCGCTGCCGTCGCGGATCGGCCTGATGCTCGACATGACCCTGCGGGAGATCGAGCGGATTCTCTACTTCGAGGCCTTCGTGGTGGTGGATCCGGGCCTGACGGACCTGGAGCGGGGTCAGCTTCTCACCGACGAAACGTACCTCGAGGCCATTGAACAGTACGGCAACGAATTCGACGCCCGCATGGGCGCCGAGGCGGTCCGCGACCTGCTGCTGTCGCTGGACCTGGACGAGGAGGTGGCAGGGGTTCGGGAAGGGATTTCCAAGACCAACTCCGCGACCAAGATCAAGCGTCTGTCGAAGCGGCTGAAGTTGCTCGAGTCCTTCACCGATTCGAACAATCAGCCGGCCTGGATGGTGATGACGGTGCTGCCGGTCCTGCCGCCGGACCTGAGGCCGCTGGTGCCGCTGGACGGGGGGCGCTTCGCCACGTCCGACCTCAACGACCTCTACCGGCGTGTCATCAACCGCAACAATCGGCTGCGCCGGCTGCTGGAGCTGAATGCGCCGGACATCATCGTGCGCAACGAGAAGCGGATGCTGCAGGAGTCCGTGGATGCGCTGCTGGACAACGGCCGGCGCGGCCGCGCGATCACCGGCACAAACAAACGGCCGCTGAAGTCGCTGGCCGACATGATCAAGGGCAAGCAGGGGCGGTTTCGCCAGAATCTGCTGGGCAAGCGCGTGGACTATTCGGGGCGCTCGGTCATCGTGGTCGGCCCGACGCTGAAACTGCATCAGTGCGGCCTGCCCAAGAAGCTGGCCCTGGAGCTGTTCAAGCCGTTCATCTTCTCGAAGCTGCAGTTGCGCGGCCAGGCCACCACCATCAAGGCCGCCAAGCGGCTGGTGGAGCGCGAGGGCCCGGAAGTCTGGGACATCCTCGAAGAGGTGATCCGCGAGCACCCGGTCATGCTCAACCGCGCCCCGACGCTGCACCGCCTGGGAATCCAGGCGTTCGAGCCGGTGCTGATCGAAGGCAAGGCGATCCAGCTGCACCCGCTGGTCTGCACGGCCTTCAACGCCGACTTCGACGGCGACCAGATGGCCGTCCACGTGCCGCTTTCGATCGAGGCGCAACTGGAGGCGCGCGCGCTGATGATGGCCAGCAACAACATTCTCTCGCCGGCCAACGGCGACCCCATCATCGTGCCCTCCCAGGACGTCGTGCTCGGCCTTTATTACATGACCCGCGAGCGCATCAACGCGCGCGGCGAGGGCATGCTGTTCTCGGGGGTGGAGGAGGTCCATCGGGCGTACGAGAACGATGCCGTGGAACTGCACGCCAGGGTCCGGGTCAGGGTTCCGGCCGCGAACGGCGAGGCCGTCGAGGACGAGGCGCCGGCGACCCGGCTGGTGGACACCACCGTGGGCCGCGCGCTGCTGTCGGAAATCGTGCCGAAGGGGTTGAGCTTCGACCTGATCAACCAGCCCATGAACAAGCGGGCCGTCTCGAGGGTCATCAACGCGTCCTACCGGCAACTGGGCCTGAAGACAACCGTCATATTCGCGGACCAGCTCATGTACATGGGCTTCAATTACGCCACCAACGCCGGCGTGTCCTTCGGAGTCAACGACATGGTCGTTCCCGAAGAAAAGCACGGCATTCTCGATGACGCCGAACAGGAGGTGAAGGAGATCCAGGATCAGTATGCGTCCGGATTGGTCACCGACGGCGAACGGTACAACAAGGTGGTGGATATCTGGTCGCGGACCAACGACCACGTTGCCAAGGCGATGATGCAGAAGCTGGGCTCGGAGACGGTGCTCGATGCCCGGGGCGAGGAGGCCAGGCAGGAGTCCTTCAATTCCATCTACATGATGGCCGATTCGGGTGCGCGAGGCTCGGCGGCACAGATTCGCCAGTTGGCGGGCATGCGCGGCCTGATGGCGAAGCCGGACGGATCGATCATCGAGACTCCGATTACCGCCAATTTCCGCGAGGGCCTGGACGTGCTGCAGTACTTCATTTCCACCCACGGCGCGCGCAAGGGCCTCGCCGACACGGCGCTGAAGACCGCGAACTCCGGTTACCTGACCCGCCGCCTGGTGGACGTGGCGCAGGATCTGGTGGTCACGGACGTGGACTGCGGCACCGAAAACGGCCTGATGATGACTCCGCTCGTGGAGGGCGGTGATGTGGTCGAGCCGTTGCGGGAACGCGTCCTGGGCCGCGTGGCCGCGGTGGACGTGGTGGCGCCCGGAACCGATGCGGTAGTGCTCGAAGCGGGCTCGCTGCTGGATGAGCGCGCGGTGAAGAAGCTGGAATCGGCGTCCATCGATCAGCTCCTGGTGAGGTCTCCCATCACCTGCGCGACCCGCTACGGGGTCTGCGCGCAGTGCTACGGCCGAGACCTGGCACGCGGAAACCGGGTCGACAAGGGCGAGGCGGTGGGCGTCATCGCCGCTCAGTCCATCGGCGAGCCCGGCACGCAGCTCACCATGCGCACCTTCCACATTGGCGGCGCCGCATCCCGTTCGGCGGCGGTCAACAGCGTGGAGGTGAAGACCGCGGGCACGACCAAGACGTACGAAATGAAGACCGTGCAGCACGCGGAAAAGGGTCATTTCGTCGCCACCTCCCGGTCCGGGGAGCTGGCGGTTCTGGACGAATTCGGCCGCGAGCGGGAACGCTACAAGGTACCCTACGGCGCCACCATTGCCGTCAGCGAAGGCGACAGGGTGGAGCCGGGGCAACTGGTTGCCAACTGGGATCCCCACACCCATCCGGTGGTCGCGGAAGTCAGCGGCAGCCTGCGTTTCGAAGACTTCGTGGATGACGTCACGGTGACAACCCAGGTCGACGAGATCACGGGCCTGACCAGCATCCTGGTGCTGGATCCCGCAAAGCGCAGCGCAGGCGCGGACTACCGCCCCACCGCCCGTCTGGTGGACGCCGAAGGCGAGCCGGTGTACTTCCCCAATACGGATATCCCGGCGTCCTACGCGCTGCCCGCGGGCGCGGTGCTCAGCATGGAGGACGGCGCCACCGTGGTGGTGGGCGACGTCATCGCGCGGCTGCCCCAGGAGACTTCCAAGACCCGCGACATCACCGGCGGCCTTCCGCGGGTGGCGGATCTGTTCGAGGCGCGCCGGCCCAAGGAACCCGCGATTCTCGCCGAGCATACCGGGATCGTCGGTTTCGGCAAGGAAACCAAGGGCAAGCGGCGTTTGGTGATTACCGGCGAGGACGGAGACGCTCACGAGGAATTGATTCCCAAGTGGCGCCACCTGAATGTCTTCGAGGGCGAGAGCGTCGTTCGCGGCGAGATCATCGCCGATGGCGAACCCAATCCCCACGACATCCTGCGGCTGCAGGGCGTAGCGAAACTGGCGGACTACCTGGTCCGGGAAATCCAGGACGTCTACCGCCTGCAGGGCGTGAAGATCAACGACAAGCACATCGAGGTCATCATCCGGCAGATGCTGCGCAAGGTGGAGATCGTCAAACCCGGCGACACCCGATTCCTGCGCGGGGAACAGGTGGACCGGGCCCGGGTGCTCGACACCAACGAGGAACTGGAAGCGCAGATGGAGGAGCAGGCCACCTACGTACCCGTGCTGCTGGGAATCACCCGGGCGTCTCTGGCAACGGAGTCGTTCATCTCGGCCGCATCCTTCCAGGAAACCACCCGGGTACTCACCGAGGCGGCGGTTCGCGGTATGCAGGACAACCTGCGGGGCCTGAAGGAGAATGTAATTGTCGGACGCCTGATTCCGGCGGGTACGGGCTATGCCCACCACGAAGAGCGGCGGCGCACCGAGGAGGACATCCTCGCCGAGGAACTCAAGGAACTGGAATCTTCCCTTGCCGAGTCGGCCGAGTCGGCCGAAGATTCGCTGAAAGTAGCAGTCGCGGCGCCGGCCGACGCAGTCTCGGGCGCCGGGGAGGCGCAGGAATCGACGGCGGGCTGAAGACCCGGAATTTCCGGTTGACAGGCCAACTGGGTCAACCCTAGAATCTCTCGCGGTTCAGGGTCGGCCGAGACGGTCGAAACAACCAGCAGGTACCGGGACATGTCCCGGCCGAAGACAGCGTGGCCCGGCTGCCGCAGGACCGGCAGCGGGCCCGATTTATTTGCGTGTGTGACGGATGGCGACGACGAATCAACTGGTCAGGAAGCCCCGCTCGATCAAGCGGGCCAAGAGCAACGTTCCGGCGCTGGGTGCCTCGCCCCAGCGGCGCGGCGTCTGCACGCGTGTCTACACCACGACGCCGAAGAAACCCAATTCGGCGATGCGCAAGGTGGCCCGTGTGCGGCTGACCAACGGCTTCGAGGTGACCAGCTATATCGGCGGCGAAGGCCATAACCTGCAGGAACACTCGGTGGTGCTCATTCGCGGCGGGCGGGTCAAGGACCTGCCGGGCGTGCGCTACCATGTGGTGCGTGGCACGCTGGATTGCGCCGGTGTCGGCGACCGCCGCCAGGGCCGCTCAAAGTACGGCGCCAAGCGGCCGAAAAACTGACGGCGGCGGATACCTACCATGTCGCGACGCAGCAGAGCCCCCCGCCGAGAAGTACTTCCGGACCCCAAGTACGGCGACCGGATGCTGGCCAAGTTCATCAACATGGTCATGCTGAACGGCAAGAAATCGGTGGCCGAGCGCATCGTATACGGCGCCCTGGACCGCATTTCCGTGCGGTCGGGGCAGGACGAGCAGAAGTCGCTGGAACTGCTCGCCCAGGCGCTGGACAACATCAAGCCGGTGGTCGAGGTGAAGTCCAGGCGAGTGGGTGGAGCCACGTACCAGGTCCCGGTGGAAGTCCGCGCCACCCGGCGGGAAACGCTGGCCATGCGCTGGGCCATCGACGCGGCCCGCAAGCGCCCGGAAAAAACCATGGCGCTGCGCCTTGCCCACGAACTGCTGGACGCGGCGGACAATCGCGGCTCGGCGGTAAAGCGGCGCGAAGACACTCACCGCATGGCCGAAGCCAACAAGGCGTTCGCCCACTACCGGTGGTAATCGATGGTCTGGAGTCCAGGCAATGTCACGGCAGACCCCCATCGAGCGTTATCGCAATATCGGCATCATGGCTCACATCGATGCCGGCAAGACCACTACGACTGAGCGCATCCTCTTTTACACCGGCGTGTCCCACAAGATGGGCGAGGTCCATGACGGCGCCGCCATCATGGACTGGATGGTGCAGGAGCAGGAGCGCGGCATCACCATAACCTCTGCCGCGACCACGGCGTTCTGGCGGGGTATGGACCAGCAGTTCCCCGAGTACCGCATCAACATCATCGATACGCCCGGGCACGTGGACTTCACCATCGAGGTGGAGCGCAGCCTGCGGGTGCTGGACGGGGCGGTGGCGGTGTTCTGTTCCGTCGGCGGTGTGGAACCGCAGTCCGAGACGGTCTGGCGGCAGGCCAACAACTACGGCGTTCCGAGACTCGCCTTCGTCAACAAGATGGACCGTACGGGTGCGGATTTTTTCCGCGTGGTCCGCCAGATCAGGGAACGGCTTGGCGGCAATCCCGTGCCGCTGCAGATTCCCATCGGCGCCGAGGACTCGTTCAGCGGCGTCGTCGACCTGGTCCGAATGCGGGCGATTTCCTGGGACGACTCCACGCAGGGCATGAGCTACTTCGAGCAGGCCGTTCCGGAAACGCTGCTCCAGCAGGCGCAGGAGTGGCGCGACAAACTCGTCGAGGCCGCTGCGGAGGGCGATGAGGCGTTGCTGGACAAGTACCTCAACGACGGCGACCTGACCCCGGCGGAGATCAGGAAGGGGCTCAGGGCGCGTTGCCTCAGCGGTGAGGTCGTGCCGGTGCTGTGCGGTTCGGCGTTCAAGAACAAGGGCGTGCAGGCGGTGCTCGATGCCGTGATCGAGTACCTTCCCTCCCCGGGCGAGCGGCCCCCCATCAAGGGGATCCTCGAAAACAACACGGAAGCTGAATGCGAGTCTTCCGACGATGCGCCGTTCGCGGCGCTGGCGTTCAAGATCGCCACCGATCCCTTCGTGGGCAACCTGACCTTTTTCCGCGTGTATTCCGGCGTGCTGAAGTCCGGCGACAAGGTGATCAACACGGTCCGGTCCAGGCGCGAGCGCATCGGGCGCATCCTGCAGATGCATGCCAATGACCGGGAAGAGGTGACCGAAGTGCGGGCCGGAGATATCGCCGCGGCGGTGGGCCTCAAGGATGTCACCACGGGTGACAGCCTGACCCATCCGGGGCGGCGCATCGTTCTCGAACGAATGGAGTTTCCCGAGCCGGTCATTTCGGTGGCGGTGGAACCCAGGACCAAGGCGGACCAGGACCGGCTGGGCATGGCGCTGTCCAAACTCGCCCGGGAAGACCCGTCATTCCGGACCCATACGGACGAGGAGTCGGCGCAGACGATCATTTCCGGTATGGGCGAACTGCACCTGGAGATCATCGTCGACCGGTTGCGGCGGGAATTCAGGGTCGAAGCGGCCGTCGGCCGTCCGCAGGTGGCCTACCGCGAGACGATCAGCAGCGTCGTCGAGCAGGAAGGCAGGTTCGTTCGCCAGACCGGCGGCCGCGGACAGTATGGCCACGTGTACCTGCGAATCGAGCCGCAGGAGCCGGGGGCCGGTTACGAGTTCGTCGATGCCATTGTCGGCGGCGCGGTTCCAAGGGAGTACATTTCGGCCGTGGACCGCGGTGTTCAGGAACAGATGAGCAGCGGCGTCATCGCCGGCTATCCGGTGGTGGATTGCAAGGTGACGTTGTACGACGGTTCCAGTCACGATGTGGACTCCAGCGAGGTCGCGTTTCGCATCGCGGGCTCACTGGCCTTCAGGGAGGGCGCCGCAAGGGCCGACCCGGTGGTGCTGGAACCCATCATGAAGGTCGAGGTAGTGAGCCCCCTGGACTACATGGGCGATGTCAACGGCGACCTGAACCGGCGCCGGGGCGTGCTGCAGGGGCTGGAGGACTCTCCCATGGGCAAGGTGATTCGTGCCCGGGTGCCGCTGGCGGAAATGTTCGGCTATGCCACCGACCTGCGCTCCATGAGCCAGGGACGGGCGAACTACACGATGGAATTCGACCGCTATGCCAGGGTTCCCCCGAACGTGGCGAAAAACATCATCAACGCAAGGGGCGGCTGAACCGCTCCGTAATCCGAGAGGTAATCGATCGTGGCGAAGCAGAAGTTTGAGCGGACCAAGCCGCATGTGAACGTGGGGACGATTGGGCATGTGGATCATGGCAAGACGACGCTGACGGCGGCGTTGACGAAGGTGATGGCGTCGCGGCACGGTGGTGAGACGATCAGTTTTG
>JAJDWR010000007.1 GCA_022825505.1 Gammaproteobacteria bacterium | reverse complement strand
GATCTCTTCGGTATCGTCACCGGCCAAAGGACGGATCTCATCGGTCTCCCCGACAGCGAGAATCCGCTCCCCGCGGATGGCGATTGCGCTGGCCACCGAGAAGTCCCGATCGACGGTCAGGACCTTGCCGTTGTAGAGGATTCGGTCGGGCGCCTGCGCGAAACCCAGACCCGGGAGCAGCAGACAAACGGCCAGGAGAGAGTGAATTTTCAGTTTCAGTTGCATTGCCAAAGTCTCCGTTGTCGCCAACCGTCGCCAGGTTCCGGTCGGCGTCGCTGGCTCAGCGAACAAGACAGCCTGCATGGCGCTTACACTATTTGGTTGGATGATCGAAACTGGCGGTTCGTTTACTTTGCCGACCCGAATCGTTGGGGCTGGTATACACGCCCAGCCCGTCTCAGAGGCGACGGGCGCCCGGGACGGGTAAAATGGACATAACCATGGAGCGACAAGTCTCATCCGGCCGTTCGGCGACCGTGCGAGATCCGTACGACCGCCGCCACGATCCGAAAACCCGCCTGGATTTGATCCGGTTGCGGTCGCATCGATTGATCGCGCAGAAAATCGACGCCGACCACTCCCTGTTGGAAATCCCACGGCAGAATCTTGATCGGTGGCGTGAGCATCGGGGAGAGGATCACCCGGCCTGCGCTGAATGGCGGGCGTTGCTTAAGCAACCGTGGGATCAGGTCCGCGTCCTGCTCGTAAGCGATACCGAGGAATCGAGCCGACTGAGACTAAGCTCCCCGTTCGCGGGCATCCTGACCCCATGGGAACGGCGGCGCATCCATGAAACGACACGAACTTGAGCACATATTGCGCGCCTCGGCCGCGATTCTCGGGGATACCGAGTTCATTGTAATCGGCAGCCAATCCATATTGGGTGCCCATCCCGAGGCGGACGGTCCCTTGGCAATATCTCTCGAAGCCGACCTATACCCAATCAACCACCCCGACAGGGCGGAAATTCTTTCGGCCACCATCGGCGAGGGCTCCATGTTTCAAACCACTTACGGGGTGTATGCGGATGGGGTGAGTCCGAACACGGCGGTGCTTCCGGCGGATTGGCAACGGCGCCTGGTGCGTGTGCAGAACGAGAATACGGTAGGGGCGATTGGATGGTGTCTCGATCCGGTCGATCTCGCGGTCGCCAAGTACGTAGCCGGACGCCCCAAGGATCGCCCGTTCACTCTGGAAATGGTTCGACGCGGCATGATCGACTCCGACACGTTCGCGCTCCGCCTCGAGACGACCCCCATAGACGAGGAGCATAAGCGCCGTGTGGCACGGATGTTCGAGGCTCAACGGGCAACCGTCTCCCGGGAAGAGAAACAACAGGCGCCGACCACCCGGTAGTCGCAGGGTTCGCCGTCAGAAGCGGTGTCGCCGGCCAATGGTGCGTCCAATATGAGGCATCCCAGCAGGGGGCGCCAAAATTCCATTGTAATACAATAGATTGCGACGGTTTATAGATCTTGTAAAGAGGAAAAATGGTGGAGGCGGCGGGAATCGAACCCGCGTCCGCAAGCGATCCGTCCGGTGCTCTACATGCTTATTCCGCCGTTGTTCTTACCTTGGGTTACCTGACGGACGAGGAAAACCCAAGGCCAGTCCGGTGAGGTTTTGACCTTCGGGCCCCGAACGTACCCTCCGGCGAGCTTGCGATGATGACTCCCGGGTCCGGACGCACAAGCACGAGCCGGTCGGAAGGCGCCTTACTGGCTTTTAGGCAGCTAGCGCGTAGTTGTCTTGGTTGGCAACTATTTGGTTTGCAGATGGATTAACGAGGTACTCTGCGCCTCGGCATGCACACAGGGTTTCACGGCCCACGTCGAAACCGATCGCCCCCACGGCGCCTAGTGTACCCGCATACCTCGTACATCTGCTACCGGCCGCGCGAGTGATGCTTGAGTATTCGCTCCTTGTCACGGGCCCAGTCGCGGTCCTTCTCTGCCGCACGCTTGTCCCGTTTGCGTTTTCCCCTGGCAAGCCCAACGGCCAGTTTTGCCCGTCCCTGTTTCCAATAGAGTTCGAGCGGAACCAGGGTAAAGCCCCGCCGCTCCACCAGCCCGGTGAGCCGGTCGATCTCCCGGCGGTGCATCAGCAGCTTGCGGGTACGCGTGGGATCGGCCTCGACGTGGCTCGAAGCCGAACTGAGCGGCGTCAGGTGGGCGCCGAACAGCCAGATTTCGCCGTCCTTCACCGTCACGTACGCCTCCGATAGCTGGGCCTTGCCGGCACGCATGCTTTTCACTTCCCAACCCTGCAGGGCGAGGCCGGCTTCGAACCGCTCTTCGATAAAGTAGTTGAACGCGGCCTTCTTGTTCTTCGCGATCCGGGCGCGCGCCTGTTCCGTTGGTTTTGCCATCGCTACTCAATGATCCTAGAATCCGCGGGAAATAACACGCCAAGGGGAGTTTCTGGTGGTTACAAGCGAAGCCCGGCGCCGGTCGCCGCAGGGAAGCTGGACGTCCCGGCTTGCCTTTGTTCTGGCACTTTCGGGTGCTGCCGTCGGTCTGGGGAACATCTGGAAGTTTCCCTACATTGCGGGCGTGAACGGCGGCGGGGCATTTGTTCTGATCTACCTGGTCTGCGTATTCGCCGTCGGACTGCCCATCATGATGTCGGAAATCCTCATCGGCCGGCGCGGGCGGCGTAATCCTATCGCGACCATGGGGCTCCTGGGAGAGGAAGAGAGCGGGAACAGGAAATGGTCGCTCGTGGGCCTGCTCGGTGTCGGCGGAAGCTTCATCATTCTCTCCTACTACAGCGTTGTCGCCGGCTGGGCGGTGGCGTACATCTTCGAGAGTGTTTCCGGTGACTTCGCAGGTGCGAACCCGGATCAGATCACAGCGATCTTCGGCGGATTGACCGGGAACTGGGTGGCGTCGGCATTCTGGCACACCCTGTTCATGGGGATGACGGTTTTCGTCGTGGTCAGGGGCGTCGTGCAGGGGCTTGAGCGTGCCGTGCGCGTTCTGATGCCGGTTCTGCTGGGGCTGTTATTGCTGCTGCTCGGCTACAGCATGGTCGAAGGCGAATTCGTCCAGGGGCTGATCTTCATGTTCGAGCCGCGGTTCGACGAACTGACCCCGACGGGCGTTCTGTCGGCCCTGGGTCACGCATTCTTCACGTTGAGCATCGGGATGGGCGCGGTGATGGCCTACGGGGCGTACGTACCCGACAACGTCTCGATTTCCGCAACATCCGTCACCGTGGTCGGCATGGACACCGGTATCGCCCTGATCACCGGACTGGTCATCTTTCCCATCGTGTTCGCCAACGGGCTGGACCCGGCGGAAGGCCCCGGCCTGATCTTCGTCACGCTGCCGCTGGCCTTCGGCAATATCCCGGGCGGGACGATCGTCGCCACGACTTTCTTCCTGTTGCTCTCGTTCGCTGCCTGGACATCGGCGATTTCGCTGATCGAGCCCGTGGTTGCGTGGGTTACCGAGAGCCGCGGCATATCGAGGCCGGCCGCCACCATCGGGATCGGGGTGGCGATCTGGGCGCTCGGCCTGCTCAGCGTGTTGTCGTTCAACGCGATGGCCGACGTGAACTTCATGTGGGGAACGTATTTCGACAGCGCCGATTTCCTGACCAGCAATATCATGTTGCCGGCGGGTGGATTTGCCATTGCCGTCTTTGCGGGCTGGATCATGAGCCGCCGTTCCACGGCGGGAGAACTGCGATTGACAAATCCGGCCGCCTACCGCCTGTGGCGCTTCGCTTCCCGGTTTGTCGCCCCGGCCGCGGTCGTCCTGATCTTCCTGAACGCCATCGGCGTGCTCGGCTGGCTTGGAATGGGCGGTTGAGAAGCGTCCGCAGGAAGCATCACGTCCCCTACACGCCGGAGCAGATGTTCGATCTGGTCAACGACGTGGGCGCCTACCCGGATTTCCTGCATTGGTGCAGAGGCAGTTCCGTAGAAGAGATCAGCGAAACCGAGGTCGTCGCCACGGTGGAAGTCGGAATCGGCGGGATTCGCCGGAGCTTTACCACGAGAAACACGCTGGCACGACCCGGCGAAATCGCCATGGAGCTGGTTGCGGGCCCGTTCGACGCCTTCAACGGAGACTGGCGCTTCGCAGCGGCGGCCAACGGCGGCTGCACGGTCGAGCTCAATCTGGCGTTCGAAGTGTCGGCAGCGCCGTTGGAAGTGCTGTTTGCCTCTTTGTTCGAGGAGGTGGTACACACGCAGGTCGCGGCCTTCGTGAGTCGTGCAGACGACATCTACGGCAACAGGGACGATGATTGAAGTTGTCTATGCGCTGACTCACGAGCAGTGGATCGAGAGCGTTCCATACGCGCGGGGAATCACCGCAATCGAAGCCGCCGAACGCTCGGGGCTCATGGACAAGCATCCGGAAATTCGCGGTCGACCGCTGGTTCTCGGACTATTCGGCAACGAGATCGAACATCACCACGTACTCAGGGACGGCGACCGGGTCGAGATTTGCAGGCCGTTGTCGCTGGACCCGCGTGAGATGAGGCGCCGCGCCGTGGCCGCCGGCCGGTCTATGGGACAGAAGGGCTAGCGCCAAGAGTCGCGTATCGCACGTCGATCGGCCGTCTTCGGCGAGCCAGCCTTCCGCCCCATGCAGCGGGGCTCTTGCGACGGGCAGCTAGCGCCCGATCGGGAATACGGTGGGATCCCGGTCGATGCGTACCACCTCGTCATCCTCGAAGAAGACGATCAACCACCGCTGGTCCACATTGCGGGAACGTCCGCGCCGAAAGTAGTACGTATAGTCCCAGCGGTCCTGGTGAAAACTGTCCGCGATCATCGGCGTTCCGAGCAGGAACTGGACCTGGCTCCGGGTCATGCCCAGTTCTATCTGCTCGATGACGTCCTCTTCCAGCAGGTTGCCCTGCTGGATGTCGATACGATACACGCAAGCGCTGACGACAAGCAGAACGACGGCGATGCCTGACGCCATCGGCAATCTGCGAGGCAGCCTGTCAAGCGGCATATCGGGCTCCACGGTGGGCTATAATTCTCGATACGGCGAGTAATTCCTCGCCACGGCAAGTATTTCGGCGCATCTGGCGCCGCTTCTTGGCGCGGCGCTGATCAATTGACTGAAATGGCAGTTTCCCCATAGGGGAGGCGCGAATCATACCCTACCGGGAAGGTCTTGGAACGTGCAAGGGCAACACCTGCGAAATGCGGGACTCAAGGTAACTTCTCCGCGCCTCAAGATTCTTGAGGTGATGGAGAGCAGTGACGAACGCCACCTGAGCGCCGAGGGAATTTACCGGGCGCTGCTCGAGCGGGGCCACGAATTCGGCCTGGCTACGGTTTACCGGGTACTGGCGCAGTTCGAAGGCGCCGGTTTGGTCGACAGGCACAATTTTGAAGGCGGGATGTCGGTTTTCGAACTCGCCGACCGCAGCCACCACGATCACATGGTGTGCCTGGAGACCGGCAAGGTCATCGAGTTCGTCAATGACCGCATCGAGCAGCTTCAGGAGGAGATTGCCGACCGTCACGGCTATACGATCGAAGACCACAGCCTGGTGCTCTACGTTCGGCCGAAATCTTCCTGATATCTCATACCCGATCTGCCGCGCGGTCGATCATCTCTTCGGCGTGGGCACGCGTGCGTGGCGTGATCTCGACGCCTCCCAGCATGCGCGCCAGTTCCTCGACCCGTTCTTCGCGGCTGAGTGAACGGACGCCGGTCCGGGTGGACTGGTCGTGCGCCTGCTTGATTACGCGGTAGTGATGGCGTCCCTGGCTTGCAACCTGCGCCAGGTGGGTGACGCACAGGACCTGACGGTTTGACGCAATGTCGGCGAGTCTGCGGCCGACGATTTCGGCCACGCCGCCCCCGATCCCGGCATCCACTTCATCGAAAACCAGCGTCGGGATGGACGTTGCACCCGCGGCTACCACCTCCAGCGCCAGGCTGATGCGGGACAGTTCGCCGCCGGAAGCCACACGGGATAACGGCCCGAATTCCTGCCCCGGGTTCAGTGAGACCTGAAACTCTATCCGATCGAGGCCGGTGGCATCCGCCCGGTCGTGGGGCTTTTCGAGGATTTCAGCGCGAAACTTGCCGTTGGGCAGACCAAGTACTGCCAATTGCGCTTCAACCGCCTCGTTCAGGGATGCAGCGCCTTGCAGGCGTGCCCGGCTCAGTTCTTCCGCGGCCTCGAAATACGTATCCCGGGCTTCCCGAACACGTTGATGCGCCGCTTCCAGCGACTCACCGGCGCTCCCCAGCGCGTCGAGTCGTGAACGAAGCTGTTCCAGCAACACGCCAAGCTCCGTCTCCTCCACATGGTGCCGCATCGCCAGGCTGCGAAGCGTTGCCAGCCGCGACTCCACCCAGTCCAGACGCTCCGGATCGGGCTCCAGCCGGTCGCGGTAACTGGCAAGTCCCCGGACGGCTTCCTGCACCTGGATTTCGGCCTCCGCGAGCAGGTCCGCAGCGTCCTCCAGAGAGGGATCCAGCGCCTTCGCTTCGGAGAGTTCGCGCTGCGCCCGGGCGACGAGTTCCTGGGCCGAACCGTGATCGCGTTCGTACAGGCCGCTCAACGCGCTTTCGATGCTGTTGGACAACCGGTCCACGTTCGCGAGCCGTCCCCGTTCTTCCTGAAGGGCGTCCAGTTCGCCTTCCCGGTAGTCGAGGTTTTCGAGTTCGCGGACCTGGAATCGCAGCAATTCGAGTTCCGAGGCGCGATCCGCGCCCTGCTGCCGTTGCGCCTCGTAGGCCGTCTCACGCGACTTCCAGGCGCCGAAGGCCGCGGCAACCTGCGCCGCAAGCTGCAGATGATCGCCATGGTGATCGAGGATGCCGCGTTGTGCCGGCGCGTGCAGCAGCGCCTGATGAGCGCCCTGGCCGTGGATGTTCACCAGCCGGGATCCCACGGCGCGCAGGTCCTGAAGCGTGGCCGGCTGGTTGTTGACGTACGCGCGGGATCGTCCCCGGGCGCTGACTACGCGCCGCAACTGGCAGGTCCCGTCCCGGTCCAGTCCGCGCTCGGCGAGCCAATCCAGCGCCGGGTGGTCCTCCGGGCACTCGAACAGCACGCTGATCTGCGCTTGCCGGCTGCCCTTGCGTACCGCGCCGGCATCGGCGCGATCGCCCAGCGCAAGGCCCAGGGCATCCACGAGAATGGACTTGCCTGCTCCGGTCTCACCGGTAAGCACGCTCAGTCCGGCGTCGAATTCCACCTCGACCTCGTCGATGACGGCGTAGTTTCTGACTGCGATCAGGTTGAGCATCTATCACTCGACTGGAGGGCGCGCGTCGCCGGGACGCATCGCCGGTCGATCGGCCTTCGTCGGCCAGCCGGTCTTCCGGCCCATGCCGCGGGACTTCTGCCACGGGCTGCCTGGGACAGGGCGCTAGTCAACGTCGATCCGGCGCCTCGGTGGCCGGTTCGTGTGCCCCCAGTTGAGCTTGGAGCGCAGTTGCTGGTAGAAGTTCTGACCCCGCGGATGGAGCAATTGTACCGTTTCATCGGCGGCCCTGATTTCCACGGCGCCGTCCGTGCCCACGGTTCCCAGGGTGTCGCCGTCGCAAGTGACCTGTGCGCCCCGGCTGCCCGGGCGAAGGTCCACCGTCACCCGGATCGTGCACGAAGACTTCACCACCAGCGGCCGGTCGGAGAGCGTATGCGGCGCAATGGGCACGATGACCAGGGCGTCCACGTCGGGCTGGATGATGGGCCCGCCGCAGGACAATGCGTAGGCGGTCGATCCGGTGGCGGTGGCCACGATCAGCCCGTCCCCGCCGTGGGTGTTGACATAGTCGCCGTCGACGGAGGTGATGAAGTCCTCCATGTGGCCCGTATCGACGGTCTTCAGCACCACGTCGTTCAGGGAGACCAGCGATCCCTTGTCATCAGACCCCTCGAATATCCGGGCTTGAAGCATCTGGCGGCTCTCGGCCACATAGTCGCCCTGCAGCAGCGTTTCGATGGCGGTCGACAGGTTTTCGGGGGAAATGTCGTTCAGGAAACCCAGCCGCCCGCGGTTGACTCCCAGCAGCGGCACGCCGTGCAGGGCCGCTCCGCGTGACGCGTCCAGCATCGTGCCGTCTCCGCCGATGGCGATGATGAGGTCCACGTGTGCGGACAGCTTCCTTGCCGGTACCCTGTGACAGGCGCCGAACGTCTCCGGCAACCGGCGATGCTCGGGGACAAACACGTCCAGACCGAGGCTGCCGAGTTGCGACGCGATCTCCTGCGCCAGCGTAACGGAGCCCTTCTTGTTCTTGCGGCCCCAGAAGAGCCCGATCTTGTTGAATGCGGTAGTCATAGGCAGTGGATTGGACCGCCGGGAATTGTACTTGAGTCGCCTCTGCGGTGCTTGCAGCAAAACTCGCCAAAAAGCCGGGCAAGAGTTCTTGACAGTCCAAGGATGCGATTGCTAGCTTGTTTTCGATCGTGTTCATCCAGTCAAGCGAGGGTTGGTGCCATGCGGGCGAGGCGGCTCGCGGAAGTTCCTGACGAAAGGGCTCAGCACCTGCTGCGGGTGCTGGTCAACCGCTACATTCGCGAGGGTCATCCCGTCGGCTCCCGCACGCTGTCGCGCGAATCGGGCCTGGAGGTCAGCCCCGCGACCATCCGCAACATCATGGCCGACCTGGAAGACATGGGCTTCATTTCCGCCCCGCACACGTCCGCCGGCCGCGTGCCCACCATCAAGGGTTACCGGTTCTTTGTGGATACGCTGGTGAAGCTGCGGCCGCCGCGGGAGACAGAAGTGCAGTTGTTCGAGGACGCGTTGCGGGATTCCGATCCGCAGGCGCTGGTTCTGTCGGCGTCCAACCTGTTGTCGGCCATGACCAGGCTCGCGGGCGTGGTAACGATTCCCAGGCCCGCGCAGACCGCGCTCAGGCAGATCGAATTTTTGCCGCTCTCCAACCAGCGGATTCTTGCGATACTGGTTCTCAATGATCGCGACGTTCAGAATAAGATCCTGCACGTTCACCGCGATTTCGGCGAAGATGAGCTCAGAAAGGCAGGAAACTACCTGACCGAGCAGTTCGGCGGCAGCGAACTGGACGTTGTGCGCAATCGCCTGATCAAACAGCTCAGGGACACCCGGGAGAGCATGAACTCGGTGATGCTCGATGCCATCGAGATGGCCCAGCAGGCATTCGAAACGGCCGAGTCCGAAGGCGAGTTCGTCGTCGCCGGGGAGACCAACCTGATGGGCCTGGAGGGCATGGGCGGCATGTCGAAGCTGAAGCGGCTGTTCGAGGCGTTTTCCCGGCAGCATGACATCCTGCATCTTCTGGACAAGACGCTGAACGCTCACGGCGTGCAGATATTCATCGGCAAGGAATCCGGTTATCGGCTTCTGGACGAGTACAGTGTGGTGGCCGCGCCCTATGAGGCCGAGGATCACACCATGGGCGTACTGGGCGTCATCGGGCCGACCCGCATGGCCTACGAACGCGTGATTCCCATCGTCGACGTCACCGCAAAGCTGCTCGGCAGCGCCTTGAACTCCAGGAACTAGCGCCCATATCTCAACATCATCGGCCGCGGGCACGCCGGTTGCTGCGGCCGGGAGCGTTGTGCTTCGGCGGTTGCGGTCGGGCGCGTATTGCGCCGGCGGACAGGGCAGGGCGCGTTTTGCGGTGGTGGCAATACCCGAGCGGAGGGATTGAATTTGATGGTCCAGGATGATGACGACAGGTCGGCGGCCGGCGCCGACAACGGGGGTTCGGAGGGGGAGCGCGAAGCCGCCGGGCAAACGGACGCCTCCGGGCAGTCCGACGCGGACGACAACGGATCCGAAGACGCCGCGCTTGTGGAAGTGGAAGCCCTGCGGGAACAGGCGGCGGCCAACCACGACCGATACCTGCGCGCGGTGGCGGAACTGGAGAACGTGCGCAGGCGCGCGGCACGCGATGTGGCAAACGCCCGCCGATACGGGGTCGAGAAGCTGGCCCAGGCGCTGCTGCCGGTGCTTGACAGCCTGGAGGCCGGGCTCGCGACCGCGGAGCAGGCCAGCGCGGAGTCCCTGCGGGACGGCAAGAAGGCGACCATGCGCCTGCTGAACGCGGCGCTGGAGCAGGTCGGCATCAAGGAACTGGACCCCCATGGCGAACCCTTCGATCCTGCATTGCACGAGGCGATGGCCATGGCGCCCTCGGAGGATGCCGAACCGGGCACGGTCATCGAAGTGTTTCAAAAGGGCTATTCCATCCACGACAGGCTGCTGCGCGCGGCTCGCGTGGTGGTTGCCAGGGAGCCTGCGGACAACGGCGGATGACGCGCTGCTACGCGTCGAAGGGCGCCGGTACGCCTTGACGCGCGCCGTTACGCCTTGACGCGCGCCGTTACGCCTTGAATTGTGTGAATCCCGCCCGCAAGTAGAAGGGCAGGACAAGTGACCATGTATGGAGATGGGAAATCATGGGACGAGTGATCGGAATTGACCTGGGAACCACCAATTCCTGCGTGGCCGTCATGGACGGCGACAGCGCCAGGGTAATCGAGAACAGCGAGGGGGATCGCACGACGCCCTCGGTGGTGGCGTTTACCAAGGAAGGTGAGGTGCTCGTGGGCCAGACGGCCAAGCGGCAGGCGGTCACCAACCCCACCAACACGCTGTTCGCCATCAAGCGGCTGATCGGTCGCCGCTTCGCCGACAACGTGGTCCAGAAGGACGTCGAAATGGTCCCCTACAAGATCGTCAAGGCGGACAACGGCGACGCGTGGGTCCAGGCCGGCGACAAGCGCATGGCGCCGCCGGAGGTGTCCGCGCGCATTCTGACGAAGATGAAGCAGACCGCCGAAGACTACCTGGGCGAGACCGTTACCGAAGCCGTCATCACGGTGCCGGCGTACTTCAACGATTCCCAGCGCCAGGCCACCAAGGACGCCGGGCGCATCGCCGGGCTCGAAGTCCGGCGAATCATCAACGAGCCCACCGCGGCGGCGCTGGCGTACGGGCTCGACAAGCGCCGCGGCGACCGCAAGGTGGCGGTGTACGACCTGGGCGGCGGCACCTTCGACATTTCCATCATCGAGATCGCGGAGATCGACGGCGAACACCAGTTCGAGGTGCTGGCGACCAACGGAAATACGTTCCTGGGCGGGGAGGACTTCGACAAGCGCATCATCGACTACCTGGCGTCGGAGTTCGAGAAGGAGAGCGGCATCAACATCCGCGTCGACCCCCTGGCCATGCAGCGGCTCAAGGAAGCGGCGGAAAAGGCCAAGATCGAACTGTCCACCCGGGCGCAGACCGAGGTCAATCTGCCTTACATCACGGCCGATTCCACCGGGCCGAAGCACCTGAACATCAACCTGACCCGGGCAAAGCTCGAGTCCATGGTCGAGGACCTGGTCCGGCTCACGCTGGACCCCTGCCGCACGGCACTGAAGGACGCCGGGCTGAAGGTTTTCGATGTGGACGACGTGATCCTGGTGGGCGGGCAGATCCGGATGCCCAAGGTCCAGGAGGAAGTCCGCAACTTCTTCGGCAAGGAGCCCCGCAAGGACGTCAATCCCGACGAAGCGGTCGCCGTCGGCGCGGCCATCCAGGCCGGCGTACTGTCGGGCGACGTGAAGGACGTCCTGCTGCTGGACGTGACGCCGCTGTCCCTGGGTATCGAGACGCTTGGCCGGGTGATGACGCGGCTGATCGACAAGAACACCACCATTCCCACCAAGGCGACCCAGGTGTTCTCGACGGCGGACGACAACCAGACCGCGGTCACCATCCACGTGCTGCAGGGTGAGCGCCAACGCGCCCAGGACAACAAGTCCCTGGGCCGCTTCGACCTGACCGAAATCCCGCCCGCACCGCGCGGAATGCCGCAGATCGAGGTGACCTTCGACATCGATGCCAACGGCATCCTGAACGTCTCCGCGAAGGACAAGGCGACGGGCAGGGAGCAGAAGATCGTCATCAAGGCGTCCTCGGGCCTCAGCGACGACGAGATCGAGCGCATGGTGGCCGATGCCGAGGCCCACGAGGCGGAGGACCGCGAGTTCCGCGAACTCGTCGAGGTGCGCAACCAGGGCGACGCGCTGGTGCACGCAACCGAAAAGATGCTCTCCGAACTGGGCGAGAAAGTGGAGCCCGCCGAGCGCGGCAGCGTCGAGGCGGCGCTGTCCGAACTCAGGGAGGCGGTTTCCGGTGACGACAAGGGTATTATCGAAACCAAGATCAACGCGCTCAGCGAAGCCTCGGCGCCGATTGCCCAGAAAATGTACGCCGAGCAGGCGCAGGGTGCGGAATCGGAGCCGCAGGCCGGTGCGGGCGGAGACGACGACAACGTCGTGGATGCGGAGTTCGAGGAGGTCAAGGGCAACGGCGAAGACAAGCGCCCCGCATAACCTCCAGCGATAAGGATGGGGCATGGCCAAGCGGGACTACTACGAAGTCTTGGGATGCGGCAGAAACGCCGGTGAAGCCGAGTTGAAGAAGGCTTACCGGCGTTTGGCCATGAAGTACCACCCTGACCGCAACCCCGACGACAAGCAGGCCGAAGCCCGGTTCAAGGAAGCCAAGGAAGCCTACGAAATTCTCTCCAATTCGGAGAAGCGGGCCGCCTACGATCAATTCGGCCATGCGGGCGTGGATGCCAGCCAGGCCGGCGGCTTCGGCGGCGGCGGGGATGCTTTCAGCGACATATTCGGCGACGTCTTCGGGGATATCTTCGGCAGTACCGGCCGGCGCGGGCGCACCCAGGTATTCCGCGGCGCCGACCTGCGGTACGAACTGCCCCTGTCGCTGGAGCAGGCCGTCGCGGGCGACTCCGTCAATATCGAAGTGCCGACCAAGGTGGAATGCGGCCGGTGCCGCGGCGCGGGGTCCGAGCCGGGCACGCAGCGCTCCTCCTGCAATCGCTGCAATGGCAACGGACAAGTGCGCGTTCAGCAGGGTTTCTTCTCCATCCAGCAGACTTGTCCCACCTGTCGGGGGCAGGGTACGATCATCACGTCTCCCTGCAGCGAGTGCTCCGGACGCGGACGGGTTCGCAAGGTCAAGACCCTTGCCGTCCAGGTCCCGGCCGGCGTCGATACGGGTGACCGGATCCGGCTGGCCGGTGAGGGTGAAGCCGGACGCAATGGCGGTCCGGCGGGCGATCTCTACGTGGACATTGCAGTCAACCCGCATCCGATATTTGCCAGGGACGGCCGGAATCTGAGTTGCGAGGTGCCGATCAGCTTTGCCGACGCGGTGCTTGGCAGTTCGGTGGAAGTGCCCACCCTGGGCGGCCATGTCGTGCTCCGGATTCCGTCCGAAACCCAGTCCGGAAGGGTGTTTCGCCTGCGCGGCAAGGGTGTGCGGTCGGTGCGCGGTACGGGGATCGGTGACCTGTTCTGCAAGGTTCAGGTGGAGACCCCGGTGAAGCTGGACGAGGATCAGAAGGAAATGCTGCGACAATTCGACGAGTCGCTCCAGTCCAGGAGTTCCCACCATAGCCCGAGGGCACGTTCCTGGCTGGACGGAGTCAGGAAGTTCTTCGATCGGCTGAGCGCCTAGTGCTCGACGTTGCCGTAGTCGGGGCCACCGGCCGCATGGGACGCGCCGTGATCCGTTGTCTTGCCGGCATGGAGGGCCTGCGGCTTGCGGGCGCGGTCACTGAGTCCACCGATGCCGCCCTGGGACAGGATGCGGGAAGGGTCTGCGGTCTGCCGTCGGCCGGGGTGGCCTTGACGGACGATCCTCGGGCGGGCCTGGGGAGCGCGCAGGTCGCTGTCGATTTCACCTTGCCTTCCGCCACGGAAACGAATGTCGCTGTCGCGGTTGCCGAGGGTGTGGCCCTGGTTGTGGGGACCACCGGATTGGGACCGGAACAGACGGCGGCACTGCAGTCCGGCGCCGCGGACATCGCGATCGTGTATGCGCGCAACATGAGTATGGGAATGGCGCTGTTCAAGGACCTGGCCGCCCGCGCGGCGACCGTGCTCGGTGACGACTACGATATCGAGATCCTGGAAGCGCACCACGCAGGGAAGGCGGATGCGCCCTCCGGTACGGCACTGGAACTCGGAGAGCGCGTTGCGGCCGCCCGCGGCCGGTCGCTGGAGGAAGTGGCCGCGTACGCGCGTCACGGCCAGACCGGGCCCCGGGAACGCGGCACAGTCGGCTTTTCGGTCGTCCGCGCCGGCCGGATCGTCGGCGATCACAGCGTTCTCTTCGCCGGGCCCGAGGAGCGGGTCGAGTTGGTGCACAGGGCGGCGGATCGGGCCGTCTTCGCGCGCGGTGCGCTGCGTGCGGCCGAGTGGGTGGTCCGGCAGCCGCCGGGACTGTATTCGCTGGAGGACGTTCTCGGCTTAAAATAGGCGGCTTGGAAGACTTGGCGGGATAAGCCGTGCGCCTTGCGGCTGTCCCGCTTCGATTATGTAGGGCGCATGCGAATGGTCCGGGAGTCAGGGGTGACGGAGACAGCGGTACTCGCGCTGGAGGACGGTACGGTCTTCAGGGGCCGGTCCATCGGCGTATCCGGACAGACGGTCGGCGAGGTGGTTTTCAATACCGCGATGACCGGTTACCAGGAGATCCTCAACGATCCTTCCTATTTTCGCCAGATCGTCACCCTGACCTATCCGCATATCGGCAACACCGGCACCAACGCCACGGATTTCGAGTCCCCCCGGATCTACGCCGCCGGCCTGATCGTTCGCGATCTCTCCATGGCGGTGAGCAACTGGCGCTCGGAGCAGAGTCTGGACGACTACCTGCGCCGTGGCGAAACCGTCGCTATAGCCGATATCGACACGCGGCAGCTTACGCGCATCATCCGGGACAAGGGCGCCCAGGGCGGTTGCATCCTGGCCGGCCCCGGCGCGGACCCGGAAAAGGCCGTCCGGGCCGCCCGCGAATTTCCCGGCCTGAAGGGGATGGATCTGGCAAAGGATGTCACCACCGACGTGCCGTACCAGTGGGACGAGGGCAGTCTCTGGCCGGAGCAACCGAATCGGCCGCACCGCCTGCAGGAGCCGCAACAGCCTGCGTTGCCGCATCCGCCGCAGCCGCCGCAGGGCGCCGGGCAGACCGCGCGCTATCATGTGGCAGCTTATGACTACGGGGTGAAGCGCAACATCCTGCGCAAGCTGGCCGACTCGGGTTGCCGCGTCAGCGTGTTGCCGGCCGCGACGCCAGCGGAGGAGGTCCTGGCACTGGGTGTCGACGGGGCATTCCTTTCCAACGGACCGGGCGATCCCGAGCCCTGCGACTATGCGATCGGGGCGATCCGCGCCCTGGTGGACTCGGGTCTGCCGACCTTCGGTATCTGCCTCGGGCATCAACTCCTGGCGCTGGCCAGCGGCGCACAAACCGTGAAGATGAAATTCGGGCACCACGGCGCCAATCACCCGGTGGTGGACCTGGACAGCGGGCGCGTCATGATCACCAGCCAGAATCACGGCTTCGCGGTGGACGAGGACAGCCTGCCTGACAACCTGCGTGCCACGCACCGCTCCCTGTTCGACGGGTCGTTACAGGGCATCGAGCGGGTCGACCGGTCGGCGTTCTCGTTTCAGGGTCACCCGGAAGCCAGTCCCGGTCCGCACGATGTGGATCCCCTGTTCGCGCGCTTCATCCGCTCCATGCAGGCCGCCAGGGCCGAGCGTGAAGCGGCGGTACGGGACAGATAGATGCCGCGCCGAAACGACATCGAGAGCGTACTGATCATCGGCGCCGGGCCCATCGTCATCGGTCAGGCCTGCGAATTCGACTATTCGGGAACCCAGGCCTGCAAGGCGCTGCAGGAGGAGGGTTACCGGGTGATCCTCGCCAACTCCAATCCGGCCACGATCATGACCGATCCTTCAAGCGCCGACGCAGTCTACATCGAGCCGATTCACTGGCGGACCCTGGAGCGCATCATCGAGCGGGAGCGGCCGGACGCGCTGCTGCCTACCATGGGCGGTCAGACGGGCCTGAACTGCGCGCTGGATCTCGTTCGCCATGGCGTGCTTGCGAAATACGGTGTGGAACTGATCGGCGCCTCCCGCGACGCCATCGACATGGCGGAAGACCGTGAGCGCTTTCGCGACGCCATGCGGGAGATCGGGCTGGAGGTCCCCAAGGCCGATGTCGCGAAAAATCTCGAACGGGCCTGGGAGATCCAGGCGGAAGTGGGGTTCCCGACCATCGTGCGGCCGTCGTTCACGCTGGGCGGCAGCGGCGGAGGGATCGCCTACAACCGCGAGGAATTCGAGGAGATCGTCTCCCGCGGCCTGGACCAGTCGCCGACCACGGAGGTCTTGCTGGAAGAGTCCGTGCTGGGGTGGAAGGAATTCGAGATGGAGGTGGTCCGGGACCACAACGACAACTGCATCATCGTCTGTTCCATCGAAAACCTCGATCCCATGGGAATTCACACCGGCGACTCCATCACCGTGGCGCCGTCGCAGACTCTCACCGACAAGGAATACCAGTTGATGCGCGACGCCTCCATCGACGTGTTGCGCAAGATCGGCGTGGATACGGGCGGTTCAAACGTGCAGTTCGCCGTGAATCCTGAGGACGGCCGCCTGATCATCATCGAGATGAATCCCCGCGTGTCCCGATCCTCCGCGCTTGCCTCCAAGGCCACCGGGTTCCCCATCGCCAAGGTGGCGGCCAAACTGGCGGTGGGCTACACCCTGGACGAGCTGCGCAACGAGATTACCGGCGGTGCAACGCCTGCATCCTTCGAACCGAGCATCGACTACGTGGTTACCAAGGTGCCCAGGTTCACGTTCGAGAAATTCCCCCAGGCCAATGACCGGCTCACCACGCAGATGAAATCCGTCGGCGAGGTCATGGCCATCGGCCGCACCTTCCAGGAGTCTCTGCAAAAGGCGCTGCGCGGGCTTGAGACGGGGACCGACGGGCTCAATCCCGTCTGCGGGGAAGTACGCACGAAAGAACAGCGGGAAGCTCTGCAGCGGGAACTGCGCATGGCGGGCGCACAGCGCATCTGGTATGTCGCCGACGCGTTCCGGCATGGACTGGATCTTGAGGAAGTGGGCGACCTCACGGGAATCGACCCGTGGTTCCTGGCACAGATCCAGGACCTCGTGGAGGAGGAGGGGCGCCTTGAGGCCCTGGGCGCGAATGGCCTGGCAGCCGATCGCATGTGGCAACTGAAGCGCAAGGGCTTCTCCGACAGCCGCATAGGGGAATTGATTGGCTGGTCAGAGAATGAAGTAAGAACAAAGCGTTATGAATACAACTTAAAGCCAGTTTTCAAGCGTGTCGATACCTGTGCCGCGGAATTCGTCAGCCATACCGCCTACCTGTACTCCACTTACGAGAGCGAATGCGAGTCGGATCCCTCCTCGGCGCAGAAGATCATGATCCTGGGCGGGGGGCCGAACCGGATCGGGCAGGGGATCGAATTCGACTATTGCTGCGTCCACGCCGCCTTCGCCCTCAAGGAAGCCGGTTTCGAGACCATCATGGTGAATTGCAATCCGGAGACGGTGTCCACGGACTTCGATACTTCGGATCGGCTTTACTTCGAGCCGCTCACCCTGGAAGACGTGCTGGCCATCGTGGACAAGGAACGGCCGTTGGGCGTGATCGTCCAGTACGGCGGGCAGACGCCGCTGAAGCTGGCGCGGCCCCTGGAAGCGGCCGGTGTCCCCATCATCGGAACCAGCCCCGATTCCATCGACCTTGCGGAGGACCGGGAGCGTTTTCAGCAACTCATCGAGCGTCTGGGCCTGAAACAGCCGGCGAACCGCACGGCGCGGACGACCGGCGAAGCCGTGAAGATGGCGGCGGATGTGGGGTATCCGCTGGTCGTGAGGCCTTCGTACGTGCTCGGCGGCCGGGCCATGGAAATCGTCTACGAGGAGGACGACCTCAGGCAGTACATGGGCGAGGCGGTCAGCGTCTCCAACGAAAGCCCCGTGCTGCTGGACCGCTTCCTGGACCTGGCTGTGGAGGTGGACGTGGACGCGGTGTGCGACGGCGAACAGGTGATCGTCGGCGGCATCATGGAACACGTGGAGCAGGCGGGCATCCACTCCGGCGACTCCGGTTGCTGCCTGCCGCCCTTCACGTTGAGCGCCGAGACCGAGCAGGCCCTGGAGGAGCAGGTGGCCGCCATGGCCCGGGCCCTGGGCGTGGTGGGCATCATGAACACGCAGTTCGCCATCCACAACGGCACGATCTACGTGCTGGAGGTGAACCCGAGGGCTTCGCGCACGATTCCCTTCGTCTCCAAGGCCACCGGCCAGCCGTTCGCGAAGATCGCCGCCAAGGCCATGGCGGGCATTACGTTCCGCGAGCAGGGCGTTGAGTTCAACGCGCGGCCGCCGTACTACTCGGTCAAGGAGTCGGTATTCCCGTTCATCAAGTTCCCCGAGGCGGACCCGATACTCGGCCCGGAGATGAAGTCCACCGGCGAGGTCATGGGAACCGGGCGCAGCTTCGGCGAGGCCTATGCCAAGGCCCAGGCGGCGTCCGGGGTGTCGTTGCCGCGGGGCGGCACCGCGCTGATCAGCGTGCGCGATCCGGACAAGCCCGCCGCCGTCAGGCTGGGCCATGTCCTCTCCGGCCGCGGGTTTGAAATCGTGGCCACCGGCGGTACGGCCCGGGCGCTGATGGACGGCGGGGTCCGCTGCCGGCGCATCAACAAGGTCCGGGAGGGACGCCCGCACGTGGTGGACATGATCAAGAACGACGAGATCAGCCTCATCGTCAACACCACCGAGGGCAAGCAGGCCATCAAGGAGTCGCACTCCATCCGGGTGGCGGCGGTGCACCGTAAGGTGACGTACTACACGACGCTCCCCGCCGCGGCGGCCACCTGCGACGCGCTGGACTACATGGACAACGTGGTCGTGAACCGGCTGCGGGACCTTCACCGGGAGTTCGCGCAATGAACAAGGTGCCCCTGACAGCCCGCGGCGCCCGCCTGCTGCGGGAAGAGTTGCAGCGCCTGAAGGCCGAGCGCCCTCAGATCAGCGCCGCCATCGGCGCCGCCCGGGAACACGGCGACCTGCGCGAGAACGCCGAATACCATGCCGCCAAGGAACAGCAGGGGCTCGCGGAGGCGCGGATCCGGGACATCGAAGCCAAGCTCTCCATGGCGCAGGTCATCGACGTGGAAAAACTCGACGCCGGCGGCAAGGTGGTGTTCGGTGCGACGGTTCATCTGGTCAACATCGAGGACGACGCCGAAAGGACTTACAAGATCGTCGGCGAGGACGAAGCCGACATCAAGCAGGGACTGGTATCCATCGGTTCGCCGCTGGCGCGCGCCCTGATCGGCAAGTGGGAAGGCGACGAAATCGACGTCGCCGCCCCCAAGGGACGGCAGAGCTACGAAATCGTCGGAGTGGAGTACGTTTAGCGTCCGTTTCTGCAATGATCGCTCAGAAATGCCGGGTGCGTTTCGGCAGCCGTGCGTACAGACTGTTCGCGAGCATGTGACGGAACTGATGGACGATCATGACGGAAATACGCGATGAGCCGCCGATCCAGGGACTCCGGCCACTGGCGCCATCGCCAGGGCCGCGATGCGTACGTGTCCCGCGCCGCCCGGGAGGGTTGGCGCAGCCGGTCGGTCTACAAGCTCGAGCAGATCGATGCCAGGGCGCGATTGTTCGGAAAGGGGATGATCTGCGTGGACCTGGGCGCCTGTCCGGGGGGCTGGAGCCAGTATGCGGCGGCGAAAATCGGTTCCTCCGGGCGTGTGCTGGCGGTGGACCTGAAGCCGATGGACCCGATCCCGGGAGTCGACTTCATTCAGGGCGATTTCACCGCCGCGGAAATCCGGGAGCAACTCGTCAATGCACTGGATGGCCGGCAGGCCGGCCTTGTAATGTCCGACATGGCCCCCAATATCACCGGGTATGCGGCGGTGGATCAGCCCAGGGCCATGCACCTGGCCGAGGAGGCGCTGGAATTTTCCGGCGAAGTGCTCGAACGCAAGGGGAGTTTCCTGGTCAAACTCTTTCAGGGCGAAGGCTTCGAGGCGTTTGTGGCCCGTACGCGCGAGCACTTCGGGAGTGTTCGAATCATCAAACCGAAGGCCTCGCGGCCCGAGAGTCGCGAGATGTACTTGCTGGCGGGAAACCATGGGATGTAGTAGGGTCCGCTGTAGGCGGCCGCTGCGGTATACGGTGGAGATACCGAAGGGGATAAGGGCTTGAACGACTTGGTAAAGAACGCGATTCTCTGGATCGTCATCGCCGTGGTACTGGCGTCGGTGGTGCGTAGTTTCGGTCCGGCGAATCAGCGCGTCGAAACCGTTCCCTATTCGGAATTCATCGCCCAGGTCAAGGACGGGTCCGTATCGACGGTCACGTTTTCGGGCGAGTCCATCGAGTACGACCGCAACGGCGAGAACTTCGTCACGTACAACCCCGAGACCGACAATACCCTGCTGATCACGACGCTGCAGGAAAACAACGTGCGCATCCAGGCGCAGCCGCCCGAGCAGCAGTCGTTCCTGCTGCAGTTGTTCGTGTCGTCGTTCCCGATCCTGCTGCTGATTGCCGTGTGGGTCTACTTCATGCGGCAGATGCAGGGGGCCGGCGGCGGCCGCGGGGCCATGTCCTTCGGCAAGAGCCGGGCGCGGCTGCTGGGCGAAGACCAGGTCAGCGTGACGTTTGCCGACGTGGCGGGCGTCGAGGAAGCCAAGGAAGAAGTCGTCGAGATCGTCGAATTCCTCAAGGACCCCGCCAAGTTCCAGCGCCTGGGCGGCAAGATTCCCAAGGGCGTGCTCATGGTCGGTTCGCCGGGCACGGGCAAGACCCTGCTGGCGCGCGCCATTGCCGGCGAGGCCAAGGTGCCGTTCTTCACCATCTCGGGGTCGGATTTCGTGGAGATGTTCGTGGGCGTGGGCGCATCCCGGGTCCGCGACATGTTCGAGCAGGCCAAGAAGCATGCGCCGTGCATCGTGTTCATCGACGAGATCGATGCCGTGGGGCGCCATCGCGGCGCCGGACTCGGCGGCGGGCACGACGAGCGCGAACAGACGCTTAACCAGCTGTTGGTGGAAATGGACGGCTTCGAGGGTAACGAGGGCGTCATCGTCATCGCAGCCACCAACCGTCCCGATGTGCTCGACCCGGCGCTGTTGCGGCCGGGTCGGTTCGACCGCCAGGTTGTGGTGCCGCTGCCCGACGTGCGCGGCCGCGAGCAGATACTGAAAGTCCACATGCGCAAGGTACCGATCGGCAAGAGCGTTCGGCCGTCGGTGATCGCGCGCGGCACGCCCGGATTTTCCGGCGCGGATCTGGCGAACCTCGTGAACGAGGCCGCGTTGCTGGCGGCCCGCGCCAACCGGCGCACCGTCGGCATGGAAGAGTTCGACAGCGCCAAGGACAAGATCATGATGGGCACCGAGCGCCGCTCCATGGTCATGAGCGAGGACGACAAGCGGCTCACGGCCTACCACGAGGCCGGTCATGCCATCGTGGGCCTGCACGTCCCGGAACACGATCCGGTCTACAAGGTGACGATCATTCCACGGGGCAGGGCGCTGGGCCTGACCATGTTCCTGCCGGAAGAGGACCGCTACAGCTACTCCAGGCAGCGCCTCCTCAGCCAGATGAAGAGTCTGTTCGGCGGCCGCATCGCCGAGGAGATCATCTACGGTGCGGACTACGTGACCACGGGGGCTTCCAACGACATTGAGCGCGCCACGGAGATCGCGCGCAACATGGTCACCAAGTGGGGCTTGTCGGACCGTTTGGGCCCGCTGACCTACAGCGAGGACGACGGCGAGATCTTCCTCGGCCGCAGCGTCACCCGCCACAAGCAGGTCTCCGACGTGACCGCTCACGCCATCGACGAAGAGGTTCGCAAGCTGGTAGACGTCTGCTACGTCGATGCCAAGAGCATTCTCGAGCGCGAGATGGACAAGCTGCACCTGATGGCCAACGCGCTGGTGAAGTACGAAACTCTCGACGAGAACCAGATCCAGGAAGTCATGGAAAACCGCGAACCCAGTCCGCCCGAAGACTGGGACGACTCCGAACCCGGCGAGGGCCTTTCGACCAAACCCAGGCCCGCCGAGGAAAAGGGCACACCACCGCTGGGCGGTCCCGCGGGCCAGCACTAGCCGCACGGCACGCACCGAGGCGCTCGCGCGACCCTCGTCCCACCCTTGAGACTCATGCCAGGATTGCGCGACAGAGGTTGCTGAGGCATGCGAGGCAAGCGCTACTTCGGTACTGACGGGATTCGTGGGGAAGTTGGCCGCCCACCGATGACCGTGGAATTCGCGTTGCGGCTGGCCAGTGCGGCGGCGCGCGTGCTTGCGCCTGAGGGCGGTTCGGTGCTCATCGGCAAGGACACGCGCGTTTCCGGCTACATGTTCGAATCGGCCATGGAGGCGGGATTTGTGGCCTCCGGCGTTGACGTGCTGCTCACGGGGCCGTTGCCGACGCCTGCGATCGCGTTTCTCACGAAGCAACTCGGCGCCGACTTCGGTATTGTCATCAGCGCTTCTCACAATCCCTACCACGATAACGGCATCAAGCTGTTCGACCGCGCTGGCGCCAAGCTGTCCGATGAGATCGAGGAGGCCATTGAGGCGCAACTGGAATCGCCGGTCGTGACCCGTTCCTCCAGGGCGTTGGGCCAGGCCAGGCATATTGCCGACACGCGGGTGGATTACCAGGAATTCTGCAAGCGGACGATTCCCGGCGGCATGAACTTCGAAGGGCTGAAGCTGGTGGTGGATGCCTCCCACGGCGCTGCCTACAAGGTCGCGCCGCGGGTGATGGAGGATCTGGGGGCGGAAGTTGTGCCGGTCGGCTGTTCTCCGAACGGGCGGAACATCAATGACGGCTGCGGTGCGACGCGGCCGGACTTGTTGCAATTGACGGTGACGGGTGTGCGCGCCCAAGCCGGATTGGCGCTGGACGGCGACGGTGACCGCGTGGTGATGGTGGACGAAAGCGGCGAATTGATCGATGGTGACCGCCTGCTCTATATCCTCGCGCGCGACCGCTTGGAGCAGGGTGCCCTGCGAGGCCCGGTCGTCGGCACGGTCATGAGCAACCTGGGTCTTGAAACAGCGCTTGGGGAACTCGGCATCGAATTTCGCCGCGCCAGGGTAGGAGACCGCCATGTCCTGGAGATGCTCAAGGCCAGCGGCGGTATACTCGGCGGCGAGACTTCGGGTCACGTCCTGTGCCTCGACAAGGCCACCACCGGCGACGGCCTCGTCACCGCGCTTCAGGTGCTGGCAGTAATGAGGCGTACCGGAGCCAGCCTCCGAGAACTTGTCGAGGACATGCCGGTCTACCCGCAACTGATCGTCAATGTTGAGGCTGCCGACTCCGTCGATGTCAACGAAGAACCTGCCATCCGCGACGCGGTGGGCGAAGCCGAGGCGGTGCTCGGAAAACACGGCCGCGTGGTTCTTCGGTCCTCCGGCACGGAGCCCGTGATTCGCGTGATGGTGGAGGGCGAGGACGAAGAAACCGTCTCCTCGGTGGCCCATCGCCTGGCGGATTCGGTGAGAAGCCGTATTGATTCCATGGCGGCCTCTTCGTAAGCTCTGCGCCCGCCGACCGGCACTCAACCTTCAAGCGACTACGGATATGGCGAAGAGAACCCCGCTCATCGCGGGAAACTGGAAGATGCACGGCTCGCTCGCGTCCTGCGAGGCGCTTGCGGCCGCATTGACGGACGGGGTCGGCGACACCTCCCAGGCGAGCATGCTGCTGTGCCCGCCGCCCGTCTATCTGCAGACCGTCGGTCGCTGCCTCTCCGGCGGTCCCATCCATCTCGGCGCCCAGAATCTCGCCGCGTTCGCCGATTACGGGGCCTATACGGGCGAGGTGTCGGGAAGGATGCTGAAAAACCTGGGCTGCGACTTCGTCATCGTGGGCCATTCGGAACGGCGCGCGCTGTTCGGCGAGGACGACGATACGGTTGCGGCCAAGTTCAGCGCGGCACAAGCGCAGGGCCTCACCCCGATCCTCTGTGTCGGCGAATTGCTGGAAGATCGCCAAGCAGGGCGAACCGAAGAGGTCGTGGGACGGCAGGTGGAAAGCGTGCTGTCGGCGGCCGGGGCCGCTGCCTTCGCCGACGCAGTCGTGGCCTATGAACCCGTCTGGGCCATCGGTACCGGGCACACCGCCACCCCGCGACAGGCCCAGGAAGTTCACGGCTTCATTCGCGGATTGATCGCAGGGCAGGGTGATATAATCGCCGCCGAGTTGAGGATCCTCTACGGCGGCAGCGTCAAGGGTTCCAATGCCCGCGAACTGCTCGCCATGGACGACATCGATGGCGGCCTGGTGGGCGGCGCATCACTGGATGCGCGGGACTTTCTGGCAATTTTCGAGGCGGCAGCGGCGTAGGCGGACGGAGATCGGCGAATGGCGATTCAATCCATAGTGCTCTACATACACTTGCTGGTGGCGCTGATGATCATCGTCCTCGTGCTGTTGCAGCGCGGCAAGGGCGCAGAAGCCGGCACCGGCTTTGGGGCCGGCGCCTCGGGCACCGTATTCGGCGCTCGCGGCAGCGCGAGTTTTTTCTCCCGGGCGACCGGTGTATTGGCGACGATGTTCTTCGTCACCAGTCTTTCGTTGGCCTATCTGGCCGGCCAGACTCCCACTGCACCGACGAGCATTCTGGAAGACGAATCTGTGTTGGGGACCGTGCCGGAGCCCGAAGTCTTCGAGCCCGATCCCCTGGCGGTTCCGACCGAACTGCCTGAACTGCCCGAGCTACCGTCGCTGCCCGGCCTGGAGGAACCCCCGGCCGAAGAACCGGCCCAACCTTAGGCTCCCGCTGTCGCAAACGCGCGGATCGCACCGAATCAATTCAATGCCGATGTGGTGGAACTGGTAGACACGCTGTCTTGAGGGGGCAGTGGCGCAAGCCGTGCCGGTTCGAGTCCGGCCATCGGCACCACGATTCGATTCCGCAAAGTGCCACGCTTGGACGCACTATTGACACCCGGCCAGCGCGGAAATGGTGGCCACTTGCCGATTCAGCCGGCACAAGTCCGATTGCGACAGTGGATCAGACCTTACCTTGACGGTTAACGTAATATGCATGGAGATGCATAACTCGGGGGAGCGCAAGCGAAAGGAACAGACGACATGAAGATGCGAACGGGAAAGCAGGAGATCATCAACGTCAACAGGCGACAGTTCATTGGCGATTCGAGTGCGATGGCAGCAGGGCTCGGGCTGCTGACACTCGGTACGCACTCGGGGAAAACGCTCGCCCAGCAAGCGGACGAGCGCCGGCCGCCGGCACCGCCGCCCGGTATGGGTGCGCCGACGTACACGCTCGCAGAACGCGACCGCCGATTCGCTGCGGTCCGGGCACTCCTTGAGAGAAACAACCTCGATGCGCTGATGGTTCCGCAACGCACCGGGACAACCATTCTCCAGTTCGCGAACTATCTGACGAATGAGGGAGCATTTCTCAAACCGTCAGTGGTTATTCTTCCGGTTTCCGGTGATCCGTTCACCATGAATGCCCGTCCATTTCCGTCGGCGGGACCGAGGTGGATAACTCGGAGCTACTCCAATATGCAGGGCCGCACGGGCGAACTCGTTGTTCGGAGTGTCAGAGAAGAGGGCCTCGCCGATAGGCGTTTCGGTGTTGTCGGCCTCGAGCCGGGTCAGTTCGGTCTGCCGGAGTTCTTCCACGACGGTCTGTGGGACCACAGTACGTGGAACGAAATTGAAACGGGCCTGCCGGACGCCTCGTTTGTCGACATTACCGATCAGTTTACTGAAGTAATGATGGTCAAGGGCGACGAGGAAATCGCCAACGTGCGAAAGGCTGCGGCGGCCGGCGAAAGGCTGCACGAATTCATGCTTGCGACAGCCCGCGAGGATATGGAGGTTCGCGAACTGAGGGCCGAGATTCACAGGTTCTTCGTGCTCAACGATATCGTCTCGGACATTCAGGTTCACGCCGGCGGCGGGCCGATGCGCGCGGGCCAGCGCTTTGCCACGGAGTACGGCATTCACCACGCGGGCAGTTACGCTCAGGTCACACTGACCTTCACGATCGGCGAACCTGGCGAGGCTGTGCTCGGGAGCGCGGAGATCGCAAAGCAGGTTCTGGACTATGGTCTGGACAACGTCAGGCCCGGCCGGACGTTTGCCTCCGTGATCGATCCGATGGAACAGATCGTCGCCGACGCTGGTCTCCGGCACGGCTTTCCGCACATCCACAGCCTGATGCCGCTTGCGCTTGTGGGACCGGTTGGTCAGGGAGGTCCGTACCAGGCCACCCGCGGTGCGGACATCGTTTTACAGCCGGGCATGGCGCTGAGCTTCGAGTGCGGTGCTTTCGGCAGCAGGTCTGACGAAGTTCGTCTCGGCGGTACGGGCGTCGTGACCGATAACGGTTTCGAAATGTTCAATACGCTCGGACTGGAGCTGCACTCCGTGTAGCGTCCAGCAAAAGGGAACAACAATGACCATTCCTCCAGGATTATCCCAGAGCCAGTTCGACGATGCGCTGGCCGAATTCCGTGGCGTTGTCGGCAACGACTGGGTTTTCACGATAGAAGAACACATCGAGATGTATCGTGACACCTCTTCGCCGTTGACGGCATTGGGCGAGCAGGCCATTCCGTCGGCCGCCGTGGCGCCGGAGAATGTCGAGGGCGTCCAGGGCGTGCTGCGAGTCTGCAACGATTATCGGATACCGATCTGGATCATCTCGACCGGCAAGAACTACACCTACGGCGGTCCCGATGCCATCGTGAACGGCAGCGTGATTCTCGACCTGAAACGCATGAACCGCATCCTCGAAATCAATGAGGAGCAGGCGTACGCGCTCGTCGAGCCGGGCGTAAGCCAATACGATCTGTGGATCGAGATCCAGCGGCGCGGAATGAAGCTCTGGATCGATGGGCCGTCTCCCGCGTACTCCAGCATCATCGCCAACACCATCGAGCGCGGCGTGGGCTATGGTCCGCTCGGGGAGCGAATCAACGCGCAATGCGGCATGGAGGTCGTGCTTGCAACGGGCGAGGTCGTTCGCACCGGCATGGGCGCAGTTGCCAATTCCGAAACATGGCAGCAGTACAAGTATGGTTTGGGCCCCTGGGTCGATGGTCTCTTCTCCCAGACAAGCCTTGGCGTCGTGACCAAGATGGGCATCTGGCTTTACCCCGAGCCACCGGCGTTCCGTTCGGCCGAGGTCTATGTGCCGAATCATGAAGATATCGTGCCCATGCTCGATGTCTTGCGGCCGCTGCGTATCTCGAACGTCATTCCCAACAGCGCATCGGCCAGCACGAATCGCGGCGGCCCGGTCGAAGGCGGCTTTGGGCCCGGGGGCGGAATGCCCCCTGGCGGCATGGCGCCCGGTGGCCCGCCCCCGGGTCCGCCGGGTTGGCGCTGCCGGCTTGGCTACTACGGATATGAACGGGTGGTCGATACGAATTGGGAACAGACACAAGACGAGTTTGCATCGGTCATCGATAATTGTCAGTTCGTCTCCGAGCGCTACACCGCGCCTTACAACCCGGATGAGATGCTGAGCGAATCCAAGCTCGCCGCCGGCATCCCGTCCTTCCAGGAGATCCCGTTGTGGAATCACGGCAACGGCTGGGCCGCGTCGATGGTTGTGCCGTTCAGCGGCCGGAAGTACTGGGAGTTCCTCGAGACCATCGATGCGTTCAACCGGCAATTCGGGCGACGGTATTTCGGCGGACCGCTTCACATGCACTCGCCGCACGCGCTCATCGCGCTCGCGGGTGTGCCCGGCAGTGCGACCGATCGGGACTTCAACGAGCGATCGAGGGAGCAAATCGTGCAACTCCATCAACTCGCGCGCGAGAACGGCTGGGGCGAATACCGCGCGCCTCTGTCAATGATGTCCGAAGCCATGGCGGCCTACGACTGGAATGACGCTGCGCTGCTGCGCTTCAATGAACGGATCAAGGACGCGCTCGACCCCAACGGCATCATCGCACCCGGAAAGAACGGCATCTGGCCGGCGCGTATGCGGGAGGGCCAGGCATGAGAATCTTGAGTTGGCTATCCGGGTTTGCTGCCGTCGTTTTTGTTGTCAGCGCCGCGCTCGGTCAGGACGACCTCGTGGCCCAGGGCCGGGAAGTCTATATGGGCAGGTGCGAATACTGCCACGGGCCAGGGCCGCAGAAAGGCGGCACGATGACTTTGCAACTTCGATACCAGGGCGCGGTCCCGGGCGTCCTCGCCGAGCGCACGAACCTGACGCCGGAGTACATAAGAGCCGTGGTACGCACAGCGACGCCCGGCATGACGCCGATTCGGATCACTGAGGTGTCGGAGCAGGACCTGGAGGCGGTTATTGCGTATCTCACCCGTTACAATGAGCCATAGGGGCAGACTGCCCCCGTCGTGGCGAGGGGACTACGTGGGCCATTGGGAAGGTGGCACTTTCGTCGTGGAGACCAAGAATTTCACCGACGACACGTGGATATTTGCGGAAGGCAGAATGTCGATCCATTCCGATGCGCTATGCATCGTCGAGCGATATCGCCGCCTGGATGAAAAGGACCTCACATGAATGAGCGGCTGTTGGCGGTCCTATGGCTTGCGGTCTGGTGGGCAACGGCGGCGGCGCAGCAACCGGATACGCGCCCCAATATCGTCATCATCATGCCCGACGACATGGGATACACGGACATGGGTGCGTTCGGTGCGGAGATCAGGACCCCGAATCTCGACGAGCTTGCCTTCAGCGGTGTCAGGCTGACGAATTTTCACAGCGGCCCCACCTGCGGTCCCACGCGGGCGATGCTCATGTCGGGGATGACGAGCGTGGAAGCGTTGACTCGCGGCGCGCTGAAACCGAATGTGCAGAGCCTGCCCGAGCTGCTGCGCGAGGCCGGTTATCACACCTATCTGTCGGGCAAGTGGCAGAACAATCCGCCCGGCCGCAGGCCACCGGAAAATGGCGCCCTGGCTCACGGCTTCGAAAGGGCGTACGTCCGGGATGCCATTATCGGCTCGCATTTCAATGCGCCCGCGAACGTCAATACCGGCGGCCTGGAGATGAAGGAAAACGGAGAAGACATCCGAATGCAGGATCTGCCCTCCGATTTCTTCTCGACCGAAGCCTTTACCGACAAGGCCATCGAGTACATCGAATCGAACCGGGCAGATGGAAGGCCCTGGTTTACGTGGCTGGCCTATACGGCCCCCCACATACCGCTGCAGGCGCCGGATGACTGGCTGGACCGCTACGAAGGCCACTATGACGCCGGGTACGACGTCCTCCTGAGGCAGCGGATGGCGAGAGCGAGGGAACTTGGGGTCATTCCCGGGAATATCGATGTGGACTACGTGCCGCCCAGTCGAACCGTTCGCTGGGAGACACTCACCGACGAAGAGAAGGCACACTCGGCACGTACCATGGAAGTCTACGCGGCCATGATAGAGAACATCGACTTTCATGTGGGACGCTTCGTCAACTACCTGAAGCAGTCCGGCCAGTTCGACAACACCGTTTTCGTATTCATGTCCGATAACGGCGCCGAAGATCTCCTCGAGGGCTTTTACACGGCGAGAATGGGGCTCGAGTTCGACAATTCCCTGGAAAAGCTCGGCACGGCCGAGTCCTTTCCCGCATACGGTATCGGCTGGGCGGAAGCGTCCACCGCACCTTTCAAGTGGACGAAAGGCGCGCTGACCGAAGGTGGCGTTCGCGTCACCGCGTTCGTGGCACACAGTGCCATCGCCGAGAAGGGCGGGCTTGATGACGACTACATAACAGTCATGGACATCCTCCCGACGCTTCTGGAGATCGCCGACGCGGAGGGTCCAGGGCCCGACTATCTGCCCGTCAGGGGCAAGTCTTTCTGGCCCCGGCTGACCGGTGACTCCGCATCGACCCACGGCGAATCCGAGGCCATTCCCTATGTGACGGCCGAGGCGCGCGCGCTCGTGAGAGGGGAATGGAAGCTCATTTACGATCTCTTGCGAATGCAGGAGCCCACGGAAGATACGGACTGGGAGCTGTTCAATCTCGCCGATGATCCTCAGGAGATGAACGATTTGTCGAACGAGTATCCGGAGATCAGACGGGAGCTGATGACGGCGTGGGAAGACTTTGCGGAAGCGGCGGATTTGAATAACAACCAACCGCAAGCCCCATCATCCGTACCGCGCGCCAACGGGGGTATGGCGGGGATGGCTGGCATGTCCGTGACCGCTCCCGCAGGCGAAGCTACAGAATGAGCGATACTTACTCTTCGTCGGCGAAGCGTTCCAGCACGGATTCGAGCGATTCGCCGCTCTCGATGGCATCGGCGGCCTCGTTGGCGGATCTTTGGCCGACCTGTTCGTGGACGCTGTAGAACGTCCCTTCCTTCTCGAAAGCGGCCAGGGCCATCTTTGCAACCCCCGTTCGGGCGGGGAAACCGCGGACGATGATCTCATCGCCCGGTTCGATCGCGTCCTGCGGTAGCCCGGCGCGCTCCCAGAACCGAACGGGTACTTCGATTTCCCACTCCACGTTTTCCTCATCAAGGAAAGTGAGCATGGGGTGAGGACGCCTGTACACGAAGTCGACGGCGACGCCCGCCATGTCAACGGGGTTCCGGATGTCGTAGGGAGCAAAGGAGTGATGAGCAGATGCAGAGCCGGCGACCAAAAGAGACCCAAGAGAAAGAATCGTTAGTTTGATTTTCACCGGAATATCACTCCTGTCGAAGCCAAGGCAAATGAATCAGTTTCCAGCGGCTTCAGCCGCCTCAGCCGCTTCGTTGGCGGATCTCTGCCGAACCTCTTCGTGGATGAGCGTGTATACCCCGTGTTTGGTGAAGGCGCTCAGGACACCTTCGGGCGAGCCATCTCTGGCCGGCCAGACCACAACATCCAGTACGTCTCCTTCCTCGATGGCGTCCGTGGGAATCTCCTGCTGCTCCCATCGCCTGGTGGCGACCTCTATGCGCCAGACATGCTCCTCTCCGCCTTCCGCTTTCAGCTCCAGAATCGGATGGGGCCGGGCAAAACGCCAACTCTCCACGACACCCGAAAACTCGATCTTCGTTCGAATATCGTAGGGAGCGAACGAGTGGTGAGCCTGACTGCCCAGAGGAAGCACGAGAGCCGCAAACAGAATTACCAAGTTGACCCGCATCATCGTTTCCAGAATTTTTGACCCTGCTCCCAAGTGTAGCCGACTTGTGTTCGCGTATACCACGCCATGCGAACCAAATGCGCAGAAACGCGTGATCTCCAGGCTACACGTTGTCAAAAGCGGCCTGGAATGGTTTCCACAACACAGTGCCCATACAGGTAAACTCGGCATCTGCCAACATATGTAGGGGTAGTCATGAGGCACGGGATTCTGCTGGCGGGTCTTCTGTGGACGCTGTCCGTACCTGCGCAACAGCCGCAGCCCGCGGACGCTGCCGTCGCGGACGACTACTGCGAGGCGGTCATCCAGAAATGGGACCTGCTCTTTCAGTGGGCGCGGGACGCCGCGCCCGACATCGAAACGGGACTGGCCGATCTGGACGCCTACGCCGAGCGGGGCCGGCGTCTAGTCGACACGAGCCTCTACTCTTACGAAGCGAGGTTCCTGGAGCGGGCTTATATTCAGGCGATTGTCCTCGCCGTGCAGCTCGCCATATACGGCGAAGACAGAGTCAACGACTTGACGGAGCAGCTCAAGGAGGGAGCCCGCGCCCAGTGCGTTGATGGCGTGCTCGATACCCTGAGCGAGGTCCCGCTGCCGCCCCGGCTCTGACGAGTCCGCGCTTCCTGCAGCCGCCTCAGGCTTCTCCCGCCAGTTCGAGCAGGGTGTCAATGACTTCGCGAGAAAGTCGAAAATCGCAAGCCTCGAGCTTCTTGAGCAAAGCACGGACACTGTCCACGTACCCATGCTTCCTGGCCGCAACGAGAACACCTGCCAAGCCGGTAAGCGAAAGCCCGTTCGCGCGTGCATAAGCACGGCCGGACAGGTCATCCATGAGCACCAGGCAGGATTCGGAACGTCCCATTGCGTAAACAAGCGTGCTGGCTTCCCCGGCGCCCAGGGTAGGAAAAACACTCGCATCGCAAGGGGCGTTCACCACAATGATCCATCCCGCCCCGATGGCCTCGGCCAACTCGCGCGCGCCCGGTCGTTCGCCGCCCGCCAGCACTTCATCCCGCACGCTGTCGGTGATCGTGATTTGACCGAATAGCCGCCGCAAGAGGTCGAAGGCACCTGCTGCGGCGAGTCCGATCAACGGGCTGGCGTCGGCTACGACGAGCCGCGACGCCATGCTTCCACGGACCTGGCGTCGTCGCGCACTGCTTCAGCCGTTCCCGCAATCACGGGAATTCCGAGCCTCGACACATGCTCTATGAACTCGGCTACGCCAAGACCGGCGTACTTCGCCGCGAGACCCAGGGAAAGGCTGCGTTCCCGAAACAGGCCCGTGGCGATGGCTTGCCGGACGCCGGACTCGCTGAGTACCGAGTCGTCGCGGAGGTGAATCAGTACCGCTTCCGGTTCGTGCCGATTGAGTACCATGACGGGTTGCTCGCGCGCCGCGCGCAACGCCGCCGAGGGATTATTCTTCAGTTCGCGAACACTTACGGCTTTCATGGTGTATGTACCTGTTGGGGGAACTTATTGCAGAAAGTAAAATAGGAACGTAACGCAGGAATTTCTGCGAGTCAATGCGGCGGGAAGAACGTGGTTGTCGACGAGCGACTCGAAATTTCGGAAGATGCGGGGTATACGTTCTTTGTTCTTCAGAGTGTCGAGAGCTGAGGTCGGGATAGGGGGATTGCTGTTCTACAGCCCACGGCATCACACGCTGTTGCATTCTCTTGAGACAAGGGGCCATTCGCGTGTGGCTACACACTGGCCACATGGAGTATGCTGTGCATCACTTCATACGAGATGAATCCAATGCCCAGAGCAACAATCTCGATGCCGGAGGACCTGGCCCAGATGGCCCAGCGCGAGGCGCATCGCCGGGGCGTGAGTCTGTCGGCTGTGGTTCGCCAGGCGCTTGAGCAACATCTTTACAGGCACCGGGGGCGCAAGCTTCCGTGGCAGGGCCTGGTGGACCGCGATGCCCCTGCCGCGCGGGATCTGGACGCCGAACTGAGTCGCAACTGGACGACCGACATTGCTGGCGATCGCTGACAGCGGTCCGCTACTGGCTTCTGTCAACGTTGCGGACCCGGATCATACCGCGTGCGTGAAGGTGTTGTCGGGAAGTGCGGCCGACATCGTCATTCCCGCGTTGTGCGTCGCCGAAGTGGCCTATTTTCTGGGCAAACGCCACGGTGCGGACGTGGAAGCCCGCTTCCTGGAAGGCCTAGCGGAATTTCCGGTCATCGCCCCAGACCCCGATGACTGGCAACAAATAGGCGGATTCGTTCGCCAGTACGCGGACTTGCCGCTGGGCACCGTGGATGCCTCAGTTGCTGTACTGGCCATAAGGCTGGGTACCGACCGGATCATCACGCTTGATCGCCGGCACTTTTCCGTGCTGCGCAACGCACGAGGCAAGAGATTCGAACTCTATCCGTGACGGGTCAATCAGGCGCGCCACCTCGTCGGAGCTGGCCAGGCCGAATGATCATTCCCCCCGATTGGCGGCCCGCAACGCCTCCAGGTCGAACTTGATCATGGTGTTCATCGCTGCCATGACCCGGGAATTGTGTTCCATGTCTTCGCTGTCGATCATGTCGAGGAATTCGGCCGGTGTGATCTGCCATGCGAGACCGTAGCGGTCTTTCAGCCATCCGCAGGCCATCGGTACTCCGTCTTTCGCCAGCTTGTCCCAGTAGTAGTCGATCTCCTCCTGCGTTTCGCAGGCCACCATCAGGGAAAGCGCCTCGGAGAACTGAAATTGCGGTCCTCCGTTGAGAGCGATGAATTCTTCCCCGCGCAGCTTGAATTCAATCGTCAACACCGATCCGGCCCCGGGTTCATCGGGTTTGTAGCTTACGCGGGTGATTTCCGAGTCGGGGAAAACCGAGCAATAGAATTCGACGGCTTCTTCTGCGTTGCCGTCGAACCAGAGAAAAGGAGTGATTAATCTCATCGTGCTTCCCGAATATTGGCTATGTCTTCAGCGCCAGCGTAGCAATAAAGATCGGCATATACGGATTCAATCGGCTTGCCTCGTCAGTCCAACCGTCCTCATAGAATCCGGCAATCACAAACCCCGCGTCTGTCTGACCCCCTATCTGGTCATTCAGGCTATGGCTGAATTCAAGCGCTGCAGGTCCATCGAGTCGTTGTTTCAGCTTTCCCGGAGGCAAATCGGTAGCTTCCGCAAGTGGCAGGCGATTCCGGACCAGGAGGGGCTCTGCTTTGTCCACCGAGTCATGATCGAACAGAAAAAAGGCAGGATTCATGAAACCCGCCAAGAGTCGCCCTCCGATTGCGAGTACGCGATGGCATTCGCGCCACACAACTCGGACATCGCTGCAAAAGACATTGGAGACAGGGTGGAACACCAGATCGAAATGTTCAGCTTCAAAGCATGAAAGGTCAGTCATATCACCTTGAACAAGCTCAATGTCCAGGTCCTCTCTCGTCGCCACCAATTCGTCTTTCGCGAGTTGTTCCTTCGAGATGTCAAAACTCGTAACTCTCGCTCCCGCTGCCGCGAGAACAGGAGCTTGTTGGCCGCCACCCGATGCGAGGCAAAGCACTCGCTTGCCGTCCACGCCATCAAACCAGGTCGGCGGAACACATCGCTTCGGGGTGAGGATTACTTTCCAATGGCCGTTACGGGCTTTCCTGATAGTGGACTCATCAACCGGCTGGCACCATGGGCTTGATCCGCTGCGAGACTCAGCATCCCACGCATCTCTATTGTGTCGGTGGATATCGACCATCTTTTTGCATTGTCATCTTCAAAGGCCCACTGGTGATGCCGTCCTCAGGCCAGTGCCGTCATGGGCAGGACGGCGTCCCGATACTTGCCGCGGGTGTAGAGGTCGCGAAGAACATCGTCGCAGATGCCCCATATGTAGTTCGCGATCCAGTTTATGTCGGCTGTCATGTTTGTCCTTGAACGTTCACTGGCTGGCGCCGCGAAGCGGGCCATTTTAGCCCGTCGGGGTGAGAGCGCGGCATCTCCTTCTGATCGAGGCGCCGGCCTGTCTGGAGATTGCGGGCAATTGTTCGGGCTGCCCCACGATATATACTCGCCCACCGATTCGTCAGCGTTATGGATCGGCAATACTGAGAATCGAGCATGCGAATCGCTTTCGGACTCCACCTTGACGGCCTGAACCCGGCGGCTTCGCGGAACGCGGCGGGCGAAATCACGCTCGGCCCAATGGGTTTCCTCCAGGTGCTGGAAACCCAACTCGGGTTGCCGACGCCGAACACGCACCCGAGCGAAGCGCCTTTCAGCTACCTCCAGTGCCTGCGCGAAGCGTCAACCCCGGACCGGTTCTTCCATCGGTCGCTGGAAATCGACCCGATCAACGTCGCACGGACGCTCCTGGATTGGCGGGCACAGTGGTACGAGGCCGGTTGGAACGGCACGTTCCCGGACGATGCGCCCGCGCGCCTCGCCGACATGGCCGCCGTCGAAGCCATCGCCAGGAACCGCGTGCCGCCCACGCACGGGGAGCGCCTGCAGCGCGTGGCGGAGGCGCTCGCCGAGCGCCGGACCCAGATCGGGCAGGTCGAACTTCACACGCCTGTCGAGGACCTTCCTCATGCCTGGCAGCGGGTGGTCCGTGCCTTGCCGTGGGTCCCCGCGCCCGGACTCGAACTCGCGGTAACCGGTCTGCGGGATTCCGATCTTGCGCGGGTGCAGAGGCGGCTGCTGTCGATGGCCGATCGTGACGAGGATGGCGGCGCGGAACGCGAGTCCCTGCAGGGCGACGGTTCACTCGTTTTGGTGAAGTCCGCCTCGAAGGACCTCTCTGCGGACGCGATCGCCGAATTCCTGCTGGAAACCGGGGGAATCGGCAGGACGCTCCTGGTTGCCGAGGTCGACGGGATCGTGCTGGATAACGCGCTTGAACGCGCGGGTTTGCCGCGGTGCGGTTTTCGGCACTACACGCGGTTTCGGTCGGCCACGCAGGTATTGAAGCTCGCTCTGGCGTTGGTGTGGGAGCCGGTGGACCCGCACCGGATGCTGCAGTTTCTGCTTCATCCCAGCGGTCCTCTGCCGAGGTGGATACGGTGGCGGCTGGCCGATGCCGTGGCTGCGTCTCCCGGCATCGGCGGCCCGGAATGGATCAATGCAATTGAAGGGATCGCGCAAACGCGGCGGGAACGTGACGAGGCCGGGGAGAAGGAGGTCGAGCGGCTTCGATCCGACATCGCGTTCTGGCTGGAGGCGGAGCGATTCGATCCCGACGTGGGAGCGCCTATTGAGACGCTCCTCGAGCGTACGGGACGTGTCTCGGCCTGGGCGAGCACGCAAGCCAATACCGTGGAGAGCGAGTCCGAAGCTGCGATGTTCGCGGCGGCACACGCGCAGGCAAACGCGCTTCTCACGGAACTGGCGGAACTTCGGCAATCAGGCGCCCGGCGCATCGAACGGCTCGAGCTTCAGCGGCGGATCGACGAGGTGACGACCGATGCGCCGGACCCGTCGACCTACGCCGAGGCCGGGCGCGCAAGGGCGACCACCGCACCGGCTGCGGTGACGGGTTCCTGGCCGACCGTGGTCTGGTGGAATCTCGCGCGTGAGTCGACTGCCATCTCCTATCCCTGGTCGCGGCGGGAGCTCGACGCGCTGCGCGCATCCGGCGTGGACCTGCCGGAAATCGACGACATCGTTCGCCGGCGCAGCCGGGAATGGCTGAGGCCCCTGTGCAATGCGAGCGAGCGACTGGTCCTGGTCGCGCACCACAACGAGCGCGGCGCGCATCCGCTGTGGACACGCATCGAGAGCCTGTTCGACGGGCAGGCGACGGTGGAGATCGAGCCGGTGTTACTCGGGGGAGGCGCAACCCTCCAGCCGCTGGGAGTTCGCACGCGCGAGCTGCCGCTCAGGCACTTGCGAGCGCCCCGAAGATGGTGGTCGCTGCCGGAGGAATACCCGGTATCGCCGCGCGAGGTCGAGTCCTATTCCAGTCTCTCGAAGCTCTGCGATTATCCGCACGAGTGGGTATTGCAGTACGCCGCGCGGCTCCGCGCCGGCCGCGCCGCAGCGGTGATGGACGGTACCCGCCTGTTGGGAAACCTCGGCCACCGCCTGTTCGAGGAGTTCTTCTCGACGCAGCGCGATTGGCGGAACATGCCGGACGAGGCCGTGCTCGCCTGGGTACGCTCCGAACTGCCCGGAATTATCCAACGCGAAGGCGCCGTGTTGCTTGGGCACGGACGCGGCGTGGATCGCCAGCGAGTCGCGGCAACGCTGGAGCGGGCGCTGGTCCGGCTCCTTGAACACCTCCGGTCGGCAGGAGTGGTGGAGGCGGCGGCCGAGGACTCGGGGGAGGCTCCGTTCGAGGGGCGCCGCCTGACGGGCACCATCGACCTGTTGTTGACCCGCGGCAACGGGCAGCGCGCCGTTCTCGACGTCAAGTGGGCCGGAGAGAAATACCGCGGCGGTTTGCTGGCGGAGAATCGCGCCCTGCAGCTTGCCACCTACGCCTACATGCAGAAGAGCAGGGACGGGAGCGACACATGGCCTGCGGGCGCGTTCTTCATCCTCGCGACCGGAAACATGCTCGCCGCCAACCGGGCGAGCTTTCCCGATGCCATCGTGCACTCGCCGGAGGACGGCAGCGGTACGGCGGAGCTTTGGGATCGCCTCCGGGTCACGTGCGATTGGCGTTGGGAGCAACTGGGAGCGGGGCGGATCGAGGTCGTCACGGACCATACCGAACCGGACGAACAGTCGACTCCTCCGGACGAAGGTCTCCGCTCGGTTTCGGGAGGCGATCCTTACGATGACTTCACGCGCCTGACCGGGTGGGAGAGTTCCCGATGAATGGCCAACGGCGCGGTGCGCAAGCGGAACAGTCGGAACGGCGAGTGCGGTCGGTGGGAGAACACGGCATGAGCGACCGGAACTGCGGACGCGACCGGTGGGAGAACACCGCGTGAGCAGCAAGAAGCGGGACCTCGAACACGTACGCTTCATCAGCGCCGGAGCCGGTAGCGGCAAGACGTACCGCCTGACCCGGGAGCTTGAGCAGGCGCTTTGCGAAGGGAGGGTGACGCCCGCCGCCGTGATCGGCACCACGTTCACGGTCAAGGCGGCGGCGGAGCTTCAGGACCGGGTGCGGACGCGACTGATCCGCAGCGGGCGGCCCTTGCTCTCGGCGCAGATGGCGCAGTCCCTCATCGGCACCGTGCACAGCGTCTGTGCCCGCCTGCTCGGCCGGTTTGCGTTCGAACTCGGGCTCTCGCCGGAGATCAACGTCGCGGGCGTCGAAGACGGTGCGCGTCTGTTCAACCAAGCGTTGGACGAGGTGCTTAGCGCCGAACGGGTGCGAGAGATGAACCTCCGCGCCCAGCGCCTGGCGCTCGTGGACGACCGCGCCGGTACGGGCTGGCAGGACCATGTACGCAGAATCGCCCAGGAGGCGAGAAGCAACGATATCGACCCGGCCGATCTGCCCGGGATGGGCCGGCAAAGCGCGAAGCGATTGCTCGGCTACTTTCCGGAGGCCACTTGCGGAGCGGAGGCGTCGGAGGCGCTGCTTGCGGCCGTCGAGAATGCCATCGCTGATATCGACCTTGTAACCGATACCACCAAGGGTACCCGCGGATACGTCGCCAGACTGCGCAACGCCGCGGCGGAACTTCGCCGCGACGACTGCCGATGGACGCTGTGGATTTCGCTGAGCAAGGCGGGTCCGACCAAACGAAGCGCGGATGCGGCCATCCCGGTGCGGGCCGCGGCCGCCTGCTACGACCGTCACTCGGACTTTCACGCCGACATATGCGGTTACATCGAGGGCGTGTTCGCGATCGCGGGGGAAACCCTCGACCGGTTCCAGGGCCTGAAGACCGCGCGCGGCCTCGTCGACTACCCCGACATGGAACAACTCATGCTGCGCGCCCTTGACGAACCAGCGGTGGCGGAGCGACTTTCCGAGGAGGTCCGGTTGCTGCTGGTGGATGAATTCCAGGACACCAATCCGATGCAACTGGCGCTGTTCATGAAATTCGCCCGCTTCGCCGGTGAGGTGTTCTTCGTCGGAGACGTCAAGCAGGCCATATTCGGTTTCCGGGGCAGCGATCCGGAGCTTGTGGGAAGCACGCTCGACGCGCTCGTCGACCGCGGCAGCCGGCTCGACGTGCTCGATCGGTCGTGGCGCTCGCGGCCTTCGCTCGTGCGTTACATGAACGCGGTATTCGGCGAAGCCTTCCAGCGCGATGGCATGAGTCCCGATCGGGTCGAGTTGTCGCCCCAGCGCCGCGAAATTCACGGGTCGCCGGCGGTGGTGCGCTGGACGCTCCCGAAGGGGAAACGTGAGGTACAGGCCGGTGCGGTGGCGCTCGCCATCTCGGAATACATCGGCTCCGGGCATCGGGTGAGCGACCCGGAGACGGGCGAAGTGCGGGCTGTCACCTACGGCGACATCGCGGTGCTCGCCGCGACCAATGGCCACGTCCAGGAAATTGCCAAAGCACTGCGCCTGCGTCGGGTGCCCATGAAGATGACCCTGGCCGGGCTTCTGGAAACGCCCGAGGTGTGCCTTGCGAAAGCGTGCCTGCGCCGGTTGAACGATCCCTCCGACACGCTTGCCACGGCAGAAATCCGGGCCCTGGGCGCTTGCGAGGAGCCGGAAGAGTGGCTTGCGTACCGGCTGCGCTGGCTGGCATCCGGGGAACGGGACCGGGACTGGGCGGTGGCCGACGACCCCATCGTGTCCCGCATCGCCCACCTGCGCGGCCAGACGATGACGCAGTCGCCGGTGGAGATCCTGGCGCGGGTGCTCAACTACGTCGGCGTCCGCCCGATCGTGACCGCCTGGGGGCCGGACGCCATCACCGCCGCCCAGCGCCAGCGCAACCTGGATGCCTTTCTCCACCTCTCGGTCGAGTACGAAAACCACTGTGCATCGCAGCACGAGGCGGCGACGCTCACCGGGTTCCTGTTCTGGCTGGAGAATCCGACCTCCCCGGAGCTGGACCTGCAGCCGGTGGTCACCGGCGGCGACGCCGTGCACGTGCTGACCTACCATCGGGCAAAGAGCCTGGAGTGGCCGGTGGTGGTTGCGACGGACTTTTACTACGCGTGGCGGCCCCGAATCTGGGATGTTCGCGTCGAGTCCGGCTCGGATCACCTCGACCTGGACAATCCGCTCGGTGGGCGGGCCATCCGCTTCTACCCGAACGTCTTCGGCAGGAATACAAGGGACGTTCCCGTCCTGGACAGCATCATGTCGTCGGAGGAGGGCGTGAGGACCGCAGCCGCAGCGGAGGCGGAAGGACGCCGACTGGCGTACGTGGGCATGACCCGAGCCCGGGACACCCTCATCATCGTCCTGCCGCCATCGGGGCCGCGCAGCGGTGCGTGGCTCGGTAACTTCAACTCCCGGTATCTACTTCCTGCGGGCGACGAACACCCGCTTCCCGACGGCGAACCCATCCCCTCGGCGGTGGTGGATCTGGCAACGGCTGAGTCCGCGGCGCCGGCGCCGGCTCCGTTTGCACCGGCCTGGTTTTCCGAGCGGTCGCCGAGCGAGCTTCGACTCCGGGAGCGGCTAAGCCCCTCCCATGCCGGCCCCGTCAAGGGCGCCACCGTAGGCGAGAAGGTCGAGATCGGGCCGCGAATCGCCGTTCATTCCGACGACATGGGGAAGGTCGGCACGGCGCTGCACGCGGCGATCGCGGCGGAGCTTGTCAATCCGCACCGCGACGATGCGGTGGTCCGCGCTGCGGCGCTCATCCGCAATGTAGCAGGCGAGGGGGCATTGTCCCCGCGCGATGCCGTCGACTGTGCGCGGCGTCTCATGGACGCGGTCAACGCCGCATTCGCTCCCCGCCGCATGCTGGTCGAGCACCCCGTCGAACTCGTCCGGGATAACGGCCAGGTGCTCCGCGGCTGGATCGATCTCTTGCTGGAAACCGGGCAGGGGTGGATCGTGATCGACCACAAGTCCTCACCGCGCCCGCGCTCGGAGTGGCCCGACGAGGCCTTGGAATACTCGGGCCAGCTCGCCGCTTACGCGAACGCCCTGCGGGGAGCCGGCCTCCAATGCGCCGGATGTTGGGTTCACTTCCCCGTCAGCGGCGGGCTCGTAGAGGTGGAGCTCCCCGAAACTAGCTCGGAGTAAGTCTCCCGCTTTGCCTGGGCCTTCCTCAGGCCAGCGCCGTCTCGAACAGCACCAGCAGCCGGCTCCACGCCCGTTCGGCCTGCGCCTCGTGGTAGACCGCGGAATCCGGCGGACACCAGCCGTGCAGTGCGCCCTCGTAGACCTCGATCTCCGCGGGCAGTCCGGCGGCGTCGAAGGTTTCGCGCAACACGTTCTTCGCCTCGGGATCCTCCATGTCGTCGTTGTCGGCGATTGCGAACAGGTAGTGCGCGTCCATCTCCGCGACAAGCAGGTGGGGGCTGTTCGGCTGGTCGGTCACGAGCCCGCCGCCGTGGAACGATGCACCGGCGCCGACGCGGTCCGCGCGCGCCCACGCGGTGCGCATCGTGATCGGGCCGCCCATGCAGTATCCGGTCGTGCCCATCTTGCGGTCCGGATCGACGGCATCCTGGGCGTCGAGGAAATCGACAAACGCCCGCGCGTCGGAGATGTGGGTGTCGGCGTTGAGCGCGCGCGCGAGCGGAATGACCGTGTTTCGGGTTTCCTCGTCCTGGAAGCTCGCGCCCTCGGGTACGACCGGCGAGCGCACCGAGCGGTAGAAGGGATTGACCACGAGTACGGAGTAGCCCGACTCGGCGAGCCGCCGGCCCATCTGCCGGAAGGCCGGACGCAGGCCCAGAATGTCGGGCCAGATCAACACCCCGGGATGCGTTCCGGAAGCGGGGTGCACGAAGAAGCAGTCCGCGACGCCGTCGGGGGTGGTGACCTCGACGTCCTGCTCGGTGACCGCCTGCGCGTTGGCCGCCCGCGGCAGCAGCGCCGCGAGCCCGGCCCCCGCCGACAGTGTGCCGAACTCACGCCGGGTCAATTCATTTTTGCCGTCCAGATACTCGCTGGATTCCCTGAATGTTCGATCGTCGCACATGACTTGCTCCTTGTTGTCCTGATGGCTGTTTTCCCTGGCCAGAGTCTACACCGTTCCTCCGGTCAGGTCCCGAACGGCGCACGTGACCGCATTCGCGCTGTAACCCATCCACCTTCCGGCCGCCGGCACTCGGACGACCTCAGCCAGGACTAGCCGTTCGATGGGCGGGCCATCCGCACTACATTGAATCGGCAGAGCCGTACCGATAACGTTTCTACCCGCGCCGTCAGGGATCGAAGTTGTCGGGCAATGCGAAGGCTACGTAGGAAGCGCCGCTGCCGGCATCTTCGGCTCCCGCCCTCGCAGTGGCCTTGCCACCGCCCGCTGCGATGACGATGTACTGGCGGCCGCCGATCCGGTAGGAGATCGGTGTGGCATGGCCGGCCGCCGGCAACACGGTCTCCCACAGCAACTCGCCCGAGAACTTGTCGAAGGCCCGGAGCTTGCGGTCGAAGATGGTAGCGGCGATAAATACCAGACCGCCCGCGGTCACTAACGGGCCGCCGTAGTTCTCGCTGCCCGTGGGTTCCGCGCCCGATTCGGCCAGTTCTGGATACTCTCCGAGCGGAACGCGCCAGGCGTAATCGCCCGTATCGAGGTCGATGGCGTTGAGCGTTCCCCAGGGCGGTTCGATAGCCGGATAGCCGTCGGGATCCTGGAACCTGGCGGCTTCGGCAAGCGTATAGGGGCTGGTGACGGCCGCGTTGGTCGACCGGGTCTCGCGGGCCAGTTGTGCGTCGGCGGCCGACATGGTTTCCCGCCCCGTCAATACGTATTCTCCTACCGCGTACAGCGCGTCGGCGCCGAGTCCGCGGAATCCGGGCATGGTGCCGGAGCCGAGCGCCACGAATTGCACCACCTCCAGCAGCGAATGGTGCTCGCCCAGACCCGTCAGTGGCGGTAACTCGGCCGTGCCGCGCCGATCGGCGCCGTGACAGACCGCGCATTCGCGGTCGTAGATTTCGCGACCGTTGATGACGTCGCCGGACTCCGGCCGTTCGGACAGACGCACCAGCCAGGGTACGTCGTTGGCGTTCAGATACAGCAGGCCGGTCTCTGGATCCCAGGCGGCGCCGCCCCATTCCGCGCCTCCGTCCAGGCCCGGCTGCATGATCGTCCCCGTGAGGCTCTGCGGAGTGAACTGCCCGCCGCTTCTGTACTGGCGGAATCTCTCCAACACCGCCGCGTGGGCGTCCGGCGTGCGCCGGCTCAGCAGCGCCTCCGTGAGCTGTTGGCGTGCGAACGGTGCGGGCAGAAGGGGCAGCGGCTGCCGGGGCGACAGTGTCTCGCCGGGTAGTTCAGCGGCGGGAACGGCCCGCTCCTCAATGGGAAAAACCGAATCCCCGGTTTCGCGGTCGAATACGAACAGATGGCCGGACTTTGTCGGCTGGGCGACCGCGTCGATGCGGCGGCCGGAGCGTTCCACCGTCACCAGGGTCGGCGCCGTGGGCAGGTCCCGGTCCCAGGTGTCGTGACGCACTGTCTGAAAATGCCAGATCCGCTCGCCCGTGGCTGCATCCAGCGCCAGCAGCGAGTTCGCAAACAGGTTATCGCCGGGCCGGTCGCCGCCGTAATAGTCGAATGCCGCCGAGCCCGTCGGTGCATAGACGATGCCGCGGGCAGCGTCCAGTGCAAGGCCGGCCCAGCTGTTGGCGCCGCCGGCGTACCTCCACGCCCCCTCCGGCCACGTATCGTGACCAAACTCGCCCGGCCTGGGTATGACGTGAAACGACCAGCGCAGTTCGCCGGACTGTACATCGAACGCGCGGATGTCGCCGTAGGCCGAGGGCAGGAACTCGCTCACCGTGCTGCCCACGATCAGCATCTCCCCGAAAATGACGCCCGGCGTCGTCAACTGCACGGACAGCGCTTCCGGGTCCCGGTCCAGGTGCTCGCGCAGATCGATTTTTCCCTGGTCTCCGAAGCCCCGTACCGGTTCCCCGGTGCGCGCGTCCAGGGCGTACAGGTGATGGCGCAGACCCGCAAACAACCGTGCGTCATCGTCCCCGGACCAGTGAGTGACGCCTCGCACCCGGTACCGGCCCAGCGCCGGGCGGCCTTCGAAAGGGTCGAACTGCCAGATGATCTCGCCGCTGGCCGCGTCTGCCGCGATTACCTTCAGTTTGGGAGAAACCACGTAGATCACACCGTCGATGACCAGTGGCTGGGCGTACATTTCCCTTCCCGGGAAGAGGTCGCCGGTATCCAGAACCCATGCCACCTCGAGTTCGCCGACGTTGGCGCGGTCGATCTGGTCCAGGTGGGAGTAGTGGCCGTTGTCGTAGCCGCCGTGGTAGGCGGGCCAGTCGGTGTCCACCTGTGCGCGCGCAGCGCAAGCGCCCGCCAGGGCCAGAGCCGCGCCGGCCAGGCGGCGGCCGTGTCCCGCGGTCAGGTGCCTTGCGATTTTGCGTTGTCGCATTTGCCTATCGCCGGAAAACTGCCTACTGTATTTGTCGATTCCATCGGGGCACGATGGTGGCTATACGATCATCGTACCCGGTCGCTGCCGCGGGGAAAAACATCGATGGCATTGTCGGGCAATCACGAAGTCGTTGTCGTCGGTTCCGGGGCGGGAGGCGGCATGTCCGCGTACCTGCTGACCCGGGCGGGTATCGGGGTGGTACTGGTGGAGGCGGGCCGCGATTACAACCCGTTTACCGAAACGCCCATGTTCAATACCAGCCACGAGGCTCCGTTGCTTGGCTTTCGCACGCCCGACAAGGATTTCGGCTTCTACAATGCCGGCGTGGGCGGCGGATGGGAAATTCCCGGCGAGCCCTACAGCACCGGGGAGGACTCGGACTTCCGCTGGTACCGCACCCGGGTACTCGGCGGGAGAACCAACCACTGGGGCCGCAATTCGTTCCGCATGGGCCCGCTGGACTTCAAGCCCCGGTCCCGGGACGGGCTGGGGGTCGACTGGCCGATCGGCTACGAGGATCTGGAACCCTATTACGATCGGACCGAAGCCTTGATCGGCGTCTACGGCAGCAATGACGGACTGACAAATTCACCCGACTCCGGACCCGGCATCCTGCACAAGCCGCCGAGACCGCGGATCGCGGAATTGATGATCAAGTCGGTCGCCGAGTCCATGGGCATGCCCTGTGTACCGATGCGCCGTGCCGTGCTCACGCGGCCCATGGACGCCCGCGCCGCCTGCTTCTATGCGACCGCGTGCGGCCGGGGTTGCTCCATCGGCGCGGCGTTTCAGTCGACCACATCGCTGATCCCGTGGGCGAAGGCGACGGGCCGACTGGAAATGCTCACCGATGCCATGGTGTACGGGGTCGACACCGACGAACGGGGGCGCGCCTCGGGCATCAACTACATCGACAAGGGCAGCGGTGAGCACCGTCACATCCCGGCGCGGGCCGTAGTGCTTGCCGCAAGCACGGGCGAGACCGCGCGCATCCTGCTCAATTCCGCCTCCGGGAGGCACCCGGACGGGCTGGCCAACGCCAGCGGACAGGTGGGCAGGAACCTGATGGATACGGTGGGCGCGGGCATGGCCGCGCAGATCCCTTCGCTTGAGAATCGTCCGCGCTACAACGAGGACGGCGCCATGGGCGGACACGTCTACATCCCGTTCTGGCTGTACGACGAACAGGATGCCGGCCGGCTCGACTTCCCGCGTGGCTACCACTACGAGGTGGGCGGCGGATTCCGGGAGCCAGGTTACGGTATTGACTACATCCCGTTCATTGTCGACGGCTACGGCAGGTCCCTGAAGGAGGATGCCCGCCGCTACTACGGCAGCGTGCTGCGCTTCGGGCAGCGGGGGGAAATGATCCCCAACGACGGCTGCTACGCCGAGATCGACCCCGGGATCAAGGACCGATTCGGAATCCCCGTGCTCCGGTTTCACTACCGGCATACCGAGCACGAATTTCGGCAGGTGGCGCACTTTCAGCAGACCACGTTGGACCTCATCGACCGGCTCGGCGGCAGGCTGCTGACGGACGTGCGCCCTCCGCAGGAGGCCATTTCCGCGGGCGGGGTGATCATTCACGAGGTCGGTACCGCGCGTATGGGAGACGATCCGGAAACCTCCGTGACGAACGGGTTCGGCCAGGCCTGGGAAGTGGGCAACCTGTACTTGACCGACGGTTCGGTGTTCGCGTCCAAGGCCCACAAGAATCCGACCCTCACCATCCTGGCATTGGCATGGCGCAGCACCGAGAATCTGATCGAGCGTATGAGGCGGAACGAGATATGAAGGACGTCAGTCTGCCCATGGTCGATCGGCGCACAACGCTGAAGTGGCTTGCATCCGCCCTGGTGACTGCCGGCGCCGCCCGCGCCCAGGTTCCGGGCAGCGCCGGCACGGATACCGGGACCGGGCTCTCGCTGCTTGGTACGCCCGAGCCGGCAAGCGGTCCCGGATACGGGCGGGATCCCGATCTGCTGAACCCGACTGTCCCCTGGGAACGCACCATGACCCCCCGGCAACTGCGCGTCGCCGCAGCCCTGTGTGACATGATCCTGCCGGAGGATGAAGTTTCGCCGGCGGCCACCGCGTTGGGCGTGCACGAATTCATCGACGAGTGGGTCAGCGCGCCGTATCCGGACCAGCAGCGCGACCGCGAGCTTGTTTTCGACGGCCTGGAATGGCTGGAGCGGTCCTCCAGGGAGCGCTTCGCAGCCGGATTCGCGGATCTCACCGATGATCAGCGTGCCGGAATTCTGGACCGGATCGCCTTTGCCGATCGCGTCGAGGCGGGTCTCGAGGATACCGCCGCCTTCTTCCACCAATACCGGAACCTGGCCCTCAGCGCATTCTATGCAACGGAGGAGGGCCGCGCCGATATCGGCTATATCGGCAACGTACCCATCATCGGGGAGTATCCGGGGCCGACGCCGGAGGCGCTGGCGCACCTGAAAGCGGCCCTCGCCGGCCTGGGCCTGCAAATGCCGGAAGTCGAGTAGCGCCGGCGCCGGTCTTCAGCTTGCGCGTCTGCTCTCAGATGCGATAGAACGATGCGGCGTTGTCGCGGAAAAGCTTGCGCCGGTCGGCCGCGCTGAAGTCGGCGGTCAGCTCGGTCAGCGTCTGCACCCACTGCGCCCATGTGGACGCCAGGTCCACCACTGGCCAGTCGCCGCCGAACATCAGGCGCCCGGGGCCGAATGCATCGAAGGCGATCTCGGCGTAGGGTCTGAGATCGTCCACCGTCCAGTCGTTCCAGTCTGCCTCGGTACACATCCCGCTGACCTTGCAGACCACATTCGGTGCGTCGGCCAGACGCCGAATGTGTTCGGCCCAGGGTTCGATCCGGGACTGGCCGATAAAGGGCTTGCCCAAATGGTCCAGAGCGAATGCCACCTCGGGACATCTTCCTACCAGTTCGAGCACGCTCTCGAACTGACCGTCGCCCTTGATGCACAGGTCGAACGACAGGCCACGCTCGCCGAGTAGCTGCACTCCGCGCACGAAGTCCGGCCGGGCACAGTAACGGTCGTCATCCTCAGACTGTATGAGTTGGCGAACGCCCCGCACCAGAGGTTGAGCAGCAAGCCAGTCGAGTTCGGATACGTCGGCCGCGCCGCTGGACACGGAGGCCCAGGCAACGATTCCGGCCAGGCGCGGCTCCTCATCCGCCGCCAGCTCCGCCACCCAGCGGATCTCGTCGCGGGCCTGCTCCGGCAGGGTGTCGCACTGCACGAAGATCATTTTCTCCACCTCGTATCCGGCCGACGCGGCGCGAAAGTCCCGGGGCAGCCGGGGGCCGCCGATGGCCGGAACCGCGGACAGCCACGGGTAGGTGAGCCGTGCCGGGTCCCAAAGGTGCAGGTGGGAATCGATGATCGGGAAATCCGGCATGCTCGACTCTCTGGGCGCCTCTTCAGGAAAAGATCATGTACAGGATACCAATGGCGCTGAGCAGCAGCAGCACCGTCTGGATCGCCGCGGTCACCACGACGGCCCTGAGTCCGCCGAGCACCGTGTACAGCACCGCCAGTCCGGAAACGATGAGTATCGACCAGACGATGCTGGGGAAGGCATGTTGAAACGGGTTTCCGGCCAGGCGTATTCGAGTGCGTGACGCAAGATGTCGACGGGTTGAGGCTAATGCGACTTGCCCGCCCCTGTCCAATGACCGGCGCCCCCGGCGTCGCCGTTTTGCCGCCTTGGCCGGTGGGCGGCGTTCAGCCATGGCAAAGGATGACTTCGCGGCGGTGAACGTTTGCGCACCCGCATTATGAGATCATGCTCTAACTGCGTGAACCTTTCCCGTGTCCGCAGATATAGTCAACCTGGAAAGGGGGCCTCGCATGGCGTTCCCGGTAGTTTGAATGATGATGGCTACAACGATTTCGTCACCGTGAACGGGGGGTTGGCTCATATTTCAGCGGCTGCTCTCCTGGCGGTGTTCTGCGTGTGTGTGCCCGGTGTGGACAGTGCAAATGGCGTAGAACTGCCTCCGAATATCGTGCTGGTGCTCACCGACGATCAGGGCTATGCCGATCTTGGCGTGCACGGAAACACTGTCGTGCGTACGCCCCATATCGATGCGTTTGCCCGAGAGGCGATCGTCTTCTCAGACTTTCATGTCTCCCCGACCTGCTCGCCAACGCGGGCCGCAGTGCTCACCGGCCGTGACCCGAACCGTACCGGGGTCTGGCACACGGCCGCCGGTCGCGGACTGATGCGCCGGGACGAAGTCACCATTGCCCAGGTGCTGCGGGAGGCAGGTTACGCGACCGGCCTCTTTGGCAAGTGGCATCTCGGCGGCGAGTATCCGTTCCGTCCTCAGGACCGGGGATTCGAAGAGACGTTCACGTTCGGCGGCGGCGGCACCGGCAACATCAGCGACTTCTGGAACAACACGAATTTCGACACGATCATGAACCACAACGGGCAGCCCGTGCCGACCGAGGGGTTCATTACCGATACCCTTTTCGACCGGGCCATGGCGTTCATCGATTCCAGTCGCGACGAGGGCCGGCCATTTTTCGCCTACCTTTCAACCAACGCACCGCACGCGACTTACAACGCACCAACGGAGTATGCACAGAGGTACGGCGACCAGCCGGTTTCGCTCGCGCACTTCTTCGGCATGATCGAGAACATTGACGACAACTTCGGCCGATTGCGGCGGCACCTGCGGGAGTCGGGTCTGGAAAACGATACGATCCTGATGTTCATGACGGACAATGGCACGGCCATGGGGCATCCGGTTTTCAATGCCGGCCTGCGGGGTCACAAGGCCAGCGAATACGAGGGCGGTCATCGCGCGCCGTTTTTCTTTCGCTGGCCCGCGGGCTCCATGGACGGCCCCCATGCGATCCGCAATCTGGCGGCGCATATCGATATTGCGCCGACGTTGCTGGACCTGGCCGGCGTCCGGCCGGAATCGGCGGAGCGATTCGACGGCGTGTCGCTGCGGCCGCTTCTGGAGCGTCGCGAAGAGGGCTGGGTCGACCGGCCGGTCGTCATCGATTCGCAGCGCATCATCGATCCGCAGAAGTGGAAGCAGAGCAGCGTCATGACCCGGCGCTGGCGGTTGGTCAACGGGACGGAACTGTACGAAATAGAGTCCGATCCAGGACAGGCCCGGGACGTTGCGGGCCGGCATCCCGAAGTGGTCAGGTCCCTGAGGGGCGTGTACGAAGATTGGTGGGACGAACTCGAGCCCACATTTGCCGATACCCCGCGCATTGTCGTCGGAAGTGAACAGCAATACATGACCCGGCTTGTGACCCGGGAATGCCTGTCGTCTGGCCTTCCTGCATGGGGCCAGGCACATGTACGGGCTGCCCGGCAGCGCGTCAACGACGACTGCGTGTGGGCGGTGGAGGTCGAGCGCGCGGGGCGGTACGTCGTGGAAATGCGGCGCTGGCCGCGGGAACTCAATCATCCCATCCGGTCCGGATTGCCTGGCGGCGAGCCGGTTCCCGGCGGTCCGTCTCACCGGGACCTGCCGGGCGAGGCATTCGCGGCGGTCAGTGCGTCGCTCGTCATCGGCCCGGATACCTATACGCATTCGATCGGCACGGGTGACCGCAGCGCCCGGTTCGAGGTGGAACTGAGCCCGGGGCCGACCATGATTACCGCGACGTTCGAGGACGACGAGGGTAAGCGGCTGCCTTCCTACTACGTCTACCTCTATCCCAAGTCGTCTGCGCCGGCGCTGGACGTGGATTCGCGGACTGCATCGGACTCCGGCTCGCAGGGGTGGTGGCAGACGGACCTCGGTCGAGTTCATGACGTCGAATCGATCACGCTGCGCGGCTGCGGGCACGGCGAGTGTCAGGAATCGCCCGGCAATTTCTACGTGTTCGTCGCCAATGAGGATCCTGCCGGCCGTTCGTTTGCCGACCTGGCCCGGGATTCCGGCACCTGGCGACGCTACTTCATCGGCGGTGCCGGTCTGTCGCTGGAGATTCCGGTGGGCGCCGAAGGCCGCTACGTTCGGGTTCAGCACGCCCGTGAAGGTGCACCGACGCTGGCTCAGGTGGAGGTTCGCGGCACACCTGCTGTCGAGGCAGCCGACGCGGAAGATGCATCGCCCAACATCGTCCTTATTCTCGCCGATGATCTTGGGCTAGGGGACGTCCGCAGTTACACCAACACGGCGGTCGCCCCCGTGGACTCGCCGGTGCCGACTCCGGCGATCGACCGTCTGGCCGACGAAGGCATGCGCTTTACCAACGCTCACTCGCCGTCCGCGGTCTGCTCGCCGACCCGGTACGGGTTGCTGACCGGCCGGTATGCATGGCGTACGCGGCTGAAGGCCGGCACGGTGGTCATGCACGCCCCCTCGCTGATCGATCCGGCCGAGCAGACTCTGCCCGAACTGCTACAGGATGAGGGCTATGCGACCGCCATGTTCGGCAAGTGGCACCTGGGCCTCGACTGGGCGACGACGGACGGCGAGGCACCCTCAAGGACCGGGGCAAACGTGGACTACGCCCAACCGTTCGGCGGCGGTCCGGTCCATCACGGCTTCGACACGTATTTCGGCGACGACACGATCAATTTCCCACCGTTCACCTACATGCAGGACGACCGTGCAATCGGCATGCCCACTGAGCCCGTGCTCAAGGACGAGGTTCTGTACGGGTTCAGGGCAGAGGGATATGAGTTCGGCGCCGTTCTACCGGAGACCGTCGGCCGGTCGGTGGATTACATTCGCGAACAGTCAACCCGGGATCGTCCGTTCTTCGTTTACCTTTCGTTGACGGCCCCCCATGCGCCGATCGTACCGCCCGCACTCGTGCCTGCGGATGCCGAACGGGGCTTGAGCGAATTCTCCCGGGATGACGGACAGACGCTTTACTCGAACTTTATTCGCCTGGTGGACTGGTCGGTGGAACAGGTACTCAATGCGCTCGATGCCGCAGACATCGACGGAGATACGCTGGTGATTTTTGCTTCGGACAACGGGGCGTCAAAGTCCTTCGCCTCCCACGACCGCATCTCGCCGGGCTTCGTTGATGGAGTTCTGCTGCGCGGGCAGAAGGCCGACGCCTTCGAGGGCGGGCACCGCGTGCCGCTGTTGTTCCGCTGGCCCGGGCGGATCGGAGAGGCGCGGGTCAGCAGCGACCTGGTGGAGTTGAACGACATCTACCGCACCGTCGCGGACATCCTGGGTGTTGAGGAACCATCCGCCGGCGGTCACGACAGCATCAGCATGGCGCGCCTGTTGTTGGGAAACGAGGCCCCTTCGGACCCGCGGGCGCCGAGAGCGTTTGGTGTCAACCATTCCCACCGGGGCGGCTTCGCGATTCGCGAAATCGATGCCCAGGGCCGTGAATGGAAAGTCATCTTCGGGGGCCAGGCGGCCGGAGGATTCTCCGGCGGTGCGCCCTTCGATCCGTTCGCTACCATCGGCGAAACTTTCGATTTCGATTCCCACCTGCAGCTATACGATCTGACCGCCGACCCCGGCGAATCCAACGACCTGCTGAAGGACGGCGTCAGCGACGCGGAGCGAGTCCTCGTCCTCGACCTGCAGTCAAAGCTGCAGGCCATCATCGAATCCGGACAAAGCAGGGTGCACTAATGTTCCGGCAACGATCGGTCTTTCCGCTGGTGTGTCTGGCGGTTGCGGTCTTCATGGCCGAGGCCGGCGCTCAGAGCTTCCGTGATGTGAACACGCTCGATACGGCCGGGCATATCGACATGGGCGCGTATCTCGCCGATCACGACATGGTGTATGCGCGACTGCCCACGGAATACTACGACGGTCTCATCCTCGGCAACGGCGTCATGGGAGCGCTGGTCTACGTGGAGGAACCGAACCGGCTGGTCTTCCTGGTCACCCGTTCGGATGTCTACAGCCTTTCCGAAGAGGTCTTTCCGCACCGCAAATCCATCGGGCGTTTCGTGCTCGAGACGGATGCTGCCATCGACCTCGAGCCGGCACGGCCGTTCCGCGTACGGATTTTCGACGGCCTGATGGAGGGTACGCTGCGGACCGGCACGGGCGAAATCGAGCTTCAGGCGTTCATCGAGGCTGAACGCGAGGTTCTCACGGTGCTGACCCGCAACTCGGGGGATGCGGCCGCCGAGTGGCGTTTCGAAGGCGATTCCGATCCGCAGCCCACCAACCGCGCGCGCAACGTGGGTCCGTACTACCTGGGCCCGTACGAAACGGCCCCGCCCACCACCGGACGGGAGCGGGGTGCCTGGTTCTTCAGCCTGGCCTACACGGAGGTGGGTGAGCCTGCCGGCGACATCACCGTTGCCTGGGACGAAGCCGGCGAAGCCGGGTGGACCGTCCGCAACGCGACCATGGCCTACAACCGCAACCAGGGGATCGACACGCGTGAAACGGCGCTGGCGACGCTCGAGGCGGCGCGCGCCCAGACAACCGAAGCCCGGCTTGACCGGCACAGGGAAGTCTGGAACGAGTTCATGAGCCGCCGGTTCGTCTCCATCCCCGACAAGAAGCTCGAATCGTTTTACTACATTCAGTACCACAAGCTGCGCGGCGGCACTCGCCCCGGCGGCAACCTCATTGACCTGCAGGCGACCTGGTTCGACCCGCGCTCGCCCTGGCCGGCCGTCTGGCACAACCTCAATATCCAGATCGCCTACTGGCTTCTGAGTACTGGAAACGCGCCCGAACTGGCCGAGCCGTTGATTCGCCACATGAACGAAAACCGACGACGCTTTGCCGCCATGGCCGGACCCTACGAAGGCGGCTACGGACTGGTTTCGAGGACCACACCCGACTTCATCCCGCCGGGCCCCGGCGAAAGTTCGATTCTGCTGTACGACGACATCCCGGAGGCGTTCAAGCGCGACAATCCCATCCCCGCGGTTTTCCACCGGGCCACTTTCGGGAGCTTCCTCTGGCTGTGCCACAACCTTTGGCAGATCCACCGCTACACGATGGATGAGGAACTGCTGACGGGGACCTTCTACCCGCTGCTGGTCAGGGGCGTGCGGCTCTACCAGCAGGTCATGCAGGAGGGCGCGGACGGGCGGCTGCACCTGCCGGTTATGTATTCGCCGGAATACGTGTACGCCCCGAATGCGAACTACGACCTGACCGTCCTGAAGTGGGCTGTCGGGATGTTGTTGCAACACGCGCCGGTGGCCGACGGCGTTACCGGGGAACAGATACGGGAGTGGCAGGACATCGCCGCGCGGTTGGTCGATTACCCCTACGACCCGGAGGAAGGCTATACCATCGGCACCGGGGTGAAGCTTGAGGACGCGCACCGGCACTTCTCACACCTCATGATGATCTACCCCTTTTACGACGTTCACATCGAGCAGTCCGGAGGCCTTGAGAAGATCCGCAGATCGGTGGACTTCTGGCTGAGCTTCGTCGAGGACATCCGCGCGTCCCACAGTGAAGTGGCCGTGGCGGGCTACTCGTTTACGATCGCGGCGTCAATGTACGCTGCCATGGGCGACGGCGAGCAGGCCTATGCCTACCTCGACGCCTTCGTCGACACCTATGGCGGCGCCGACATCTCGCGGGGCAATACCCACTACTACGCCCACTCGGTCAGCGGCATGACCCAGGAGGTCTCGCTGACCGGCTCCGTCAGCCTCAACGACATGCTGCTGCAGAGTTGGGGCGGCAAGTTGCGGGTCTTCCCCGCCGTGCCCGAGCACTGGGAGGACGTGGCGTTTGCGAGCCTGCGAGGCGAAGGCGCCTTCCTGGTCAGTGCCGAGCGCAGGGCGGGCGAACTGGCGCGCCTGCACGTCGCCAGCCTGGCCGGCGCGCCGTGCCGCGTGAAGGCGGAAGGTCTGTCGAGGCTTGCCGCGGCTGCATCCGCGGACGCCGAACGACTCGAATTCGTCGCGGAGGACGAAGCGCTCTGCGACCTGTCTGCCGGCGAAGCATTACTGCTGGCCGCGCCCCGGGCGGCCCCGGCCATGCTGCCGGTGTCGGGGGACGGCCGGGACGAGGCCAACTTCTTCGGACTGAAGGGACCCTGATCATGATTCGATTGACTTCGTTCTTGCTCCTCTCGCTCACCCTGCTCGGGTGGTCGGGTCTGGCCCAGACCGGCGACCGCCCCAACATCATCCTGATCTTCAGCGACGATCACGCACTGCGGGCGGTCAGCGCTTACGGCGACGCGCTCATCGAAACGCCGGGCATCGACCGGATCGCGCACGAAGGCATGCTGTTTCGCCATGCGACGGTGACCAATTCGATCTGCGGTCCGAGCCGGGCAGCGCTGCTGACGGGCAAGTTCAGCCATGTGAACGGCAAGTTCACGAACGGCGGCCTGTTCGACGGTTCCCAGTCGACGCTGCCCAAGTACCTGCAGGCGCACGGCTACGAGACGGCGATCATCGGCAAGTGGCATCTGGGTTCGGAGCCGACCGGATTCGACCACTGGGACATACTGCGGGGCCAGGGCGAGTACTTCCAGCCGACTTTCATCAGCGCGCGTGGAGAAGCCGTGTTCGGCGGATACGCCACCGACGTGATCGGGCGCAAGACCATCGACTGGATCGAGCGGCAGCGCGCCGGCGACAAGCCGTTCTTCCTCATGTCCCAGCACAAGGCGCCGCATCGCGAATGGTTCCCGCCCCTGCGGCACCTGAACCTGTACGCCGATACGGTGTTCCCGGAACCGGAGTCGCTGTTCGATACCTACCAGGGTCGTGCGTCGGGGGCGGCGCAACAGGAAATGACCCTGGCGCGCCACTTTACCGACCGCGATCTGAAATTCCTGCCAGACGAGGCCGAGCTGGCCGTTCGCCCGGACGACACTCGGCGGGAAGCCGGCTGGCGGAATATGGTGTCGCGGCTGACGCCGGGACAGCGGCAGGCCTATCGGGATGCATTCGAGCAGCGCAACCGGCCGCTGGTGGAGGGCACCCTCAGCGGAGGCGACCGGGTACGCCACATCTACCAGCGCTACATGCAGGACTACCTGGCCGTGGTAACCGCCATGGACGAGAACATCGGTCGCCTGCTGGATTACCTGGACGAGTCGGGACTGGCTGCGAACACCATCGTCATCTACACATCCGACCAGGGGTTCTATCTCGGCGAGCACGGCTGGTACGACAAGCGCTGGATGTACGAGGAATCCCTGCATGCACCGTTGCTGGTCCGCTGGCCCGGCGTGACGGCGCCGGGCAGCGAGACCAGCGCGCTGATCCAGAACATCGACATCGCGCCGACGTTGCTGGACGCCGTCGGAGCGCCGGTCCCCGAAGACATGCAGGGCGAGAGTTTCACGCCGTTCCTGCGCGGCGGGGAGCCGGCCGGCTGGCGCGACGCCATCTACTACCACTACTACGAGGGGCCGCCGGCGGTACACGCCGTGCCGCGCCACTACGGGGTACGTTCGGCGCGCTACAAGCTGATCCACTACTACGATCTGGGCGAGTGGGAGCTGTTCGACCTCGAGCGCGACCCCGACGAAATGCAAAGCGTATACGGAGACCCGGACTACCGGGACGTACAGGCCGGGATGCTGGAGCGCCTGCAGGCCCTGCGTTCACGGTACGGGGATAACTGAGTCGAGGCGATCCGCTCCGGGCGCGCTACCGGGTTCGCTCCCGGCCGCCCTTGCAGCTCGCACCCGGCAGCGGCACATTCAGCGTGTTCCGTGTTGTTCGTGACTGAGCAGCACCTGGCGTAGCTGCGGGTCGGCCTCGGTCGGCCTCCCGGTCTCGGCCATGTCCAGTTCCCGCAGGACGCAGCAAACCGGAGCGGCTTCGACGGCCGTCATGCGTCCGTCGGCGTAGAGCCGCCGGGTGGGCGACATGGCCACCGCGCCCGGCGCGAAGTTCCGTCCCTTGGGGTCATACCAGGAATAGAGCAGTCCGGTAGGCTTGCCCTCGTCGCTCGTCACCGGCAGTAGCGGCCGTCCGTCCAGCGATTCGATTTCCGCGTCAAGCCCCGCAGCGGCGAGGACGGTCGTGGTGATGTCGGCAATCCCGACCAGGCGATGGTCCACCGAGCCCGCCTGGATCTCCGGACCGGCAATGATGAGCGGAACATGGGTGCCCGGTATCGTCAGGTGGCCCTTGGCGCCGGTCACTGGTCCAGAATTCGTTTCGCTGGTGATGTTGCGTGCCGTCCCGTTGTCGCTCGTGAAAATCAGATAGGTGCGGCCGCCGATGCCGAGCGCGTCCACGGCCGCCAGCAACTCACCGACCAGATGGTCGAGATACTCCACATTCGCGCCGAAGTGCTCAGGCGAATGCATCTCGTCCGATGCGCGGCCGTCCACCGTAAACGGCGTCGGCACCCATGGAGCGTGCGGCAGCGCAGTCGGGAAGTAGGCCAGGAACGGAACGCCGTCCCCGCTGGCTGCTTCGATGAAATCGATCAAGTAGGCGGCATTGAGGTCGGGACCGTAATCCTCGGCACCTGCGGGCAGCAGATCGCCGTCGCGTTCGATCCTGGGGTTCCAGTAGCGTGGCCCCCTGCCGTCATCAAGCACATGGTTCAGCTGCCACAGGGAGTAGCCGTCAAAACCGTAGTCGTCACGGATGATGGCTGGAGTGACATTCGGTGCTGCCCGCTCGGCGTCGAATTCGATGGGGCGGTCGGGTTCGGGCATGGAAAGCTGCCACTTGCCCGCGATCGCCGTGCGATAACCTGCAGCCCGGAGCGCCTGCGCGAACGTGGCTTCGTCGGGATCCAGCCACCCGAAGGCTTCATAGTTCCGGTAGTTCTGTTTCCCTGTCATGAGTTGTACCCGGGACGGCGTACAAAGCGGCTGGCTGAAGGCACGCGTGAAAGTGCGGCCCCGGGCGGCGAGCGCCGCGATGTTGGGTGTCGCATAGGACGTGCCGCCGTATGGCCGGAAAGCCTCGACGCCGGCGTCATCCGCGAGCACAAGTATGATGTTGGGCCTGGCCGGGTCCGCGCCGGAGTCGTATATCTGCGCCACGGTAGCATTGAAAGCCGGCAATGCGCACAGCGTCAGCAGTACCGAACGTCGAGACCTGGCCAACTTCAACATTTGGCGATTGAACGCGGTGCGCCGGCCTCGCTACAGGTCGGGCTTTACGCCCACCAGGCCGTCGAGGCTGTGTGAACAATTATCGCGGTGTTTTTGCAGCAGTTGCTCCTCGTCAAAGGACGCAGCGTAACGCAACAATTGCTGGCGTTCTTCACGGTAGTCGTAAAACGGAATCGACCAGCCGCAGGAGTCGGCGATGCGAAACAGGTCCGAGACGATTATGGAGCGGATGCCAGGGTACTCGGGAAACTTGGCCAGCAACTCGTCGTAGCCCTCGTCGCCACGCTCACAGACCCGAGCGTTACCGTATAGCCGCAGGATCTTGGCGGGCCCGTCAAAGGCGCAGAACATGACGGTGAGGCGGCCATTCTCTTTGACGTGCGCGATGGTTTCCACCCCGCTGCCGGTGATGTCGAGATAGGCGACCCGCCGCGGCCCGAGAATGCGGAAACTGTCATGCCCCTTCGGCGAAACATTGACCAGGCCATTCGGGCGTTCCGGCGCCGTCGCGACGAAGAAGATGTGCTGTGCCTCGATGAACGCCGCCAACCTGTCGTTGATTTCTTCGTAGACCTTACCCATGAATGGTCCCGTTGCGTGTGTACAACTTGCAATCCACCCGATATTAGAGCTATAAATCAACAATTAAAAGCATTAAATCCTCATGACTTCATGCAAATTCTGCCTACTCTGAAGTCTCTCCGCGCTTTCGAGGCGGCCGCGCGACTTGGCAGCTTTACGCGTGCGGCAGAGGAACTCTGCCTGGCGCAGAGCGCCGTCAGCCGGCAGGTTCGGGGTTTGGAGGACCTGCTTGGCGCAAGGCTGTTCGACCTGATTCGGCAGCGCATTGTATTGACCCAGGCAGGCCGTGCTTACCTGGAGGAGATCCAGCCCATCATGGCCAACCTGGAAGCGGCTTCGACCCGGGTCAGTGCGCGCGCCAAGGGGGTGCAACTTATTGAGATGGCGACATTGCCGACCTTCTGCTCGCGGTGGTTGATTCCGCGCCTGCCGAAGTTCTATGCCGAACATCCCCAGGCTTCAATTCGCCTGACTTCCAAATTCGATCCGTTCAACTTTGATGCAGAACCGTTCGACATCGCCATACACTTCGGCACGCCGGACTGGGCCGGGACGCGAATGCACCATATGTTCGACGAGCGCATGATCGCCATCAGCAGCCCCGACTTCCTTCGCAGGCACAACATCCTTTCCGATGCGGACCTGGCAGCCGCGCCCCTGCTGCATCTGTCCCTGCGGCGTACGGCATGGGTGGACTGGTGTACGCAATTGTCAATTTCCACCAGGAACGCCTACAGAGGCTGGTTGCTGGACCAGTTTTCCATGCTGACGGAAGCTGCCGTTGCCGGTCTCGGTGCAGCGTTACTACCCGATCTGTTCGTTGAGGAAGAATTGGGACGCGGCAAGCTCGTTCTCGCCAGCACCAGCGCGATCGAGTCCAGCAAAGGCTACTATATCGCCATTCCGGAAAACCGGCCGACGGCCCCCATCGTAACGGAATTGTGCAACTGGATCCTGCGCGAGGCGGAGCAGACGCTGCATGCGTCGCGTTCGGCAACGAGTGCATCAGTTCCGGGCCATGAGTTGCCCCATAGACATAATGTAGTGCTAGAAAAGGGGGACTTATATCGTTGACTGCGCAAAGCGCGGAATAATGCATACAGGTTGATCGATAGCGTCGGGCAGGGTGTTTATTGCGGGTTTCCAAGGTCCAAACACTCTTGCGACACCCCATGCACAGGGTCGGGCACCTGCCAGATGCCCCCTTCGGGCATTATTGTTCAGCTGCGCAGTCAACGATATAAGTCCCAAAGATTGAAGCAATATTTGCATGAAGTCATGAAAGTTTGACCCTTTTTACAGTGCAATCATGACTCTAGAATTCTCTTGGCGGTAAATATCGCAGTCAACACGCTTATATCGAAGAGCTAGAGGCTGTGGGCCGATATCCAAAGGAGCAAGAATGAGTATCCCACAGCGAGGCTTGTTGCTCGGCGCGCTTGCAGCCTTACTCCCGTGTATTTCTGCTGCGAGCGAGGCTCGCCCCAACATCATTTTTATTTACAGTGACGATCATGCGTTTCAATCCATCAGTGCGTATGGCGGCCGCCTGAAGGATGTTGCTCCGACGCCGAACATTGACCGTATTGCGCGGAACGGTATTCGCTTTGACCGGGCCACTGTAACGAATTCAATATGCGCGCCGGCGCGTGCTGTCGTGCTGACTGGGAAGTACAGCCACCTCAATGGCGTTCGCGACAACGCCACCACATTCGATGGCAGCCAAAATACCTTTCCCAAGATGCTTCGGGAGAATGGGTATGAAACGGCAATTATCGGCAAATGGCACCTGGGTTCCGATCCGACCGGCTTCGATCACTGGGATGTCTTGCCAGGCCAGGGGTTGTACTACAACCCGGAATTCAAGACGAAAGCGGGTATCGAAACCGTACCTGGCTATGTCACTGATATTACGACTGAAAAATCGCTTCGCTGGCTTGAGACGGTCCGCGGGAAGGACAAACCCTTTCTGTTGATGATGCAGCACAAGGCACCGCACAGACCGTGGGTATCAGGTCCGCGACATTTGTACTTTCTCGAAGACCAGACGATCCCGGAGCCTGCCAATCTCTTTGACCGCTACGAAAATCGAGCATCAGCGGCGAGCAATCAGGCGATGACGATTGCCAACGATTTCCGACCTCGGGCGGATCTGAAAATCTATGACCCCAGTGAGGAAACCCAGCGCGAAGACCTGAAGGCCTACGGAGTCGAGAACGACACACCATGGCCGAAGTGGATGTACGGCAATATGAGCGATGCGCAGCGACGCCTCTGGTATGCCGCGTACAAGAAAAGAAACGCTGATATTGCAGATGTTGTTCTCGAGGGTGCCGATCTCGTTCGCTGGCAGTATCAAGCCTATTTGAAAGACTACCTGCGCACAATCCGTTCCATAGACGACAGTGTCGGTGAGATTCTCAACTACCTCATTGCCAACGGCCTGGAAGACAACACGATCGTAATTTACTCGTCCGATCAGGGTTTCTATCTGGGCGAGCACGGCTGGTACGACAAGCGATTTATGTACGAAGAGTCATTTCGAACGCCATTGCTCATGCAATGGCCGGGAAGAATAGAACCGGAAACCTCCACCAGCGAGCTCGTCTCCAACCTTGACATTGCCCCGACCCTGTTGGATATCGCCCGCGTCGATGCCGATCCCCATATGCAGGGACTAAGCTTACGCCCCATCCTGGAAAACGAACTCGAATACCAATGGCGCGATGTACTCTACTATCGCTACTACGAATACCCTGGTAGCCACCTCGTTGAGCCGCATGAGGGAGTTGCCGACAAACGTTTCAAGCTGATTCATTTCTTGATATCGGACGAGTGGGAATTGTTCGACCTGATCGAGGACCCGATGGAAATGCGCAGCGTATACGACGATCCCCGGTATAGAGATATTCGACGCAATCTGGAATCGCATCTTGAGAAGCAAAAAAAGAAGTTCGATGTTCCATCGAACGAGCCTCTCAGTTCCGGATTCGGAACCTGACGACCAACAAAAAGGCATGACAACATGCGGACAACGCACAGGTATAGCTTCATGTCGAAGCTGACGGCAGGGCCATTGTGCGCAATCGCATCAGTCTCAGGCGATAATATTCTTCACAACGTGTCCGTGGACGTCGGTCAGTCGAAAATCGCGACCCTGGTAACGGTAGCGAAGCTTTTCGTGATCAATGCCCATCAGGTGCATGATCGTTGCGTGAAAGTCGTGGACGTGGACTTCGACGCGAATGATGTTGTAGCCGAACGGATCGGTTTCGCCGTAAATGATGCCTGGCTTGATGCCGGCGCCCGCCATCCACATTGAGAATGCCTGGATGTGATGATCGCGACCGTCGCCGTTCTGGCCCATAGGAGTACGTCCGAATTCTCCGCCCCAGATGACGAGGGTGTCTTCGAGGAGGCCGCGTTGTTCGAGGTCCAGTACCAGCGCGGCGGAACCCTGATCGACGTCAGAAGGAATTGGCCGTTGGCCTATGCCAAGCAGGTTGGCCGCCTCGTCGGGATTGTTCGCGAAGTACGTTTCACTTTGCTCGTACGTGTTGGCCAGCAGTTCGGCTTCGCCGTTTTGTCGCACTGGTCGCGCGACCGCCTGTTGCATGGCCCAGTCGATGCGAGCTTCGACATCGCCGTCCTGCGCCAGGATCTCCTCACCGAAGGCACGGGCGGCCTCGACAAACGTCGGATCGTTCAGCAGCGCCAGTGCCTGAAGTGGCGTATTCGATTTCTCCCGGTGAGCGACGGCTTCTTCACGTGACGGCGCATCGAATGCCTGCAACGTCGGGTGCAGGTGAGTGCGTTGCCAGAACGTGTACATGCCACGTCGGTACTGGTTCTCCCCGGAATCGGCATGCCAGACGCGGCGCGGGAAATTCAGGTCACCCAGATACCCGTCAGGTTGGTAGGGCCGAACGCTTCTGCCGCCGATGTCGGTCACCGATATCGAGCTTGCCAAGAAACTCGGGTATAGCCGGTTCGACGATCTCACCGCTTTCATCCATCCAGTCGCCGCGCGGGAGAATTCGAGTCACCCGCGGCTCGTCAATGCGCTGAGTCGCCCAGGTACGCGCGGCATAC
>JAJDWR010000053.1 GCA_022825505.1 Gammaproteobacteria bacterium | reverse complement strand
CACCGTCTTCCGCACCCAGCCCGCCTGGATGCTCCCGCTCATGCTGGTCTCCGGCGCCAACGCCTTCCTCTACGAAGTGCTCTGGACCCGGATGCTGGCCCACGTGATGGGCGGCAGCATCTACGCCTTCGCCACCATGCTCGCGGCCTTTCTCACCGGCATCGCCCTGGGCGGCGGGCTGGCCGGCAAGTTCGCCGAACGGCGCGAGCGGGCCGCCGTGTCATTCGCCTTCGCCCAGGTGGCCATCGGCGTGCTCTCCATGGGAGTCTACGCCTGGATGGGGCCACTGATCCCCGACGCGCCGACCACCCGCTCGCTGGCACTGCTCGGCGTGGCGGTGATGCTGCCGGCAACGATCTTCATCGGCGCCACGCTGCCCCTCGCGGTGCGCGTACTGGCGCGGGACGAAAGCGAGGCCACGGCCAGCACGGCGCGCGTCTATGCGTGGAATACGGTGGGCGCCATCGCGGGCGCCATACTGGCGGGGTTCGTGCTGATTCCCGGCTTGGGATTCGAAGGATCGATCCGTGTGGCGGCGGGCGTCAACTTCCTGCTGGCGCTGTGGGCGGCCGGCTGCGTCGCCCGGCCGAGGGCGGTTCCCGTGGGGGTTGCGTTCGCCGGCATCGCCGCGGTCCTCGCCATCTACAGCCCGGACCGGCCCCGGGCGGTGGTCCTGAGCTCGGGGTACTCCGTCAGCTATCCGGATCCGCCGCGGGAACTTTATTACGCCGTCGGGCGATCCTCCACCGTCATGCTGCAGGCCTCCGGGAGCTACTATTACCTGCGCACCAACGGCCTCCCCGAAGCCTCCGTCGCGGTGAGGGGGGCGCCGCCCGGCGTCGATCCGCAGAAGTGGCTGACCGCGCTGCCGGTCGCTGCGCGTCCGGACATCCGCACCATGCTGGTCGTCGGCTACGGCGGTGGCGTGGCGCTGGAAGGCGTACCGCCCTCCGTGAGCAGCATTGACGTGGTCGAGCTCGAGCCGGAGGTGATCGCGGCGAACCGGCGACTCGAGGGCCTGCGCGATGTGGACCCGCTCCAGGACCCGCGGTTCAATGTAGTGATCAACGACGCGCGCAATGCCCTCAGGCTGACCGGCAAGTCGTACGATGCAATTATTTCGCAGCCCTCGCATCCGTGGACCGCGGGAGCGTCGCACCTGTTCACCCGCGAGTTCGCGGCCGACGTCAGGGGCCACCTGAACGAAGGCGGCGTCTTCCTGCAATGGATGAACGGGGAGTTCGTGGACCAAGCGCTATTGCGGACGCTCGCCGCGACGCTGCTCGCCGAGTTCGAATACGTCAGGCTGTACAACCCGACCGCGCAGGTGTTGTTGTTCCTGGCGTCCGACGCGCGGCTCGATGTCGAGCTGGAGGCGGCGCGCACGGGCCGGCCGTTCAGCGACGACCCCGTACACTACAGTCGATTGGGCGTGAACGCCGTCGAGGACCTGTTGGCGGCCCTGGCGCTGGACGAACCGGGCCTCCAGTCCTTCTCCAGCGGCGCCGTGATCAGCACCGACGACGACAATCTCATGGCGACGCGCAGCCGCGCCCGGGCAGACGGGCTGCAGGTCGACGAGTTGCTTGAACTGTTCGCACCGCACGATCCGCTGACAAGACCCGGAAGCTGGGTACACACGCTGCTCGGAGAGAGCGTCGACTACGGGTACATCGCGCGGTGGCTCATGAACACCGGACGCACTTCTAGGGCGACGGAACTAGCCGCGGCAATTCCGGATTTTTCCAGGCAGTTCGAGGTCTACGGGCTGCTGTTCCGGGCCACCGGCCAGGCCGACAGGGCGCCGGAGTCCCTGAACACCGCGCTGGCGGCCAATCCCCTCAACATGCAGGCGCGCTACGTCATGGTCGAGGACGATCTGGAGCACATTAGCCGCGGCGAGGCGCCGCAGGAAATCCAGGCCATCGCCGCGGAACTGAGAGGACCGCCTGCAGCCGTGATCCAGGGGCTCGCTCACGAAGCCGCGGCCGAATGGCCCTCGCTCGCGGCGCTCGACGAAGTGCTCGCCGCGAGTCTTGTCACCGACGCCTGGTTTCCCGAAGCGGCCCGGCTGCGCGCGGCATGGCGGGTCAACGCGACCGAAGACCGTGAGGACCTTGCGCGGGAGGCGCTGCAATTCATCGAGCAGGTCCTGTTTCTCACGACCGACGAGCATCTTCACCGGTTGCGGGCCAGGGCGGCACACACGCTCGGCGATGCCGATCGGTTCGTTGAGTCGTCAAGCTACCTCGTGACATTCAGCGAAGGCCACCTGACGGAGACGGCCGACGCGGGAGAGCAGTTGTCGGCCGGGCAACTCGCGCAGATCCGCGGCGAGGTGGCGATCATCGCCGAGCAACTGGGCGGCGATCTTCAGGTCGCGGACCCTGAACGCCTTGCGACGGTACGCGATAGGATCAGCTCCCTCCTTCGGTGTATTGCCCGGCCAGAACGACCGTGCTGAACAACCACAAGGCAATCGCAACCGGCAACCCACGGTACAGGCCATTTTCCCGGCGCATTTTCCGGGCCCGTCTGAGCGGCGGGCGCTCACCCGTCAAGGGACGGCGAAAACGCCCGCCGGACCGATCGGAACTAATGCCAGACCTTCAACCCCACACCGACACCCGCGCCGATCTCCCCACCGCTGCTGGTGACACCAATGTCAAACGTCCCGAACCCGCGCTCCACCTGGAAGCCCACCGCATAGGCCATTTCCCCGGCATACGTACCGGCGCCGAACGAGATGCCGCCGCCGTCGACGGAGGGCATCCTTGACAGCGCAATGGAAGCCGCCACGCCCGCGCGCACAACCTCGAGGTCGCTGCTCAGCTCACCGATCATGTGACGGTTGTCGCTGATCAGGCCGCTGTTCATGGTGATGGCGGCGGCGTTGGCGCCGATGCGCTCGCTGTTCATGGCAATGTGGCCGGCGTTGCGTTCGATGAACGCGCCGTGCTCCACGAGGGTTGCGGCGTTCTGACCGATGTAGCTTCGGTTGTCCACAATGTTGCTGGCGTTGACGGCGATGTTCGAGGCGTTCGCGGAGATGTTCCCGGCATTGTTGGCAATCATGACGGTATTCATGTCGGTTTCTTCCTTGAGCGCGCCGATATCCTCCTCATTCTGCGTGACGCGCCCGTCCAGGGACTCGATGTCGCCGGAATTGGTTTCAACGTTTTCGGTGTTCGCCGCGATGGCCTTCCTGTTCGCCGTGAGCGGCCCGTCTTCCTCCGCGCCGTCCTCGGTGTCCGCCGTGAGCGCGGCGATGGTGTCCATGTTCTCCGCGGTATATTGGTAGGTCCGTGAAATCGCATCCACCACCGCCTGCCCGTCGTCGCCGTCGGTCTCGAGCAGCGTGTTGACCAGACCGGGGATCGGATTCTCCGGATCCTCGGAATCGCCCGCCAAGTTCTGGTAGTTGGTCAGGGCGTCCTCCGCCTCGGTCAGGGCCTTTGCCGCTGCCGCGGCGGCTTCTTCCAGAGACGTCGAAGGCGAACTGCTGTCCGCCACGAGCTGGTCGGCCCGGGCCTTCAGCACCTGGCGCCTCGCGACCAACTGTTCGTAGAACGATCCCGGGCTCTGAAAGGCGTCGATCACGCCCTGCGTAGCCGTTTCGCGCGCCGCCGCCTTGGCCCTGAGGTCCGCCTCGGCCACTACCCGCTTGTTGGACGCGCTTAGGTAGTCGGCGTGCCGGGACGCGATCGAGTAGGGCGCAGCTTCGTTCTGCGGCGTACTCGGCAGGTCCGTGGTGACCGGATTCTGGTTCGTCGTGTCGGTGAGCACGGTCTGGAACTGCTGCTCGTAGTAGTCCGCCTCCAACTGTGCGCGCCGGGCCGCTTCGTCGATGATCACCTGCAGCAGGATGTTCTGGTTTTCCTCGCTGAGCTTCTTCAATGCGTCCGCGGCAAGCTTGTAGTTGTCGCGGTTGGTCCGGGCCGTGCTGACGACCGTCGAGACGGAAATGGACTGAAGGCTGCCGTCAGACAGCCGCTTGGGAACGACCAGGTTGCCCGCCGCGTCGAAGTTGCTGTCGGTGGTGTCGGTTACCCCGTCGTCGTCGACCGTCGCGATCTGGGGGTTGTTCAGGTCGCCGTTCACGTACTGTGTCAGTTGGGCAAAATTGACGGTGCCCATACCGCCAAATATCAGCACCACTTGCTGTACGAGTTCCTGATTGCCGAGCGGCACGTAACCCGAGTAGTTCATGGTGTCCAGGGTGGCCTGGGCGCTGAGCGTGTCCGTGACCGCGGTGTTGTAGTCCGCGATGGACTGCGTCACCGCTGCCTTGGCCATCCACTCCGCCTTGGCGGCCTGGTAGATCGGCCCCTGGGCGATGGCGTCGAACTCGGCCCGCGCCTCGTTGTCCCTTTCGACTGCGGTTTCGAGCGTCCTGCGCAGCGTATCGAGGTGGGACGAGGTGGTCGTCTCGTCGGCTGTGGCGACCGCAAGCGCCTCGCGCGCCCGCGCCACTGCGCCGGCCGTGCCGGTGCTCGTCAGGTTGCCCGGGTCGCCGTACACGGCCATGTACTTCGGCAGCAGCGCCGAGTAGCCGTGCGCCACATCCGTGGCGGTGGAGCCCTGACCCGCGACCGTAAAGGGCAATTGGCCAATTCCCTGGCCGCAGTTGTTGCCTGCGGAAGGAATCACGTAGCCGAGGTCGTTGAGTATGAGAGTGCCGGTAATCTGGGCATTGCCCATCCCGATGGCCGCGTCCAGGGCGCTTTCCATGGCGTCCGTGGGTACCACCGTGGGTGTCGGCACCGTGCTCGGCAACCGGCTGGAGCACGCGATCTGGCTGTCGAACAGATCTGGTGCGGGAACGTTTCCGTCGCCCGGCTGCTGAGCCAATGCGGCGGACGATGCAAGCGCAAGCAGCGCCATCAGACGATTCATCTTCATTAGTTTTGCCCTGTTTGTGGTGGTTGATACGACCCTGGAGCCAACCGGGACGATTATGCGGATCGTTGCCCGTACAAAACGATCAGGACGGCAACCAGTGACTTGCGAAAAGCGTACAGGTTCCTTATGTCGGATTCCAATGCACGCGCGGTGCTTATATATATATTGTGTAATGTGGCGGTGTCTCCGAACCCTGCCCGGCCGGTTGCCGCCCGGACTCGATGGACCCGCGGGCGCCGAATCGATCCCGAAGAAGTCCGCTCCAATGCAGCGGGATGCGCGACGCGGTCGTGCGAGTATGCTATCTTCACACAGAATCCAGCTAACCAATTCATGGCGAATTGTTGTATGCTTAGGAAAAATACGTGAGGGAGCCGGTGGCCAAGCCGGTGTATCATAGGCCGAACCGCAAGGATTCCCCGTTTATTCGTATTGGATTCATGGATTTATTTGGGCCTTCGGCCGCTGGGAAAAAAATTAAAAAAATCCTTGTACTAGGGGGTTATACTGGCTAGAATCCCGCCGTAATCGACGGTTTGCGTCGGTGGGAATGTTTAGGGTTAAAAGACGCGACCTTTCGAGGAATTTTCGATGTTTGATGCTTTAAAGGGGCATACGATGAATAGGGGAACGATGATGGTTCTGAAACGTTTACTTGTGACGGCGCTGGGTGCGCTTGGATTGAGTGCGCTGGCGACGGGACCGGCGTTTTCTCAGGATGCCACTACTGGTGACGGTCTTCCCGCACCGAAATTGTACGGCGACATCACCTCCTGTGCGGGAGGGATGCTTCCGGATTCCCCAACCGCCATGGGAACGATGAGTGTGCTGAGCATGGTGCTTGCCGATGACCGCGTTGGCGCCACCGCTGACATTGATGATACCCAGGAGGGTACACTCAACGGCTTGCTTGACCTGTCGGCCTGCACCAATCCGGTTTCCAACGGGTACTCCCAGGCAGTGACCATCTACAACGAGTACAA
>JAJDWR010000013.1 GCA_022825505.1 Gammaproteobacteria bacterium | reverse complement strand
CTTCGGCATGGGCATCGACAAGCCCGATGTGCGGTTCGTGGCCCACGTGGACCTGCCGAAGAGCGTGGAAGCCTATTACCAAGAGACGGGACGGGCCGGCCGCGACGGGGAGCCCGCCGAAGCGTGGATGGTCTACGGCCTCCAGGATGTGGTCCGCCTGCGCCAATTGGTCGACCAGTCCGAAGCGGGCGAGGAACACAAGCGCATCGAGCGGATGAAACTCGACGCACTGCTCGGCTGGTGCGAGGTCAGCGCCTGCCGCCGCCGGGCGCTGCTGGAATATTTCGGAGATGACCTCCCGGACGACTGCGGCAACTGCGATATCTGCCTGACGCCGCCCAAGACCTGGGACGGTACGGTGGAAGCACAGAAACTGCTGTCCTGCGTCTACCGCACCGGCCAGCGCTTCGGCGCCGCGCACGTGATCGACGTACTGCGCGGCAAGGATACGGAAAAGGTGCGCCGCAACCGCCATGACAACCTCAGCACCTTCGGCATCGGCGAGGACCGCTCCCTGGCCCAGTGGCGATCCATTCTTCGCCAGGTAATGGTTCAGGGGCACCTGCGGTCCGACGCGGCGCGCTACGGCGCGCTGCGCCTCACGCCACGATCCCGGCCGCTGCTCAGGGGCGAGGAGCGGATACGGTTGCGCGAGGACCCTGCCGCCAAACGCGTGCCCAAGCGTGCGGCCAAGACCGTGCCGGAACACTCATATCAGGTCCCGGCAGAGGACGAACCGCTGTGGGAAGCCCTGCGCGAACTGCGCATGTCGCTCTGCCGGGAGGCCAACGTGCCACCCTACGTCATCTTCCACGATGCAACGCTCAGGGAGATGGTGCGATTACGCCCGACCTCGCCCTCCGAATTCCTGGCCGTGCAGGGCGTTGGCGAAACAAAACTGGAACGCTACGGCGAGGCGTTCCTGGAGGTGCTGCGAGGGCACGGGGACCGCCGGTCTACACCGACCCGGCCCCACCCGGATTCATAACCGGTAGCCTGAGAACACTGAACGTGATGGCGAGATTGAGCGCGACCAGAATACCGAGCGCCCACTTGACCCAACCTATATCTTGCCTGGTCGCCAAATTACCGGTGCCCGAATGATCCGGTTCGGTCACGCGGGAACTTGCCAGGGACTCCGATATTCGTTCTGAAGGAGCCCATTGGCCGAATCGTTATCCCGAAAACTCAGCGTCGTGGCATCCCAGTCGAGCGCATCGCCAGTGCGCTGCGCAACATTGCCCAGGTGAGCATTGACCGCAGCAAGGCTTCCCGTCCTGACGTCGCAAGCCGGCTTTTCGCGGGTTCGCATGCAATCGATGAAATTGGCCGTATGGTGGTCCAGACCCCTGTCCTCCGGGCGGGACGTCCGTACCGGTTGCCCCGCCATCCTGAAACTTGGCGGACCCCCCGACCTCCATTCCGTTTCAGGAAAGATTTCCCATTGGTTCCGGTCGACGACGAGCGTGCCGTTGCGGCCGACGAAAGCGACGCCGTGTGTCCGCTGGAACGGACCGAGCCCTGCGCCCATCGTATGCTCCCAAAGCATCGTGAAATCATCGAACTCGTAGATCGCCTGCTGCGTATCGGGCGTTTCCATGGCGCTGTCGGGGAAACCGAAGTTGCCCCCGCTCGACATCACGCGGTTCGGATACTCAACCTGCATCCCCCACAGAACGGGATCGATCAGATGCACGCCCCAATCGGTCATCAGTCCGCCTGCGTAATCCCAGAACCAGCGAAAGCTGCCGTGAAAGCGATTGCGATTGTACGGCCGCAGCGGCGCGGGCCCGAGCCACATGTCGTAATCGACGCCGGCCGGCGCGGATTCATCGGGCCTGACCGGGAGCGGCCGCATTCCGCCGTTGTACATCCAGGCCTTGACGGTGCGAATATTGCCCAATTGACCCGACCGAACGAAGTCCATCGCCTCGATCCAGTGCGGGCCGCTGCGCTGCCACTGGCCCACTTGTACAACGCTGCCGCTGGCTTCCTGGGCGGCCACCATACGCTGGCATTCCACGATCGAGTTGGCCAGGGGCTTCTCGACATAGATGTCCTTGCCCGCTTCGCAGGCATGCACCATCTGCAGGCAATGCCAATGATCCGGCGTAGCGATGATGACCGCATCGACATCCGGATCGTCCAGCAATTCGCGATAGTCGGAGAACACGCGGGGCTGCTCACCGTACATCTCCGCCAATTCTCCGCTACGCCGCTCGAGGACGTTCCGGTCGACATCGCACAGCGCAATACAACGGGTGCCGGGCACGTTCAACGTCGAACGGGTATTGGCAAAACCCATGCCATTGCAGCCGATCAAGCCGATGTTGATGGTGTCATTGGCCCCCACGCGGCCTGCGTAAAATGTCCCCAGCCCCAGGCCGAGGGACACCATGCCGGTATTCTTCAGAAACTTTCTTCGGTCCAGGCCCCGATCACCAGATTCGGATTCACCCATCGCAGCACTTCCCCTGAGTTTGTTGCTAATGTTCATTATCCACCCATGAGCCCATTTCGTCGAACCTGCAAGCAGTTAACGGTGGGACCCATGAATGATAGAGTTTGCGATTCCGGAACACGCTCGGCATTTCAATGATGGGAAGCGACAGGACAACGGGGGTATGGGCCGCCTCACTGGTCCTCGTGGCCGTGTCAGTGTCACCTGTGTCGGCGCAACTCAGCCCACCGCACGTTGAGGGTTTGCGTGGCGCGCCATTCGTCTCGCTGCATCCACCACCCGATGTTCGCAGCCACGGCGACGGTCCGGATTGGGACGGGCGCGTACCCGGAGGCGTCGAGCCGCTGCAAACGGATCTCTTCACGAGCCGCGACTTCTATCTCGACCGGGAACTCTGGATGGACCCGCGCTACTGGCGCTGCAACAGCCCCAGGCAGATTACCGACATGCGCAGCGGCGGTCCCGGCGTCGCCGTGGCCGATGCCCGTATCGGGGCGAATCCCCCGGTATCGGCGCGTTGGGGCGACTGCACGATGGACTGGCCGCGCGAGAACATCGTCAGCCCCTACCCTTTCGAGAGCGCGCAGGAGCACTACGAAGCGCTACTCGCCGACACCCGGTCCAGGGGCGGTCCCACCGAGCATACCTACGAAACGATGCCCAAGTGGGATGGCGTCTACGCGGAGTACATCCCGCAAAGACGGCGCATCTGGAACTACATGCGCGCCAACCAGGTCCCCACCATCCTGTCGCTGCTGACGCCCGAATACCGGGAGCGCTTCGTGCAACAGCTCTATCACGAGGGCGTCAACGCGGCACATCAGTGGAATGCGTCATATTGCCGCCCCGAGGGCTTCATGCGCCAGTGGGCCACCGGCCCCACGCCGAACCACATGGTGGTGACACCGGATATAGTGCTGTTGCTGGGATCGACCGGTGACAATGTCAGCCGAACGATACGCATCGGCCGTGAATTCCCGCTGGGGCCGAATGTACCGCAATGGTACGGGGATACGGTCGGATTCTGGGACGGCGACGCCCTGATCGCCTGGACGGCGAACGTGCAGGCGTGGACCCAGCACACGAGCTGGGAATTCAGCTACGAGCTTGAGGCCATCGAGATCTTCACCCCGGTGCACGACGATGGCGGCACATTGCTGGGGATCGACTGGGAAACCGTCCTCTACGATTCCGAGGCGCTTGAGGAGCCCGTGCGGATTCTCTGGCACAGAGCCTACGTGGAGGGTTGGGACACGTCGGAGCGGCTGACGTTCGTGGAATGCGCCTTCAGACTTTACCCGGTGAATGGATTCGCAACCCAGGTGCCCCCCGGGCAGGTCATCGAGTATCGAGTCCCCGACTTGCTTGACCGGCCCTGGGCCCGGACCTGGGAGGAATTTTTCGAACAGGACATGGAACGGCCTGCCAACGAACTGGACCTGGGATTCGAGTGAGTCGAATGGTCCCCGGCCGCTCTTCAGTCCCGATTGCCGGGCATGGCCCGAAGGAAGACTGGCAATGACCATGGAAAACGTTTCGAGGATGATATCCCGCAGCAACGCGGGTGCGAAACGGATCGCTACGCGAGCGGTAAGCAAGCGCAGGGCGACAGCCGCCTGGCTCGCTTCGACCGTATTGCTGGCAGGCACGGCACACGCCCACCACTCGTACGCGATGTACGACGGTGCCGTCTACAAGGTCATCACCGGCGTAATGGTTCGCATCGTCCCCAACGCGGCCCACTTCGAAATGCACATCGTTCCCCTCAACGAAACCCGCGACGCACTGGTGCGGGACGAGGCCGACGAGCCGCAGGTCTGGATCGTGCAAATGGAAAGGGCCCGGGAGGCAGCGGAACAGGGAATCAACCGGGAGAGCTTCCCCCAGGGAACCGTCCTGAGCATCGGATTGCATCCACGCCGCGACGGCCTGCCGGCAGGAGACCGCGGTGAGGCAGGCCTTTATCGGTGTCCCGAGGATGGCGTCCCCCAGCCGGGACTGCATTGCGACTCGGTGCAGGGAAGCATGTCCTTCGGCCCGGGCGAGATACCGCAAGACGCCTGAATCTGCGCACATTGTCGAAATATTGACAATATCCGATCGGTCGTCATCGGAGTAAAATGTCGGTTATCTGCTAACTGGCCTGCTTCGGAACGCCAAATTTACGAGCGCGCGATATGAACTCTTCCACACATCCTCTTCGCAGTCAGGTGACTGTATGAACGCTTATTTTGTCATGGCGAAAATGGACGACGGCGACGCCCCCTTCGACAGCGATCTTGTCAATCGAACCTACTCCGAGAATTTCGAGCTTGTGCCCGGACATGTGTGGTTGATCGTGTCCGAAGGCACGAGCAGTTTCGAAGTCGCCGATTCCCTGGGGTTGGTTGCCGGTGGAACAGAGGAGGCTTCCGGCATGGTCGTTCCTGCCAAGGGTTACTGGGGTTTCGCCGACAAGAAAATGTGGCGATTGCTGCAACCCGACGGCCGAAGCGATCTGGCTGATCCCATCGGAGTCGCTGGATGGTGGGACCGGGTCCGGAAATTGGCATGACCGGGAGCAAGGCTGAATTTCACGATCTGCGCGAGCGCGTATCGGCGCTGGAAGCGCACATGAAGCACATGGCCACGAAGGCCTGGGTGCTAGGAGGCGTTGTCGGCGGAATGGGTCTGGCCGCTACTGTGGCCCTGGCATTCGTCAGAATCTTCCTTGAGTGATACCCGCGCAGTCCCTAAGGACAACGCGCGAAGACGCTCATACTTCCTGGCCGAATGCGGCCGCTCGATAAGGCCGGTAACTATTCGTCCATTCTAGAAAGCGGACGAATCACTCCAATTGCCATACTGCCTTAACGCTCACAATTGACCGACCAGCGGTGCTGCGACCAGCTGGCACCCCCCTGTCCCGCTCGCCCAATACCTTCGCGACCAAGTCGTTGGCGTTCAGTCGACGCATCTCGCGCAGTCGGTACAGTCACATCGGCCGGTCACCCACGCTCTGTCGCGATTGTCGTCATTCGACCATGGATGAACTACTATCGGTGCCGATTGGACGGAACTATTGACAGGTCATTGGTTTGAGCGCGAAAGAAGAATCTGCTCTTGAGAAGTTTGCCGTTACCCTACAAGCGAAATTCTCGCTCCCGGGCGCAGCCTCACCTGAGGATCAACTCAAGTCGCCCGTGGCGAACTTTGTGGAGTCGACCGGCGCTGCGCTTGGCTTTAATGTAGAAAGTCGCACGGAGACGCATCTTGCCGAACACAAGGTTCGACCAGACATTGCGATTCATATTTCTAAGCTGATTTGCGGATACATCGAACTAAAGGCACCGGGACTAGGGGCTGACGCACCAAAACTGAAGGGTACGCACAACAAAGCCCAGTGGAAGAAGCTAAAGGGGCTTCCAAACCTCATCTACACTGACGGTCGGGAGTGGGCACTTTATCGTAATGGCGTCCGACAAGGACCTATCATCCGCCTAGATGACGACCCAACCGAACGCGGAAAGGGCGCAGTCTCGAAGAAAAATGACAAAGCCCTGAATTCGTTGCTTCGCGATTTCCTAGGCTGGACGCCAATTGTCCCGCACAAGCCGAAACTTCTAGCGCAATATTTAGCGCCCCTAACGAGGTTTCTGCGTATAGAAGTAGAAGCGGCGCTGACTGATCCCACCTCGGCAGCCGCACTCCTAGCAACTGAGTGGCGACAGTATTTCTTCCCAGAGGCCGATGACAACCAATTTGCTGATGCATATGCTCAGACCGTAACCTACGCGTTGCTTCTGGCGCGACTTTCGGGAGCTAAAGACCTCGATCCGGCGGTGGCCGCATCAAAGCTAGGCACCAATAATGGAGTACTCGCAGTCGCAATTGATCGGCTCGGACAAAAGGAAGCGCGCGAGGAGCTCCGAGTCGGATTCGAGTTGCTTCAACGATCACTCATCGCACTGAATCCACAACAGCTACTCCAAGCTCAACCCGACGTTTGGCTCTACTTCTACGAGGATTTTCTGGCTGCCTATGACCCAAAGTTGCGCAACGATTACGGCGTATATTACACACCTCGCGACGTAGTTGAGTTGCAAGTTCGCCTTGTCAGCGAACTTCTTGAATCCCGATTCGGAAAGACCGTGGGTTTTGCAGACGACGGCGTTGTATTCCTTGATCCGGCTGTAGGGACCGGAACGTATCCAGTCGCTGCGATCAAGCACGGGCTTGAAAAGGTGCGCGCCCGCTATGGTGAAGGCGTTGTGCCAGCTCGTGCCGCGCAGATGGCCCGTAACATGTATGGGTTTGAGATTCTCATTGGTCCATACGCGGTTGCCCATCTGCGATTGACTCAGGCACTGGAGAGTCAGGGCGCTATGCTAAAGGACCGGCTCAATATCTATCTTACCGATACGCTATATAGCCCAAATCTTGCGGCGCCTGGACAACTCACGCTCACGTACAAGGCTCTTACCGAAGAACACGAGGCTGCACGAAGGTTGAAATCCGAGGGAGAAGTCCTTGTATGCATTGGTAACCCGCCCTACGACCGACAACACATTGACTCTAGCGATCTCTCAACCGAGCGAAAGGGCGGATGGGTCCGATATGGCGATCAAATCAAGGGTGGTGCCCCACAGGAACAGCAGGGCGAGCGACCAATTCTAAATGACTTTACAGAGCCGGCCGCCAAAGCGGGCGCGAGCGTACACATCAAGAACCTTTACAACGACTACGTTTATTTCTGGCGCTGGGCGTTATGGAGGCTCTTCGAACAACAGGAGTGTGGCGGCATCGTTTCATTTATTACTGCATCTAGCTACCTCGCCGGACCTGGTTTCATTGGAATGAGGGAGGTGATGCGACGGACATTCGATCAAATTTGGATTATAGACCTCGGAGGTGACAATATTGGCGCACGCAAGACACCCAATGTCTTTGCTATCCAAACGCCAGTGGCAATTGCAATCGGCATACGAGGTGTAAAAGCTCAACCCGATACTCCAGCGACGGTTCACTACTCCAACATAGGTGGGGCAACCCGAGAAGAAAAGCTGGAAAATCTCAATGAAGTCGTAGAGTTCTCTACATTAGCGTGGCGCGAGTGCCCCAACGAATGGCACGCCAGGTTTCTGCCCAAGGGAACTGGAGAGTACTTCGAGTGGCCATCTTTGGCCGACATATTCCCATGGCAACATAGCGGCGCACAGTTTAAGCGTGCTTGGCCAATTGGTGAAACAACGGAGGTCCTTCTGCGCCGCTTGGATAAGCTGGCCAATTCACCGACGGACGAGCGAAAGAAGCTCTTTAGGGAAACACATGACCGCAAGATAAACAGAAAATACCGCAGCTTCTCTGGCGAGTCCCTACTTAGAGTATCTGACATAGTTGGCGAGAGCGAGCTTCCTCAACCACAGAGATACTGTTATCGATTATTCGACAGGCAATACGCTCTAATGGACAATCGGCTCGGTGACCGTTTACGCCCACCACTCAAGTTTGCGGCCGGGACGACCAACGTGTTCTTTTCTTCCTTGATGACCAAAGTGCTTGGAAAGGGACAGGCCATCGGTGTTTCTGCGGATATTCCCGATCTCGATGTCTTTTGTGGTCGAGGTGGTAAGGACGTGTTTCCCTTGTTTCGCGACGACCAAGGGACGGATCCAAACGTTACCGGTGGTCTGCTAAAAACCCTTGGGTCGGAATACGAAAAAGAGATCTCGGCTGAAGACTTGGCAGCTTACACTTATGCGCTTCTTGGGGGCCAGTCTTACACACGTAGATTCTGGAAAGAGCTAGAAACGCCGGGTCCTCGTATTCCTATCACTAAGAACGCTGAGGTTTTTGCATCCGCTGCCGAGCTAGGCCGCCGCTTGATATGGCTCCATACTTTTGCCGAACGATTCCGCGGCAGTGATCGTTCAAACATGGTGCCTTCCGGCGATGCTCGCTGTACGACACCCGTAAGCGATGATCCTGCCCTCTATCCAATGGAATCCCGATTTATAGAATCTGAGAAGGCCGTTTGTGTGGGCGAAGGGCGCTTTGCTCCTGTAGAAGCCGAAGTCTGGAATTTTGAAGTTTCGGGTCTCTTGGTTGTTCAATCGTGGCTTGCCTATCGTATGAAGAAGCGCGCGGGTCGGCGTTCGTCCCCGCTAGATGATATAAGGCCAGAGCGTTGGACGCCTCGGATGAGCGAAGAATTTCTGGAATTACTATGGGTACTTGAAGCCACGTTAGGGATGGAACAGAAACTGGAGCAAGTACTTGACGCAGTTGCATCAGGTCCCTGCTTTCACGCCAACGAGCTGCCTCAACCAAAACCTGAGGAACGACTTTCGCCTGCACCAACCAAAAAACGTGGAAACCAAATGGAATTAATCAGTGAGTAAAACCATACCACCTAGTCGGAGCTTTCCTTCCTTAACCTAACACCCTGCCGCACAATTCAAGCAGCTGTCCGGGAAAAAGGCCCAGAGCCAGCAACAGCAGTGAATTCGCACTGACGACAATCCGCAAGCTGGCCGGGGCCTCCGCCACTAGCGAATCATCAGCACCGCCGGACTCGATACCGCTCCCTTCCGCGAAGTACATGAACCAGATGACCCGCAGGTAATAGAATGCGCCGATGACGGCGAAGAACACGCCCAACACGGCCAGCCAGACCAATCCGGCGTCAAGTACGCTTTCGAGCACCACCAGCTTGGCGTAGAACCCCACGAACAGGGGAATCCCGGCCATGCTGAACATGATCATGAGCATCATGAGGGCAAACCAGGGGTCGCGAGCGTTGAGGCCCTTGAAGTCGGCGATGTTCTCGGCTTCGAATCCTTCGCGGCTGAGGAGGATGATCATGCCGAAGGCGGCGGCGGCCATGAACGCATAGGCGATCGTGTAGAACATGGCCGCGCTGAGGCCCTGCGGCGTGCCGGCGATGAATCCCATGAGGATGAAGCCCACGTGGGAGATGGTCGAATAGGCCAGCATCCGCTTGAGGTTGGTCTGGGCGATGGCCGCCACGTTGCCCACCGCCAGCGACAGCACGGAGAGCACGATGACCATGTCCTGCCAACTGCCGTGCAGGCCGCCGAGGCCTTCCACCATGACTCGCCACGCCAGTGCGAAGGAGGCCAGCTTGGGCGCGGTGCTGATGAAGAGGGTTACCGGCGTGCGTGCGCCCTGGTAGACATCGGGCAGCCACATGTGGAACGGTACCGCGCCGAACTTGAACGCGACGCCGACGATGACGAAGGCCAGTCCCAGCAGCGCCGCCACCTGCGGGCCCTCTCCGGCCGAGAAATACGCCCCCAGCTCACCGATGTCCACGGTCCCGGTGATCCCGTAGAGCACCGAAATCCCGTAAAGCAGCGTGCCGGACGCGATGGCGCCGAGCACGAAATACTTCATGGCGGACTCCGCGGCAATGCTCGACTCGCGGTCGAAGGCCACCAGCGCATACAGCGCCAGCGACAGCAGTTCCAGCCCGAGATAGAGGATCAGCAGGCTGTTGGCGGAGATCATGACCATGATCCCCAGCAGTGCGAACAGCCCGAGGATGAAGTATTCGCCCTTGTAGAGTCCCTCCCGCTCCAGGTAGTCGCGCGAATAGAGGAATACCAGGGCAACGATGGCGTAGGCGAACAGCTTGAGCGCGTTGCCCGCCGGATCGGACACGAAGCTGCCGTAGAGCAGCGTGGTCCGTTCCCCTGCGCCGTAGTACAGCGAGCACAGCGCGGTGCCGAGCAGCGCCAGCATGGTCAGGTAGAACGTGGCCCTGCGCCGCGACGGTGGCAGGAATACGTCGACCACCAGGATCACGCTGATCGCGCAGACCATGAATATCTCCGGCGCTGCCCGGATCCATTCACCCACGGAAATCTCCCGCGTCAGTCATTGCACGTCCTTTCTCAGTCATCCCGCATGCCGGTTCCAGTCCGCGCGAGCCCCCTGCCAGGCCTCGAGAGCCCGCAGGCCGCGCATATGTATTCACCGCGTTCATAGTTTCGTCTGTTGTACGTGTTCGAGCAGGCTGGCCAGCGTCACTTCCATCACTTCCAACAAGGGCGCGGGCCAGACACCCAGCAACAACACGCCGGCCGCCAGTACGGCCAGGTAGAAGAATTCCCTCGAATCGACATCCTTGAGCGACGCCACCCCCTCGTTGGCCACGTCTCCGAAGACCACTCTCTTCACCAGCCACAGCGTATAGGCCGCGCCGAACACCAGCGTGGTCGCGGCGAGGAACGCGAGCCAGAAGCTCGCCTGGAAGCTGCCGAGGATAACCAGGAACTCGCCCACGAAACCGGAAGTCCCGGGCAGGCCCGCGTTGGCCAAAGCGAAGAAGACCATCAGCGCGGCGAACCTGGGCATGGTATTGACCACACCGCCGTAGTCGGCGATCTGCCGGCTGTGCAGCCGGTCGTACATGACGCCGACGCAGAGGAAGAGCGCACCCGAGATCAGGCCATGGGAGATCATCTGCACCATGCCGCCCTGCAGCGCCAGCATCGCGCCGTCGCCGCCGAAAATGCCCGCACCGCCGGCACCGCCCAGGGCAATCTGGAAGATCACGAAGAACCCCAGCGTCACGAAACCCATGTGCGCGATGGATGAGTACGCGATGAGCTTTTTCATATCCTCCTGGGCCAGAGCCACGAAGGCGATGTAGATGATGGCAATGAGGGACAGCACGATGATCACGCCCGCCAGGGCCGCGCTGGCGTCCGGAGTAATGGGCAGGCTGAAGCGCACGAAGCCGTAGCCGCCCATCTTCAGCAGCACCGCCGCCAGGATCACCGAGCCGCCGGTGGGCGCCTCCACGTGGGCGTCGGGGAGCCAGGTGTGCACCGGCCACATGGGCACCTTGACCGCGAAGGCCAGCAGGAACGCCACGAAGATCCACTGTTGTTCCCGCATCGTCAGGGGCAGATCGTGGAAGGCCAGGATCGCGTAGCTGCCGGCCTGCAGGTACAGGTAGATCAGCGCCACCAGCATGAAGACCGAGCCCAGGAAGGTGAACAGGAAGAACTTCACGGTGGCGTAGATCCGGCGCTCGCCGCCCCAGACGCCGATGATGATGAACATCGGCACCAGCATCGCTTCCCAGAAGACGTAGAAGAGCAGCCCGTCCAGCGCCGCGAAGACGCCGATCATCAGCCCTTCCATGAACAGGAACGCGGCAAAGTACTGGGCCGGGCGAAGTTGGATAACCCGCCATCCGGCCAGGACCACCAGCGGTGTCAGCAGCGTCGTGAGCAGCACCAGCGGCAGCGAGATACCGTCCAGGCCCAGGTGGTAGTAGACGTTGAAGCGCTCGATCCACGAAACGCGCTCGACGAACTGCATCTCGGCCGTGGTGACGTCGAAGCCGAAGTACAGCGGCAGGCTCAGGATGAAAACGACGGTGGAGGCCACCAGCGACACCAGCTTGCCGCGGCGAGCGCCCGCCTCGCCGGAACCCAGGGCCAGCACGGCAATGCCGGCCAGGATTGGCAGCCATACCAATGCGCTCAGTATCGGAAAACCGCTCACCGCCTGCCTGCCTGCCAACCATCTCGGTTGCCTGAAACAACCGCGTAAACCGCGCCGTGCATGCCGCTTTCCGCCAACCCGCTGATTTGCGCCACCTGCTTCACGATCAACCGCCGCCTATCCGCCGAACGTCAGCCAGACCAGGAACGCCGTCAGCCCGATGATCATGGCGAAGGCGTAGTGATAGAGGTAACCGGTCTGGAAGTTCCGCACGACGCCCGCCAAGTAGCGCACACCGCGGGCGCTGCCGTTGATGCCGACACCGTCGATGACGCCGGCGTCGGCGACGCGCCAGAGCGAGCCGGCCAGCATCCGCGTGGCCGCCGCGACGACGTTTTCGTTGAACCAGTCGAAGTAGTACTTGTTGTCCAGCACCCGGTGCATGACGGCAAGACGCGCCTGCAGCATCCCCGGCAGGTCAGGCCGGCGGATGTAAAGGAACCACGCGACCAGAGCACCTGCTGCAGCCAGGTAGAGCGCCACGGAATGCGTCGCCGCATGGACGATGAACGCGGCAGCGCCGTGGAACTCCTCGCCCACCAGGCCCACCACGTCCTGCTGCGCGAGCACGAATATCGAGTCGTCGAAGAACCCGCCGAAAAGCACGGGTCCGATGGTGATCCAGCCGATCACGACCGAGGGAATGGCCAGCAAAATGAGCGGCACCGTCACCACCTTTGGAGACTCTTCGAGGTGCTCCCTGGCGTGATGATCGATCCGCTCCTCGCCGTGGAACACGACGAATAGCAGCCGGAAGCTGTAGAGCGCCGTCACGAAGACCCCCAGCAGCACGCACCAGTAGGCGTATCCCGCGCCGGGCGTGGTGGACAGATGCACTGCCTCGATCAGCGCGTCCTTGGAATAGAACCCGGAGAATCCGGGAAAGCCGATCAGGGCCAGCGTCCCGATCACCGACGTCCAGTAGGTGATCGGCATGTACTTGCGCAGCCCGCCCATCCTGCGGATATCCTGCTCGTGATGCAGCGCGATGATCACCGAACCCGCGGCCAGGAACAGCAGCGCCTTGAAGAACGCGTGGGTCATCAAATGGAAGATGCCGGCGGCGTAAGCCGAAGCGCCAAGCGCCACCGTCATGTAGCCGAGCTGCGACAGCGTCGAGTAGGCCACGATGCGCTTGATGTCCTGCTGGACGATCCCCAGAAGCCCCGTGAAGATCGCCGTGGTGGCGCCGATCACCAGCATCACGCTGAGCGCGGTCTGGGAGTACTCGAACAGCGGCGACATCCTCGCCACCATGAAGATGCCCGCGGTGACCATGGTCGCGGCGTGAATCAGCGCGGAGATGGGCGTGGGGCCTTCCATGGAATCCGGCAGCCACACGTGCAGCGGCATCTGCGCCGACTTGCCCATGGCGCCGACAAAGAGGCCGAGGCAGGCCACGGTGAGCACCGACCACTCCGTCCCGGAGAACAGCGAGATGCGCTCGTCCGCGAGTCCCTCGGCGGCCCCGAACACCGTCTGGTAGTCCAGCGATCCGGTGAAGGCCAGCAGCGTCGCGATCCCCAGCAGGAAGCCGAAATCGCCCACCCGGTTGACCAGGAAGGCCTTCATGTTGGCGAAGATCGCCGTCTCGCGCTTGAACCAGAAGCCGATGAGCAGGTACGACACGACCCCCACCGCCTCCCAGCCGAAGAACAACTGCAGGAAGTTGTTGGACATCACCAGCGTCAGCATGGCGAAGGTGAACAGCGAGATGTAGCTGAAGAAGCGCTGGTAGCCGTCGTCGTCGGCCATGTAGCCGATGGTGTAGATGTGCACCGCCAGCGAGACGAAGCTGACCACGGTGATCATCAGCGCGGTCAGGTGATCGATGAGGAAACCGATCTCCAGGCTCAGCCCGCCCACCTGGCCCCATTGGTACACGGCGCCGCTGTAGACCTCCGCCCCGCCCAGGACGTCCGCCAGCACCACCAGCGACAGCACGAACGAGATGCTGACGCCGACGATCGTGATCCAGTGAGCCCCCGCCCGCCCAACGCGGCTGCCAAACAGCCCCACCACGACCGAGGCGGCCAGGGGCGCAAGGATGATGCTGAGATAGATACTTTCCACAATCAGCCCCTGAACGAATTCAGCGCGTCCACAATCGGCCGTAAAACGAATTCAGTGCGTCCACGGTCAGCCCCTGAGCGTATCCAGTTCTTCCACATTGATGCTCTGCCGGGTCCGGAACAGCACTACGAGGATCGCGAGCCCGATGGCCGCTTCAGCCGCGGCCACGGTGAGGATGAAGAAGACGAACACCTGGCCCATCTCGTCGCCGAGCATCCGCGAGAAGGCGATGAAGTTGAAATTGACCGCCAGCAGCATCAGCTCGATGCACATCAGCAGCAGGATGACGTTCTTGCGGTTGATGAAGATTCCCGCCACGGCCATGCTGAAGAGCACGGCGGCCAGAATCAGATAGTGGGAAATGGTGACGGTCATCGGCGCATCACTCCCCGGCGCTCGAATCCTGCGCAGCCGTTCCCGACTCGTTCGATGCAGATCGCGTCTTTTTCGATTCAGATAATGACTTATTCGATGCAGATCGAGACTCTTTTTCTGAAGATGCAGCACCAGATGCAGGATCGACCTTCACCAGCCGCACGCGGTCCTCGCGCCTGACGGCCACCTGCCGGGCGATGTTCTGCACCTTCAGCCCGGGCCTCCGGCGCATGGTCAGGGTGATGGCGGCGACGATGGCCAGCAGCAGGATCATGGCGGCCAGCTCGAATGCATAGACATGCTCGGTGTAAAGCACGCTGCCCAGCGCCTGGGTATTGCTGTAGCCCGCCGGATACGGCTCGGGCGTAGCCACCGCGAGCACGTCCTGGCTCCGGAACCAGATCACGTGCCCTATCTCCAGTACCACCACGAAGGCCACCGCTGCGCCGATGGGCACGTAGCGCGTGAACCCGGTGCGAAGCTCTTCCACATTGATGTCGAGCATCATTACCACGAACAGGAACAGCACCATCACCGCGCCCACGTACACCAGCACCAGCACAACGGCCAGGAATTCGGCTTCCAGCAGCAGCCACAGCATGGCGCTCTGCACGAAGGCGAGCACCAGAAACAACGCCGAATGCACCGGGTTGCGGCTGGTGATCACACCCAGCGCGGACAGCACCAGGATCAGCGAAAAGGCGTAGAAGAGGAGCGAGGTAATCAACGGTCGAGTTTCAAAGAATCGGGATGACTAGGTATGGGCTCTATCACTCACTAGAACACAGCCCACAATATTGTTCCGACAACGCAACCGACTATAAGGGCACCGGTTGCAGCGGTAAACGCAGACGCATATGCGAAGCGCCACATCATTAGCAGCGGGCTATGGGCTACCTTCTGAATGAGTGCTACGTCTCTACCAGCGTTTGTAACCATTCCAGACAGGTTGCTTAATGCTCCAAAAATACCCGCCACGACCGCCCACTGCCACCAATCGAGAGGTAAACCGCCCCACAAATCAAGCAGCCCCACCATCAGGCCAATAGCAGTTGCCGTCGCGCAAATCTGAATCGCCCAAAAGCCAATCAACATCGTCGCTCCCAAAATCTATTTCTAACGGTCAGGGAAAACTATCGGTAAGGCGCATCCGCCGCCTTGTCGGCCGCGATCATGGCTTCGTAGCGGTCGCCGACGGCCAGGAGCTTGTCCTTGGTCATGATGTTCTCGCCGCGGGCTTCCATGTGGTACTCGTGGATCCGCGTTTCGACAACGGCGTCCACCGGGCAGGCCTCCTCGCAGAAGCCGCAGTAGATGCACTTGAAGAGATCGATGTCGTAGCGGGTGGTGCGCCGGGTGCCGTCCTCCGCCACGTCGGATTCGATGGTGATGGCCAGCGCCGGGCAGACCGCCTCGCACAGCTTGCAGGCGATGCAGCGCTCCTCGCCGCTGGGATAGCGCCTGAGCGCGTGCAGCCCCCGGAATCGCGGCGACTGGGGCGTCTTCTCTTCCGGGTAATGGACGGTGACCTTCTTGACAAACAGGTTCTTGAGCGTGAGCCTCAGCCCCTTGCCCAGTTCCGTCATCAGAAACGTCTTGATCAGATTTTGAAACACGCGTACCTGCCTTGAACCGATTGGTCGGCCTCTGCCGAACCGCTCACGCCGACCACGGCCCTACCTGCGCCACCACCATGACCCCTTCCACCGCGATCCACACGATGGTGACGGGAATGAAGACCTTCCAGCCCAGCCGCATGATCTGGTCGTAGCGGTAACGCGGGAACGTCGCCCGGAACCACAGGAAACAGAATCCGAAGAACGCCATCTTCATCGCCAGCCAGGCGAAGTGCGGCTCGGCGAGAAACGTGCCCGCAAACCCCGGCACCCCGGCGAAGGGCGACAGCCAGCCGCCCATGAAAAGTACCGACGTGAGCGCCGTGATCAGGATCATGTTGGCGTATTCGGCCAGGAAGAACAGCCCGAAGGCAATGCCCCCGTACTCCACGTGAAAACCCGCCACGATCTCGGATTCGCCCTCCGCCACGTCGAAGGGCGCGCGGTTGGTCTCGGCTACCCCGGAAATGAAGTACACCACGAACAGCGGCAGCAACGGCCATACGAACCAGCGGCTGATGCTCGTGCCGGCCTGCGCCTCGACGATCTGGCCCATGTTGAGGCTGCCGCCGGCCATGAGCACACCCACCAGGGCGAAACCCATGGCGATCTCGTAAGCCACGATCTGGGCCGCCGAGCGCATCGCCCCGAGGAAGGCATACTTTGAATTCGACGCCCAGCCGGCGAGGATCACGCCGTAGACGCCGAGCGAGGTCACCGCGAGCACATAGAGCAGTCCGGCATCGATGTCCGCAATCACGAACGACGGGTCGAAGGGGATCACCGCCCAGGCCGCAAACGCCGTCAGCAGCGACAGCACCGGCGCCAGCAGGAACAGCAGCCAGTTGGCGTTGGCCGGTACGATGACTTCCTTGAGCAGCATCTTGATCACGTCGGCGAATGGCTGCAGCACGCCGCGCCAGCCGACCCGGTGCGGGCCGATCCGGTTCTGGATGAAGCCGATGATCTTGCGCTCGGCGTAGGTGGAATAGGCCACCGCCAGGATCAGCGGCAACAGCACGATCGCGATCTTCGTGCTCGTCAGCGCCACATAGACCATCCACGCGGGCAGGCCGAAGAAGCTCAGCAGGCTTTCGATCAGTGCAAGCAGTTCAGTCATGTGCGCGCCGGGTCACTGGGCGTCCGCGTCCGTGGCTGCGGTTTCCCGCGCCGCCGCAGTCTGCTGCAGCGCCTGTCCCCGGCGAACGAGTCCGTCCACCGAGTAGATGGGTATGTCGAGAGCGGCTTCGTCGCAATCCGCCGGCTCGCAGGCGGGCACGAAGTCACCCTCATATGCCGTGTTGGCGCTGCAATCTCCCAATGCCTCGGACAACTCCCCTCGAATATCTGCAACCGAACGGTACTCGCAGCCGGGCAGTTCCAGGTGGTTGCCGAGCACCCGCAGGATGCGCCAGCCTTCGCGAGCCTCGCCGACCGCATCGGCCGCCGCCTCGACGCTCTGCCAGGCGCCTTCCACGTTGACGTAGGTTCCCGCCGTCTCGGCAAAGGTGGCGATGGGAAGCAGGATGTCGGCGACCCGCTCAAGGGCATCGCTCGCATGGGACGTGAAACAGATGACCTTGTCGGCGGCCCCGAGCGCGTCCTGCGCGAGCAAGGCGTCGGAAAGATCGTGCTCCGGCTCGAGCCCGAACAGCACATAGACGCGGCGCGGCGCGGCGAGCATCGCCTCGGCGTTGAGCCCGGGCGTCTCCACCGGCTGCCCGCCGGGACCGCGGTGGGGCAAGACGCCCGCCAGCGCGGCGCCCGCGGCGTTGGCGCCCTCGGGAAGGTAGCCGAGACGGGCGCCGGTGACCCGGCACAGTGCGGACGCGATGGCGCGGATGTCGGCGAAGCGGGGATGCCGCATGGCGATCTGGCCGAGGAGCAACAGGCTTTGGGACTTGTCGAGCAGCACCTGCGCCGCGGCGCGCTCGGGCGCACCGGGCTGCACGGAGCCGAGCAGCGATGCCCATTCCCCGTCCGGCGTCCGGCCCAACCACTCGTGGGCCGCCGCCAGAACCCCTGCCAGCGATCCCGCCAGGCTCGAAAGCGGCGCCTCAATGCAGACATCGTAGCGGAAGTGGTATTCGTACTCGGACGGGTTCACGAAGCCGACGGCAGCCCCCCGAAGGGCGGCATTTCGAATCCTGTGCGCAACAATCGGCACCTCCCGGCGCAGGTTCGAACCCACCACGAGAACACCGTCCAGATCGTCGATTCCGGCGATCGACGTGCCCAGGGCGGGCCACAGGGGATCGGCCTCCTGGTCCCGGAAATCACGGGAACGCAACCGGTAGTCGATATGGTTGGTGCCCAAGTGCCGGGCGATGCGGTTGAGCAGATACATCTCTTCCACCGTGGCGTTGGGCGACACCAGGAACCCGAGCCCGTCGCCGCCCTGCTTCGCCGCATCCTTCAACGTCCCGGCGGCTTCTTCCAACGCCAGAGACCAGCCGATGTCCGCCCACCCACGGGGACCGTAGACCCTCGGCAGCGTCAGCCGGTCCTCGGTGTAGACACCCTCGTAGCTGAACCGGTCGCGGTCGGAGATCCAGGTCTCGTTGATGGCGTCGTTATCACGCGGCACGACGCGCTTGAGCTGTCCCCGCAGGACGTGCCCGTAAAGATTGGACCCGGCGCAGTCGTGGGGCGAGACCAGCGGCCGCGCGACCATCTCCCAGGCCCGCGCGCTGTAGCGGTAGGGCTTGTTGTTGAGCGCTCCCACGGGGCAGAGATCGATGATGTTGCCGGACAGCTCATGATCGACGCTGCGCTCGATCCAGGTGCCTATCTCCATGTCCTCGCTGCGGCCGGTGGCGCCCAGTTCCTGGATCCCCGCGATCTCGTCGCCGAAACGCACGCAGCGGGTGCAGTGGATGCAGCGGGTCATGTCCGTGGAGACCAGCGGCCCCAGGTTCTTGTCCTTGACGACGCGCTTCTTCTCCGTGTAACGGGACACGCCGCGCCCGTAACCCATGGCCAGGTCCTGCAACTCGCACTCCCCTCCCTGGTCGCAGATCGGGCAGTCCAGGGGATGATTGATGAGCAGGAATTCCATGGTGGCCTTCTGCGCCGAGATCGCGGCGGGCGAACGGGTGAACACCTTCATCCCGTCCATCACCGGCGTGGCGCAGGCCGGCAGGGGCTTGGGCGCCCGCTCCACCTCCACCAGGCACATGCGGCAGTTGGCCGCCACGCTCAGCTTGCGGTGGTAACAGAAGCGCGGCACGTAGGCGTCCTCGAGGTCGGTGACCTCGATGAGCATCTGCCCGGCCCGGGCCTCGACCGGGACGCCGTCAATCTCGATGGTGACCGTGTTGTCGCTCATGGCCTGCTTCCCGTCCTCACGCGGCCGTATCCAGCCGGTCGACGATGCTGCGCCCGCCGTGTTCGATCATGTACTCGAATTCGTGGCGGAAGTGCTTCATGAAACTCTGCACCGGCCAGGCTGCGGCGTCGCCCAGGGCGCAGATCGTATGCCCCTCGATCTTGTTGGCCACGTCCACCAGCATGTCGAGGTCCGCCTGGCGTCCCTTGCCCTCGGTGATGCGCGTCAGAACGCGGTAGAGCCAGCCGGTACCTTCCCGGCAGGGCGTGCACTGGCCGCAGGATTCGGCGAAATAGAATCTGGAAATGCGCCGCAGCACACTCACCATGCAGGTGGTCTCGTCCATGACGATCGCCGCGCCCGTGCCCAGACCGGACCCGGCCTTCTGGATCGTGTCGAAATCCATGGTGAGGTCCATGATGACGTCCGCCGGCAGCACCTGTACGGAGGAACCCCCCGGGATCACAGCCTTGAGACGGTGCCCGCCGCGCACTCCGCCGGCGATGGCGAGCAGTTCCCGAAACGGAATGCCCAGCGGCAGTTCGTAGTTGCCCGGCTTCTCCACGTGCCCCGAAACGGAAAAAATGGCGGGGCCGCCGGAGCGCTCCACGCCCAGGTCCGCGAACCACTGCGCGCCGTTGCGCAGGATCGCGGGCACCGAGGCCACGGTCTGGGTGTTGTTAATTGTAGTGGGCGCTCCGTAGAGCCCGTAGTTGGCCGGGAACGGCGGCTTGAAGCGCGGCTTGCCCGGCTTGCCTTCCAGCGACTCGAGCAGGGCCGTTTCCTCGCCGCAGATGTAGGCGCCCGCACCGACAAATGTAAACAGGTCGTAGTCGATACCCGAATCATGGAGATTGCGCCCGAGCCAGCCGGCTTCGTAAGCTTCGCGCACCGCGGCATCGAATCGCTCCACCGGCTCGCCCTGGAACTCGCCTCGAATGTAGTTGTACCCCACCGTGGCGCCCATGGAGTAGCCGCCGATGGCCATGCCCTCGATGATCGAATGGGGGTTGTAGCGGAGGATTTCCCGGTCGTGGCACGTGCCCGGCTCACTCTCGTCGGAATTGCAGACGAAGTACTTCTGCACATCCTTGTCGCGGGGCATGAAGCTCCACTTCAGGCCCGTGGGGAAACCGGCTCCGCCGCGCCCGCGCAATCCCGACGCCTTCACCTCTTCTATGATGGCCTCGCGAGTCCAGCGGCCCTCGAGCACCTGCCGCCAGGCCTGGTAGCCGCCGCCGGCCAGGTAGTTCTCTAGCGTCCACGGCTCGGCCGCCGGGTCCATGGACGGCAGGCAGATGCGGTGGTCTTCGTTCCCGGCCACGTTACTCCAGCTCCTCCAGGATCGCGCCGACTTTCTCCGGGGTCAGGTTCTCGTGATAGGTGTGATCCACCATCATCATGGGCGCCCCGCAACACGCCGCCAGGCATTCTTCCTCGCGCTTGAGATAAATCCTGCCGTCCGGCGTGCTCTCGCCCAGTTTGATGCCCAGCCTGGTCTCGAGATACGCAACGATCTCGTCCGAACCCCGCAGCATGCAGGAGATGTTCGTGCACACCGAGATGCACGTCTTGCCCACGGGTTCGGTCTCGAACATCGAGTAAAAGGTGGCGACCTCGTAGACCTGGATGGGCGGCAGGTCCAGGTACTCGGCCACCGCGTCCATCTGTTCCCGTGTCAGGTGGCCGCGGTTCTCGTGCTGGGCCGCCATCAGTGCGCCGAGCACGGCCGAGCGTTGGCGCTCCTCCGGGAAGCGCGCCACCCAGCCGTCGATCTCGGCTCGCACGTGCCCGGACAGCACGCGCTCGCTCAAGCGCGCCTCCCCCGCCAATGGCGCCTGTGCACTCATTGGCCCGTTACTCCGCTCGGTGGCAGCCGTGAACTCACCGTCCCGTTTCTCCGCTCAATGGCAGCCGCGCACTCACCGGTCGATCTCCCCGAAGACGATGTCCTGGGTGCCGATCACCGCCACCACGTCCGCCAGCATGTGCCCGGTGACCATTTCGTTCATGGAGGCCAGGTGCGCGAACCCCGGCGCCCGTACCTTGACCCGGTAGGGCTTGTTGGCGCCGTCGGAAACGAGGTAGACGCCGAACTCGCCCTTGGGATGCTCTATCGCGGCGTAGGCCTCCCCTTCGGGAACGCAGTAGCCTTCCGTGAACAGCTTGAAGTGGTGGATGAGGGACTCCATGTCGTCCTTCATCTCGATTCGGGCCGGCGGGATGATCTTGTGGTCTTCCAGAACGACGGGACCCGGGTTGTCGCGCAGCCAGTCCACGCACTGCCTGATGATCCGGTTGGACTGGCGCATTTCCTCGACCCGCACCAGGTAGCGGTCGTAGCAGTCGCCATTGACGCCCACCGGGATGTCGAAATCCATCCGGTCATAGACTTCGTAGGGCTGCATCTTGCGCAAGTCCCAGACAATGCCCGAGCCGCGCAGCATGGGGCCGGAAAATCCCAGTTGCATGGCCCGCTCCGGGGAAACCACACCGATGTTCACCGTGCGCTGCTTCCAGATGCGATTGTCGGTGAGCAGCGTCTCGTACTCGTCGATGCGGCCCGGAAAACGCGCGGCGAAACTGTCGATGAAGTCCAGCAGCGAGCCGCTGCGATCCGCGTTCATGCGATCGAGTTCCTTCGCGCTGCGGTTGTCGGCGGGCTGATACTGCGGCATCTCCTCCGGCAGGTCCCTGAAGACGCCGCCGGGACGATAGTACGTGGCGTGCATGCGCGTGCCGGAGACCGCCTCGTAGCAGTCCATGAGGTCTTCGCGCTCGCGGAAGCAGTACAGGAACATGGTCATGGCGCCGATGTCCAGGCCGTGGGCGCCCAGCCACATCAGGTGATTGAGAATCCGCGTAATCTCATCGAACAGTACGCGGATGTATTGAGCCCGGACGGGCGGCTCGATGCCCAGCAGCTTCTCGATAGCCAGCACGTAGCCGTGCTCGTTGCACATCATGGAGACGTAGTCCAGCCGGTCCATGTAGCCGATGGACTGGTTGAACGGCTTCGATTCGGCCAGCTTTTCCGTGGCCCGGTGCAGCAGCCCGACGTGCGGATCGGCTCGGTGAATCACCTCGCCGTCCATCTCCAGCACCAGCCGCAGCACCCCGTGCGCCGCCGGGTGCTGCGGGCCGAAGTTCATGGTGAAATTCTGGATTTCGGGCACCGGCTAGTCCTTGCTCAAATCCGGCTGGTAGCGGTTGTCGTCGCGGATGGCCTTGGGCACCAGCGTGCGCGGCTCGATGCTAACCGGCTCGTAGACCACCCTCCCCTTCTTCGGGTCGTAGCGCACCTCGGCCTTGCCGATGAGCGGGAAGTCCTTGCGGAACGGGTGGCCGATGAAGCCGTAGTCGGTGAGGATGCGGCGCAGGTCGGGATGCCCCGTGAACAGGATACCGAACAGATCGAAGGCTTCGCGCTCGAACCAGTCCGCGGATGCCCAGACGCCGGTCACCGAGTCCACGATGGGCCGCTTGTCGTCCTCGCAGGCCACCTTGAGCCGCAGCCGGGCGTTGTTGGAGATCGACAGCAGATGATAGACCACGGCGAATCGCGACGGTGGCTGGTAATCGGTTTCGGCCAGCGGTTCGCCGGCCTCCGGGCCGTTCGCGGCTGAACCGCCCGCCGCCGTTCCTCCCGGAGCGGAGCCGCCCCGGGCCGGACCGCCGCCCGGCGAATCGTCCCGCCCGAGCACGCCGCGGCTGAATCCCGTGGCGGTCGCCGACGCCGTATCCCATTCGGCGCGTCCGTAGCTCAGGTAGTCCACGCCGCAGACATCCATCAGCATCTCGAATTGCAGGCCCTCCGTGTCGCGGAGGATCCGGCAGCAGTCCAGGAGGTCGCCCGGCGCGACTGCGTATCCCAACTCGCCCGCGGTGTTCTCGAGCCGCTGCACCCGCTCGCCCAGGCGCGCTTCCACCGCCTCGGCAATGGCCGCATGTTTGTCGTCGAGTGTCATCGGGTCGGGCGGATCCTGCCGGGGCGATTAATGAGATTCGTTGATGGAGCGTTCAGCGAGCAATGGTGTTGGTCCGCCGAATCTTCTGCTGCAATTGCACGATGCCATAGATCAGCGCCTCCGCCGTGGGCGGGCAGCCCGGCACGTAGACGTCCACGGGGATGATCCGGTCGCAGCCCCGGACCACGGAGTACGAATAATGGTAGTAACCGCCGCCGTTGGCGCACGATCCCATGGAAATCACCCAGCGGGGTTCGGGCATCTGGTCGTAGACCTTGCGCAGTGCGCCCGCCATCTTGTTGACCAGGGTGCCCGCCACGATCATCACGTCGGACTGCCGCGGGCTGGGCCGGAAGATCACGCCGAAGCGGTCGAGGTCGTAGCGGGACGCGCCGGCGTGCATCATTTCGATCGCGCAGCACGCCAGCCCGAAGGTCACCGGCCACAGGGAACCGGTGCGCGCCCAGTTGATCAGGTTGTCGACGTTCGTCACCACGAACCCCTTTTCCATGACCTCCGGAAGGTCAAAGGGCATTTCCCGGCTCAATCCCATTCCAGTGCCCCCTTGCGCCATTCGTAGATGAAGCCCACCACCAGGAGGGCGAGAAAGATTCCCATGGACACGAGTCCGAACAGTCCCACGGCGTCCAGGGAGACCGCCCACGGAAACAGGAAGGCGATCTCGAGGTCGAAGATGATGAACAGGATGGCGACCAGGTAGTAGCGCACATCAAATCGCATTCGCGTGTCTTCGAAAGCCTCGAATCCGCACTCGTACGGCGAGCGCTTTTCCGCGTCCTTCTGGCCCCGGCCCAGCGCCAGCCCGAGCAACAGGAGAATCACGCCCAGAGCGCCGGCAATGATCAGGAAAATCAGGATCGGAGCGTATTCAGCAAGCATGGCCTGGGCAATCTGATTCCGACGGCGCGGATTGTACCAGCCAGCAGGGTGATTGTGGCTACTTGCGGCCTGCGAAAGGCCGGAAAACCGAGCGCAGTCAAAAGCGATTCGGCTGAGGCTTTTCTCGATCAGCCGGTCGGATTGCTCAAATGCGCTGCTGCACTGTCGTCCCATTCCGACAGCCGCAGTACGGAGCCAGCCGCGCTTGCCCGATCAACGTAGCGCTCGTCCGCAGTCACCAGCACGCCCCTTTCGACAATGGCGTGCGCGTGGTATGCAGCGTCGTAAAACGTCACACCGTAACGGTTCGTTAATCCGAGCACACAATCGAGCCAGGCCTGAGACCGGGGCGCATCGGCCAGACCAAAGCGTATCAGCATGTCGAGCAATCGGCTTGCCTCGCCGGGACGTTCCCGCGCGAGTAGATTGCCGACTTCGTAAATCCACAGCGACGGCACGAGCGCGCGGACATTCCCGGTCGCGATGGCGTCTCGCAACGCAAGCGCTCGCCGCACATCGGGTTCAGTCGCCGGCGGCAGAACCCATTTCAGAATGACCGAGGCGTCCGGGACGACGACAAGCGTGGCCATCAATGCCCGCCGTCGCGGTCCGCCCTTATCCAGCGCACGATCTCTTCGGACGTCACGGGATCCGCCGCCATGGTGTTGCGGTACAGGTCCATCTCGGCAATCGCATCGAGCCGGCGCCTCTTGACAGCCCATTCGCGCAAGGCCTGGTTGATCGTGCGGCTTCGCTCTCCTTGCGGAATACGCTTCAGAAGACGCCAAGTGTCATCCTGGACGATGATGTTGATTCGATGGCTCATTGACCGGCGACCCAGTAGTGTGTAATCAGATACACACCCTATCCAACGATAGTTCAACGCGCAAGCGCCGGAGTGGCGTCGAGCAAACTCACTGCCGATGATCGTCTCCACACACGCAAGCGGGTAGCTTTGCCCGCACCGAGTTCTGGCGATTCAGCAACGCATAATGGACTTCAGGACGGATCGATCACCGGCACGCCAGTCGGCTGAAAGTGGCGCACATTACGCGTCACGACAGTCAGTCCGTGTTCCAGCGCAGTCGCTGCAATCAGCAAGTCGGCGCTATCGTGGTGAAGCGCGGCGGAAAGTTGACCCCATCGCCGCGCTGTCGACATGTCCACCCGCAGGATGCGCTCGCCATACAAGCCGATCACATCATCCAACCACGCGGCCAAAGCCGTCGCAAACACAGGATTCCGGTTCCGCTGCCGTGTGATTCCCCTTTCGATTTCACCGACGGAAACGACACTGAGGTACAGGTTCGACATACGCTGGGCAGAAATCCACCTGACAATCTCCGGACTGCGTTTTCGCCTGCGCAGAGCCGACAAGACATCCGTGTCAATCAGGTACATCAGAACTCGACCGACCTGGAAGGCAGTCCAAGGCGATCGAATTCCACGTCGTCTTGCGGAATTGCCAGCAGCATGTCCGCCAGGGTCGGCGCCTCCACCTTTTCCAGGTGTCGAAGACGCTCATACTCGTCTACCGCGACGACCACTACGGCCGGCTTGCCTCGGCGGGTTACCCGTTGAGGGTTGCCGGCGAGCGCTGCATCGACAACCGCGCTGAACCGATTCTTGGCATCCTGCAGCGCCCACTCCGTCATGATTTCACCTGTCCAGTTGATCTGGCTAGATTGTCGATCTAGCCAGTTCAACTGTCAAGTTTCAATTCAGGAAGTTCCTGGTAGATTCGGGTGCTGGAACTCTATTGCCCGTCCCGCTGCAGCCGGTACTCGGCAAGCCGCCCGTCGATGATCCGGGCCCGTTCTCCGACCCGGCCGTCGCCGCCGCCTATATCGGTGCCGTCGGCCAGGCGTACCGACTCCCACCCGAGCATGTTGGCGCCCGAACGCGCCGGGTTGCCCACGATCGTGACGCTGTCGCCCGGCATTAGCTGATCCTCCGTCCAGCCAGACCGTCGCAGTGCCACGGACGCATCCCCTTCGGCCATCCAGGTCTCGGTTCCGCCCCCGTCCGTGGCCACATCCAGGTAGACGCGCACATGTGGATTGACGAACCGGAACTCCCGAACCACGCCGGAAACTTCAATCATCTCGTCCTGACGGTAGTGGGCCGCGAAGTTATGGTGGGCCCAGCCGGCGGACGTTGCCAGAAGCGCCGCGACCGCCACAAATGCCAATGTTCGAATCAAGTGTCCATTCCCGATAATGCCTTTCATGGAAATGCCCTTCCCGGCCCTGCCCATACTGCAATCGCCCATTCTAGAATTGCCCCGAAATGACCTCGCAGGGCGCGCGGTCCAGTTCCACATCCGGTGTGAGCACCCTGGGACGCCTGATGGTCAGCGGTGCGTTCAGCATCACCGGATCGTACATCGTGAAGTCCATGTGGAGCACGTTCCCATTTGCTCCCAACGAGTATCGCTCCACGCCGCGGGCCTGATCGCTGTTGTGGATGGCGAGCTGGTCATCCATGAGGTTTGCCGTCAGGTTCACAGTCTCGATGACAAGCGTTTCCCCCTCCCACCAACCGATGGAGTGGCCGCCTACTGTCCCGGATCCGTTCCCGGGGTGCCCGCGTCCGTCCATGTAGACGGTCCGATCGACCGTGAGGTCCTCCCCCTTGACCACGATCCGATCATCGTGCATCTCAAATACGATCGGATCGGAGTGAACTATGGTGCGAAACGCGCCGAAGCGTTCGCACTGGATGGCGGGGTCGTCGGCCAGGTCATAGTTGGATGCGTACTCGCGGCCGAAGTCGCTCAGTCGGTCGAGGACCACCTGCTGAGTGTGTTCTTCGGTCATCCGGATCAGATCCTGGGCCGTCAGGTGGTCATTCGCCGGGTCTTCCAGCAACTCCCGCAGGTACTCATACGTCTCGATCGCGCACCGGCAGGAGAGGAGACCCTCCAGATCCCAGGCGGAGTTGTTCAGCGTATCGAGGCTGTTTGTGCTCCAAACTCCGGTGAGGTCCACCGGAGGGCCGTCCTGGACATGTCCTGGCGTGCTGACCAGAATCAGTGTCAGTGCAACAGCCAGCCGCATGCATCCCCCGAACAAACACTCGTCGGCAGTCGATGTTATCCCAGCACCGCGCCCCGACCAAGTACGCCGGGCACCCGGTTCGATCAAGGCAAGGGTTCGGCGGCAATATGGACAGGCAAGTACCCGCGCCGGTACTGTAGCGGCACTCGAATTCGAACAGGGGAACAGTGTCATGGCCCGTGCTCAACAGGCTATGCTCGGCAGGGCCGGATTGGACTTCAAGGACGAGCGAATCGCCCTGGCGTGCGCATTTCGATGGGCGGCCCGGTTCGATATGCACGAATCGGTCGCCAACCACTTCAGCATCGCCGTTGACGAAGCGGGGACGCGATTCCTGATGAATCCGAGAGGACGGCATTTCTCCCGGATCAGGGCGAGCGATCTCCTGTTGCTCGATGCTGAAGATACCGAAACCATGGCGCGGCCGGACACGCCCGACCCCACGGCCTGGGCGCTGCACGGAAGCATCCACCGGCATGTACCGCATGCACGCTGCGTGCTTCACGTTCACTCGAAGAATGCGTCGGTGCTTGCCTGCCTCGCCGATCCGGAGCTACCGCCCGTCGACATCAACGCGATGCGGTTCTGGGGGCGCATGAGCATCGACCACGGCTTCGACGGCATGAGCCTGGACGATGAAGCCGAACGCATCGCCCGGGCGCTGGACGACAAGCCCATTCTGCTCATGCGCCATCATGGGGTGATGGTGATCGGGGAGACGGTCGCCCGGACTTTCGACGATCTCTACTACTTCGAGCGCGCGTGCTCAACCTACATCGCGGCGCTGCAAACCGGACGCGAACTTGGCATGGTCTCCGACGAGGTGGCGGCGAAGACGGCGCGGCAATGGCTGGATTATCCGGAATTCAGCGACGACCACTTCAGGGAGCTTCAGGCCATCCTGGACCGGGAAGAGCCTTCCTACCGCCTCTGAGCCGATTTCGCGTTCGCGCCATGAGCGGCGGCTGGTCGGGCACGCACCGTGACGAATCGCTATTCGTCCGAATCAGGGTCGATGAGGACCGGGCCTGCTTGACGGATTGTCAACGAAGCACGAGGGACGCCGCCGGGTCATCGGAGTGCGCGTATCGGGGCTCCCACACCCGCCGGGCTACAGTGTCCTCGACCGAACCACCATGCGTCCGTTGTCCGACGCCTGACTTCACCGCTCGACGCCCCACGGCGACTGCAACGGCAAACGACACTGCACGGAGCCGGTCGATCGCCGGGAATATCTGCCCTGCCGCCCGTTCCTCGGCCGTCAACTGATCTGCGAGCGCACGAGATGCCGCGTCGATCATCTCGTCAGTGACCATCCTCGCCCGGACGGCACTCGCGCCGAGGCCAAGTCCCGGGAAAATGAACGCATTGTTACCCTGCCCTATCTTGTGGCGCCGGTCCCGATATTCGACATCCGGGAACGGGCTGCCCGTGGCGACCAGGCAACGGCCTTCGGTCCATTCAAACAGATCTCCGGGAATCGCCTCGGAACTCTCCGTCGGATTCGAGCAAGGGAATATGATGGGACGCGGTGCGTGTCGCGCCATCTCCCGGACAGTCTCTTCGGTGAAGGCGCCGCCGTGACCGGACGCGCCAATCAGGATCGTCGGTTTGAAAGCCGCGACAACATGCGCGAGATCCCGCCGCGTGCGCGCATCGAGACCGTACTGGCGTGCCAGCTCGACCGGCCACGCCAGTTCCCGCTTGTAGGCATCGGTTTCCTCGCTCTCGACGATGAGTCCCTGTCGATCCAGCACCGCCACACGCGCCTGTTGATCGCGCCTGGAAACACCCCTTTCGGTCCATTGCGCGCGAATTTGCCTGACGATGCCCAGCCCGCCGGCGCCGGCGCCCAGGACAACGATCCGCTGTGCTGCGATGTCCCCGCCGATACGCGCAAGGGCCATCTCGATCCCCGCCAGCACGACCGCTCCGGTTCCCTGGATATCGTCATTGAATGAAGGAATCCGGGTCCGATAGGTGTCGAGAATCTTAAGGGCGTTGTCTTTCCTGAAGTCTTCCCACTGGACAAGTGCAAGCGGATGAACCTTGCGGACCGCCTCGACAAACTCCTCGATGAGCGAGTAGTAGCGATCCCCGCGCAACCTCGGATGCGGCCAGCCCAGGTACTGTTCATCGCCCAGCAGGGCTTCGTTGTCCGTTCCGAAATCGAGACTTACCGGCAACGTCTCGCTCGGGTGAATACCCGCACCGGCGATGTAGAGATCGAGCTTGCCGTGGGATATGGCCATGCCGCCCGCACCCTGATCGCCGATGCCGAGAATCGCCTCGTTGTCCGTGACGACCAGCAGCCTGACTTCCCGACCGGTCAAGCAGTTCCGCAGCACGCTTTCCATGCGCCCCTGCATGTCCGGGGTGATCCACACGCCGCGTCCCTGCTGAAAAACGTGGCTGTACGTCTGGGTCACTTCACCCACCGTCGGTGTGTAGACGATGGGCATGAGTTCCTCGATGTGGTCGATCAACACCCGGTAGAAGAGCGTCTCGTCACGGTCGCGAAGCGAGGCCAGGGCAACGTACTTGTCGAGCGCATTCGGATAGCTGCGGACGCGGGAATAGACCCTGGCCGCCAACTGCTCCAGCGTCTTGCTCTGATAAGGCAGCAACCCTTCCAGCGCAAGCACCTTTCGTTCCTCAGGAGAAAATCCCGTGCCCTTGTTGAGCGCGGGCTCCCGAAGCAGGGCCCTGCCCCGCAGAGGAGTGCGGCCGCGAAGCGGATCTCTACGGCCGATGTGCTTGTATGCCTTGACCATTACGGTGCGCCCGATGAGAAACGCTGTTCGGGCGGTTCGTCTTGGCACTATACGCCTTCGAGCGAAGTTTGCAAGGCAAGCCGAAAACAAAAAACCTTTTTATTTCAAAAAGATTTTATTCCTATTTCATAAATTGCACGAATCAATAACACTAAGCCAGAATATTGCAAAGACAGGCGGGACAGAAAACCACTTTCGCATAGCTTGTGAAGAATCCAAGTGTTGGACGGCAACCAATGGATTACAAGGCACGCACAACCTGACGCTGTCTCCCCAATCCCTGGATTCCGAGCGTCATTACATCACCGTCCTTCAGATAGACCGGCGGGTGTTGCCCCAGGCCTACACCTGGCGGCGTACCCGTGCAGATCAAATCACCGGGCTGCAATGTCATGAACTGGCTCAAGTAGCTCACAAGGTAACTGATTCCATAGACCATCGCGCTTGTTGAGCCGTCCTGATAACGATGCTTGCCCACATCGAGCCACATCGCCAGATTTTGCGGGTCCTTGACTTCATCGATAGTCACAAGCCACGGACCGATCGGCGCGAACGTATCGCAGCTCTTTCCCTTGACCCACTGCCCACATCGCTCGAGCTGGAAACTCCGCTCCGAAACATCATTGACAATGCAGTAGCCTGCGACGTGGTTCAGAGCCGATTCCTGCGAAACATAGCGGGCTTCGTCCCCTATGACGACACCAAGCTCGATCTCCCAATCCGTTTTTTCCGATCCGGGCGGCAGAAGCACATCGTCATCGGGACCGACAATCGCGCTGGTCGCCTTGAAGAAAATCACTGGCTCCTTCGGCACCTCGTTGCCTGACTCGGCCGCGTGATCGGCGTAGTTGCGGCCGACGCCAATGATCTTGCCAACACCCGCGACGCAAGGACCTATACGCACGGATTCGTTGACGCGAGCGAGAGATTCAACATCAACGGTCCTCAGACCGCTCAAGCCCGACCGCGTCAGAACTTCTCCGCCGATGTCATCGACGATGTTGCCCAGATCGCGAATGTTGCCGCTTGAGTCGACCATTCCGGGCCGTTCCCGACCAACCTCACCATACCGCAGCAATTTCATCGAATCCTCACCACTACTAAAGCGACCAGCCACCGTCCACAACATGAACGCAACCAGTCGTGAATCCCGACTCGTCGCTCGCCAGATAGACGGCCAGATGTGCGACTTCTTCCGCACGACCAATCCTGCCCATTGGCTGACGCGCCCGGAAACTACGCCAGATCTCTTCTTCGTCGCCCTCGAGTTCGGCTACGCGTTCAGCCAGCGACGGGGTATCCACGGTTCCGGGGCAGATGACGTTACACCGGATGCCCTGTCGAATGAAGTCTGCCGCGATGGATTTGGTCAGTCCGATGACGGCGCCCTTGGACGCCCCATACGCGAACCTGACCGGCACTCCCTTGATGGAAGAAGCAACGGATGACATGTTGATGATCGAGCCGCCACCGCTCTCGAGCATGCCGGGCAGCACAGCTCTGCAAACCAGATACATCGAATGAACATTGATCCGAAACGACCGTTCCCAGTCTTCCGGCGCGCAGTCCAGAATCGACCCCTGGTGCACGTAACCCGCCACATTGGCAACCACATCGAATGCTTGGGAAGCGCAAATCGCCGTTACCTGGCCGGCGTCAGTGACGTCGAGAACTGCAACGTCGATACTGCCGCGCCTGGCTCCAAGTTCCTGCAGCGCCGCCTGATTGATGTCCGTTGCCAGCACATCGGCCCCTTCGTCCGAAAACCTTTTCGCTATCTCCCGTCCAATTCCCTGCCCGGCTGCCGTCACCAGGCAACGCTTGCCTACCAACCTCGTCATACGCACACCTCGCTCTTGCCTCCCATCCAACCGATGGAGTGCGACTTCAGGAGCCTATTCTCCATTTTCCGCTCAGGCAACTGCATGAACGACTTTGCAGATCACGTCTAACCGGATCCTCGTGCCGGCGCCCAGCAAGTCGGAGAAAATCGTAAGTTGGCAGGTGACACCCTATAATCGGCGCAGCGCAAGAAAGGAGCGGAAATGGGTCAGAAAAAAACGGGCGGCCTGGCAGGCGTGATTGCCGGCCGGAGCGACATTTGCACGGTGGGCCAGGAGGGCGCAGGGCTCACCTACCGTGGCTACGACATCTACGATCTGGCCGACAACGCCTGCTTCGAGGAAGTCGCCCACCTGCTCCATCACGGGCACCTGCCCAACACCGGCGAACTCTCCGCTTACCGGGATAAGCTCAAGTCGCTGCGCTCGTTGCCCGGGGCGCTGAAACGAGCCCTGGAATCCATCCCCGCCGACACCCATCCCATGGACGTGCTGCGGACCGGCTGCTCGGTGCTGGGCAATCTGGAACCGGAGACGGAGTTCTCCCAACAGCGCGACGCCGCCGACCGCCTGCTCTCCGCCTTCCCGTCCATGCTGCTGTACTGGCACCGATTTCACACCGACGGCAAGCGCATCGAGACCTCCACCGGCGACGACAGTGTGGCGGGTCACTTCCTGCACCTGCTGCACGGCGCCCCGCCGAGCGAACTGCACCGGCGCACCCTGGATACCTCGCTGATCCTCTACGCCGAGCACGAATTCAACGCCTCGACCTTCACCGCCCGGGTGATCACCGCCACGCTGTCGGACATCCACTCCGCCATCACCGGCGCCATCGGCGCGCTGCGCGGTCCCCTGCACGGCGGGGCCAACGAGGCGGCCATGGAGTTGATCCAGCGCTTCGATTCCGCGGAGGCGGCCGAAACGGGCGTGCGCGGGATGCTGGCCCGCAGGGAGCTGATCATGGGGTTCGGTCACCGGGTGTACACGCGGGTGGACCCGCGCAACGCGGTGAACAAGCGCATGTCAAAACGGCTGGCCGGGGAAGTCGGCGACGAGCGGCTGTATGCCGTCTCCGAAGCGATCGAGCGGGTGATGTGGGAGGAGAAGAAGCTGTTCGCCAATGCCGACTTCTATTCCGCCAGCGTGTACCACTTCATGGGCATTCCGACGTATCTCTTCACGCCGATCTTCGTGTGTTCGCGCATCACCGGCTGGTCGGCGCACGTGTTCGAGCAGCGCGCGGACAACAAGCTCATCCGCCCGGGCGCGGAGTACACGGGGCCGGGCCTCAAGCCCTGGGTAGCGCTGGCGGAACGGGACTGACAAGCAGCCCTGCGTCGTGAGTTGCGTCGATGCCCGCCGCTACACTTGTGGACATGTCAAGACGCCGGAAAAGCGCAATCGTCTACGCGATCATGCCTCAGTCAACATCTACGCCAACGCTCCTTTACCGCGCCGGATTGTCGATTCCGGATCCGATGCGCTGTCCTATTCGACGAATCCATAACGAACGCCGGTGCCGTCGAGTAGGCAGAGCGTCCGGCTACCTGTAACTCAATAGTTCATCCCAAAAATCGGTCTGCGATCCGTCAGGGACTGATTCCACAGCGCACCCCGACTTCACCACCAGTTTCGGATTCCGGATTTGGCCGATATCGTGAAGGGGATTGCCACTGAGCACTAGAAAGTCCGCCTTCTTGCCTGCCTCGATCGTGCCCCGATCCTGCGCGATACCGTTCGTTCTGGCGCTCGTCCTCGTAGCCGCGACGATCGCGTCGGACTCCGTCATGCCGAGCCGGACCATCAGTTCGATTTCAGAAAGTGTGCAGAAGCCTACGGGATTGGTGTCCGCTCCGCAGACGATCTGTACGCCCGATTGGTAGGCGCGCCGGAAACTCTCCGCATGCCGGTTCCTGATGCGCTCGAAAGGCTCTCTCTGTGCGGCTGGCATATCGACCCTGTCGAAGTAGGCGTCGTTGTGTGTCACCGAGAGCGTCGGCGTCAGGAATACCCCGTAGGACACAAGCGCATCGACAGCCTTCTGATCCAGGACATAACCGTGTTCAATGCAATCCACGCCCGCATCGACGGCCTGGAGTACGCCTTCTGTCGTCCCGGTATGGGTACATACGAATTTACCTGCGGCATGCGCCAACTCAACCACGATACGGATTTCCTCCGAAGTGAACTGCAACTGGCCAAACGTCTGGCCTTCATCGAGCGTCTCGCCGGCCGTCGTCACCAGCTTGATGCAGTCCACGCCGTGCCTGAGCTGGTACTCCACTGCCCGACGCAACCCATCCAGCCCCTCGACTTCGAGATTTCGGCTCATGAATTTTGCATGGCCGCCCGGCGCAATGAGAGGATTTCCGGACGCGACGATGGTGGGGCCGACAAAGGTCCCTTTCTCGAACGCGTCACGCCATGCGACGTCGATGAACTTGTCCTCGCCCAGCGATCGCATCGAAGTGATGCCACAGCGCAAAGCATCCATTGCATTGCTCCCGGCCCGGATCGCCCGCTCGGCAGCGGGTTCATTCGGGACTTCCGGACAAGGCCACACATCCCCGAGATGCACGTGAGTTGAACAGAAACCGGGTAAAAGGAAACCGCCCTCAAGATCGACCACTTCCGCGCCTGTAGCTCCCGCATTTGAAGACCCTGTCGCAACGCACTGAATGCTGTCACCGGAAACCGACACGTGAGCATCCGCAATCGGCGCGCCCCCCAGGCCATCGATTACCGTGCAGTTTGCGAATACCCTTGTCACCGTTGCAACCTGTTCGTTGAGCCTGGCAAGATTGGTAATCGGTCTCCTGCGAACCTTAACCGGTACTCGCCCGGTCGTCGGCGCCCAGCATGAGTTTTCGCCGCGAAATCGTCCCGGCCATCGTCGTCACTCTTCGGCAATTCCCGGCTCGGGCATCATGTCAGCATACCGGTTGGCGGTTTCGGACACGTCGATGAACGGGGACCGCTCGAACGTCAACCCGTCTCCGGTCACACGCGGGTCTCCGGCCGCCTCCAGCTCCGCGAGCAACTGTTCGGCAATCGCTGCGCGGACTTGCGCGTAGGCTGGTTCGCCCGCCACGTTGTCCAGTTGATGCGGGTCCCTGCGCAGGTCGTAGAGTTCTTCGCCCGGACGCCTTCCGAAAGCCCGTTCGTAGAAGTCAGGCGATCCTTCCTCATTGGCCATCAGCCATGCCTTGGTAGGCCCGGGGTCCATGTCCGCAAACGCCGGAATGCCGTGGTCTCCGGGCGGAATGCCCATCGGACGGCGATCCGGCGCGAAATTTCGGATATACAGGAAGTCCGCCGTTCGCAATGCCCGCTGCGGATACGGCAGGAACCCTTCGCGGGCAACATCCACATGGCGCTCGAGCCCGAAAATGACATGGTCGCGCGAAGAATCGATCTGCCCGCCTTCCGGCGCCTGCAGGTGTTTCAGCAGCGAACGTCCGTAAATTTCCGGAAGGGGTTCGCCTCCCGCGATCTCCACAAAGGTGGGCGCCAGGTCCGCGAGGCTCACGAAATCGTCGATGATGCGCCCCGGACGTGCGCCCGGGACACGTAACGTCAGCACCACATGCGTGCCACCGTCGTACAGCGTCGCCTTGCCGGAAGGAATACCGGGCATGCCGTGGTCGCCGCTCAACAGCACCAGGGTGGATTCCATCTGCCCCCGCGTCTCGATCTCCTCGAGCAGGACGCCAAGATAAGCATCCAGCGCCTGCACCTCTCCCAGGTAATCTGCAACGTCTTCGCGAACCAGCGGCACATCCGGCAGATAACCCGGCAGGCGGCCCTGCAATTCGTCCGGGTCGATCCCCCACAGCGCCGCACCGGAACCGCGGGCCCAGGGCCGATGGGTGTTCAGGGGGCCGAAAAAATAGTGCCAGGGCGCCCCGTCTGCATTGGCGTTGAGAAACTCCCGGAAGTTGGCGCGCACCTCTTCCAGCAATTCGGCCTTTGCGGCGTCAAGGCTCGACCCCTCCTCCAGCCGCTCGGTGACATAGTTCGAAAACGCATTGGCGTCGAGCCCGGCCGCTTCATATGCGTAGGCCTGCTCGCCGATGGGCGCATCCACGGGAGATCCCGGACGCCACCCCTTGAGCGACTTGCCGATGCGATAGCCCACCTCGATCAGCCGCTGCGGATAGGCGGGAATGGTCTGGTCCCACACTGCCGGACGCAGGATTGCGCCGCGGCCGGTGTTGAAAAAGTGACGACCGCTGAACAGCGCGCTACGCGACGGCGTGCACGACGGCGCGCTGACGAACGCGTTGCGGAATACCACGCCTTCGACCGCAATTCGGTCCATATTCGGCGTTTGGAGCAGGTCATTGGGCCCCGGACGACCGTCGATTGCGGCATAGTGCCCGGCGAATCGCCCCCAGTCGTCGGCGAAGAAAAAGAGGATATTCCAGCGGGGCGCCGTGTCGTCGCCCGACTGCTGGGCCGAGACGCTCCCCCAGGAGAGCAGCCACCCTGACAGTCCAACCAATAGCCAGGCACGCAGGAGGCTCATGTCCCGGCCCTCACGCCCCGCAGCCTGGCGCAGGCATCGGCGATCCTGCCGCAGGCGTGCTCCAGAACATCCGGAGACTCGGTAAAGGAAAGCCGGAAAAAGGGCGACAAACCGAACGGCGCACCCGGAACGACCGCGACGTTCGCCGCCCTTAGCAGATAGGCGGCGAAGTCCGTATCCGTCCGGATGGTCTGCCCGTCGAAAGTGCGCGAGCCGATGGTACCCGCGCAGCTCGCGTAGGTATAGAAAGCGCCCCGCGGCGTCATGCAGTCAATGCCGTCTATCCGGTTAAGCAACTCGACCACCCGGTCACGGCGCTGCTGGAATATCGCGCAGCGCTCCCGGAGGATATCCTGGGGTCCAAGCAGGGCCTCGATGGTGGCCCACTGACTGATCGAACAGGGACACGAAGTGGCCTGGCTCTGGACCTTGAGCATCGATCCGATCAGTTTTCGCGGACCGCATCCGTATCCAATGCGCCAACCCGTCATCGCGTACGCCTTGGATACGCCGTTGACGATCAGCGTGCGGCTGCGCAACGCCGGATCGACTCCAACCGGGGTCACAAAAGCCGCGCCGTCATAGACGATGTGTTCGTATATGTCGTCGGTCAGCACCCAGATGCCGGGGTGCCTGTGCAACACGTCGAACAGAGCCTCGTAATGCGATGGTGAATACATCGCGCCCGCGGGATTGGAAGGCGAATTCAGTACCAGCCATCGGGTGCGGCTGGTGATCGCCGCCTCGAGCTGTTCGGGCCTGAGCAGAAAATCCTGGTCGGCCGGACAGGGCACTTCGACCGCCACGCCTCTTGCAATTCCCACGATATCCCGAAATGTCGTCCAGAACGGTGCGGGGATAATGACTTCATCGCCCGGATCGAGGCTCGCCACCATCGCATTGAAAAGCACCTGCTTCGCCCCAGCCGAGGCGATGATCTCTCCGGCCTCATAGTCCAGGCCGTTGTCGCGGCGGAACTTCGTGCGGATTGCGTCCTTGAGTTCCGGCAGACCGTCCAGCAGCGTGTACTTGGTCTTGCCGCGCCGCATCGCTTCTGCTGCGGCTTCCTTGATTGGCTGGGGCGTATCGAAGTCCGGCTCACCGGCACTGAGATCGATAATTTCGTGCCCACCATGGCGCAGCTTCGAGGCAAGCTGCATGATCTGCAGGATCTCCGACACGCCGATCGCACCGAGGCGGGCGGCGGGCCGGAAATCCACAGCGCTCATTTCAGCCTAGCCGACGTCGAATGTGACGCCTTGCGCCAGCGGCAGCGAATTGCCGTAGTTGATGGTATTCGTCTGCCGGCGCATGTAAGCCTTCCAGGCATCCGTGCCCGACTCGCGCCCACCGCCGGTCTCCTTCTCGCCGCCGAATGCGCCGCCGATCTCGGCGCCGGACGGGCCGATGTTGACGTTGGCAATGCCGCAATCCGAACCCCGCGCCGAGACGAAAGTTTCGGCCTCCCTCATGTCGCGCGTGAAGATCGAGGACGACAGGCCCTGGGACACGTCGTTGTGCTTCTCGATGACGTCGTCGAACTCCGAGTACTTCATCACGTAGAGGATCGGCGCAAACGTCTCTTCGTAGACGATGCCGCACTGTTCGGGCATCTCCACGATCGCCGGTTGCACGTAGTACGCGTTGCCGTACTCCTCCTCCAGCGCGCGCCCGCCGCCCATGACGACACCGCCGTCCGACGCGGCGCTCTCAAGCGCATCCTGCATACGATCGAATGCGCCCCTGTCGATCAGCGGACCGATCAGCGTCTTCGGATCCAGGGGATTGCCCAGCGTCGCCGACTGGTAGGCAGACTTCAGACGGGGTACAAGCTGGTCATAGACACTCTCGTGGACAAAGGCGCGCCGCAGTGACGTGCAACGCTGGCCGACCGTACCCATGGCCGCGAACGCGATGCCTCGCAGCGCGAGATCGAGATCCGCCGAGGGGCAGACCACCGTGGCGTTGTTGCCGCCAAGTTCCAGCAGTATGCGGCCGAAGCGCTTTGCGACCCGCGGCCCAACGGCACGGCCCATGGGAATGGATCCCGTGGCCGATATGAGCTTCGCGCGCGGGTCGTCAACGAGTTGTTCGCCAACGTTCCTGCCGCCGTAGAGCACGCCCGCCAGCCCCTCCGGCGCCGAGGGGCCGCTCTCGGCGAAGCGCTGTAATGCTCGTTTGAAGATCGCGTGCGCCGCCAGCGTCGAAAGGGGCGTCTTCTCCGACGGCTTCCAGACGATGCTGTCGCCGCACACGAGGGCAATCGCCGCGTTCCAGGACCACACCGCCACCGGGAAGTTGAAGGCCGTTATGATGCCGACGACGCCGAGCGGCTGCCATGTCTCCATCATCCGATGTTCCGGGCGCTCGGTCGCGATCGTCAGGCCGTAAAGCTGACGCGACAGCCCAACGGCGAAATCGCAGATGTCGATCATCTCCTGGACCTCGCCCTGCCCTTCGGACTCGATCTTGCCGACTTCGATAGACAAGAGGCGGCCCAACTCGGTCTTGTATGCGCGCAACTCCTCTGCCAGCAGGCGAATGAGTTCTCCCCGCCGCGGCGCCGGCACGTTGCGCCATTCCCGGAAGGCGTCGTGGGCGCTGCAGATAATTGCATTGGCCTGTTCGGCGCTGGTCTCGGGAACGCTGCCGATGCGCTCCCCGGTGATCGGGGAGAAGCTCTCCATGCCCCCGTCGGAATAGGCACTGGCCGGCACGCCAAGTGCGTTCATCAGGCGCGCCGTTTCCGCGGCCATGCTCCCGGCGACCTCCGTCGCGGGAGGGAACTGTTCAGGACTGGTGCTCATCGTGCGATTTCCTCCTGTATCCACACATCATTTCTCTCAACTGCCGCTCACGCGGCCAGTGCGCGCTGTTCCGCACGTCCCATCGAGAGGACGAAAGGGCGGCTCTCCTGTATCTCGGCAAAGGCGGTCTTCGAGTCGACGCCAAGCCAACCCATCTCGCACAGAATCTGGCCGATCGCGCCACCCAGGCTGTCGCCGGGCCCGAGTACGATAACGCAATCCGGCGCAAGCTCACGCAAGCCGACGCGGATCGCTGCGGAGAAATCATAGGTCTCCACGATTTGCGTACCCAGCGTATAGTCCCGCAATGCCCGGCGAGAAGACGCGCCGGGCCGCCAGATGCGGCCGTTGCCGTCGATCAGGGGCACGCTCGGCGACGTGAAACAGCCCGGGTTCAGGAGTTCGCGCGCCGCATCTCGAACGCCCTTCATGAGCGGCGAATGATAGGCGCCGTGATTCTCCAGCCGCATGGGGAAACGGCCGGGCCCCTGCGGCCCCTCCCGCTGCAGGTGATCCAGCGCTGCATCGGTTCCCGCCATGACCGCAATGCCGCCAAGGATGACCGAAGTGTAAAGTTCGCACCCGCTTCGTTGCCGGATGTCGGCCACTGCAGCATCCAGTCTTTCCCGCCTGCCGGCATCGGGCCGCCATTCCTCGTCGGTAAGCGGAAATACGAGTTGACCGCCGATGCGCCGCTTGTGCGTCAGGTTGCCCATCGTGTTGACCAGGTTGATCGCGTCGTCCAGCTCCAGGACGCCGGCGCATGCCAGCGACGTATACCAACCCAGGGAATTGCCGGCTATCGCGGCGACTTCGATGGCGTCCGAGTCCAGCGAACGAAAGTCGGCCAGAGAGCAGGCGAAGGTCAACAGCGATGCATTGTCACCGCGCGAGTAGGTCGCGAGGCTGAAACGCTCCGCCGCGTCGAGTTCGCTGACGGTTCTCTGCCCACCACGTGCACGCCACGCGTCGACCCGCCCGAGCAGGTCCCGCTCCCCGGCATGGTTGCGCAACAGGTAGCCGAGCTCGGACCTGGTATAGGCACCGCGGCCCGGACAGACGACGAGGGCAGATTTCTTCACTGCAGCCATGGACTCAGCAGTCCGCGGTTCCCCGCGATTCGATGCATTGGAGGGCCCGGGTGACGATCGACTCGCGACCGGGGAGCGTCAGCGTCGAAGCCGCGCCGATGGGAATAAAGGAATCGTCGGCCGCGATCCGCGCCGCATGTACATTCGGTCGCGTTTCTGCGAACAGCGCCATCAGCGATTCGCTCTGCGAACCGGTCCGGCGGCATTCGTCCACAATCAACACGCTGCGACACCCGGAGACGGCAGCCAGCAGGGCTTCCTCCGGCAACGGCGCGAGCCAGCGCATGTCGATGACCCGAGCCGCTACACCGTGTATCTCCAGCAGCGTTTTCTGCGCCTGGCGTGACAGGTAATAGCCATTTCCGTAGGTCACGATGGCGAGATCCGTGCCCCGGCCTTCGGTGTGCACGTCACCGAGCGCAACTACCGACCCCTCTTCGGGCGCTTCGTATACGGCAGTCCAGCCCCGGTCCCCGGGTTCGTGCAGATCACGTGTCATGTAACGCGCGATCGGCTCGAGAAACACGACCACGCGTTTCTCCTCAAGCGCCAGTCGGACGCACTCGCGCATCATTGCAACGGCATCGCGGCCATTGCTGGGACAGGCAATGACGATCCCGGGAACGTCGCGAAGAACCGCTATGCTGTTATCGTTATGGAAGTGGCCACCGAATCCCTGCTGATAGCCCAGCCCCGCAACACGAACGATCATCGGGTTCGAATACTGCCGGCTGGAGAAGAAGCTCAGCGTCGCCGCCTCGCCCCGCAACTGATCTTCAGCGTTATGCAGGTAGGCCAGAAACTGGATTTCGGCGATCGGCAGCATGTTGTTGTGCGCCAAACCGATACCGAGGCCGAGGATGCTTTGCTCATCGAGCAGCGTGTCGATAACCCGGTCGGCCCCGAATCGCTGCTGCAGCTTGCGGGTGACGCCGTAGACGCCCCCCTTCCTGCCCACGTCCTCCCCGGCAATGACGATGTTTTCGTGCTGAAGCATCAGGTCGGTCAGGCACCAGCCCAACAACCGTGCCATATGCTGAGGCTTGCCCATGAGCAGTTCGTCTTCCGCAAACGCCGCGGCGCGCACGTCGGCTGGCACCTTCGTTTGCGGCCAGCTTTCCCTGGCACGCGGAACAATGCTTCCATGATCTCCTCGGGCGATTCGAGTTTCGGTCGCTTCACGGCTTCGTCGGCCATCCTCGCAAGCGTCTCTTCAACGCCGTTGTACGTATCGAGCACGTCATCGCCGGTGAGGATGCCGTTGCCGATCAGCGTCGCAGCGGTGTGCAGAAGCGGGTCCTGGTTCTCGATGGCGTCAATTTCTTCTCGCGTCCGGTAGGAGGTCTGAACGTCGGTACCGGCATGCCCCTGCAGACGCACGCAGTGCATGTGCACGAAGACCGGCTTGCGCTCCCTGCGAACGAAGTCTTCAGCCGCAACCGCCGCCTTGTAGGTTTCCAGCACGTCAAGGCCATTGACCGGCATGTACCGCAACGCCGCCCTGTCCGCAAACTGCGACCGGATCCATCCGTCGGGCGTCCGCACCGAAATACCGATCCCGTTGTCCTCGCATATGAAGGCGATCGGGACCTCGATCCCCTGGAATGCATTCCAGCATGCTGAATTGATCGCCCCCTGGGCAGTGGAGTGATTGACCGATGCATCGCCGAAAGAACAGATAACTACGCTGTCTGCGGGAAAATTCGTTTCAGTAAATTCAATGCGCTTCGCCAGACCAATGCTCAGCGCAGCGCCCACCGCTTTCGGCATATGTGAAGCGATCGTGCTCGTCTGAGGAGGGATGTTGAGCAGTTTGGATCCCAGCACCTTGTGGCGTCCCGAGGCTATGGGGTCTTCGGACGAAGCGGCCAGACTCAGCAGCAGGTCCCAACCGGGAGTCTGCCCTGCAACCTCCTTCGAACGGTGAATCTGGAACGCGGCGTCGCGATAGTGCAGGAACGACAAGTCACTGAGGCGGAACGCTTCGGCGAACGCCGCGTTACACTCATGACCGGAGCTGCCGACCGTATAGTAACCTTCATTTGCAGCTCTCAGTTTGCACGCCATCCGATCGACCTGGCGGCTGAGCACCTGCGAATGAAAAATCCCGACCAGTTGCTCGTCGGTCAACCCGACATCGGCAGGCGACAATCGAGACCCGTAGTTCTTCAGGGCATTGGCGCTGATGCGCGCCAGGAACTTGGCATGGACATTGTCCTTGATCTGGACATCCCGAATGGCCCTGCGCCTTGTATCCGGCACAGGGCTTCGCCGCGTACTTGTTTCCCGCGCCACGCTTGCAACAGAACCCATGGTTCATGAGTATACGGCGAAACCCCCATGCCGGTTTCCAGCAAATTGACAGAAATTCATGCACTTACCGCAAGAACATTGGGGTAGTTGGGCGCAAGACTTCGGCAACACCCCGCGCTACCGGGTGCCATGGCCATTTCAGCGATCGCAAAGAACGTTGACGAGCGCTAGTGTCGTGTCCCGGAAATATATGAGCAAAGTCGTTCGATTTTGGCGAGGATCGATTCGGCGGTGGCGACCCAGGCGAAGGGGCTGGCTTGTGCATTGTATTGTTCCACGAAGGCGTTGATTTTGTGGGTCAGTTCCT
>JAJDWR010000009.1 GCA_022825505.1 Gammaproteobacteria bacterium | reverse complement strand
CTCGGCCGCGGCGCCCTCGGCGACGAAGGCGTTCTGCATATCGACGACCAGCATGGCCGTCCGCGCCGGGTCGACGGTTTCGAAGGTGTGGACCCGACCGCGCCGGGCCAAGCAGCGATTGACGACGTCCTCTGGTATTCCACCCGCGTGCATGTTTCTCCCCCACTTGATTTTAGCACTCCCGGATTGTCGCAACTTGAAGCGACAAAGGGAATCCGCTCCTCGGGGAGGTTGACCGCCTGCGCAGCCGATGGGGTATAAAGGCCGCCCGCAGAATCAGGAGACCGCAGCATGGACAGGATTGGCGATGTCGCCATTGAGATGCACGACCACGTGGCGCTGGTGGAAATCCAGCGGCCGCCGAACAATTTCTTTGACGAGGAGCTGATCCACGCGCTCGGCGATGTCTTCCACCGAATGGACGAGACCCCGGAGGTCCGCGTCCTGGTCCTGGCCGCCCAGGGCAAGCACTTCTGCGCCGGCCGCAACTTCGCCAACCCCGAGACGCAACGCAGACGCGAGGAACGGCCCGAGGGGGCGGGCAACGAGTTGTACGACGCCGCAGTGCGCCTGTTCGAGGCCAAAAAGCCCGTGGTCGCCGCCGTTCAGGGCGCTGCGGTCGGTGGCGGCTTCGGGCTCGCCGTCATGCCCGACTTTCGAGTGGTCTGCCCCGAAGCGCGGTTCACCGCCAACTTCGTGAAGCTCGGCTTTCATCCCGGATTCGGCCTGACCCACACCCTGCCGCGGCTGATCGGCCGGCAGAAGGCGAGCCAGCTGTTCCTCACCGGACAGCGAATCAACGGCGAAACCGCCTACGAGTGGGGGCTGGCCGACATCCTCACCGACGCCGCCTCACTGCGCAGCCGGGCCATGGAGTTCGCCGCCGAGATCGCCGAGAACGCGCCCTTATCGCTGTTGACCATACGGGCCGCCATGCGCGAGGGGCTCGCGCAGAAGGTCCGCGAACAAACCGACAAGGAATGGGCCGAGCAACGCTGGCTGCAATCCACCGATGACCACAAGGAAGGCATCAAAGCGGTTGCCGAGCGGCGCGTCGGCAACTTCACCGGTAAGTAGAAGCATCACTCAGTCAGTGGGCCAACGCCCGAGCGTTGGTATGGGCATGGCTCGCCGCCGGCACTTCGCCGGTTTCGGGGTCCCGGTGGATTCCCACCCACAGGCCTTCGTGCCAGAAGCGCTGTTCTTCCGGGACCTGCTTAATCTCGTATTCGACCTGTTCGAGAAGACCGGCATCGAAGTCACCCTGCATGACGGCCGATGCGAGCCGCCCCGGGCCGGTCAGCGCGGAGTAGGGCACGAGGATGGCTGGTGCGTCGAGCGCTTGCTGGAACGATGCGGGGTCGCCGATCGAGACGCCGTCGACAGTGATTCCCGTCCGGCCCCAGAAGACGCAGTTGATGGAATGCGTGACCGCCGTCATGTTGCCCCATCGATCTACGGCCGCTACCGTGTCCGAGTGTGCGGGCTTCGGCGGAAACGCAATGAGAACCGCTCCGGCTTCCATTCTCTATCGCCGCGGTGACCTCCGGCTCCGTCGCGGGTTGCTCCTACTCTATGGCCACGCCCAGCATCGGGATCCACTCGTAGCCGAACTCGTAGTCTTAGAACACCCATTCGGGTTGCGGCTTCACGATGCCGATCAGGTCCGCATCCGCTTGCAGGGCAAGTTGCTGGACCAACCACGTGTTCTCTTCGGCAGACCGCTCGCACCTGTCATCGGCAATCGGCGCCCACTCGGCATCGATCACCTGCTACCGTGCGGCGCGCTTCTCGGCCAGCGCTGGGACCGAGCGACAGAGGCTGCGCCCCAAGTCGGGGCTTTACTGGCCCAGGGGCGTGTCGGTGAGTTCCTGCAACATCGAAAGCAGCGCCTCGCGGTCCAGCCAGCGTCCGTTCGCCATGACGCCATCGAGTTTCCAGAGGTTGTCGATGTCATTGAGGGGATTGGCGCGGAGCAGCACCAGGTCGGCCGCCATTCCGGGCAGAATCCTGCCGCGACTGTCGGCATCGCCCAGGTAGCGCGCCGGCCCGGTCGTGGCCGCCTGCAGCGCCTCGTAGGGCGACAGCCCGGCTTCAACGAAGGCGCCGAGTTCGTCGATGAGCGTGAACCCCGGCACGAGCGACGGAAACGTGTCCGTGCCGGTCATCACGCCGGCACCGGCATCGTGCAGTTTCTTCAGGAATTTCAGCATTTGCGGGCGGGCTTGCCTCAGCATGTCCCGGGATTCCGGGGAGAACAGTTCTTCCAGCCCCGACTCGCGGAACCTGGCGATGAAATCGGCGGGCATGTACGCGGCCATCGGGTGATCCGCGTAGGCTTCAAGCCGGTCGGCATCGATCAGCATCGAGTTCACCACGAAGGTCGGGCAATTCCAGGTGCCCGCCGCCACGGTCGCCCGGACGAGTTGGTCCATTCGCGCGTCCGACATGTTGAGCCAGGAGGCGAACCGTTCGGCGCTGCGCCCGCCGTCCTTCTCGAGAGCCTGAAGCGACAGGCCGTCGATGTCGTAGCCGCGAAAATGCTCGATCGACGTCTGGCCGTCGGCAAGCACCTCCTCCACGCCCACTTCGAACGGCACATGGCCGAAATACGGAATGCCGAGCTTGCCGGCCTCGTCCGCCACCGCCTCGTAGGATTCCCGGGACAGCGTGTGATAGATCTTGATGGACCCGTAGCCATCCGCCACGAACTGCCGCACGGCGGCCCGGGCTTGCTCCGCCGACAGCACCCTGGTCGCAAAGCCCCAGACCGCATTCTCGCCTTCGAGCAGCGGGCTGGCATTGTCGACGCGCGGGCCGGCCAAGTCCCCGTTTTCGATCGCTTGCGCAAGGGCGAGCGTTGCCGGCGAACCCACTGCATTTCTAAGGGTGGTAACGCCGGTCGCCAGGTAGAGCAGCATGTCTGCCCGTTCACCCGACTGGCCCGGCTCATAGTCGAATCCCACGTGCGCGTGCATGTCCGCAAGCCCGGGCATGAGGAACTTGCCCGACGCGTCGATGCGTGTTGCCCCGGCCGGAATCGAGACCTCCTCCGGCGGGCCGACCGACAGGATGCGGCCGTCCCGCACCAGAACGGTTCGACGTGGCAGCGGCACCGGGCTCTCCATGGACAGGACCGTCACATCGACAAACGCGTAGTCCGCTTTCCCGATCGGCGACTCGTTCGCTGCGGCGGCGTGAGCGGCGAACAGGGTCAGTGCGACGAACATTGCATGGCGCATGGCATCAGCCTCCAATTTAGCGTTCCTTGCGGTCCGGTGTCCTTACCGGTCGGCTTCCCCTCCAGTCCCTCCGGACCATGCCACAAAGCCACTGTCAGGGCACAGTGCCGGTGCGCCTGAATAAACGTTCGCCGGACCCCAAGCAAAGTGAAAGAATTGCCAGATCGCTAACAAATGGCTATTTTCATAATTTTTTCACCGCTTGGAAAAAGTTAACGCACTTCCACTACGCTAATATTGAGACGGGCAAGGCGCCTGGGAGGACGAATGCCCACTGGAACGCCAGCGACCGACCAAAGCGCCGCGACCCACGGTTGGAGGCTCTCATGAACAGGGTTCAACCCATCAGCAGCAACCTGATTCCGAACCCGATGCTGCTCCTGTCGATTTTGTTGGCTTGCGCGCCCCTGAGCGCGGAAGATGGCGCGCAGCCGGTTCCGGAAACGTTCTTTGAGGAAATCCTGGTCACCGCCTCGAAACGCACCGAAAACGTGCAGGACCTGCCGTTCAGCGTCGTCGGCAACGGCCGCTGGAACATGCGCCTGCGCTTCGACGGCAGATGGCTGGACCGGGGCGAACTCGACGAATTGCTCGAATCGGCATCGGAGTCGTACATTGCGGCTGACGACTCCCTGAACGCATCGGATCCGTCTGCATGAACCGCGAGCTCGCCCTTGACGAAGCCCGCTCCGACATCGTCGTCGCCGAGGCACCGATCGACCTGAGCGGAACAACGCGGGAGATCGATGCGGCCGCCCTCGTCCAGTCGCAGGCGCTCGTTGGATCGAAGGAGCGCGCCCAGTCGGACTCGGCGCGGCGTCCCCTGAACGGCGCCGGGGCTTCCGGCCTATCTCCGAATTCGAAGGAACTCACCAGAAACTTCGACGAACTCCGCTACAGCGTCAGGAGCTACGTGCCCAAGGACGAGGGCAGAGGCTACTGGGACCTGTACCGGGTGAGCGAAGACCTATTCGTGTTGATCGCCGACTGCAGGTACAACGAGGCCAAGTGGGTCGGCGTGCCGGGGGAGCGCTGCTTCAAGATTCGCTACCTAAGATCCGGCGCGCTGGTCGGCAAAAACGGACAACACTACCTCGCCGGCGCCAATGCGATGTTCTCCTGCTATCCAGGGGACGCGGGTGACGGCTATTTCATTCCCGCGGACACGGCCTGCAGCCTAGTCGTGGTGCAATGCTCGACTCGGGCGCTGTGGAACGAACTCGGCATCGACCTGGAACAGGCGCCCATGCCACTGAGAGGCCTCGCCACCGACGAAAACCAGGCTCCCCAGGCCCGGACATTCGAACCGACCGCCCCGATCAGCCGGGCATTTGCAGACCTGCTCGATTCCAGGGATCTCTTTGCAGCGAACCTCCGGGGCTGGTTCGTCGAGGCGAAAGCCAGGGAAATCATAGCCTCGTTCGTGCAGCTCCTGCTGCAGAAGCCGGACCTGAGGATCGGCAACAACCGCCTGAGCCGGCGCGACCGGCACCGGATCCTTGAAGCCAAGGAGATCGTCCTCGCCAATATCGACAACGTACCGACAATACCCGAGCTTGCGCACATGGTCGGCATGAACCAGACCAAGCTGAAAGCCGGCTTCAAGGAAATCGTCGGCTCGACCATCGGCGCCTTCGTGTCGCGGAACCAGATGAATCTCGCGGCGAAGATGCTGACATCGACCGATCTCAGCGTTTCGCGCATCAGTCAATCGTTCGGGTTCCGCCACCCTGGCAACTTTACCCAGGCGTTCAAGCGACACTTGGGGCGGGCGCCGCGGGAATATCGGCGACAGGCGACCGGCCTAGTCCAAGACACACCTAGCCAAGGAAATCATTGATCATGCGAGCAGCCGTTGTATACGAACATGGCGACCGGGATGTCATCCGGCTCGTCGACGACCACCCGAGGCCATCGCCAAAGGAGGGCTGGGTCGTCCTTCGGGTCGGCGCAACATCCATCAACTTCCACGACATCTTCACGCGCCGCGGCATGCCAGGCATCCGCATACCGCTGCCGATCGTCATCGGCTCGGACGTGACCGGCGAGATCGTGGAAATCGGCGAAGGCGTGGATGGCTGGTCGCTGGGCGAGCGGGTGCTGGTCGACCCCCTGCCCTGCGAAGCGACGGACTGGCTGTTTATCGGCGAGAAGCTCGACGGCGGCCGCGCCGAGTACTGCGCCGTGCATTCCGAACAGTTGGTGCCCCTGCCCGATTCCGTCAGCTACGAAGTCGCCGCCTCGCTGCCCATCGCCTATGGAACCTCGCACCGGATGCTGTTCGCCCGGGGAGGCCTCAAGGCCGGCGAGACGGTGCTTATTCTCGGCGCCAGCGGTGGCGTGGGCACCAGTTGCGTGCTGCTCGCGAAAATGGCGGGCGCGAAAGTGATCGCCTGCGGCTCCTCCGACGAGAAACTGCAGCGGCTCGGCGAGATCGGCGCCGACCACCTCGTCAATTACCAGCGCGACGACATGCGCAAGGCGGTTTACGACATCGTCGGCCGGCCGCGGATCTCGAAAACCGGCGGCGTGGACCTAGCCGTCAACTACACCGGCGGCAAGACCTGGAAGGAGACCCTGCGCTGTGTCGGCTACAACGGCCGCTTGGTCACCTGCGGCGCCACCGCCGGCTTCGACGAGGAGGTTGACTGCCGCTACGTCTGGACCTTCGAACACACCATCATCGGCTCCGATGGCTGGTCGCGCCAGGACATCGTCGATCTGCTCGCGCTGGTGGAGTCGGGCAAGCTGAAGCCCGTGATCCACGGCGTTCTCCCACTCGATGAAATACGGGAAGCCGACCGGCTGCTCGAAGACCGGAAAGCCTTCGGCAAGGTCATCGTCACGCCCTGAGCGGGTTGCGGGCATGGCGGATTTCGACACCATCGAGCAGATCCAGGAAAGCCTGGACTCATCGCCCTTCAGCGCCTTCTGCGGGTTCCGAATCGAGGAAGTGGACAAGGGCGACGGTCGGATCGTCATGCGCATGCCGATGCGCCCGGAATTGGAACGCCTGCCCGGATCGGGGCAGATGCACGGCGGCCCCATCGCCTGCTTGGTGGACACCGCGGCCTGCTATGCCTGTACGCTCGTCCTCGGTCACGGCGTGCCCACCGTCAATTTCCGCATCGACTATCTCCGGCCGGCAATCGATACCGACCTCAGGGCGGTAGCCCGGGTGCGCCGCGCCGGGCGCACCGTCGCGGTGGCGGATGTCGACATCCACAACGATGGCGGCAAGCTGATCGCGACGGGCCGCGGCACATTCAGCACGAGTGCCGGTTGACCGGTCAGGACACAGCGAAGTGACGGTTCGCAACCGCAATCTGGGCGATGTGATGGGCGACCGCCGGCGGTCCGCGGACCTCGGCATCGTCAGCGTGGATCCGAACGAGGGCGTACGCGAGTGGCGGTGCAACGAAATCGAAGCGGGAACGCTCTCCTACGCTGCCCTGCTGCAGCGCCGCGGCATCGAACCCGGTTCGGCTGTCGGCCTGCTCGCGAGGAACTCCGTCCACAACCTGATGGCTTACCAGGGCATCATGCGCGCCGGCTGCGTCTGCGTACCCGTCAACATCCGCCAACCAGCCGGCATCGTCCGCTACATCTGCGACGATGCGAACATTCGCTTCGCCTTCACGGACGAGAACGCCCATGCACTGATCCCGGAAGGCATCGAGCAGGTCCGGCTCGACGCCATCGAACCCGAAGCACCGGCACCCCCACTGCCCCATGTGGACCAGCGCTCCACCGCCCTCATCCTCTACACGTCCGGCTCCACGGGCCGCCCGAAGGGCGTGGTCCTCTCCCACGTCAGCCAGCTTGCCATGATCGATGCCGTTACCGGCGGCACCGAGAGCCGGCTTTTCGCCGGCCAGCGCGGCATCGTGGTGGCGCCCATGTTCCACATGAACGCGCTCGTGTTCATCGCCTCGTTTCTCAAGGGCGGCGGCTCCATAGTGCTGATGCCGAAGTTCGAGGCGGCGGGATTCGCCGATGCCATACGCACCTACGGGGTCAATGTCATAACCGGCGTACCGACCATGATCGCGATGCTGCACTCGACCTGGCGAGACATCGGCAGGCCGGTCTTTGACAGCGTCAATACCGTTTACATCGGCTCGGCGCCGGTGACCGAGGCCATCGTCGAACAGTCCCTGGAGATGATGCCGAACTCGAGCGTGCTCAACTCGTACGGCACCACCGAGACCGGCGGCGGCCTGTTCGGCCCCCATCCCGACGGGTTGGACCGTCCCCCAACCTCGGTCGGCTATCCGGGCGCACACGTCAGGATGCGTCTCGACGACAACGGGGCGCTTCTGGTGAAGGCCCCGAGCATGATGGAGGGCTACCTGAACCTGCCGGACCTCACGGCAACCCGGCTGCAGGACGGCTGGTTCGATACCAGCGACCTGTTCGAGCGCGACGAAAACGGATTTTTCTTCTTCAGGGGAAGGGCCGACGACATGTTCGTGTGCTCCGGCGAGAACATCTATCCGGGCGAGGTCGAGCAGGCCATCGAGTCTTCGCCCAAGGTCGTACAGGCCGCCGTGGTGCCCGTGGCCGATGCCGTCCGCGGCCAGATGCCCGTGGCGTTCGTGGTAGCGGCAGACGGCCCGGTCAGCGAGCGGGAGGTGCAGGATCACGTCAGGGCGAACGCCGCCCCGTTCCTGTACCCGAGACGGGTCTGGTTCGTGGATGCTCTGCCGCTGGCCAGCACCACCAAGATCGATCGCAGGGAATTGATGCAGCGCGCCAATTCCCTGCTTTCAGCAGCCGGAGCCGCCGCTGGCACTTCGGGGCGCTGAAGCAAGGGACACCATGATCAGTCGCAGCAAGAGAGTGGGCGCCCAGCGCCCGATATTCCCCAGGAACAGCACTCTGGTCCAGAAAACCATCTCCCCACCAGAAACAAGCGGAGGCGCCCCATGACAAACAGCCAAACAATTACCTCGACCGGGGGACGCGCATACGGGTTTGCACTCGCCCTGGCCATCGGTTGCGGCATCGCGGCCTGTGATCGCACTGCCGATGAGCCCCCGGTCCCTGTCGACCGACCAGCCGCCATCCACGCATTCACCAATGTAAACGTCGTGTCGATGACATCCGAGCGCGTCGATAGCGGTCAGACCGTCATCGTGACCGAAGACCAGATCACCGCGGTCGGACCTTCCGCAAGCGTGGAGACGCCGGCCGGCGCACGCATCATCGATGGCGCGGGCAAGTACCTGGCTCCCGGCCTCGCCGACATGCACGCACACCCCATGACCACCGCGGACCTCGATGCGTACCTGGCCAGCGGCGTGACGCTGATCCGCGCCATGTGGGGAGAGCCCGCGGTGCTGGACCTGCGCGAAGCCGTCGCTTCGGGCGAAGTCGCGGGCCCGCGGATCGTCACCGGCGGCCGCATCGTCGACGGGGAGCCCATCATCCACTACGGGAGCGATTCCGCATTGACCGCCGCCGATGCGGAAAACGTGGTCACCCGGCACAAGAGCGCGGGCTACGACTTCACCAAGGTCTATTCGAACCTGAGCGTCGAGGCGTTCGACGCCATCGCCGAGGCCGCCAGGGCGAACGGCATCCCGTTCGCCGGCCACATTCCGGATGCCGTGCCCGCCGCGCACGCGTTCCGGTCGGGCATGCAGACCGCCGAACACCTGATCGGCATCGGCCCGGCAACGATTGCCGAAGGGGCGGAGTACCACACGCGTTTTGACCCGGCCTTTCCCGGTTACGCGGCAAGAATCGGCACCGGCGAGATCCTGCTCGATGAGGTTTACGACGATGCCAAGCTCGGCGAACTGGCACAACTCGCCAGGCAGACCGGCATCTGGACCGTCCCCACGCTGACGACCATCCGCGGCACGGCTGCCTCGCCGGACGAAATTGCGGCGCTCTCCGAGCGCAAGGCGACGGAATTCGTCGACTACACCGTCATGTCGTTCTGGCGCATGTCGGCGGCACTTCGAGCCGCATGGACACCAGACACCTATCGCGGCGCGCGGCTTCAGCTCGAACAGGACCTGCGCCAGGTCAAGGCGTTTCATGATGCCGGCGCCCGCTTGCTGGCGGGCACGGACGCACCCAATCCCTGGGCCTATGTCGGGTTTGGCATGGTCGATGAACTGGAACTCTACGTCGAGGCCGGCCTGTCGCCCTTTGCCGCCCTGCAGACCGCAACGACCGCGCCGGCGGAATTCATGAACGAGGCCGGCCGCAGCGGCATCGTCGCCCCGGGCGCCCGGGCCGACCTGGTGCTGCTCGACGGCAATCCGCTGGAGAACGTCGCCGCCTACCGGGACATCGCCGGGGTCATGGCCGCGGGCCGGTGGTTCGACCGGGAGTCCCTGGATTCGCGGCTGGCAGGCATCAAGGCAGCCAGCGACCGCAAGGCGGCGGTGTTCCGCGATGCGCCCGCCTGGCCAACTCAAGGGGACGAAATCGTGCCGATCAGCGCCGAGTTCGTGCTGGAGCAGGGAGAGCGCAGCCCGGGTGCGGAACGCATCGCAACCGTTGCGATGGCGAACGGCTCAACCGCCTACCTGGGTCAGTTTCTGGAGCCAGGGGGTTCGGTGCGCAATTCCCGCGTGGAACTCGGGGATGCGGGATTCGCGCGAAAAATCACGGTCGAAAGGACCTCTGCAGACGGCACAGTCGAAAGGCGGGTATTCGAATTGCCGGACACAGGCGCCCACATACTCACCGGCACCGCACTCGACTGGATGGTGCTGGGCCAGTCGCTCGGAGCGATGCAGGACGGCGAATCGCGCGACTTTCCCATTCAGCGTCTGGAAGACGGGGGCCCCGCCGAGGCCGGAACCATGACCGTCACCCGACATCCCAGCGACGTCATCGTGGGGCACTTCTATTTCACCGGCGTGAACCGGCACGACATCTCCATTGCCGACGCGAACGGCACACGGGAACTGAGTGTCTGGATGGGCGGCGGCTTCTATGCCGGCTGGCCCGTGAAGATCGTTGAACGATCAGCCAAACCGGGCGGCGGCAGGCTCGAGTACCGGAGAATCCTGTAGTGGCCGACGGAACGCCGCAACGGCCGCCGGGACATTGCTTCGGCGATTCCATGCGGCAGGCCCCAGCAAAAGCCGGGACACCTGAATAGTGGCGACCGAAGCACCGGGAAGACCGCCGGGCTATCCCCTCGGCGACCCCATACCGCAAGCCGTATTGCAGCGGCAGGCCGCTGACCTCGCCCGCGCCCGCCGCCGCGGCCTGATCGGAGGGCTGCCCACCTACCTTAAACTCGGCGGGCCGGGATTCATCGGCGCGGCGCTGACGCTCGGCGCCGGCACCATGACCTCCTCCATGCTGGCCGGCGCCGAATTCGGCTACCGGACGCTATGGATCTTCTGGGTGGCGGCGGGCTCCGGCATGTTCATGATGGCCGCCATGGCCCGCTTCACCTGCCGGGGCGGGTTCAACCTGATCGAGAAGCAGGCGGAACTGCACGGCTGGTTCCTGGCCCGGGTGCTTACCGCATCCATCGGCATGGCCACCGTCGCGGTCGCCTTCAATTTCGGGCAGGTGGCGCTGGGGACGCACCTGATCGACAGCCTTGCGCAGATCGACGGGCCCGGATTTCCGCAGGAATTCAACTGGCCGCTGTACATCGTCGTGACGAGCTGGATCGCGCTCAGTTACGGGCGCGCCGGTTCCGGCGGCACCAGGCTGCTCGAAGCCTTCATGAAGTGGAGTCTGGCGGCGATGATCCTCTGCTTCGCCGCCTGCCTGGTCGTCGTCGGCATCGACTGGCCGGCGGCCCTCAAGGGGACCTTCATGCCCTGGCTGCCGAGCGGCGTGATGGGCATCGACCTGTTCATCGCCTCCACCGCCGCGGCCATCGGCGTCGCCGACTGGGTGCTCTACCACTTCACGGCACACGTGAAGGGCTGGCGGCGCGAACACGAGGGGCTCGCCCGGGTCGACCTGATCGCCGGGTTTTTCGTGCCCTTTTTCATCGTCAATTTCCTGGTCGTGTCGGTGTTCGCGGGCACGCTCCATGCCAGCGGCGACATTCCGCGCAGCGCCGCGGAACTGGCCAGTTCCCTGGTGCCGCTGCTCGGGGAGACGGGGGCCCAATACGCCTTCATGATCGGGTTCCTGGCCGTGCCCGTAACCTCCACCATCGGCCTCTGCCTGCTCTCGGCCATGGGCATTCACGAAGCCTTCGGATGGAAACCCGATGTGCGCTCGTGGCGCTGGAAGGTCTGCCTGCTGCTGCCGCAGATCGGCTTTCTCGCGGCCTGGTACCCGAGCCCGGTGATGCTCATAATCATCATCGCCGCGGCGCTGTCGCTGACCAACAACATCGTCGGCTGGTCGTTCTACATGCTGCTGAACGACCGCAAGCTGATGGGCGCGTCGCGCTGCAGGTCGCGGATCTGGAACCTGGGGGTGATGATCCAGATCACGCTGTTGAACTGCGTCGCCATTACCTATGTCTTCAACCGGCTGGGCTGGTGGCAGTCATGAAACGGTTCGACATCGACCGGCGGGTGGGGCCGATACGCCTGCGGGCCTGGTTCCTGGTGGGCAATTTCGGGTTCAACGCCCTGGCCCTGTACGGGCTGTCCCGCCTCATGGTCGAAGGCTCGGGGGTCGG
>JAJDWR010000042.1 GCA_022825505.1 Gammaproteobacteria bacterium | reverse complement strand
AGGAACTGACCCACAAAATCAACGCCTTCGTGGAACAATACAATGCACAAGCCAGCCCCTTCGCCTGGGTCGCCACCGCCGAATCGATCCTCGCCAAAATCGAACGACTTTGCTCATATATTTCCGGGACACGACACTAGCCTTCTCGATCTTCAATTCAAGCTCCGACTTGACTTCCCGAATGTCGCCCCTGACCTCCCGGACATCGGACTCGACTGCCAAGACATCGGAACTGACTGCCAGGATATCGGCCTTGCTGGCCAGATTGGAATTGTGCAGATGCACCTGCTCGTCCGCCAACGCCTCGGCCTGCGCTTCGGTGAAGCCGCTGGCTGTGAGGTTCTTGACGAACCGATGGGTGTCGAATGCGATCGCCTGGGACATGACGCCATCCTAACCCCGCCCCGAACCGTCCACAATGCCCCGAATCCGGGCGATTTGGCTAGAAAGTCAGCAAATACGTTCCAGTTCCGGCATTGCGTTCCCGAAAATGAGCAGCGGTTACACTTGACCTATGAAAATCGTTGTAGCCTGCCCTACAGTTCCGAACGGTTCGCGGGAAGGTTCGCCGGGTTTACTCGACCGACCACCACTGGGCCGGCGCTCTGTGCGCTCAGGTACCGCATTACCGGCGGCGCAGTTGAAACGTTTTCTCGGCGAGGAGCTTCAACCCGCCTTACCGCCCATGACGTAGACTTGTTTGTCACGGGTACACTCTGCCGCAAAGGCATACATCGCCCGCAACGCCTCCCGGCGGAGCTGGGGGTAATTCTCAAGTAGCTGTTCTTCGGTCCATCCTTCCGCCATCAACCCAAGCAGGAAATCCACGGAGAGTCGGGTCCCGCGGATCACGGGCTTGCCGACCAGCACGGACGGGTCGCTACGGATGTAATCATGCCAATTCAACGGATCGTTCAGCAGACTTCAGCCGCACGGCCAGCTTTCCGCTCGATCGAGACTCAGTTGTGCCAGGGCTGCCCGATGGGCGGCCGCGGAGCGGATGAGCTTTGGCGTAGAGTTCCGCTGTTTCAATTGCCTGCTCGGAAATCTCAGGATAATCCTTTGTAATGTCCTCAGCAGTATCGCCATCCTGAAGCCGTCCCAGAACCGCATACACCGAAATTCTCGTTCCGGCGATCACGGGCGTACCCCCGAGGATATCCGGATTCGACGTGATGTACCGATCGCGGTTCTCCCGGTATTTTTCGGCCTTGCGCAGCGACTCGACCGTAATGGGCATAACTCTCCTCTCTGGGGGCGAATATAGTTTGACGATATTCTGCGGGCAACCTCTTGAAGTAGCCATGCTTGCCAGCGGTGTTAGGATGATGTCATGACCAACACGCTCATCGAGAGAAACCCGGAAATTCTTGGCGGCACCCCGGTGTTTGCCAGAACCCGAGTGCCCGTGCGCATTCTGATGGAGCACCTTGAAGCGGATGCCCCGCTCGACGAATTTCTCGACGACTTTCCCACCGTGACACGCGAACAGGCTGTGTCAGTGCTGGAACACGCGGAGAAGGCCATCCGCGATCACGACACCGTTGTGTTCGAGCGGCAGGATGCGAAGGCCTTTCTCGACGCCATCGTGAATCCGCCCGCGCCGCGTTCACGAACCCGCAAAGCTTCTACCAGCAGCCGGAATGCCTGCGATCAACGGCCGCGGCATCTCCATCGGCGTTGAATCCAATGTCATTCGCAGACCAGGGGATCGCCCGGGCTCAACCGCCGGTGACCGCTTCGCTGCCCACCAGCTCCCAGCCATGGAACACCGGCGCCCACTCCCCGCGCAGGGCCATCGCCTTCAACAGCGGCCTCAACTCGAATGCATCCAGCGAAAACAGATCCATATCCTCGTACGCATCGCGCAGGAATCCATACAGCAAGTGCCGCACCGTCCGGTTCGGGATGCCCAGCGCGGTTTCCTCGCCCACCGCCCCGCGGATGCTCAACAGCCCGAAGAAGTGCAGCAGCGTGAGGAAGTTGTCGCGCTTGGCCAGGCGATCCAGCGGGAAGCTGGGCTGGAGCCGGATATCGGCCCGCTCCTCCCCGGCGAAGCGCCGGTCGTAGTAGTGCTCCAGCACCGAGATCCAGCACGACTTGCCAAATCGCCGCGGGCGGATGAACACGGTGAAGCGGGTCCGCTCCAGCTCCCGAAGGAACCGGGTCTTGTCCACGTACAGATAGCCCTCCCGGCGGATGCTCCGGAAGTCGGCCAGACCGTAAGGAATGGGAGGGTAGTCCACCATGCCGGCAAGCATAGCAAAGCCCCGGTGGGGGCGGCCGCCCGATCGGCTGGCGTGGGCTTCGAGTTCTGGTTCTGAGCGGAGATTTCCCCGGCGCTCTCGGCGACCTGATGCCATTTGCGGCTCAAGGCGTTTTGTTCCATCAGGAAGTTGATGGCTTCGATCGGATCGGAAGCCGGAATGGCAAAATGTTCCTCTTCGTACTTCTCGACCAGCAGCATCAGCACGTCCAGTTCATCGCCTCTTGCCGTGCCGGGCTTCGCTCCCCACAACTCGTCGATGCGCTTGAGCGCACGGTCCAACTCGAGGTCGTTTCTGATCGGCTTGAGTTTCATAAAGGGCATTTGCAAAAAACGTATCGCCCGATCAGCCGCCCGGCGGGCCTGAGGAGAAGTACCAGAACAGCGTCGCGAGCAGTCCCGTCTGGGTTACCCACCCGGTCAACATCCATCTGGCCAAGCCGACCCTGGCCTTCTCGATCTTGACTTCCAGGTCGGACCTGACCTGCTCGATCTTCAATTCAAGCTCCAACTTGACTTCCCGCAACTCGGCCTGGACCGCGCGGACATCGGAATTGGTGGCCAGGATTTCGGCCTTGACTGCCAGGATATCAGCCATGACGCCATCCTAACCCCGCCCCGGACCGTCCACAATGCCCCGAATTCGGGCGATTTGGCCAGAAAGTCAGCAAATGCCTTCCTGTTCCGGTATTGCGTTCCCGAAAATGAGCAGCGGTTATACTTGACCCATGAAAGCGGTCCCGAAGGTTGATCTGACCGACCCGTCCGTGGAGCCCACGGACGAGGAGTTGCACGCGCTGATGCTCGCCGTGCAGGAAAGCGTGATCGCGAGAAAGAAGGCGGCGCACGCCGCATTCCGCCGTCAGATGGACCGAGCGATTTACGGCCGCGACGGCGTTCCCCCGCCCGCGTCCGACGACGTGCATGACATCGACCGCTGACGCGCAACCCGTTCTCATCGTTGTGGCCGGCCCTACAGTTCCGAACGGTTCGCGGGAAGGTGCGCCGGGTCTACTCGACCGACCACCATTGGGCCGACGCCCTGCGCGCCCGGGTACCGCATTCCCGGCGGAGCAAGCCTATAGCTGGCCATCTCGACGGGCTTTCTCTTTGAAACTGTCGAGCAATTCCTCCGGCGTCCTGGTTACCCAGCCCCGCTCTTCAACGGAGCGTTCAGCAGACTTCAGCCGGGTTCGGATAGCCTCCGTCGCCCGTGCCTTGCGGATCAGGTCGTTGAGCAACCCACTGTTGCTCGTCACTGTGAAGCCAGCGACAAGTTGAACGCTACTCTGGAGTGGAACACTCCGGTGTAGTCGGCAGAACCCGGCGATACGCGCTGTGTCAAAAAAGTTCCCGCTTCGTGGCCTTCATTGATCGTTTCGACAACCGCTTCGCGATAGTCATCGTATGCGCCGATGATCTGTTGATCCTTGATGACGATGCACTTTCCATTGTACTCGGCAACCAGTCGATCCTGATTGGACAGATAATAGTCGAACTCTCGCTGCAGGCTTGGCTGCGTCATGGTCCGATTCTCCCACAGCGGGCGGCGCATCCCTACCGAAATCATGGCGGCGCGGGTGGGCGTGAGCCGCACGACCCTGTCCAGGCTTGAAAAGGGCAGCCCGAAGGTGGCGATGGGTACCTATGCCACGGCGCTCTTCGTCCTGGGCCTCCTCGATCGGCTCAACGAACTGGCGGACGCACGCCACGACACGGTCCGCGGCCCCGTCTTGGTGTCCCGCAGGCGCAGTTCCCGAACGTTGACATCGACTCCCAACCGGTTCAGTTACGGAATTTTGGTTGGGATTCCTGCTTCTTTCAGGATGGCATTGGCGGTGTACCGACTGCGAATCTTGTTGGGATACCCTGCTAGGCTGCCTCAAGAAGCCCGCTCACGTCAGCGAAAAGCACTCTCGGGTGGGGTGCCCGCTTGCGGCGGGCTTGTCCGGATGCCTTCTTGAAGTTCACATGAAGTTCGGCGTCGGCAACCTGCTGGTCTGTCAGGCCATGATTGCTCCGTAGCAGCCGTTCGCTAACCAACAACAACTCGCTGCACATTTCCCTCAGGTCGGTTGTTTCGAGAACAAGGCCGCGAATGTCATCGCTTGTGGCGGTCATAACGCCATCTGAGCCGACTCTAACGTCTACGGCATATTCAAAGCTCATCTTTGTTTCCTCTTTCGCGGGCCAGGGTCTGCCTGGCCACCGTTTGACGATATTTGCACCCCCATAGGGTGTCAAGCGTAACCGGTCCTGCAACACGTTGTCGGCCAGGATATCCGCGTAGGACCTGACGCCATCCTAACCCCGCCCCGAACCGCCGGAAAAGCTCCGAATCCGGGCGACTTGGCCAGAAAGTCAGGCCCCTACAAAACATCCTCCGCCAAACTCTCCGCCACCCGCGCCGCCGCCTCGTGCACCGAGGCCCGCGCCAGGTGCGCGTAGCGGGCGGTGCTGGCAATCTGGCGGTGGCCCAGGAGCCTAGCGATCATCGGCAGGCTTTCGCCCAGCGCCAGGGCGCTGGAGGCAAAACTATGGCGCAGGTCGTGCAACCGCACGTCGTCCAGCCCCGCCCGCTTGCGCAGCAGCCGCCAGGCGTTGCCGAGCCGCACCATGTGCGTGCCGGGCTTGCGGCCCGGAATAACCCAGCGGCTGCCCGCAGAACGCGGCAGGCCGGCCAGCAGTTGCACCGCGGCCGGTGACAGGGGCACCGTCCGCGGCCCCGTCTTGGTGTCCCGCAGGCGCAGTTCCCGGGCCTTGAGGTCGACCTCCTCCCAGCGCAGGCCGAGGATCTCGCCGCGGCGGCAGCCGGTCAGGATCAGCAGGCGGATCGCGGCGATGGCCTCGGGCGTTGCGCCGCCGCTCTCCTCCGCCTCGTCCAGCACGCGCCCCAGGCGCCTGAATTCCGCTTCGGTGAGAAACCGCTCGCGCTTGCGCTGCCGGTACAGCTCCACGTGGCGGCAGGGATTGGTCCCATCGGCCACGATGCCCCAGTCCTGGGCCTTCGTGTAGATCTGCGACAGCGTGATGATGACGTTGTTGGCCTGCACCGGCGTCGCCGCCAGCCGGTGGTGCAGCGTGGTCACGTGCCGGCGCCGCACCGCCCCGATGCGCAGCTTGCCCAGCCGCGGCACGATGTGCCGGTAGATCGCCGCGCTGCGAATCCGCAGGGTCGCCGGCTTGCAGTGCACCGCCACGTACTCGTCCATGTAGCGGGCCGCCATGTCCGCCAGGCGGGGGCCGGCGGCCCGCCGCGAGGTCGAGTGCTCCGGCAGCGGCTCCCGCCCCGCCTTGATCCGCGCGATCACCTGCCAGGCGCGGCGCCGGGCCTCGGTGGCGCTGATCTCCCCGTGACGGCCCAGCGTCACCCGCCTGGCGCCGTACGGACCGCGCGTCTGCACCACGTACGTGCGCGTGCCCGAGGGATACACCCGGACCGCGAACCCGGGCAGGTGCCGGTCCCAGACCAGCGTCTCGCGGTCGAACTCCAACGCCTCGACCGTGCGATTGTTTAGCCGCCGATATTCCAGTTTCGTCACGCCCGGTCCGTTCCCGCGGCAACACATGCCGCCACTACCGCCGCCGGTCCCGTTCCGCCGCACGGGGACGCCCACGCCCGGCAACATGCGCGGCAATGCGGTCGCCCACCCGCGCCGCAGCCGCCTTCTCCGCGTCCACCATCACGTGCGCATACCGCGCCGTGGACTGCATTTGCGCGTGATTCAGCAGCTTCCCGATCATCGACAGGCTCTCGCCCAGCGCCAGGGCGCGGGTGGCGTAGGAATGGCGCAGGTCGTGCAGGCGCACGTCCTCCAGCCCGGCGCGCAGCCTCACCCGCCGCCAGGTGGACTTCAACGTCTTCAGCCGGCTGCCGGGCGCCTCCCCGACGATCACCCAGGGATTGCCCCGGTCTCGCCGGATGCCGTCGATGACGGCCTCCAGCACCGGCGTCAGCGCCACCATGCAGGGCCCGGACTTGCTGTCCCGCAGCCGAAGCTCCCGCGCCTGGCGGTCCACGTCGTCCCAGCGCAGCGTGAGAATCTCGTCGCGCCGGCAACCCGTCAGGATCAGCAGGCGCAGCGCCGTGGCAGCCGGCGCGGAGACCCAGCCGCCGGCCTCGCCGTCGCGCAGCGTCTGGCCCAGCCGCCGGTACTCGTCCCGGGTGAGATGCCGGTCCCGCAGACGCAGCTTGTATTTTCGAATGGACCGGCAGGGATTGCGGCCCTCCGGCGCGAGCCCCCACTGCTGGGCCTTGCGGAATAGCTGCGTCAGCACCTGGATGGTGCTGTTCGCCACCGCCGGCCGGTCGTGCAGCGAGTACTGCAGCGCCGCGACATCGCTGCGCCGCACCGCGCCGATGGGACGGTCCCCCAGGGCCGGCACGATGTGATTGTCGATGACCGTCCGATACAGCTCCATGGACTTCGGCTTGCAGTTCACCGCCACATGCAGGCGCAGGTAGCGCCTGGCGACATCGGCCACCGTGGCAGCGGGTGCACGCGCCGAAACGTGCGTTTCGGAACCAGCCGGATCCCGCCTCCGGGCCGTGCCCGCCTGCGAACCGGCCCGCAACGGACCCAGTGCAGGCCTGGAAACGCGATGGTTACGGGGCTTCGGCATGGGTTTGTCGAGCCATAAATTTTTTATTCATGAGAAAAACATTAGTCAAAACGTAACTATTGACCGTCCGGATCGTCGGGGTTCGGGCGCTGCATCTCCTCTCCATTCCCGTGTTCCATCCTAGTCTGTAGAACGTTTTTTATTCCTTAAAACAGTAGGTTATGAGAATTCTTCAATTTCTTCGATCCTATAGCTACAACTCTACAACATCTAGCGGATCACACGATGAAAAGGGGAACACTCATGGTTCTGAAACGTTTACTTGTGACGGCGCTGGGTGCGCTTGGATTGAGTGCGCTGGCGACGGGACCGGCGTTTTCTCAGGATGCCACTACTGGTGACGGTCTTCCCGCACCGAAGTTGTACGGCGACATCACCACCTGTGCGGGAGGGATGCTTCCGGACTCCCCGACCGCCATGGGAGCGATGAGTGTGCTGAGCATGGTGCTTGCCGATGACCGCGTTGGCGCCACCGCTGACATTGATGCGACCCAGGAGGCTACCCTCAACGGCTTGCTCAATCTGGATGCCTGCACCAATCCGGTTGCCAACGGATACTCCCAGGCAGTGGCAATCTACAACGAGTACAACGCCGCCAAGGCCGCGCTACCGCCGGCCGATGCCGATCCCGATCCCGATGCGACGGCGCGCTACAACGCCGCCAAGGCAGCCAGGGACGCGTTCGGCGGCGCGGTCTATTCCGAAGTCTACAACCAGCGAACGCAGTTGCAGGCGGTCACCGACACCGTTGATGACTACAACGAATTGGTGGGTACCGGCGGCTCCCTTGCGCTCCTGAAGACGGGCTACGATGCTGTTGTGGTCAATAATTTGGGTACCGGTGAAGAAAACAACCTCGCGGGCGACGGCGACACGGCAGACGACCCGTCCTGGAACAGAATTTATGGCTCCACGGGGGTTCGGGGTTACCAGGAAATTGACGGAACAGTCGCAGGTGACGCTGATCTCACCGCTGATGAACTTTCGATGGCATTCGACGCATCTGGAGTACTTCAGGTCGCGAATACGGGAAACAATCCCGATCTCACGGCATCCACTACCGTTACTACTCTCGGTGGGATCGTTCAACAGCTGGGCAAGTGGCAGGATGTGGTCGACACCGCCCAGGATGTTCTGGACGATGCCATTGCGGACGGAAACACCAATCTTTCGCCGTTGCGTGAGGATTTGAGGCGCAAGACGAACGCGCGCGATCACGTTCAGGGCGAACTGACGCGGCTTTCGTCGATCATCCGTGCGCAGAACCGGGATATCACCGATATCACCATCGGCACGGGCGAGGACGAGAGAACGCTCGCTAGTAACGAGCGAGAGCTGCTGACGGCATACGGCACGGTTAATGGCGAAGTGGACGCCGCAGCGGCCAAGGTTCGTAGCGCCGTCACCGCGTTGGAGCGTTCCAACAACGCCCTGCAGGACGCGCTGGCGTCGCCGTCCGATTACCTGGATCAGTTGGTGGCATTGCGCCAATTCCAGAAGGATGCCGCGGACACGGCCGTGACAGAGGCCGGAGCCAATGTGGCGCCTGTCCTGACGACCAGAGCCGAGGAAGCACAGGAGGCTCTGGATGCGGCAACTGCGCAGAGAGACGCCCACGCGGAATTGACCGGCGATCCCGACAGCCCTGCGAGCAAACTGCTTAGCGCGCTCCTTGAGCCTGCGATGAAGGACGGCGAGGTCAATCCCGGCGACGACGACGGTCAGGCAGTGATCGACGCGATTTCGGCAACCTACGATACGGCCAACGCAGCGCACGATGAAGCGCATGAGGCGTATGAGAAGGCCGAAGCAGTGGAAGAGTCAGTGTCGGGCCTGACGGGTGAAGGCGGCGCAGTGGCCACCAACACCGCGAACATAGAGAGTCTCGACGGGCGCGTAACCGCCAACGAGGAGACCCTGGTCGATCACGGCATGAAGCTCATGCAGAAGAAGGAATACATCGACAATCTCGCGGCGGAGATCGGGGTCGATCCCGTGACGGGCGAAGGCTTGATGGAAGGCGGCATGAGCCGAATCGACTACAACGCGATGGGCATCGTGACCAACGCCGAGAACATCGCTGCGAACGCGGGAAACATCGTGGGTCTGCGTACCGATGTTGATGCCAACACCGGACACATCAGGGAAAACCGCGGAATGATCGAGGCCAACGCGGGCAGCATTTCATCCAACGCGGATGCCATTGCCGCCAACATGAACTCGATCGGCCAGAACTCCAGCGCGATCAGCGACAACCGCAACATGATCGGTGAGCTGAGCGAAGATCTGGATGTCGTGAGAGCCGGTGTGGCCGCCTCCATGGCCCTGGCCGGCATGCCGGCCATCAACGGCCGCGGCATCTCCATCGGCGTTGGATCGTTTGACGGCGAGTCCGCCTTCGCGGTGGGCTTCCAGATCCAGGGCGAGATGGCGTCGTTCAAGGTTGGCGTGACCAGCGCCAGCGGAGCGACGGGCGCCTCGGCTGGTGTGGGCTTCCAGTTCTAGCCCTCCACTTGCTTGCCCCTAAGCACAGCCGGCGGTCCGAGCGATCGGGCCGCCGGTTTTGTCTTTCCGGTCGGGGACGGCTTTCATGGTGAGTCATACGGCTTGCGGGACCGATGCGGCTTGCCCTGTTCGCATTGACCCCCGAAGACGGTCGCTTTGCCGTCCCCGGCCACCAATTCGAAGACCACCAAACCGGCATCCGGTCAGATCAGGACGCTGCTGGCACATGAAGAGAATTTCAGCCATGACGCCAATCCACAACTCAATGGGCAAAACCCTAACTGCATTTGCTCTCCCCTTGCTGTTTGTCATCGCGCCCCTGTCCGCACTATCGCAATCCTCCAACCCATCCCCTCTACACATCAATGAATTAGGCGGCTTCGCCACCTCCAGCGCGCTTGCGTGCGGCAGCGCCTTCCAATCCGGCCTCGACAGCGGTTCCGACTGCCTTGTCGAGCAACTCGTCAACCAGTTGCTGGTCGGTAGCGCCTCGCGATGGGCCAACGCCCGCGGCAAGCAATTGTTCGGTCAGCACTTCTCGCTCACCAACCGCCTCACCTATACGGCTGGCGGGCTTAGCGGTGAACTCGATGCCGTGATCCCGGTCATGGCTCTCGCGGGCGGCGATTCGCCCAACGCAGGCGCCTTTTTTCTGCAGCACGGCGTCACGCGCTACACGGACGCGGAGGGATTGCCGCGAAATGACGTGCGTTATGGGGCAGTGCGCCGCTTCAACCTGTCGGGCGAGCCTGGCGCCAATGTGCTTGGCGTCTCAACCTTCTATCAGGAAAACCTCGAGTACGGCCACGGCAGGATGGCGTTGGGCATGGACTACGGCGGCAACTGGGGCCGCGGCGCATTCAACTACTTCATGCCCACAACCGACTGGGTCCCGTCGCTGATTCGGCCAGGCCGCGAGGAACGCCCTCTTGAAGGCATGGAACTGAGTTTCCGCCTGGCGCCCACCAACACGGTTGGTTTGGAAACAGCCCTGACCCGCTGGGAGGACCGCGACGGCTCCGGGCGCTGCTCCACCGGCGCCCGGCTGGGCGTACAGTGGCGACCCCATGACTGGTTGAGCATCGGAACGGCCAGGGATGGAATCGGCACTGTGGATGCTCAATCATCCATTCAGGTCGGATTCCAGATCCCGCTCGGTCGCCGCAGCGCGGCGCCGCGATGGCGCGGGTTCGGGCTGGCCGAGCAAAGGCAGTCCGGCGGCACGGCCAGCATGTGGAGCCCCGTGCAGAACATCGGCCAGATACGGGTTGCAGAACGAACGATGACCCCGGAGATGCGCAATGAGCACCTGTTGCGGGACATGGATGTTCAGTTCCTGCAGTCGAGCGCCAGCAGTGGTTCCGCCATCCGGGTACAGGTGACGCTTGAGGAGCAGGTGACGACGACAATCCGCTTGCAGGTACGCCTCAAACCCGGTCAGGGGGACAACCCCGCCGTGGCTGGCGAGGACTTCGCCGATGAAACGGTCGAACTGCTCCTCGCCGAGGGCACAGCCCGAGGCGAGGTCACGATCCAGCTCTTGCGCAATGACGAGATGAGCGAGCCCCGCTCGCTGAGCGTCGCCGTTTCAGTGGCGGGAGTGGGCCCGGCATCAGGCGATCCGGATTCTTGAACCAGCGGGCGCAAATGGAATGGGCGCCGGACCTTACCGGCGTACCCGCCCGGCCCTGAACACGAGTTGAAGCGCATATGAACACGCCCGCCATGCACGGATTTTGCAGGTATTCGATTGGAGCGCTGACGATCCCGCTGGCCGTCGTGCTCGCTCTGGCGGGCTGTGGCGGAGGGGGCGGCAGTTCCGGCACAACTCCGTCCCAGGAGCCGGTCATGGTGGTCACGCCGCCGAGCAACCGGGCTCCGGAGGTGGCCAGCGAGGTCGGATTCGGCGACAAGGATCTGACCGTCGGCGACGGACCTGAAGGATTTGACCTTGAGGCATCACCGAGGAACTTTACCGATCCTGACGATGACGAACTCACCTATACGGTGTCTTCCAGCGATACCAGCGTCGTCAGGGCGGAAATTTCCGGGACAGATCTGATATGGGAGGCGCTTGCCGCGGGCATGGCCACCATTACCGTGGTCGCGTCCGACCCTGATGGACTGACCGCTCGGCTCAGCTTCGCCGCCACGGTCACTGGGGCTTCGCCTGATCTGACCGTCGGAGTTTCGGACCGGGTGCTGTTGGGCGACGGCAGTCTCGTGAGCACCGTGGAAGCCGGTTCCTCCTTTGAGGTCGGTACCACGGCACGGAACCTGGGCACGGCCGCCGCCGATTCCTCGACGATCCGTTTCTATTTCTCGTCGAACGCGACCATCAGCTCCAACGACACGCAGGTTGGCACGGAACGAACCAGCGCGGGAACGGGCATCGTTTTCAACAGAAACAAGCTATTGACCGCTCCAACCAGCCCCGGAACCTACTACTATGGCGCATGCGTCGATCCCGTCCCGGGCGAGAGCAACACGAACAACAACTGCTCCGACGGCGTGAGGCTAACGGTGGATGAAGGCGCCTCGCCGCCCGATCTGACCGTCGAAGTTTCGGACCGGGTGGTGTTGGACAACGGCAGTCTCGTGAATACCGTGGACACCGGTGCCTCCATTGAGGTCGGTACCACGGCAAGGAACCTGGGCACCACCGCCGCCGATTCCTCGACGATCCGTTTCTATTTCTCGTCGAACGCGACCATCAGCTCCAACGACACACAGGTTGGCACGGAACGAACCAGCGCGGGAACGGGCACCGTCTTCAACAGAAACAAGCTACTCACCGCGCCATCCAGCCCCGGAACCTACTACTACGGCGCATGCGTGGATCCCGTCCCGGGCGAGAGCAACACGAACAACAATTGCTCCGACGGCGTGAGGCTAACGGTGGAGCAGGATAACCCCACGATCACGTTCAGGTTTACCGATGGATGCAATGATGGTTTCGGCATTGTTTGGCGTGCCTTCGAGCAGCGCAATGACGACCTGACCGGGCTAGAGTGGCCAGGGCAGAACAGAAACTATGTTATCCCTCCTGGCGATACGCACGTGCGCGTATTGGCATGCACCACCGGCACAGATGCATGCTATGGTGCATCGACCGACGAAACCAATCCCAGAGTTCATTGGGGAGTTGGAGTCAATGGTGACAGAGGCTGCGATAACTGTTGTATCGCATGCCCTGTCAGCGGTAACCGTACTCATGGCCTGAACCTGGTGTGCCGCTAAGCATCCTCTTGCGTGGGCTCGGCAGCCCGACGACCTTGCGTCTGCTACCGTAAGTAAAGCGTAACAATTTATCGTCCGGAGCGTTCGGCGACGGGTGCGAAAACACCGTTTGCGCCCCGGTCCCGACCTATCCAACAAAACCTCTTTTCTCTGTTGTAACAATCAGTTACAGGCGTTCCTCAATCGCATCGCTCCCATTTCCATAACTGCACGCCGCAGGACGGGTTATCGATGAAAAGGAAAACGCTAATGTTCGTTAGGAAATTCGTGGTTATGGCGTTTGGACTGACCGCATTTGCGGGCGGGTCCGCGCTCGGGCAAACGGAATCGAACGTTCCCTCGCCCAACGGGTTCGACGATCAGCTTGAGTGCGCGACGAACGCCGTGGGGGCGATGCTGGGCATGCCGAACATGCAAGGAATGTCGGGAGGAATGAGCACGCCCAGTTCTCTGGACGTGTTGCTCCGTGGGACAGACGGGATGGGCACGATAATGCAGATCGGCGACGGGTCGAGCCTGACCGAGGCTTTCCCGGTCACGCCCAATTGCGGCAGCGGCACCATCGGATCCATGAGCGCATCCCACGATCTGGCGCAGGGCTACCAGGACGTCTACAACGCGTACCAGGCGGTGGCAACCGCACGTGCTGCGCTGAAGCTGGCCGAAGACAGGTCCGGCGTGTCGTCAGCCACCGCCACCGCCGCGCGGACAAGGCTCACGGAAGCGCAGAACGCGCTGGACGCACTGGCGATGGGACCGATTTACCAGGCGGGAATCGCCGAATGGAATGCGGTGCCCGCGGTCACGGGAGCCATCGATGCCTGGAACACGGCCGTTGGAGCGGAAAACGGAACCCTGGCGGACCGCACCGGCTATCTCGGAGCGAATCAAACGCTGGGCGAGGCCAGTTTTGAAAATTATCGCCCGATTACAACCGGTACGTATACCACTGCAACTGGCGTATATGAAGCCGGTGCCGGTAACTTCGACGACGACGATAATTTCGTCTACAACGCGACGAGCACGTCTGCCGTGAGTGCTGGCACTGTCTCGGCGATAAGGACGGCGCTCGAGGGCTTTGAAACCATCATCGGTCAAATCAACGTCGATATCGATGACGCGCCGGCTTCAGCCAATCAGCGACACCAGACTTTGAATGACAGCCTGGCGTTGGCCGTGGCGGAGCGGAATTACATCCAGGGACAGCTCAACGCCGCGTACGCCGATGGAACAGATCTCGATACCGATGGCGATGGCAACGCCGTCACCAATCCCGACTCGATTGCCGGACGAAACTCGGCCTACCTGCGTGCGCGCAGCGCCGTCACGGCGGCGGAATCGGCGCTGAGAGGGGCCGTGAACAGTCGGGTAGCGGCATCCAAGGCGGTACTGAAGCATTTTACGAGCGCCGAATCGTACCTTGCGCAAAACGTCTACCGTCATACGTTCCTGGTGAGCGAGGCCGAAACCGCGAGAGCCGCCGAGGCCGCGCGCGAGAAGTTGACCGCTGCGCAGGAGCTAAATGCCAAGTTCGACGCGTACTTCACCACACCGGACGATGTCGAGTTCGACGCTGAAAATCCCGCCGGCGATCTGCTCAACGCCTTGCTGAAGCCCAGCGAGAGCAGCACCACTCCGGTGGTGGACGACAATGGCGCTGCCGTCACCAACAACAACGTGCCGACAAGCTCGGACGGCGACGATGATGCTCTATGCAGGAGTCGTCGCCTGCTACTTTCTTTCCCGTTTCGCCGATCGGCTGAACCAGCAGGCGCGCTACAGCAGCGTTCGCAGCCATCTCGGAGCGCTGAGCCGCGGCGAGGCACCTGAAGACATTCGGGAGATCGCGGCAGAGCTCTCAGCCCCCTGCGGCCGTGATACGGGGCCTGGCGTACCGGGCGGCCTCGGACTGGGCTTCCCTCGAGGCCCTCGATGCGGTGCTGGCCCAAAGCATACTGATCGATGCCTGGTGTCCCGAAGTGGTCAGCCTGCGCGCGGCCTGGCGCGTCAACGCAGTCGAAGACCGGGCGCTGCGTGCGGCCGAGGCGCTGGCCCTCATCGAGCTGGTCCTGGTCTTTACGGCCGACGAAAACCTCCACAGGATGCGGGCCATCGGCGCCCTGACGCTCGGCGACGCCGACCGGCTGGTGGAATCGTCACAATACTTGGCGGACGTGAACGACCGATTCCTGACCGCATCGGCGAATCAGGACCGCGCGATCCCCGCCGGACAACTCGAGCAGGTACGCCAAAACCTCGCGGCCATTGCCGGCAACCTGGGCGGCGAGCTGCAGGTTGCGGACCCCCGGCGCCTCGCGGACGTGCGCGAGTCCGTCGATTCCCTGATAGAGTACGTCGATGACTACCGTCCGCACGGTCGGTAGGTCACGTCCGGTCCAATCATGGTTGTTGTACCGGCGGTCCGATGAGTTGGAGTCTCCGGTTTTTTCCTTATACTGGTCGGGGACGGCATTAGTGGCGAGTTGAGATGCCAACGTGGGCGATCTCCAAAGAGCTTGCACTCTTGTCCCGTCGGCACGTCGCTCGGTCGTCCCCGGCCACCCTGATCGGAGGAAAAAAGGCGCAGATTTGGCCGTGAGCAACCCGAACAGGTTCCCGCGTTTACCCCTGTTGGCTCTGATCGGGCTGATGGCGGCCGGCTGTGCGGGAACGAGGGTCGACGACGATTCGCCGCAATCGCCCGAAGTCACCGGCCAGGACATGGATCGCACCAGGCCCTTGCATGTCGTCCGGGCCGGGGAAACACTGTGGTCCATAGCCTGGCGGTACCAGGTCGATGTGGACGACTTGGCAAACTGGAACGGACTGGCGAATCCGGACCTCATCATCGTGGGCCAGAGCCTGTTTCTGGCGCCCGGATTACCATCCAGCGCCGGGGAGCCGATTTCCGCGCAGTCGGCCGCACAACCGTCGCAGGCGTGGCAGTGGCCCGTTCGCGGACCCGTTGTGAGCGCCTATGGAGCCTCTGCATCCACCGGGAAAGGAATAGGCATTGGCGGTGACATCGGCGCCGACGTCAGAGCGGCGGGCGCCGGACAGGTCGTTTACGCCGGAGACGGCCTGGCCGCGTACGGCAACCTGATCATCATCAAGCACGATGAAATGTACCTGAGCGCGTATGGACAGAACGACCGGTTGCTGGTCGGCGACGGGGATTGGGTCGGGACGGGACAACTCATCGCGAAAATGGGCCTGGGCCCTGAACGCCAACCCCATGTGCACTTCGAGATTCGCCGATACGGCGTACCCGTGGATCCGCTTTCTCTGCTACCGGCCACGGCCCGGGCTCCCTGACGGACGATGCCGAGCGGTTCGTCAACAAGAAGACATCTTTTCTCGGCGCACCGCATAAGTAAAGCGTAACTGGCAGCCGTCCGGATCGTTCTGCTTCGGGCGCGAAAGCTCCGTTGGTCTCTCGGCTGAGAACCATACAAAAAAATCTTTTTTCTTCTTTATAACAATCAGTTACAGGCGTTCCTCAAAAGCATCTCTCCTGCATCCGTAACGGCACGCAGCAGGACGGGTTTACGATGAATAGGGGAACGCTCATGGTTCTGAAACGTATTTTGGTAACGACGCTGAGCGCGTTGGGGTTGGGGGCGCTCGCGGCGGGAACCGCGTCGGGCCAGACTGCGGGCGATGGGAATATCCCTGCACCTAACATCTTTGATGATCAGATTCAATGTTCCATGTTCGTACCGGGGGCAATGAACACTCCGATGCCGACCGTCGTGCCCATGGGAGGCATGACGAGTCCGTTGGACGATTTGATCAACGGCCTGGGTATGGGTACGTATCAGCTCACTGCGGCTAACGTTACCGCCCAGATTGCGGATGATGCGATGACGGCGAATGTGAATGAACAAGACGTGGCGTTAGCTACGCTCAACACGAATCTCGGTTACGTCATTCCGGCCACCGGCATGAACTGCGGCCTCGGCGCCGGGATGGGGCCGACACTCGGCACCATGAACATCGACGCTGGCGACGGAATGGGCGGCGACCCCGATGGCGATTTCCTGGATGTCGGCGACACGCTTGCGTGGGGCGACGTGCCGAAGGACGTGGCCGACGGTTACTCTGACTTGCTCACCAAGTTCATCGCTGTCTACGGCGACCCCGGCGGCACGACCGGCGGTACGGCCAGGGACTTGGCGGCTGCGATAAAGGCGCAAAGCGAACTCCCCGCCGATGCGTCCGCCGGGCAGCGCACAGCGGCGCAGGAACGCGTCGATACGGCTCAGGCGGCGCACAACAGGGCCATGGCCGAGTACAACGCGATTTCCGCAGGTCTGTCGGCTGGTGCCCAAGGCCAGAGCCCGATCTACAAGGCCGGTGTGGCGGAGTGGATGGCGAAGGCGGCCGTGTCGCAGTCCATAGTGGATTACAACGACGCGGTGATGAAAGCCTATGGCACCGACGGTGGCATGGCTGCCGCGACCGGTGGCGCGAAAGGGCAGTTGGACAATATGAACTACACCTCTGACGGCACCGCCTCCGGCACCAGCAAGTATGTCCCGCTCGGCGCCACGGGTAATCTGCTCGTCGGAACGGTAGTCACTGTCATGGACGGCATGGCCACGGTTGTTCAGACAGCGCTTGCGAACTACGTCAACAGGAATCTGGATCAAACCGCCGCGGCGGTCGATATGGACGGTGTCACCACGATCTCGGCCAGCAACTTCGACGAGGCAGGTAACCTGGTCGTGCCGATGTCTCTGCAGGATCACGATGGCGATTCCGCAACGGACGAAGTCCTGAGACCCATCGTGTCCGCGACGGTCCAGACGGTCAGTGCGATTCGAACGGTGGCCGAGAATCATGAACTCGCTGCGAAAGCGCTGGAGAAGCTCCGGGACGAAAACGTGAACGCGGTGAATCAGGAAGTCTTTGACGAAGCCGCTCGACGAGCCAGGTTGGAGGCAAACTACTACAACAACGTACTTCAAACGATGCTCGCCGATACCGTGGATACGCGGACTGACGCTCAAAAATTGACGTTCGTCGATACAAATGGCAATGGTGTGCGGGATGCGGGCGAAGACACCAATGACAACTACGAACCGGCCCCGATCACGATTGCTTCGCGGCATGCCGACTATATTGCGGCGTCGAACAAGCGAGTCGCGGCCGAGGCCGACCTCAGGGCGAAAGTCGCGACGCGCGAAGCCGCGACCACGGCTGTTCGGAATGCGTTCAATTCTCCGCAAGACTTCTACCAGCAGTTGGTTGACAGGCGCACGGCCCTGAAGGCCGCCGCCGACAAGGTCGTGACGGATGCCCAGGCGAACGGCGGAACGGCGACCGAGGCGCAGACGAAAGCGGCGTCCGATGCTCAGAAGGCGCTGATGGCTGCGAATATGGCCAAGAGCAACCTGGAGGATTTGTTTGCGGACGAGAACGATCCGGGTGTGACCCTGATCAACGAGTTGCTCAAGACCGGCGGCGACGACGGTCAGGCGCTGGTGGACGCAATCTCCTCGAACTACGACACGGCCAACGCAGCCAAGACCACGGCCGACAAGGTGGCCGAGGATGTCGCAGGCCTCACGGGCGACGAAGGTGCGGTCAGCCAGAACACCGCGAACATCAAGACGAACGCCGATAACATCGGCAAGCTGGATGAACGCGTGGCTGACAACGAGGCGGAGATCTGGGATGCCGACGGCAACAGCCGGATCGACGCCAACGAGACGCGCAGCATGACCAACGCGACCAACATCGCCACGAACACGACAAACATCGCGACCAACGCGGAAAACATCATGGGTCTGCGTACCGATGTCGACCAGAACGAGGAAGACATCATGACCAACGCCGGCAACATCATGACCAACAGCGGTCGTCTCGATACCGCCGAGGGCAGAATTTCGTCCAACGCGGATGCCATTGCCAACAACATGAACTCGATCGGTCAGAACCAGGCAGCCATCGGTCGCAACGAGTCCGCGATCATGGGCTTGCAGGATCAGATGGAAGTCGTGAGGGCCGGTGTGGCTGCCTCCATGGCCCTGGCCGGAATGCCGGCTATCAACGGCCGCGGCATTTCCATCGGTGTCGGATCGTTCGACGGCGAGTCCGCCTTCGCGGTGGGCTTCCAGATCCAGAGCGACATGGCCTCGTTCAAGGTTGGCGTGACAAGCGCCGGCGGCGAGACGGGCGCATCGGCTGGTGTGGGCTTCCAGTTCTAGTTCAGAACTGAAAGTTCTCCAAAGAACAACCGGCGGTCCGAGCGAGTGGGCCGCCGGTTTTGTATGCGCCAATGTTGAGTTTCCAGGCGCAAACAATAGAATTGGACCATGACGCGCACGGCGGATTCGGTGACGATGGACGCTTTCATTTCGGGAGAATACCAATGAAGGAGTGGAAGCAGGCCGTGGCGGTCCTCACCGTGATGACGGCGCTGTTCATCGGGCAAGCCACCTTGACGCGCATGGAGTTTTCCGGCCTCCGCGCGGACATGAACGCTGTACACGATGACCTGCGCGATGAAATCCGGGCCGTCCGCGACAATCAGGTGGAAATGCAGGGGAGCATCGGGGAATTGCAGCGGACCACCGGGGAAATGCAGGGGAGCATCGGGGAGATGGAGCGGGCCATCGGGGAGATGCAGCGCAGCCTGGGCCGGATTGAAGGCTACCTGTTCGGCCTGGATGCGGAACCGGCGGATAGCGCATGACGCGGGGCCTGACCGGAAGGCGCTGAACTGAAAGATCTCCAGGGAACAACCGGCGGTCCGAGAAGTTGGGCCGCCGGTTTTTAAATGTCAGCCGGTATCTCCGCCTACATGCCTGATCATCGCCGCTACGCCCTTGTCGGCGTTTACGGCGCGAATCCTGGTTCCCGGGTGATAGGCGGCAAACACGCGGAATACCTCGTCCGCGAAACCCTGGCCGACTTGGCGGACGCCGCGCAGGTCAAGTTCCACTTCCGCGAACCGGTCCAGGTTGTGCAGAAGGCGCTTGGCCTCGGAGCGAGATACGTATTCGCTTTGCAGTAGCTTGACCATCACGCGGGTTTTTTCAAACCGGTAGTCGTAGGCTTCCGGGGCGAATTCCTCGAATACCCCGTCCAGGTGCGTGCGGGAGTCGCGGCGGATCTCGAAGTGGACGGTGGTGCCCTTCCTGTACCGGGGCGCGGAGACGAAGACGTCGTCCTTGGCGCGGTTCCACTCGAGTTGGATGCGGTGGGATCGAAGCTGCATCCGGTCCGCCACGCGGGAGGTGAAGAAGATGCCCTCGCCGGAGTGGGCCTCGGGCATGGTCGTCGTCTTGCCCTTGACGAGCTCGACCATGGCCGCCGCCTCGTCGGGCAGTCGGAACCTCTCGGCGATGGAATGAAATACGCCGATGCCCGCTTCCCTGACCTCGAACGCCACCCGGCCGGCTTCGAGCCTGGCCTCGAGCACGCACCGCTCTGCCCGCGAGTGGTCGATGGCGTTGTTGAGCATCTCCGTGAGGGCGTAATGAACGATCTGTTCGACGTTGGGGCGGAGGTGTTGCCTGAGGTTCAGCATGAGCGCGACACGTTCGTAGACCTGGGCCTCGTCGAGCCCCGGGAGCTGTAACCGGGCCGAAAAGACCTCCGGTTCGGGAGCGGCCGAGGCGAGGAAGTACCGGGCGTTGCGGGTGGAGCCGGTCTTGACGACCGCGCCATCATCGATGAGCGGCCTCAGATGCAGGTTGACGGCCTGACGGGTGACACCCAGATGCCCCGCCAGTTCCGTGCTGGTGGCGGACGTCTCCCGCTCAAGGTAGGCGAGGATCGAGTCGCGTGTTGTTGTGGAGGGGGCCACGGTACCGAGTTGCCAAATGGTCCGGAATTGTCAATAAATCAGCAAGTCCTGCAATGGACAATTGTCAAGGTTCGCGGAGATTTTCCCCAATTGTCAACAAATAAGCAAGTGCGTATTTGACAATTAGCAAGGATTACGTAGCAGTCAATTATTCCGTCCATCAACGAGAATGGCGGTACGTTGCACGCCGCCTTTCTGGCCAAATCGCCCGGATTAGAAGCATTGTCGGCGGTCCGGGGCGGGGTTAGGATGGCGTCATGTCCCAGGCAATCGCATTCGACACCCACCGGTTCGTCAAGAACCTCACGGCCAACGGCTTCACCGAGGCCCAGGCCGAGGCGTTGGCCGACGAGCAGGCCCACCTGCTGGACTCCAACCTGGCCACCAAGTCCGATATTCGGGAGCTCAGGTCCGAAATCCGGGGAGCCAAGTCGGAGCTTGAATTGAGCATAGAGCAAGTCAGGTCCGATCTGGAAGTCAAGATCGAGCAGGTCAAGGGCGACCTGGAAGTCAAGATCGAGCAGGTCAAGGGCGATCTGGAAGTCAAGATCGAGGGGGTCAGGTCCGAGGTGCAGAAGGCCAAGGCCGACCTGTTGAAATGGATGGTAGGCGCGCTCACTGCCCATGCCGCCCTGATTGCGGGCATTGTCGCGGGAATGTTCCGGTTCCTGGGATGACCGCCAGGACACTTCAATGACCACGATGATTGCTGAAGTCTACGACGCCTTCAAGTCGGCGGGCGCCGAGGATGACAAGGCGCTTGCCGCCGCCACCGCCATCGCTGACTACCAGAGGGACATCGGTGACCTGAGGGGTGATGTCAGGCTGATCAAGTGGATGGTGGGGTTTAATCTCGCGTTTTCGCTGGGAGTTGTCATGCTGCTGGTGCGGCTCCTGGCGTCTGCTTAGGTCTGGCCCCAACCGAAGACACAGTGGCATCGGCCGTCTACGGGACGGGACGGTCTCGCAAGACCGTTCCGAAGGGTCACGGCCCCAGTGCCGCGATGGGGATGACGGCCACGCCGTCGTCCCGCAGGTACCCGTAGCCGGCGCTTACGATAACCCCGAGCATCGCCGGCGGTCTTGTATTCTCCGTGTCCAGCCGGTTGCGGAACTTCAATAGCGTTCGTGCGGCGCCGTCGGTCTGGCCGGCCCCCAGTTTCACCTCGAAGGCGCACCACGCACCATGGCGGTCCTCCACCACCATGTCCACTTCGAGATCGGTGTTGTCCCGGTAGTGGCAGACGGAGGCATCGCAGGCTCGGGCATACACGCGGAGATCGCGATGAACCAGCGACTCGAACAGGACGCCGAGCAACTTCATGTCGGCCAACAGCCGCTCGGGCGTGGCCCCCAGGGCGGCCGCCGCCAGCGATGGATCGGCAAAGTGCCGCTTGGGTGCCAGGCGTAGCCGTGACCGGGAGCGCAGGTGGGGCGCCCAGGCCGGCTGTTCCTCGTAGACCATCAACCGGCGCAGGGCGTTGAGGTAGCCGCGCACGGTATCGCCGTGCAATGGGCCGTCGCCGCCCCCGGCATCCGCCGCGATGGCACGGGCGCTGACCGTGGTCGCCACGTTCCTCGCCAGGGAGCGCAGCACCCTGCCCACGTTCACCGGGTCGCGGCGCACGCCGTCCACGCGGGAAATGTCGACCCGGCGGATCTCCTCCAGGTA
>JAJDWR010000081.1 GCA_022825505.1 Gammaproteobacteria bacterium | reverse complement strand
GCGGCCATCGCGGGCCATGCCCGCGCCGGCAGCGGGCCGGCCCAGAAAGGATCGCCCGGCGGCGCCACCACCAGCGCGGGCCGGCCGGAGGCGGCGATGGCGAGCGCCGTCTCAGCGCTCAGCACGAGCGCCGCCGCCCGCTCGGGCGACTCCGCGAGCGCCTTCCCCAGGCGCGCCCGGAGAGCCTCGTCCTCGGCGCCCGGCCAGTCGTGGCCGGCGCCGATGCCTCCGCAAAGCTGCGGCTCCACCCACACGCCGGCGCCATCGGCGGCGGGCCGGACCGGGACAGGGCGCGGTTCCACCAGGTCCAGCAGCGCGCTGTCGTCCATCGCCACATCGGGCAGGTCGCCCTCGTCCGGCAGGCGGCCCGACGCGAGATCGTACAGCTCGATCTTCGCCTCCGTGGCCCGCGCCGCCTCGACCCAGGGCGCCCACCGGGTCGGATGGGTGCGCCACACATGGACCCCGCGGCCCGCCGCAAGCACCTTGGCGGCCATGCCGGCCTCGGGCCCGACGCCCTTCAGCAGCTTGAGCGCCGGCAGCGCGGGCGCGGCCAGGGCGCCGGCCTCGGCGCTCAGGCGCGAGGCGAGTTCGGCGTTCCCGGCAAGCTCCGCCAATTCCAGGCGCGCCGCGACGCACCACGGACCCATGTCGGGCTTGAAGCAATCCCATGCTTCCCTGGCGCGCCCGGCGGTCCAGGCTACCCGCGCGACCGCCGGTTTCATCTCGTCGTCCAGGTCGCCGGCGCCCAGCAGGCCGGACGCCAGGCGCGCCAGCTCCTCGCCCCGGCCCAATTTGGCCAGCGCGGACGCCGCGAGCGTGGCCAGCGCCCCGGCCAACATGGCGTCGGGAACCGGCGCCACGCCGGAAAGGTAAGGTTCGATCGACCGTATCGCCGCGGCCGCGCGGTTCTCGATCAGAGCCGCCTTGGCGCAGACGATGGCGGCCTGCGCGTGCCCCGGCAGGGACAGGGCCACGTCGGCCGCGCCGGTGTGATCGCCGAAGCGGTGGCGATGGCGGGCCAGCGCCACGGTGGCGGCGGCGTACATGGCCCGGTGCATGTCCAGCAGGCGGTCGAGGCCGGAAACCACCGCGCCGGCCATGATGAGCGCCTCGGCCTCGGCCAGCGCCATCTCCATGGGCTGCCCGCCGGTGCGCTCTCCGCGCGCCTCCCGCAGCGCCGCGGCCAGGTCGCCCTCCGCCAGGCGCTGCCACGGCCCCCCGGCAATGGCGGCGGCCCGCGGCAGGTCGCCCACGGCGGCGGCCATGGCCGCGCGGATGCCGGGCGGGTCGCCGAACCACGCGCCAGCCAGCAGCGCTGCGGAGGGATCGGCGGCCACGCGGCCGCGCCAACCCTGATCCAGAAACAAGCCGGCCATGGACGGATTGCCCGCTACGCGCCCCGGGGCGCGTTCAACGCGGAAGGCCTTGCGGCGTGCGGCGCGTCCGGACCGGAAACGGCGAAGGGCGCGGCCGCTGCCGAATCGCCTGTTGGTTCGATTTGATGTCCAATGATAGCGTTTGCCGCACTAAATGAAATGCCGACACTGCTCCCCGGTAAGCGTTGCTAGTATAAACTTTTCCCATGCTCAATGCGCTGCTTGCAAAAGGTGACTGGCCCCGCGGCCATCCACCATTCAATTTATCGGCATGCGCCAGGCGGCGCAACAGTTTGGGCGATGCTGCGCGCTCCGCGGCCCTTTCCGGAACGGGCGGGGCCATGGCGCGGCGGGGCGGCCGCGGCGGCGCGGCGACGGACAGCGAACACGGCCGCGAACCGGCCGTAGGGAGGCGAATATGAGTGCAACAGATTATCCACAATACGCCGCGACGCTCCGGGTCGAGGGAGGCGATTTCCATGTCGGCGACCTCCAGGTCTCGGAGGAGTATAACGGCGGATGGACGGCAAGACTCTCGTTTAGGGTTACCGAGCGGGGCCGCCCGGTCGAATCCGTGCTGACCGCCATGGGCACAGCCATCAACGCGGGCATCTTCGTGGGCATGAAGGCGTCGATCTACATCGGGGCGCGCGCCGACGAAGATGACGAGGACGGCAGGCAGCTCCGGTGCTTCCCGGGGTTCGTCGCCGCGGTCGAGCCCTTCCGGAGCTACAGCCAGCGCACCCGCAGGGCCGAGACCTATCTCCAGGTCGTCGTGCAGGACGTTGTCAATCACCTGAGGAAGCAGCATGTCTGGGGCGCGTTCCGCGCCCACTCCGCGGCCGAAATCGTGGGCGGCGTGCTGGGGTTGGCGGCGGGCAACGACGGCCGGGCCACGCTCAACCCGGTCGTGCCGGAGCATCCCGCGATCACCGTGCACAACGGCTTGCGCGGGGACCTGGACTTCATCCCGCACGCGATCGCCGCCGGCCAGTCCATGGCGGCGTGGTTCGGCGAATTCTTCGGACGCCTGGGCATCCGCCTGGAGGTGATGACGGATGTCGAGAATTGCGAGGTCCACCTCATGCTCAACGACAAGGCGCCCAGGGACGTCTCGTTCCGGATGGGCATCGGTCCCGAAACCGGCGACGACGACCCGCCCGACGGCCAGGTGGAGGTGGGCGTCATCGGCTCCTATCGCGGCAGCCGTTCGCGGGCCGGCCTGCTCGACGACCCGACCAAGGGCGCGTTCCGGCGCCTCGGATACGGCCCGATCGGCGATGTCGTTTCCGGCGAGCACGTCAGCCTGGAGGAGGCGCAGATGCGCGCCAGCTTCGAGACCCGCGGCCGCGGGGCGGAACTGCTGGTGGCCAGCCTCCGGTCCCGCCAGCCGTCAATCCGTCCGGGGCGCACGATTCAGCTCGACAGGCGCCTGATCCCGGCCATTCCATGGTCCAGCTACTGGCAGGTGTCGTCGGTGACCCACGTCATCAGGGGCGTCGCCTACGAGAACTCGATGAACGTGATGCGGGGCGATATTCCCTGGCATCCGTCGCGCCCGCGCCAGCGCCCGGTCGTGATCGTGCCCGCCAGGGTCGACGCCGGGCCCAACTTCAGCAACGGCGAAGAAGTCCCGCGGGACCGGCTCGGCCGGATCCCCGTGGGCTTCCCCTTTTCGCCCTTGCCCTTCGAGGCGGGGGTCACCCAGGGTTTCGACGTGACCGACGACCAGCGAGTCACGAAGGACGATTTCGCCTACATCCTGAGAGACCCCGATGGCGGCGAGTCGCCCCACTACTGGAGCCACATGGACGCCCAGGGCATGCGGGATACGTTGCAGAAGGCCGCGGGCGACGGCTCCTGGCTCACCGGGGATGCCAAGCAGGAGGCCGTGGAGCTGGCCGACACGGAAGCCCGGGAGGAGGACATCGAGAAGTTGTACAACGGCGAATACGACGATCCGTACGGGGGAAGGGCGGACAGCAGTCTGACGGACAGCGAGCTCGAGCAAAGGCAGAAGCGGGAGGCCGAGCGCACCCGCACCTACCGCTACATGGCCTGGAAGCGCGCCCTGGCGTACGAGGAAAGCGGCGGCGACTACGACCACGACGGCTACACCACCGTGATCGACGGGCGCATGAGCGACGATCTGAAGGCCGAGTTCGCCACGCCGGCGAAGCTCGAGAACCTCAGGCAGGAAGCCAGGGAGCGCCAGTCCAGCCATGGCTACACGCCTCCCGAAGAGGGCGAGGGGGATATCGTCGACGAATACCTTCGCCTGTTCGGCGAGGGCGCCGATAGTTCTCCGCTGCACCGCACCGCGGAACTGCAGAAGGACGCGGCGGACGAGCAATGGCCGCCGCGGCTGCCGCTGCCGGTCATGCAGCCCATGGCCGGCAGCCAGCACGGGTTCGTGAGCGGGCATCGCCAGGGCGACGCCTGCCGCGTGGCCGTGCACGACGTGATGCGCGCCGAGATCGTCGGCTTCCAGTACCGCAGCGACCGCGACCTCAACCAGGCGTCGATGGCCGGCGCGGTGGCGGGAATCGTCGTGGAGCACAACCGCGGGGCCGGCTGGTCGGGTATGGTATTCCGCAAGACAAAGCAATAGCGCGGTCCGGGCCGCGTGCGGGCCTTTCCGGCCCGGCTCGCGGGCCGCGGCCGGCAGGAGAGGAGACGAGCCATGTTTAAAGTCCTGTCCGGAGAAGTCGATGTCCTCGATACCGGCGTCACGCTGGGAGCCATCGACTGGTGGGTCAACGAGACGCGCCAGGGTTGGCAGGGTCTGGCCACCTTCAAGCCCGCCCCGGGCGAAGGGAAGCTGCGTCCGGGGTTTGCGTTTCAGCGCACGATCGAAGAAGGGATCGCGCCCGAGTCCGGCATCGTGTTCGGCATTTGGGGCCGGGACGAGTCCGACTACCAATACACCAAGGACCCCCGCGGCGAGGACGTGGATTACATCCGCGCCTGGCCCTCGGTCGTCACCTCGCTCTACGCCCCCCACGAACTCGACATGGAGACGGATTCGGACAACGAGGACGAGGGATCGATGATCCTGTTCTGCGACCCGATCACCCATTTGCTCGGAAAGCGCATCTGGGGCGTTTTCGGGAACAGCACCGCGGGGGAGCTGCTGGCTGGAGGGATGCTGCTCGCGGCGGGCGTCGACGCGGCGCCGAGCCTGCGGCCCGCGATTCCCGGCCTGCCGGAGATCATCATCCACGAGCAGGTGCGCGATGTGCGGATGCCCTACGCCATCGCCAGCGGCGAAGTGCTCAGCGATTGGCTGGGCGCCATCTTCGGCCGCCTCAGCATCCGCATCGAATTGCTCGGCGACCGCAATGGCGTCCTGCATGTGTCGCTGCGGGACGGCGAGCCCGCGGGGACCCCGGTGCGGATGTCGATAGGCAACGTGGTGAACGCCGAGACCGCGGTCGCCCACAAGTTCGCGCTGGGACCTTCGGCGGCGGAGGTCGAGAGTGGCGCCCTGGTGGACAACCCCACCATCGGCGAACCGCGCCGGATCGGCGAGTCGTCCACCATCGGCAGGGTCTACGCTTCGGCGGGCGTTACCCTGGACCAGGCCACCGAACGGGCCGCCAGGGCCGAAGGCGCCGAATTGCTGCCATACAACACCGTCGAGATCATCTCTTCTCAGCCCGGCTTGCATCCCGGCCGGATCGTGACCCTCGACAAACCGCTGACCGGCGCCCATCACTGGCAGGTGCACGAAATCCATCACTACGCCGAGGAAGGCTTTTACCACAACCGGGCTCAGATCATGAAGTTGGGCATCTGGACGCCCTTGCCGCCGCCCGAGCGCGGCGCGGTCATCGTCAGCGGCGTCGTGCACGACCCGCAGGCCGAAGCCTTCGGCCAGACCGTCGAGCGGGATAAACTGAGCCGCATACCGGTGCGCCTGAGTTTCGGCCAGGGCGGCGCCGGGTCGGGGCCGGGCGGCGGGGGCCGCGGCGTTTCCATCGAGGTCGACGGCGACGGCGCGGGCACGGAAGGAAGCGGCAACGGCCAGACCGGCGGCGGTAGCGCGACGAACGGGAGCGCCAACGGCGGAGGCGGAGCGGAAGGAGAAGCGTCCGCCGCCGCTCCGCCTCCGCCCGAGCTGATGCTGTCCGTGATCGGCCCTATGGCCGGAGGCGAGCATGGCTTCGTGCCCGAGCACCGGCACGGCGACATCTGCGAGATTGCGGTTCACGACCCGTTGTCGGCCGAGATCGTCGGCTTCAGCTACGCCGACCACATCGGCGTCGGCGACCGCGTGATCGGCGCCTCCATGGGAATGATCACGGACCACGGCCAGGACACCTGGGCCGGCATGATCTTCGTCCCCGCCGAGGAGGACGATTCGGAAGGGGGAGACTCGTCCGAGGGGTAGAAAGGCGAGAAGCCAGCGGGGCTGGCTTCTCCGTGGAGTCGGCGTCTGTAAAGTAAAGACGACTTATGACTCGGGGGGGGTGCGGTCCTCGTTGGTGTATTGCCGTTCGATCAGGAAGTGAACGACGATGAAGACTGCGAGTATTGTGATCGACGCAATGGCCAGACCGTATTCAGCCATCATCCACCTCCGTAAGTCCGTATAGCAAGATGAGGACCCCTGCCAGGAGCGCGACGCCGGAATTCACCGGCCAAAAGTGAAACCCGAAGGACCGATGATGCGGGGAAGGACCCGACGTGCATCTGGTCTTTCCCCTGAGCATGACCTTTCGGTTGGCTCAGGGTAATGATGCGCTTTTCGGGCCGGGGGGCAAGCTGGGGCGTGCACGGCGCGGGTTGCTTGCATCGCAAGCACCGTGTAGGGTGCCGTTGGGGTCCAGCGGAGAAAACTGCGATGGCAAGCATCACGATTCGCAATCTTGAAGACGAGGTTCGAACACGTCTCAGGGTGCGCGCAGCGGGAAACGGTCGTTCGATGGAGGAGGAAGTGCGGCTGATTCTACGCGCTGCCGTCGGGCGCAAGACCGTGCCGGAGAACGGTCTGGGGACCGCAATACACGAGCTGTTCAAGCCCTTCAACGGCATCGATCTGGAGGTTCCACCGCGCGAACTCATGCGCGAGCCGCCGCGCTTCGACTGACACGGCCATGGTCGTGATAGACACCAATGTCGTATCCGAACTGATGCGCGCCGTGCCGAGTCCCCTGGTGCTTGCATGGATGGACGGGTTGCCCCGGCGGGAGTTGTTCGTCACCGCGGTCACCGAAGCGGAGATCCGCACCGGCATCGCCATTTTGCCGGAGGGCGCGCGCCGCAGGGGTCTTGCGGACGCTGCCGAACAAGCGCTCGCGGGCCTGTTTGAAGGCCGGATTCTGCCGTTTGACAGCGACGCGGCACACGCGTACGCGGATATCGCCGCCGCCTGCCGCGGTGTCGGGCGCCCGATCTCGCAGCCGGATTGCCAGATTGCCGCCATCGCGCATTCGCGCGGCATGGCGGTGGCGACGCGAAACGTGCGGGACTACTCGGACACGGGCGTCGAGGTGATCGATCCGTGGGCCGGCCATTGAGATCGTCGCCGGAGCGCGTCCAGCCGTTCGCACCGCGATGATACCGGGCAAGTTCATCGCCAAATGGCGGGCGTCCGAGTTGAAGGAGCGCTCGGCGGCGCAGGAACACTTCATCGATCTATGCCGGCTGCTCGATGAGCCGACGCCGGCGGAAGCCGATCCGGCGGGCAATTGGTATTGCTTCGAGCGAGGCGCGCGGAAGGACACCGGCGGCGACGGTTGGGCCGACGTGTGGAGACGCGGGTGCTTCGCCTGGGAATACAAGGGCAAGCACAAGGACCTCGACCGGGCGTTCAATCAGTTGCGCCAGTACGCGCTGGCGCTGGACAATCCGCCCCTGCTGATCGTCTCCGACATGGTGAGGTTCCGCATCCGCACCAATTGGACGAACTGTGTGAGCGTGACGCACGAATTCACGCTCGACGATCTTGCCGATGGCGCGGTTCGTGACAAGCTCAAGTGGGCGATGTCGGAGCCGGAGCGGTTGCGCCCGGGCGAGACACGGCAGACGGTGACGGAGCGCGCGGCGGCCACGTTTGCGGATCTCGCGCAGGGCTTGCGGGACCGGGGCCACGACCCCGAAACGGTCGCGCATTTCGTCAACCGGATGGTGTTCTGCATGTTCGCGGAGGACGTGGGCCTGCTGCCCGACGATATGTTCACCCGGATGCTCGATCGCTCGCGAGACGACCCCGCGAAATTCGAGGCGTATGCCAAGCACCTGTTCGGCGCGATGGCCACGGGCGGCGATGTCGGATTCGAGAGAGTCGCGTGGTTCAACGGTGGCTTGTTCGACGATGATTCTGCGTTGCCGCTGGACCACGACGGGATCGAGACCGCACTCAAGGCCGCGACGCTCGATTGGTCAGAGATCGACCCGTCGATCTTCGGCACGCTGTTTGAACGGGGCCTTGATCCGGAGAAACGCTCGCAACTCGGCGCGCACTACACCGACCGCGACAAGATCATGCGGATTGTCGATCCGGTGATTGTCCGTCCGTTGCTCGTGGAGTGGGAGGCAGAGAAAGCAGGGATCGCGGACAAACTTGAACAAGCGGACCGCGCGGGATCTTCTGCGGCGCGAACCCTTCTGAGGCGTCAGGCGGATCGGCTGCTGCGCGCCTTCCTCGAACGATTGCGGAATTTCACCGTGCTCGACCCGGCCTGCGGATCGGGAAACTTCCTGTACCTGGCGCTGCACGCGCTCAAGGACATCGAGCACCGCGTTCAGCTCGAAGCGGAATCGCTGGGTCTGGAGCGCGGGTTTCCGGCGGTCGGACCGGCGAATGTGAGGGGCATCGAACTCAACGCCTACGCCGCGGAACTTGCCCGCGTGTCGGTGTGGATCGGCGAAATCCAGTGGATGCGGCGCAACGGGTTCAGCAATGCGGACAATCCGATTCTCGATCCGCTCGATACCATCGAATGCCGCGACGCGATTCTGGCGCCAGGCGGTGGCGAACCGGCCTGGCCGGAAACCGATGCAGTTATCGGCAATCCGCCGTTCCTCGGCGGCAAGCTGCTGATCGGCGGGCTGGGCGAGGACTACGTTTCACGGATGTTTGCGGCCTGGCAGAGCCGCGTGCCGCCTGAAGCCGATCTCGTCAGCTACTGGTTCGTGAAGGCGGGCGAGCAAGTCGCATCGGGCAAGGCGACGCGAGTAGGCTTGGTGGCCACCAACTCGATACGCGGCGGCGCGAACCGCCGGGCGTTGCAGGCCGCGACCGACGGACGCCCGATCTTCGATGCCTGGTCGGATGAGCCGTGGGTGATCGACGGCGCAGCGGTGCGGGTATCGCTTATCTGCTTCTCCCGCACGAACGACGAACACAGGCCGGAGACGCGCATAAACGGCGAGCCTGCCGATGAAATCCACTCCGACCTTACAGCCAGGCATGGCGGGGCGGGGATCGACCTGACCACGGCGAAGCGCATTCCGGCAAACATTGGCGTTGCCTTCATGGGCGATACCAAGGGCGGGCCGTTTGACGTTCCTGGCGACCTGGCGCGGGAGTGGCTGCGCCTCCCGGCGAATCCGAACGGGTGGCCCAACGCCGATGTTCTAAAGCCATGGGTCAACGGTATGGACCTCACGCGCCGCCCGGCGGATAAGTGGATTGTGGATTTCGGGTGGAGCATGACGGCGGAGGATGCCGCGCTCTACGAAGCGCCCTTCGCGCATGTCAAGGAGCATGTCTGGCCGATGCGGCAGCGGAACCGCCGGGAAGCGTATCGCGTGAATTGGTGGCGGCATGTAGAACCGAGACAGGGGATGTGGAAGGCGCTGCAGGGACTACAGCGCTTTATTGCCACGCCTTGCGTGGCCAAGTACCGCTTGTTTGACTGGTTTCAAGCGGAAGTTTGCCCCGATCACGCGCTAATTGTCTTCGCCCGAGACGACGACACGTCCTTCGGCATCCTGCACAGCCGGTTTCACGAGGCGTGGTCCTTGCGACTCGGCACCAGTCTCGAAGATCGACCCCGCTACACGCCCACTACCACGTTCGGCACTTACCCCTTCCCGGACGGCCTCACCCCCGACACTCCCGCCAAGGATTACGCGGACGACCCGCACGCGGTCGCCATTGCGCAAGCCGCGCGGCGGTTGGTCGAGCTTCGCGACCGATGGCTCAATCCGCCCGAATGGGTGGAGTGGGTAGACGAGCCGGCACTCGGCTACCCGAAGCGCCCGGTCGCCCGTGACGAAGCGGCGGCGGGTGAACTGAAGGCCCGTACGGTGACGAACCTCTACAATGTCCGCCCGCAGTGGCTCGACGATGCGCACCGAGCGCTCGACACTGCCGTAGCGGTGGCCTACGGGTGGGATGCGGGGATTTCCGAGGACGAGGCGCTTGGAGAGTTGCTGGCATTGAATCTTGGTGAACGCCGCTGTTGAATGTTTCGTTGATCGCGAATGGGGTTGCCTGTGCTTGATCTCTGGCCTGTACCGGCGATTTGGCCACTTCTTCATTGCAGACAGCATTTCAGAGATTCCTCTGTCACGGTCCTCGGTGAGGCCCTATACTAACGGTTGCGGTGCTTGTCCGGCTGCACCATGAAGGGCAAGCACTGAGCCGGCTAGAACCGCAAGACGGGCACACAGGACGGTGTGCAATGCGGGTTGCGGCGTGTAACCCGGGCATCGGCGGCGGGTTCGTGCAGGGACTGTCGTCGGTGCAGACAAGCAATGCCATGCCGGCCCGAACATGCGGCGAGACCGACCGATCCTCGCCCCGTCGGTGGCCGGGCAGTTTGCCTGCGAGCGCCAGTTTCTTGCCTGAATTGACCGGGTGCGTTGTCGCCGCATGTCGCTGGTCAGCCGGGACGCCGTTCGGTTCGACCGCGCCTGAAGCGTGGACTTGCTCGGGGAATTTGGAGGGGTATTGGCCACATCCTTGACGATTTGCGGCACGGCATTTCCCAAGACCTACGAAGAGATGCCGGTGGGTGCTTTTCGGCCAATTTGCTGAAAGGATCCTATCCGAAGCTCCCAGGTCGAACATCCCTCAGCGTATACGGGATTCGTATACGCCTACAGGGCCGAAAATCCCGATTTGTGCTCCAGAGAACCGGAAAAATTCTCTGGAGAATCGGCGCGATGCTCTGGAACGCCCACGTAACCCGCTGAAAATATTGAAGATGCCGTTCAGCGTATAGGAAAGCCATATATTTGGACCTGGCCAGCGTATTACGCTCAAGACTCAAAATGGTACCAGCTTTTCCCAAGGGCCTGTCGGCCTGATTTTCCGGGTTTTGTATGGCTCCAGCGTAGTCGAGCGTATCCCGGGCGTAGCCGGACGTAGCTCGGGGCGGTCGGGGCACCGTGGTGCGGCGGGTGTGTCAGTCTTGACGTCCGCCAGGATGTTGACGGGAGTGGCGTTCCCGACGAACTGCCGGTGACCGGCTCACGGGGGCTTGCTGCAGGGCAAAGCCCAGGCGGCGCATGAGCGATTGGATGTCGACGGGGGTCTTGGGATTGCTGCCGATCCGAGACGGCAAAGTTGGGATTTCCCGGCACGGACAGGCAACAGCACGGTGATTCGATTGCAACGGTGAGCGCGGGCGAGCACGGGCAGACAGGAAGCCAGTTTGCCGGAGGGTGTCGGTGGGCAATCGGCACAAACGTGAGCGACGCATCGAACGGTATGGCATGCATTGCACGGCCGATGCACGGATTTCTTCCGTCGCGCCGCGCGCCGATCGACGCCACCCCCTCCCGCCTGTCAGGGAAAGCCGCGAGAACGCCATCGACTCTGCGGACTCCGCCAGCCATGCCGCGGCCCACCCGGTGCGCGCGGTCGCCACAACACCGACGCTGCCGGCCGGCAGATATCCGTGACCCTTCGAACGCGCCGCCCAACATCAAGCCCGACATGCCATGCATCGCCCGTGTCGATCACCGCGTCATCGCGAACCCTGTATCCCGATCACCCGGTCTTTGCGCAGCGCCGAGCGGTCCACGTCGCGCTTCCCCGCCCGCGTCATCAGCGCGGCGCGATCCGCGAGCCGGGCGTTGTCCCCCGGAGCGTCCAGTCCCCGGTCATTCATCGCCGCCTCGATCTCGGCCCTTCGGGTGGAAAATGCCTCGATGACTTCTCTGGACACCCCGGCGATCTCGAACCTGCCGTCGGCATGACGTTTCTCGATTCCGTAGCCGAGCCGTTCGAGTCCCCTGGCAAGCTCCGCCCGGTAGATCGCGCCGATGGCCATCTTGCCCCGGAAAATGCCGCCGTCGGCCATGGTCCTCCATTTGCCGTCCCCGCCCTGCACGGCGTTGGCGATCACGGCGTGAGTATGAAGCTGCGGGTCCAGGTTCCGGGAGGTGTCGTGGAGGAACGTGGCGGCCACCATGTTCTGGTTGCCCACGCGCCTGAGCACGCGGGTCCCGGCGTCGCGCAGCCGTGTCTCCACGGCGCGTTTCTCGATCCAGTCCAGGGTGCGCTTCACCGCCTTGTCGTGGGCCTCCACGACTCGGCGGTCCCCGCCCACCAGGGCGGCGAGAGAAACCGACTTCGGCGCGGACAGGGTCACGTCCACGCCGGGGCGATGACGGATCGTGCCGTCGCGTTCCCGGCGCCCCAGCCGCCGCCCGCCGGGCACATGGCCCTCCAGTACCCGCTCGAATGCCTCCGGCTCCACCGGACCGGAGAGACCCATCGATTCCGCCCCCCGGCCGTACCAGGCGCTGGCCTCGCGGTGCAGCGGATCGTCCTTCGCGTAATAGCCGTCCTTCTCGAAATAGCTCACGCCCTGGGACGGGGAACCGATCTTGCTGATCGACGCTACCATGGGTTGCACCCTGCAAAGGGGCTGCCCACGGCAAACAGGCTGCACCCTGCAAAGGGGCTGCACCCTGCAAGGGGACCGAACGGTGCGGCGCAGACTTGAAAATGTACCCGGCTGCGCGATAGCCTGTCGCGTGATCGGACTGCACGGGACGGGCCATGAGCGCGATGTTCCAAGTCATTCTGGGGATCGCGGTGGCGGTTTTGGGCGTGTTGCTCGTTTGCGAGCGCCGGTACGGGCAGATGCTCGTCGGCGGGGCGTGTCTGGCCGCTGGCGCGTATCTTGCGCTCGAGGGCATCGTGACCGTCAACGGCCTGTTGCACTGAGCGGCCCGCGTCCCGGTCGACTGTCCGGTTTTCACCGGAGGCGGATGAAACCGCCAGGGCTCGGCGATACAATCGGTCCCGACTCGGGACAGGGGGCATTCCATGATGGACGCCGTGTCGAGCATGGTTCTTGGACTGGCGCTGGGCGCAGCAGGCTGGTGGCTGCTGGATTTTCGCTGGCGCCCGGTGACGTGGGTCGGTGCGATGTGCTTTGTCGCGGCGGTGTATTTTCTCGTGAACGGGGCGATCGCGGCGCTGGGCAGGCCCGTGGCATTGCATGTCATCACCGCGGCGGGCGCCGCGATGGCGGCGAGCGGGGTGCTCGCGGACATCGAATGAGGCCGGAGAGGGCGCTGTTTCGGGGCGGTTCATCGCCCCAAGATGGCACACGAAAACGGGTCGATCAACGCGCCGGGAGGCGCGCCCGGCGCGGTGTTGGCAGGGTGTTGATACGGCGGAAAAGCCGCCATCCCCGTTCCGGTCGTCCTTCAAAAAAGACCATTGGATACAGCCGGTTACGAAGGCTCTCCGTTCAACAGGGCCCAATCTCCGACAAGATGCTCGTGCACGGCGGCGGTCCGGGCGCCGAGAAGATCGCCTCTCGCTGGGCCGAGTCCCGCGGCGTGCACCAGGTCGTCTGCAAGCCCGACTGGAACGCCCACGGCCGCGCGGCCCCGTTCCGGCGCAACGACGAGCTGCCGAGGCTGCTTCCCAAGGGCGTCATCGCCTTCCCCGGCTCGGGCATCACCGACAACCTCGTCGACAAGGCGACCCAGCTCGGCATCCCGGTCCACCGCGCGGCCTGACCCCCCTGAGCGTCGATCGCGGGCCGCATCGTCATCGCACGGTGCGGCCCGCGATCATTTCCGATCCCTTCAGCCAACGAGCGCGTCACGCCAGCCAGCGTGGTGTCGGGCTCGCGACGGGTAAACCGTGCGGCGATCGAAAGAGAGGATCCGTCGTCTCCCACCTGCACACGAGGACCTGCCATGAGCCGCATCAGCTTCAAACGCGTCACGCCCGAACGGTCCACCATCCTCGACGCCGACGGCGACTTCGTCGGCGAGGTCTCCAGACAGCCCGACATCCTCAATCCCGGCAAGCACTACTACGTGATCCACCTGGATGAAGATCCCCGCGGCTTCGCTCGCGTTCACGATCGCGCCCGCATTCGCGACGTTGCACAGCGGATGCTGGATACACACCCGTACTTCTGACCGCCGCGCCGGGCTTCGCCCGTGCGCATCGCGGTTACTCGCCGGCGTTCGCATTCGCGAACGCCACCTTCGTCCTCCTGCAACGACTCTCCGATCAACCGGCGCACGCCCGGTCGCTTCGCGACCCGCGTGCCCGCATCGCACTTTCAATCGCACTTCGTGCTTCCTATACTACGCCCCGGAACCCGTGCGACGGTTCGGGAACCGTTCCCCCCGCTGCGCTGCGGACGCCTCCGCTCAGGCACCGCTCGGCTAAACCATTGCGGTAACAATGGCTTGGCCTTCCGGTCGCTTGGACTCCGAGGAATCATCATATCGACGCCGGTGGGCGTGTCTATCTCACACCGGACGCACCTCCGATGCCCGATGCACTTCGACTACGTCCGGACTACCCCTGACTACGCTGGAGCCAACATCGGACGCGTCCTGTCTGACAAAACGGCGGCCATTGCCTAAAAAACCATTGTGGATCGAGCGTGTTCTCCACAGCATCGCGATTCGATGCATCGATTTGACGGGCCTTGTATCGGGGGCCCGATGCTCTGAAGGATCGAGTCAACGGCTGCGAAATTCTTCAGCGAACCGTGGAAACTCCCTAACGATGCTCCACAGCACCGCCCCCGATTCCCCATAGGCCACGCCCGGACCGCACTTCAAGCCTACTGAACGCGCCAACTCTGCCCTGGAAAGGCGCTGGAGCCGTTGACCAGGCGGCGTGCTTCGTGGGCCATGGGCCATAGGATTGGCGGTAATTGTCTCGGGGCCGGTGATGCGGCAGGGTAGCGGTATCGTGGCGTACTGCGAAGTTGCAGGCATCGATGGCGAATCGATGTAACATGCGGCGCGGGACCGGCGTCGGGCATGGCGTGCGCCGAGGCGGCGGCGCGATGTTTTCGGGTCGCGCGGCAGGCGGTTGACGTCAATCGTCGGGATCCAGCGTGCAGCGCGGTTTTCCGCCGGTTGGCTGGAACGGGAACGCGGAGGCCATTCATCCATGCATGTACTGGTCGCGGGAGGCGCGGGCTACATCGGTTCGCACATGGTCCGGCGCCTCGGCGAGGCCGGTGTCGAGGTCACGACGCTGGACAACCTGTCGTCGGGGCGGCGCGATGCGGTGACGCACGGGCGGTTCGTGCAGGGCGACCTGGGCGACCGGGCACTGCTGGATCGGCTGTTTCATCGATCCGGGTTTGACGGCGTCATGCATTTCGCCGCGCACATCGAAGTCGGCGAGTCGGTGGCCGACCCCGCGAAATTCTATGCCAACAACGTGATCGGCACGCAGGTGTTGCTGGACGCCATGCTGCTCCACGGCATCGACAATTTGATCTTCTCCTCTTCGGCGGCCATCTTCGGCGAACCGCGGCATCGGCGCATCGGCGAGGCGCACGCGAAGGCGCCGGTCAACCCGTACGGGCGGACCAAGCTCGTGGTGGAGCGGATGCTGGAGGACTACGGGGCGGCGTACGGACTGAATTCGGTGTGCCTGCGGTATTTCAATGCCGCCGGCGCCGACCCCGGCGGGGCGATCGGCGAATGCCACGAACCGGAGACGCACCTGATTCCCCGGGTGCTGAGCGCGGCCTCGGGCCGAGCTGCCGCCGTGACCGTGTTCGGGTCCGATCACGACACCCCGGACGGGACCTGCGTGCGCGATTACGTACACGTCAACGATCTGTGCGACGCGCACCTGCTCGCGATGCGGTCGTTGCGGGCCGGCGGGGGCAGTGCGGCGCTCAACCTGGGCAACGGCAACGGTTTCTCCGTGCGCGAGGTGATCGGCGCGGCAAGGGCCGTGACCGGACGGGACATACCGGTCGTGACGGGGGCGCGGCGCGCGGGCGACCCGGCTTGCCTGGTGGCCGACGCCAAGCGCGCCAGGAGGGAGCTGGGCTGGTCGCCACGCTACGAGCGGCTTGAAGACATCGTGGCGCACGCATGGCGGTGGGAGCGGGTGCTGGCCGCGCGGTGCGGCCACAGGATGCCCGATTGAGCCACACGCCCGATCCCCACGGATCGTGCGGAGGAGGCTCGCGGCGTGCTTCGGCATCGGCCTTGCACATCGTGCGCGGCGCCGCCTTACGGCCGGACGCGCTTTCGGGCCGGGTCCGAGCGCCGTGCGGCCTGCTGGCGGTCGAATCCCAGACGGCGAAACTCACCGGCGGCCTTGTGGCATGCGCGCTGGAGCATCACCGCGGGGTTCCTGCTCTTGCGGGTTCGGTCGCCAATGGTCGAGTGCCCCGTCCGGGGCGACATGCTCACGATCGGCGGACTCAGGGCAAAGAGGGGCACTCGGTGAATCCAGGTCTGCTGCAGGAACTTGTCCACGGGCGCGAAAAGGGTCGTGCTGGCCCGAGACAGCGCGAGCGCGGCCCCGGGGCCGATGGCGTAGGCAAGCGTGTAAAGGGGCGGGTCGGACAGGTAATGCACCGACCGGCCGTTTCGGCGCCGGACTTCATGGGCGGGCGGGCGCAGGCGCTTCAGAACGGCCCGCGGACCGTGCATGGACTGCAGGCGAACGAACCCGAATTCCCCGACCAGCGGTTCGAGCTCGCCGAGCATGCGGGAAAATCCGGGTTCCAGTTGGAAGTCGTCTTCGAGTATGACGAGGGGCCGGTCGTGGCGCACCGCCCATTTCCATAGCGAAAGGTGGCTGGCGTAACACCCGATTTCCCCGGGCGCCGGGTCGCGGCGCAACGTGTTGAGCTGGAAGCGCCGCCGATCGATGCGCGTGAAGAATTCCGCGTGGCCCGCGGTCCCCTCCACGGCATCGAAAAATTCGAATTCCGCCCCGCATTCGGCCATCTGCCTGGACGCTTCGGCACGCCGGGCCTGAGCCGTGCGCAGGCTGATGACGTAGATCTTCACATCCAATGCCCGCCGGGACAGCGCCGCTCAATACGGATGGCGAAATGCCGGCTCAATCGGAGACCGGCATCGACGCGCGCGCTTGCCGGCACCGCGCGGCTCCATCATCGACCGTGCCCCGGGGGAGACAGAAACATACTGAGGGCGGTAGATCACGACTTATGGCAATTCGGGGGCGCGCGATTCAAACCAGCAGCGCCCAGGCCGCCCAAAGCCCGCTCCCCAACCCCAGGCCACGAACAGACAGAGGGTTCTGAGTATCGTGGCGCCGATCAGGACCAGCGCGTGCGCGGGACGATCCCGATCGAAAGTGCGCCCGTTCAGCTCAAAGCCGAGTATGGCGGGATGGCGCAAGGTGATCAGCGTATACCACCAATCGATGGCGACCTGAACCGACGAACCCGCCGCGCCGCCGATCAGAAAGAAATGCCACCAGTTCATGTTCGGCCGAACGGGTGCACAAGGGATAGCGGGACCGGACAGCGCCAGCCTCCGGTACGCGGCACAGCGCACGAAGATTGCCGCTCGATCCGGTTCATGGGGCTCATTGTAAGGGATCGGGCCGTCGTTGTGACTCCTTGTGCGATTCGGCTGCCAAGGCGTTTGCAATCGGGCGCTGCTTTGCCGCCTGGCCGAATCCGACGCCGTTTGCGGTTCACGGCAACCTGTCCTTTCAGGCTTGTCGGTAGCGGATCGGACGATTGGCATCCGTACGGATGCGCGGGACAATACGGGACCTCCGGTGCACCGCCACGCGCCGTTCTCCTGCGTGTTCCTTTTCCATGCAGGGCTGTCATGCAGGCAGGGCTGTCGCTTACCATGGCTCCATGCAAGCGGGTTTGGGCAATGGACGAGACACGCAGACACCGCCATGGGGAGTCTACGCGCCGCCCGAGTCAGCGCGCTTGCTGCGCCTTCTGATCCGCGCCCGCCTGGGCCGCGGATTCCTGAGAAAGGCCGGACTCCGGCGCTGGGAGCGGCGCTTCGGCCCCTGGGTGGACATCGCCAGGGGCGGTATCCGATACCGCCTCAATATCTCGGACAACACCACGGACCGGAAGATCCTCGCCTGTCCGCACCGGCTGGACCGCATCGAGATCGCGGCCCTGGCCGGGCATGTCCGCAACGGGGTTTTCGTCGACATCGGAGCCAATACCGGCCATTACGCCCTGGTGCTGGCGAAGGCCGGGGCCGCCAGGGTTGTTGCCATCGAGCCGAATCCTCCGGCGCTGCAGCGGCTGAGCTTCCATGTCGCCCTGAACGGCCTGGAGACGAAGATCGATGTTGTTCCCGCGGCGGTCGGCCCCAGCGGTTCCCTCCCGTGGTTCGCGGCCCCCGGCGATCTGGGCGGCGCCAGCCTGCTTCGACGGACCGACCGGGTCATGAGGGGGTGCGTGCCCGTGCACCCGCTGGCCGAGATCCTGCAGACGCTGCGCGTCTCGGCGATCGCCGGATTGAAGATCGACATCGAGGGCATGGAGGATCGCGCCCTGATCCCGTTCTTCAATGAGGTTTCCCGCTCCCTGTGGCCCGCTTGCCTGGTTGTCGAGCATGTTCATCGGACGCGCTGGGAGGTGGATGCGATCGCGTTCCTGCTGCGCCGGGGCTACCGGGTGAGGAAGACGACCCGCGAGAATGCGGTTCTGGAAATCGCGTAGAACGCGCACCGACCGGCCGCAAATGTCGAAACTCAATGAAGCGTTGACTCGTCACGATTTCTGCGCGTCCGGGGACATTCCGAATGCTTCAGCCCGGTTCGATCCCGTTGGAAGGGGGGCGTGGAGGAATCCACGCTTGAGCATTGGAGCTGATGGATTTTGTGTGGGAATCCAGCCGAGGCCTTATGATCGGCGCAGTGCTGCCCAGCGCGCTGTTGCGGTTCGTTCATTTTTGCAAGGGACGAGTGTGTTCAGCGCTGTTGGGCGTCTGGGCGATCTGAACCGAGCATCGAGAGGATTTTGGATATGAAGTCAGTCACTCGAACCGCGGTTTTGTGTTCTGCCGTATGCGGTATCTCGGGAGGGGTCGTTCTGGCCCAGGCCCCGGCGGTCCAGGAAATAGAAGAAGTGGTGGTCACGGGTACCCGGCTGCGGGACCCCAACGTGATCAGTTCTTCGCAAATCACCACAGTCGAAGTTGAAGATATATCCGACCGGGGCATCACCCGTGTCGAGGACTACCTGAACGACCTGCCGCAGATTTCGCCCGGTCAGGCCATCACGGCATCCAACGGCGCGTCGGGCACCGCCACGGTCAACGTACGCAATCTCGGCTGTTCTCGTACCCTGGTGCTGATCAACGGTCAGCGACTGGCGCCGGGCACCACCGGCGGAGGCAACTGCGCCGACCTCAATTCCATACCCACCCTGTTGCTGGAGCGGGTCGAGGTGCTGACCGGCGGGGCTTCGTCGGTGTACGGTTCCGACGCGGTGGGCGGCGTGGTGAACTTCATCCTCAACGAGGATTTCGAAGGCTTCAAGGCCAACTACATGCACAGCTTCTACAGCCACAACAACGACAACGGCGAGTTCCGCGATCTGGTGCGTTCCTACGATTACCAGTTGGCCGATGAAAACGTGACCACCGGGGAAACCGACAAGCTGGCCGCCGCCTTCGGTGGTTCGACAGACCGTGGGCAACACCAAGGTGTTGACCACCGCCTGACCCCACTCGCGGGCCTCTCGCCCACGAACTCCACAGGACCCACCAACGATTGCCATGCAAGAAGAGATAGCGCTCGCCCAGCGCCGACAGCCAATCCGTCCGGTTTATTCCGGCATCCCCGGAAAATCGGCTACGAAAGAATGTGAGAAAAATCCCGGTCGTGCTGATCCAATAATGTGAGAGACGACGTGCGCCGTGGAAAGGCGCTTTCTTCTGGCGGGTGCGAAGCCCGCCCAACAACTGTCGCTCCGGTTGGTAGCAGCCGGGGCGGTTTACGGAGGTAACGAAGTGGACTGAAGCACTCTGGTGACAAAGGGCCGCCCTGGGCGGCTCAGCGACCATGCGGGCCGGAACGCGAGTGAACGCCGAGCAGGCCTCGAAACCGATGATGCAGAAGCCGACCCTTCGTTGTTTAGGGGAAGGCCGCCGACGGTCGGGAAGCGAGCGACGCAAGCACCGATCCGTTTCTGCCGGGGTATTGGCGTCGGCACGCATGGAAGAGGAAGAAAGCAGCAACACGGGAAGCCCTGCCGGTGGCGTGGCACGCGCCAACCGGAACCCCGCGAGGGGCAGGCCGGGCCGTCAGGGTGGCGGATGGGCTCGTATGACCGGGGATGCCGGGTAATGCCGGCGGAGGGAAGGAGCCCTGGTTCGGGAACAACATTGGAAGGAGACAGGGCATGGCCACTGGCAAACGCCTAACAGGGCCAGAGAAAGTTCGGCAACTCCGGACGGTGTTACATGCGAAAGCTAAGGAAGAACCCGAGCGGCGCTTTCACGCGCTGATCGACAAGGTATGGCGGGAGGACTTCCTTGCCGAAGCCTACCGGCGGGTGCGCCGCAACGGCGGCTCTGCCGGGGTGGACGGGGAGGACTTCGCGGCGGTCGAGTCGTATGGCGCGGAGCGTTGGCTCGGGGAACTGGCGCGGGATCTGAAGGACGGCACCTATGCACCGAAACCGGTGCGGCAGGTGCTGATCCCGAAGAAGCAGCCCGGCAAGTTCCGGCCCTTGGGCATTCCCTGCATCCGGGATCGGGTGGCGCAGACATCGGCCCTGCTCTTGCTTGAGCCGATCTTCGAAGCCGACCTGCAACCGCAGCAGTACGCCTACAGGCCGGGGCGAAGCGCTCATGATGCGGTCAGGCGCATTCATGGCCTCTTGTACAAGGGGCACAATGAAGTGCTTGAACTTGACCTCGCCAACCACTTCGGCGAAATCCCCCACGCCGGCCTGATGAAGAGCCTGGCCCGCCGCATCAGCGACGGGCGCATGCTCGCACTTATCAAGGCGTGGCTGGAAATGCCGGTGGAAGAAGACGACGGTCAAGGAGGCAAGCGGCTGACCAACCGGTCGCGGAAGCAGCGGAAGGGGACTCCGCAAGGGTCACCGATCTCACCGCTACTCTCCGGCCTCTACATGCGACGCTTCATACTGGGCTTCAAGGTGCTGGGCCATGCCCAGCGCTTCGGTGCGGAGATCGTGAACCATGCCGACGATGTTTGCATCCTCGGCACGACCCCGGCAGCGGACATGCTGGCGGCGGTCAGACGGCTCATGGACGGGCTGAGGCTCCCGATCAACGAACGCAAAACCCGATGCCTGCGGTGCCCGGAGGAACCGTTTGAGTTCCTCGGATACCGCATTGGACGCAATTACCGGCCGACTGGAGAGGGGGCCTACATCGGCACCCGACCCAGCCCGGCGAGCGTCCAGAGCATCTGCCGCAAGATCAGCGAACTGACTGCGCGACGCTACGGGCGGCTGGCCTCGGAGGTCGTGGTGGAACGCCTGAATCGGACCATGGTCGGGTGGGCGAACTACTTCAGCCTCGGGCAGGTCAGCCCGGCCTACAGCGCCGTCAATCGGCACGCGGTCCGGCGGCTGCGCCAGTGGCTCTGTCGTAAACACAAGACGCGGCTCCGGGACTACGTGCGATTCCCGGACACGCGGCTGTACGGGGAGTATGGCCTCGCGCGTCTGTCGCGGAGGACCTTGGGCCTTCCGAGTGCGCAGGCATGATCCCGCCCGAAAGCCGGATGCGGGAAAACCGCACGTCCGGTTTGACGAGCGGGGACTGGAAACGTAGTCATGGGAGCCGGACTGCGGCCCGGAGCGAAAGCGACGGAACTGCCACCGGACCCTACCACTGGCGCGCCAGTCCTCGACTCTACACCCCTTCGCGGGACGGATCCGACCGTTGATTTGGTCCCGGTCAATTCGCAAGAGCGGGCAACTATCCGGTTGACAGTGACGACAGACGCCAAAATGCGAACTGCTGGTTTGAGGCGCCGCAACACCCGGTCTCGCCGTTGCCGCGAATTTTCTGCCAGCGGAAGCGGCGGGCGATATGCTATATTTGGCCGCATGGCGACCGTCGCAGCCAGTTCCGGACAAGCCGCGCGGCCATGACGGCCCGGCTACCCGGCATGCAGCGGATGCGCCTTTCCGCTTGGGCGCGCCAGGAAGGGATTTCCCGGATCACCGCTTATCGGATGTTGCGCAAGGGCATTCTGCCGGTCAATGCCGAGCAGTCACCGACCGGGCGCTGGTACGTGCTCGTGCCGGACTGGCGGTTCGGACGCACGGCCATCTACGCCCGCGCGTCCCGGGGCCGGCATCAGGTGGATGTCATCAACCGGCAGATTTCCTCCCTGTCGGACTGGGCCGCCCAGGCGAACAAGGCCATCTTCACCGTCGTCAAGGAAGTCGCCAATCCGCTGACCGACCCCCTGCCGAATCTGCAGCGGTTGCTGATGGATATCCAGGTCACCGAGATCGTCGTCTACAACCCCGATGTAGTGGGCATCGGCCGCCTGACTCTGCTCAATGCCTCGCTCGCGTCCCAGCAAAGGCTGATTCGGGCGGTGCATCCTTCGGTGCGCGAGGACGACCTCCAGCAAAGGCTTGACGAAGTCCTGGAATTCATCGAGTGAGGCACCCCGCGCCGCGCGGGGAAGCGGCCAGCGGATGAGGGGCCATCGGCCGGCCGCGAATGCCCCGTTGCGCGGGCAGGCGGGCGCGGCGGGGGAGAAGCCGCAGCCGTCAGCGGGTTTTCGGCGGCTTGAGCGCCTCGCGCTCGCGTTCGGCGCGCCATTCGACCGTGCGCTGGGCGCCCAGCGTGTTGGCGCCGATCAGGTCTTCCTCCTCGATGCCATGGAGTTGCGCCGATACGAAGGATGCGTCGTCCACATTGGCGCCGGAGAGCCGTGCGTGGCGGAGCGCGCCGCTGCTGGCGTCCATCCCGGCGAGGTTCGCTTCGGTCAGATCGGTTTCGCTCCAGATGCTGGAGACCGCCGAGGCGTTTTCGAAGGACGCGCGCGCGAGGGCCGCTTCGGGGAACATGGCGCCGTTGAGGTTGGCGCCGTCGAAGCGGGCGCCCTCGGCCCGGGCCTTGGCGAACAGCGCGCCCCCGAGCGATGCGCGGCGCAGGTCGGCGTCCGCCAGGTCGCATTCGGCGAAGATGGCCGACTCGGCCCGCCGCAGGCGGGCCCCCGTGAAGTCGCTCTGGTAGAGGTTGCAGGAGAGGAAGTCCAGCCGGGACAGGTCCAGGCCGGCGGCCCGGGCCTTGACGAAGGAGGTCCGCTCGAAGCGCCCGTTGCCGAACTCGCAGACCGACAGGTCCAGTTCGTTTGCCATGCCGTCCTGCCAGCGGGCGTCCGGCGCCTCCAGCCGGCCGAATCCGCCGCCGGAGATGCTGATGCGTTGCTGCTCCACCCCGCCGTCCCGGAAGCGCAAGTGGCCGATGTTGCACTCGGCGATGGCCAGCGAATCGCCCGCCTGGGCGATTTCCAGCGTGTCCAGCTTCGATTCGGAGAACGTGGTCGCGTTCAGCACCCCGCCGACGATGGCGAAACTCGAGCCCGTACAGGCCGCGAACTGGGTCTGGGACAACGTGCTGTCAACGAATGCGCAATTTTCCAGCCGGCAGGCGTTGAAAATGCACATGGAGAAATCGACGCGCCTCATGCGCAAGTTGACGAACTCGCACTCGTGGAAAACCACGCCCGCCAGGTCCTCGTCGGTATAGTTTTCGTCGCGCCACGACTCGCCGGCAACGGGAATCCCGGCCTGCCGATGCGCTTCGAATGGGTATCTCAGTTTCATGCGCTTGCCCGCTCATTCATGCTACGGCAGCGTGCGGCGAACCGGGGCACGACTTCAAGTATCCCGGCTTCATGCGCTTGCCCACTCACGCCGGGGACTTCCCGGGCCGCCGCCCAAACGGCGGCCCGATGTCCGGGCGTTCCGGCGGCGCGCTACTTGTTGCCGCTGGGCAGTTCGGCGACCAACCGCAACGACGCCGAGAGCTCCTCGAGCTGGAAATGCGGCCGCAAGTGCGCCACTGCCGTGTAGACGCCCGGCTTGCCGTCGACTTCCCGCACATCGACCCGGGCTTCCCGCAGCGGGAAACGCGCCTTCGTCGCGTGCGAGGCGCTGTCGTCGGAGGTGACATACTGGCCTATCCAGGAGTTCAGGAATTTCTGGATCTCGTCCTTCGAGGTGAATCCGCCCACCTTGTCCCGCATGATCGACTTCAGATAGTGCGCGAAGCGGGCGCAGGCCAGCACGTAGGGAAGGCTCGCCGAAAGCCGCGCGTTGGCGTTGGACTCCTCGTCCATGTACTTGCGCGGCCGGTTCACCGTAGCGCCGGAGAACACCACCGCGTAGTCGGTGTTGCGCGCGTGGCACAAGCCGATGATGCCCTGGTCGGAGAGTTCCTTTTCGCGCCGGTCCGTGATGGCGGTTTCCGTCGGGCACTTGGTGATCATGGAGCCGGACAGGGACCGGTAAGCGTGCAGCGGCAGGTCGGCCACCTTGCCTCCGGACTCCGTGCCGCGAATCGCCGACGGCCAGCCGTACTCCGAGAAGGAGTTCATGATCAGCGAACCCATCGACCAGGACGACGGTCCCCAGAGGTACTTTTCGTGATCGTCTCCGGACACGTCCTCGTCGAAGTCGAGATCCTCGACCTCCATCGTGTCCGGCCCCCAGGGCATGCGCACCAGGGAGCGGGGCGCCGTGAGCACGAGATAGCGCGAGTCGGGGTTGTTGCGCAGCGAATTCCACGCGGCCATCTCGCTGGCGTCGAAGATCTTGCCCAGGTCGATGGGGCGGTCGAGTTCCGTGAAGCTGTCGAGGTCGAGCAGCCGCGGGCTCGCGCTGGCGATGAAGGGCGCATGCGCCATGGCCGCCACCGACGACACGTTCTTGAGGAACTGCACATCCGGCGGGGCGCGCCCGAACTCCATGTCGCCGATGATGAAGGTGAACGGCGACCCGCCCAGGGTGCCGAACTCTTCCTCGTAGATGGACTGGAAGAAGTGGGACTGGTCGAAACCGGCCGAACGGGCGAAATCGCGCTCCAGTTCCCGCCTCCTGACGTTGAACACGCGCACGCGCAAAGTGGACGAAAGGTCGTTCTCGGTCACGAGCTTGTGCAGATTCCGCCAGCTCGACTCAAGCTGCTGGAAGCGGGGATGGTGCAGCACCTCGTTCACCTGCGCCGAGATCAGCTTGTCGATGGCGGCAATGCGGTCCGCGATGGCGCGCTTGGCGCTGCCGTCGACGCGGACGCCCGCTTTCGTCGCTTCCTGGAGGAAACCATCGAGCATGTTTCGCGCGCCCGCGATCTGGTGCTCGTCCCGGACGAGCCGGCCGTCCTCGAAAATCTGTCCGAGCAGCGAGTCGGATTCGACGTTTGCGGCTACCTGGCGAGTTGTGGCCATTACTCATCCTCCCCCGTGTCGCCGTCAAGGCTGTCGAGCTGCTGGCGCAACGCGTCGCGCTTCTCGGTGTCGGCCAGTACGTCGGCCAGGATTCCGTCGAGCTTGTCGTTGGCCTCCACCTTGCCGAAGAGATCCGCCAGTTGCCGCCGGGCCTCCAGCAGTTTGGCGGTCTGCGGAAGCTGCGCCGCCACGCCCAGGGGGGAAAAGTCCTCGACGGAGTTGAATTGCAGATTTGCCTTGATCTGCTTGTCTTCCTCTCCGGAAATTTCGTCGTTTACCTCGATGGATACGGTGGGACCGATCCGGGACATGAGATTGTCCACGCCCCCGGGCTCCACTTCCACGAAGTCGCGTTCCTTGTATTCGGTGGGGTCCTGGGAATCCCCGGAAAGGTCGGAAACGACCCCTACCACCATGGGCAACTCCCGCCTCTCGACGGCATCGCCGTCCTCCACATCGTATGTAATCTGTACCCGGGGCGGACGTACCTTGCCGACCCTGTGTTGACTCGAAGCCATGGTTTTTCCTCCCAACAAAGAAACGGTACAGTGCAATGCCACTGCCCAAGCTAGTCTTATACCCTTTATCGCATTCTACCGCAAACTTTGTGAACGCAGATTCGGTGCACGGCGACGGGAGATCGAGCTTCGCCTTCGCGCTGCCGGTTCAGCCCGGTTCGCGTAGCGAACAATCCAGCACCTGCGCGCACCGGCCGCGAATACTGCTCGAGCGAGTCGAGTCGGCCCGGAACATTTTTGCTATAATTCCATGCATGTTCCGCGTGATCGCTTCTCGTGCAACCCAGCGAAAATTGGCCGGCGCGACCGCCCGATTTCTGCACGGACCCGGGGCCCGCTCCCGCCTTGCCTGGAAAACCATGGTCGTTTTCCTTCTTCTCGACACGCCGTCAGCGGCACAGGAACCTGCGGCGGAATCATTCCTTCCGGTTTCCGCGGAGGGCCGCCAGATGATTGCCCTTGCCTCCGGCGCATACGCTTCCGAAGCGCCACCGGCATCGTACGGCGGCCTCGCGGTGCGGTCGTTCGAAACGGCCTCGCATCGAATCTACGCGGTTTCGATGAACGGCGAGACGCACCGGGCGGCCGTACCTCTGGACGGACCCCGGTCGAGGATCGCGTTCGATCCGGCGCGGCGCACATTTGCGTCCCTGTTGCCGAGCATCCGCGTCGAACTGACCCCGGGCGTGGACATCGATGCCGTACTCCAGGCGCTCGGGGCGGACGAGTTAACCGTTTTCCAATCGCTGGGTTTCGCCATCGTCGGCCTTCCGGCCGAGCTGCATCCCGCCGAGGCGGTGGCGCGGTTGCAGGTTCTTCCCGGACAGCCGGTTGCGTCCGTGCGGTTGCGCGGCCCCCGAATCGAATGGCGATGAAGCCCGGCGGACGGTCCGCGCCGGCATTGGCCCTGCTGCTGGCGCTGGGCGGCTGCGGCGGGGGCTCCGGCGATGCGCCGCCACCCCCGCCTCCGCCCCCGCCTCCACCGGCGGCGGTGTCGTTGGCCATAACCGGGGATACCGCGGTGGCGGAAGCGAACAACCCGAAGGTGCAGGTTTCCGTGGCATTGAGCGCCGCGGCATCCGGGTCGGTTTCGGTGCAATTGAGCCTGGCCGGATCGGCCGCGCGAGGCAGCGACTACGAAATCGACAGGGACTCGGTTACCGTCCCGGCGGGCGCCACGTCGGCGACGGTGGAAATCGACGTTTACAGGGACTTCGACGAAGAGGGCGATGAAACCATCGAGGTCAGCCTCGGTGCGATCGCGGGTAACGCCCGGGCTTCGGACGACGCCCCGGTCACGCTGACAGTGCGCGACGGGGAGGCCGCCGCCGCGAACAAGATGCCGGACGACGCGATCGACGGGGGCGAGACCCCGGCGCTCGGTCTTCAGCCGTTGGCGTACACGGTGACCGGTGAGGCCGTGTTGCTGGTGGTCGCGGCGATGAATCCCCTGTCTTCCGGCGAATCGGCGCCGCTGGTGGCGGAGTGGTCGAACGACGAGCGGTTCCAGGGCGGCGTGCGCGAAATCGCCCGCATCGATATCGAGTCCACGGACGATCCGTTCGAGCTTTTCCTCGGCAACGTTCATCAATTCAGCGTGCCCGTGTCCGAACTGTCGCCGAACGAGGTGTACTTCATCAGGGCCTGGCTGGGCCAGGCGCCGCCGGCGGGCGAATTCGGTGCCGAATACGCCAACATGTTCTTCAACGGGTTCGTGACCGATGCCGAGGGCCGGGTCCTGGTGCGATGCGAGGCGCCGCAGCGCACGGCTTCCGGCATCGCCGACCCGCTGCTGGCCGAGCAATGGCACATGGCCAACACGGGCCAGACCGCCTATTCGGATCGCGGCGGCGCCGCCGGTGCGGACCTGAGGATGAGCGGCGCGCTCGCGGCCGGGCACACCGGCGAAGGCATCAAGCTCGCGGTGGTGGATACCGGGCTTGAAACGTGTCATCCGGATCTGGCGGCCAACGCGGACGGGAAAGGGTCATTCAATTTCGGATACGAACGCATGGCCGGGGCGGGAGCCCGCGAGGACGAGCCGTTCCACTTCGGCCTCCTGGGCGATCACGGCACGAGCGTGGCCGGCATCGCCGCGGCGGTGGCTGGCAACGGCCTCGGCGGACGGGGCGTGGCCCCGGACGTCACCCTGGTCGGATTCAATCCGATGGAAGCGCTGGGTGGGGACGGGGAACCTCCGGGAGAGGATGTCGAGCCGGGAGAAGTGGTTGATGCGGTGCCGGCGCAGGACGAACTGCCGGACGAGTTTTCCGTGGCGCTGCTGCAGAGCCTCGGCGCAAGCGCATCGGAGCCGGACTCGGCCAGCGTGGACATCTTCAACATGAGTTTCGGGACCTTTGCCCCGGCGGAGAATGCGCAGGAAGAGTTCGTGCGGCTGTTTCGGATGGGTACAAGCGAGCTTCGCGGCGGCCGGGGCGCCCTGTACGTGAAGGCGGCGGGAAACGAATTCGACCATTGCCATCCGATCCACCCGCTCAATCTCGAGGTTGGCTGTCTTTCGGCCAATTCCGACCCGGACCAGAATCTCCCCTGGTTGATCGTCGTGGGCGGGTTCAACGCCGACGACGTCAAGGCGTCGTACAGCGTGGCGGGAGCCAACCTGTGGGTGGTCGGGCCGTCCGGCGAGGACGGCGAGGCGGCGCCGGCGATGATCACCACGGACCAGGCCGGCGCATACGGAGGATACAGCCGGTATTCCGAGAATCGCCTGCCAAGCACGCATCCGCTCAATCCGGATGGCGACTACGTCAGCGCATTCAGCGGCACTTCGGCGGCGGCGCCCGCGGTGGCGGGGGCGCTCGCGGTGTTGCTGGGGGCCAATCCGGACCTCACGTGGCGCGACGTAAGGTACATACTCGCCCGCACGGCGCGGACGATCGACCCCGGCCGCGCCGAAGTGCGCGCAGCGTTCGGCGGCACGCCCTATGTCGCGCAACACGCCTGGCAGACCAACGCCGCGGGTTACGACTTTCACAATTGGTACGGCTTCGGCGCCGTGGACATGGATGCCGCGGTAGCCCTGGCGGCAAGCCATGCGCCCGACAGCCTCGGAACGTTCGTGGAGTCGGAGTGGGTGACGGCCGCGGCGGCGGCGGAGCTTCCGCTGGCGATTCCCGACGCCGACGGCGCCGGCGCGGCGGCGAGCATCGAGGTGACGGGCCTGCCCGGCGCCGCAAGCATCGAGGCGGTGGTTCTTGAGATCGGGGTCGATCACGCCAATGCGGCGGATCTGGGCATTTCGCTGCGCTCGCCCGCGGGCACGTCCAGCGTGCTCAATCCGCCCTTCAACGACGGGTTGCGCGATGCGTTCGGAGGCTTTCGGGACTGGCGGTTGCTGAGCAATGCCTTCTACGGCGAGAATCCCAACGGCACGTGGACCGTGCATGTGGCCGATCTGGCCGCCGAGGATACCGGAAGCCTGACCGGCTGGCGGCTGCGGTTCTATTACGGCGAGCATCCTCGGTAGGGCAGGCCCGCCGATGCAGGGCCGGGCGCCGCTCCGGCGGTCATCGGTAGAACTCGACGAAAAACCGCACTTGCCCCAGCGGCTCGACCTCGTGCTCGGCTGCGGGTTCGATGACGCCGGGATTGTCGGGGTTCAGCCTGAACTCCCCTGCGGGCGGCGCGTGGATTCTATAGAGGAGCCTGCCCTCCAGGACCACGATCCGGCCCCAGACACCGGCCCGGGTCCGATGCGATTTCCTCAGCCCGTCCGGGACCGTGACTTCAGTGAATTCGGGCGTCCTGCGGTAGAACTCAACGGTGGAAGGCAGTGCTTTCATGCGCGATCGGGATCCGCGCCAGCGCATCGCTGCATCTGGTCGAACGTGAAGGATGCGGTCCAGGCGATCAGCACCAGCCCGGTGACGGCTTCCACCGTTGCCAGCAGGCGACCGCCGCCACTCACGGGAACGATGTCTCCGAAGCCGAGAGTCGTATAGATCGAGCCCGAAAAGTAGATGACATCGACCAGAGCCGGAGCGGACGGTGCGATCTCAACGGCGCCTGCAACGATCAGCAGGCGCCAGCCAAGACCGAAAACGATCACTTCGGCGATGTGCGCGGCCAGCGCCAGGGTCACCGCAAGCGCCACGCGGGCGCGCAAGTATCGCGACAGCGCGGCAACCGCGTTCGCGGTCAGGATCAATAGTTCGTAGTGCATCCTGACAGCGATCAACGGCAGGGCGATCGTGGCGACGATTAACATCGATTCGTGTCCATTGCGGAGGCCGGCGAACGGGCTGAAAGAGATTCGGACTATATCAGTTATGGAACACGGGAGCATGGGCGATGGTAGGATGCCGATTCGGTTTCAGGGAGCGATGCCTGAAGGATTGTCATGCGCACGATGTCGTCGACGACGGCCATGCCGGCGCTGCTGGCGATCGCCGCCGCGCCGGCATCGCCACCGGTAGGAACCGCGTCGTATGGAAGCATCGATTTCGTTCGAGTGCCGGGACTGCAGGAAGCCGGCAACGGTAATCGAGGGCAACGGAGTTCTCGCCTGCGCGTACTGTCCCGCCTGTGGAAACGCCGTAGACGCCGGGGCGGCTGCCGACATGCACGATACGCTGCTTGGCCGCTATGGCCGAGAGCGCGGTATCCGCGTGTCCGGCCGCAGGTTGAGCGATCGGCTCGCCGACCGGCGCTGGCCCTTTGTATTGGTAGTCGTGGAACAGCGGCGCATCCGATAGACAGCTATTCCGGCTCCGGCTGCTCGACGAGCCGGCACCGGCGGCAGCGGCCGGGCCGGTGTGCGGAGACCTGGGTGCTGCGCCTGAGAGTACAATGGTATGCTCAGCGAAGCGACGTAATCCGGGCGAGCACGTTAGAAATTTGCCAATATCAATATATCGATGACGCAGCGCGGATAGTATCCTATGTTCCGTTCCGTTCCGTTCCGTTCCGTTCCGTTCCGTTCCGTTCCGTTCCTGCCGATACTGTCTATCGGGATAGTCCCCACGCAGCCACTTCGCAGTGGCGGAATCGCTTGCCGATTTCGATGGAGCGGCAAGCGCGCTGTCCGGGTCGATGCAACCTGTCCTGCACGCGAGCCCGTTTCTTCCGTGCGATTTGCGCGCCCGCGTGGCCGTGTGCGGCCGTGCTTCTCGCCGCCCTCCTGCTGGCCCCCGCCAAGGCCGACGCGCAGTTCACGCGCTCGATCGCCGCCACCGACTATTCGAACTGCAGTGAAGGCAACTCGACAACCTCATGGATGGGACTGAGTCACGGGCACTCCAGTGACGAAGCGGTCACAGTCACGATCACGGTCGACGATCCCACAGTGATCAGTGTCTCCCCGCTGTCGTACACGTTTGAGCCGAGCACAGACCTCGAAAGGTTGAACTTGGCGATCAACTGCCTGGAGGACAACGTCCTGAATACGGCAGGCAGCGAGCGCTACACACGTCGGGAGACCACCATCAGGTTCACGTCCAGCAGCGACACGGCGCACTGGGACGGATTGACGGCTACCACGGTCGTTGACAACTACGACAACGAGCCCTATCAAGCGGCCCTGGCGGAAGGCGAAACCTACGAGCGCCCCTTGGCAGTCGTTTTTTTTACCGCAAACGACATCACCGTCACGGCGACGAGCAGCAACCCCGACGTCGTCTCGGTTTCGCCGGCGATGCATACCTGGGCGGCCGCCGATCGAACCAGCGCGATATCGGCGGAAAAGAGCTACACACTGACCGCGGTCGACGACGGTATCTACCGCGGCGAACAAACGGCGACGATTTCGTTTTCGCAACCCCACGCCGAGAACTTTTACGTGCAGAGCGTCGAAGTGACGGTGACGGACAACGACAAGCCCCCGCTGGTGATCTCGCCGGATCCGTTGAGCGTCACCGAGGGCGGCCAGGCGACCTACACGGTCAAGCTGGGGGCCGAACCGACGACAGGCGTGACCGTAGCGATCGGCGGCGCCGCGGATACCGATCTGACGCTGGACAAGGCGAGCCTCACGTTCACGACCTCGAACTGGAATACGGCGCAGACCGTCACGGTAACGGCGAGCGACGACGACGATGGCGCCAACGATACGGCCACGCTCACCCACACGGCCTCGGGAGGGATCTACGACGGGGTGACGGCGGATCTGGGCGTGACCGTGACGGACGACGACGAGCGCCAGGTGGTGCTGTCGCGGCAGTCGCTGAGCATCGACGAGGACGACGACGCCACCTACACGGTGAAGCTCTCGACCGAGCCGACAACCGCCGTGATCGTCACCATCACCGGCCACGCAGGCTCGGACCTGACGCTCGACAAGACGGAGTTGACCTTCACGACCTCGACGTGGAGCACGGCGCAGACCATCACCGTGGAGGCGGGCGGGGACGACGACGCGGAGAACGACACGGCGACGCTGGTCCACACCGCCGCGGGCGGCGACTACGCCGGATTGGCGAGCAGCCTGGAGGTCACGACGAACGACGACGACACGAAGACGTTCCAGGATGGCGACGGGACGTTGGGCGATTCCACGTTGACCGTGGCGGAGGGCGGCAGCAGCACCCACTCCGTCCGGCTCTCGTCCGAACCGACGGATACCGTGACGGTGACCATCACGGGGCATGCGGGCACCGACCTGTCGCTCAATACGGCCAGCCTCACCTTCACGACCGCGAACTGGAACACCGCGCAGACGGTGACGGTCTCGGCAGACCAGGACGACGACGCCGTGAACGACGAAGTGACGCTCACGCTGACGGGCGCGGGCGGCAACTACGCGGGCGTGACGGCCGACCTCGTGGTCACGGTGACCGACGACGACGAGGTTGGCCTGGTGTTCGACCCCGACACCGTCACCGTGGCCGAGGGCGGCAGCAGCAGCTACACGGTCAAGCTCGCCTCCGAGCCGACGGCCCAGGTCACCGTAGCCATCACCGGCGATGAGGACACCGACCTGACGCTCGGCGCCGACAGCCTGGCCTTCGACGCCTCGACCTGGAACACGGCGCAGACCGTCACGGTCGCAGCCGGCCAGGACACCGACGGGACCAACGACACGGCCACGCTGACGCACGAGGCCTCGGGCGGCGACTACACCGGCGTCAGCGGCACGGTTACCGTGAACACCACCGACGACGAGACCCCGCCCACGGCAATCACCCTTACGGCCAACCCGGACTCGGTTGCTGAAAATGGCGGCGCCGAGACTGTCACGGTCACCGCCGAGATCGACGGCTCAGTCGTCTTCACCGAGGCCAGGACCGTCACAGTGAGCGTCGCCGACGACACCGCCGCCTCGCCCGCCGACTACGCCGTGGTGGCGAACTTCGACATCGCCATCGCCGCCGGAGCCGCCAGCGGCACGGGAAGCTTCACGCTGAAGCCGGTGGACGATGCGGTGGTCGAATCCACCGAGACCATCGACGTCACCGGCACGTCGGACGGCCTCGCCGTGACCGGCGACGAAATCTCGATCACCGACAACGACGCAACCCTCGGGCTGGTGATCGCGCCGTATCCACTGTATCTCGACGAGGGCGAGTCCGCGCCCTACACCGTCCGGCTCGCCAGCGAGCCGACGGGCAATGTGACCGTGTACATCTCCGGCGTCCTGGACGAGGTGCTGACGCTGGACAAGTCGCGGCTCACCTTCACGCCGGCGAACTGGCGCCAGACGCAGACGGTGACCGTCACCGGCACCCACGACGAGGACGGGATCACCGACGTGGCTACGCTCGACCACACCGCCTCGGGAGGCGGCTACGACTCGGTGTCGCAGCAGCTCGGCGTGATCATCCTGGACGACGACACGCCGGGGATCGTGATCGCACCCGATTCGCTGGGCGTCGACGAGGGGGACCAGGCGACTTACACAGTGAAACTTGCGACCAAACCGAGCAGCACGGTGACCGTGGCTATCGCCGGCCACGCGGACACGGACCTCAGCCTGGACAACGACAGCCTGGAGTTCACGACCGAGACGTGGAACACGGCGCAGACGGTGACGGTGGCGGCCGGCCACGACGACGATGCGGAAAACGACACGGCGACGCTGACGCATACGGCGTCGGGCGGCACCTACGGCGGGCAGGCGGCGGACCTGCCGGTGACGGTGACCGACGATGAAACTGCGCCGACGGCGGTCACGCTCACGGCGAGCCCCGACTCGGTAACCGAAGGCGATGGCGCCACGGCCGTCACGGTCACCGCGGAAATCGACGGCGCGGCCCGCTTCACCGAGGCGACGACCGTGGCGGTGAGCGTCAGGGACGGGACGGCGACCGCGCCCGACGACTACGCCGCGGTATCGGATTTCGACATCGTCATCGCGGCCGGCGAGGCCAGCGGCGGCGGGGCGTTCACGCTCACCCCGGTGGACGACGCGGCGGACGAGCCGGCCGAGACCATCGAGGTCGCCGGCACGGCGGCCGGACTCGCCGTGGCGGGGGACGAGATCTCGATAACGGACAACGACGACCCGCCGCCGCCGCCGCCTCCGAACAGCCCGCCCGCGGTATCGGCGCGCTGCGATCCCTGCGCAGTACCGCGCGGAGGCGAGGTTGGCTTGACGGCGCTGGCGGCGGACCCGGACGGCGACGCTCTGGAATATGAGTGGAGCGCGCCATCGGGCGCTTTCGCCGGCGGATCGGGGGGGCGGCATGCGAGATGGACGGCGCCGCACGAGTTGGGTTCGGTGGATATCCGGGTGGAGGTTTCGGACGGGTCCGGGGGCGCGGCCTCGGCGACGGCGACGGTGGAGGTGGTCAACCGGGGGCCGTCGTTCGGCCAACCGGTCTATCGCTTTACGCTGCAGGAAAATCTGGATGGCGTCCGGCGCCCGGTCGATCTCGGCCGCCTGGCGGCATCGGATCCCGACGGCGACGCGCTGAGCTATGAGCTGGTCTCCGGCGATGGGACGCGTTTCGAGGTAAATGCCCGGGACGGCATGGTGCGGTACGTTGGCCCGGGGGAAGATTACGAGGCGGAACCCCGCCAGTACGAATCTTCCGTGCGCGTGCGCGACGCCCCGGGAGCGGAAGCCGACGCGCGGGTAGTCGTGATGATCGCCGGGATGAACGAACAGCCCGCCGCGGCGGACGACGAGGTACAAACGAACGAGGACGAAGCCGTTGCGGTTAATGTTCTGGCCAACGACTCAGACCTTGACGGCGACCCCCTGCACATCGCAGGCGTAGCGGCGCCAGCCCACGGGACGGCCGCCGTTGCCGCGGACGGGGGTGTGATCTATGTCCCAGCGGAGAACTTCCACGGCATGGACCGATTTACCTACATCGCCTCCGATGGCGATGGACTGATGGATTCGGCCACGGTGACGGTGACCGTGTCGCCGGTCAACGACGCGCCTGCCGCAGTCGGAACGATGCCGGAACAGGCGCTCGATGAAGGCGGGAACCCGGTCAGCCTGGATTTGTCGCCGTACTTTTCCGATGTCGACGGCGGCGCGCTGAGCTACCGCGCGGAGTCCTCCGACACGGACGTGGTCACGGTCGCGGTGCTGGGATCGCAACTCACGCTGACGCCGGTCGTGTACGGGACGGCGGCCGTGTCGGTCACGGCGGAGGACCCCGGCGGACTGACGGCGACGCAGACGTTCGCCGCGGGCGTGGACGACCGGCCGGTGCGCGGCGCGCTCGGCAACGCCCTGTCGGCCATGGCCCGCTCGCACCTGTCGAGCGCGCGCATGACGCTGGGCCGGCGGGCGGCGTCGGGCGTCGGGGAGCGGTCGGTGCTGACGGTCGCCGGGCGGCGCGTGCCGCTGGACAAGGCCGGGTGGCGGCGGATTGTGGACAGGGTGGCGGCAGGCGTGCCGAACGGTTCGGCTGGCTCGACTTCAGGACTCAGGGGGCATCCCTCCGGGGAATTCGGCGTAACAGCCTTTGGCCAGCCGATGGCGGGTGAATCGCCGCCTGGCGCATCGGGACTTCCGAACGGCTTTGGCAGCTTCGGCGTCCTGGGCATCCTGGGCAGCTTGAGCGGCGTTTCGGACGCCTCGCTCGGAGACCTGGAGTTCGAGTGGGTGCCGGGCGTGGACGATGCCGCCACAGAAGGCGATGCCGATAGCGAACCGGCGGGGCGTCGCTGGGCCGTCTGGGGTCAGGGCGACTTTCAGACTTTTGAGGGCGCGCCGAGCGTGCTGGGCTACGATGCCGGGCACGATGGCGATCTGCGAACCGCTTGGCTGGGCGTCGATACCGAGTTGAGCGACCGTTGGCTGTCCGGCGTGGCGGTGGCGCGCGGCGTCGGCGCGGCCGATTGGCGGGTGGGCGCGTCGAGCGGCCGGCTGGCGACGGAGCTGACGTCGCTGCAACCTTATCTGCGCTGGTCCGGCGGGGCCGCATCGGTGTGGGCCATGTTCGGCGGCGGCTGGGGCACGGCGGAGAACGTGCGGGACGCGACCGGGCTGGCCGGGACCGCCGATCTCGGGCTGCGCATGGGGCTGGTCGAGTACCGGCGGCGGTTTGGCGGGGACTCCGGCAAGGTCAGGTTCGCGCTGCGGGCCGACGCGGCCTGGGCCGGGCTTGAAACCGGGGACGGCGCCGAGTCGGTCGACAGACTGTCGGCAGCCGTCGGCCGGCAACGGTTGGGCGCCGAGATTTCGGGGCCGGTCCGCGTGGGCGGCGGGACGGTCGAGCTCTTCGGCGAGGCGCATCTGCGCCGCGACGGCGGGGACGGGCAGGCCGGGAGCGGAGTGGAGGTCGCCCTTGGCTTGCGGGTACGGCAGGGCAATGTCCGGATCGACGCACAGGGACGGGCGCTGGCGGTGCATTCGGCGGCGGGCTACCGGGAGCGAGGCGCCGGGGTGACGTTCACGCTCGGGGAGCCGGACGCCCTGGGCTTGTCGCTGTCGGTTTCGCCCCGCTGGGGCAACGTCGCGCCGGCCGGAACCGGCGCGCTTTGGCGGGAGGAGATCGATCGCCTCCGGCATCCCGGAACCGCGCCGGACATGTGGTCGCTGGAGGCGAATCTGCGTTACGGCAAGCGTTTTTCCGGCGGCGGCGTACTGGTCTGGTTCGGCGGCTACGACCAATCGCACGGCCGCAGCCGTTTCCGGATCGGATTGTGTTGCTGCTCCTCGAACTGATTCGGTAACGGAAGCAGTTGCGGGAATCGGCGCAGCGAGTCGCGGATCGCATCGGCGGTCTCATGCAGCTGGCGCGAGAGCAGAGTTGGCATTGTATTCAAGGTTGACTTATGCTTGCGTGAGATTGCATCATACGATGCGCTGCTTCCCGTCAGGATCTAGAATCCGATTCGGGATGGCAAGGTGATGATCGGATCGAGTCCGTGCCGGGCGAGGCCTCGTTCAACGAGCCCACCAGCCCGAAGGCCGTGGATCTGCGAGTTGCCGGTCGCGCCAACGCTGGAATCGATGGGAGGAAGAAACCATGGTAGCGGAGCCGAAAAGGCAACAAACTTCAACCCTCGAAATCCTCCATCCCCCCTCAAATAAAGAAAAGCTTTCGGGAGCCGCTCTGATGGGGAGCGCGAGGTGGCGGCTGGCGCTGCTGGCCATCGTGGCCGTTGCCCTGGCGCCAACCGAGCGGGCCGAGGCGCAGAGTGGCCCGACAGTGTTTTGGCTGGTTCGTAGTACTGCTCTGTTGGAACCCGGAGCCCTTGCAGAATCCCAAAGGCATGTCATTAGTGTCCGGAATATTTTTCGAATAAATTCAATTGCTTAGGGGATGCGGTCGTGTCCATTTTGGTTTCGCATTCAGTAAGCAATTGATTTAATGGGGTTTTCTCGAAAAGGGTCAGGCTCAGAATCTGTAGGATTG
>JAJDWR010000043.1 GCA_022825505.1 Gammaproteobacteria bacterium | reverse complement strand
GAATCTCAACTATTTTTTGACCGGGTTTCGCTATCATGGTCCGCACTGATCCCGGCGCCGATGCGGCCCGATCGTTGCATGACTCGAGTGGGGTCCAACCGATATGGAATTGTGGTATGTATCCGGCGCGCTGCTGCTTATCGGCATTGGTACCATCATTCACAAGGTCTCCCGCTGGGTGGAAACCATCGATGCCAATAGTTCCGAAGTCGCCGGCTTCATGAAAGAAACTGGACGGAGCCCTTTGAGGCTGAGCGACCTGGGTGGGTCGATCTCGGTCGAGCTCGATGCGAAGACATGGGTATCGCGCGTTGCGCGGAAGGCGAAAAAACACATTGATGGAATGCGAACACGACGATGATCGGTGAGAACCGGGGCATGATCGAGACCTACGCGGCCGACATCATGACCAACGCGGGCCACATCATGGCCAATGAAGGCCGCATCACCGCTAACGAAGGAAACATTTCCTCGAACGCGGATGCCATTGCCGCCAACATGAACTCGATCGGTCAGAACGCGTCGGCAATCGGCCGGAACAGCGAAATGATCACCGGGTTGCAGGATCAGATGGAAGTGGTGCGCGTCGGCGTGGCCGCCTCCATGGCCCTGGCCGGAATGCCGGCCATCAACGGCCGCGGCATCTCCATCGGTGTCGGATCGTTTGACGGCGAGTCCGCCTTCGCGGTGGGCTTCCAGATCCAGAGCGACATGGCCTCGTTCAAGGTCGGCGTGACCAGCGCCGGCGGCGAGATGGGTGCCTCGGCTGGTGTGGGCTTCCAGTTCTAATTCAGAACTGAAAGTTCTCCAAGGAACAACCGGCGGTCCGAGAAATTGGGCCGCCGGTTTTGGTTTCGGGCATCGGACAAGTGGCCGTTGATGCTATGATCTGCCGCCATGGCGGGGACAGCGACGGGAAATCACGCCGAGCCGATTTCCGCAGCCCCCGGTGCCGATAACGGCCCAATATCCTTGAGGACCCGCGACATTGGGGCGGCGTAGCAACCGAAAACGACAGAAGGCCGCGAAGAGACGCCGCGCTGCAACCTTGGCAACGGGACATCGCCGCGGCGGCGGCCAGTCCGGCGGGCCGGCAGCGGAGCCGGCGTCCGCGCCGCCGCCCATGCAGGCGCCCTGGCTCATCTATTTCGGCGTCATCGCCTGTTTCTTCCTTTCCGGTTTCGCCGCGCTCCTTTACCAGACCGCGTGGCTCAGGCAATTCTCGCTGGTTTTCGGGACGAGCGAACTTGCGGTCGCCACGGTATTGGCCGCCTACATGGGCGGGCTGGCCCTGGGTTCGGCCGTGGCCGGGCGGTATGCCGGACGCGTCACCCGCCCCGTGCTGGCGTACGGAATCCTGGAGGCCGGCATTGCCCTGTCGGCGCTGGCGGTGCCGCTGCTGCTGCTGGCGGCCAGGGCACTCTACGCATCGATCCTCGGCGACCAGCCGGCGCCGCCCGACGCGGCCACCATCGGCCAGCCGGTCTTCTACCTGCTCGTGGCGTTCGTGGTGCTCGCCATCCCCACGGGCTTCATGGGCGCCACGCTGCCGCTGCTCATCCGCTACGCCGTACGGACCGACCGGGAAGTGGGGCCGAGGGTGGCGCTGCTCTACGCCATCAACACCGGCGGCGCCGTCTTCGGCACCGTCACCGCGGCGTTTCTCCTGTTGCCGGCGCTGGGACTCAACGGAACCGTCTGGGTGGGCGTCGCCATCAACGCGCTGGTATTCGTCATCGCGGCGGCGCTCGCTAGCGGCCGACGCGACAGCGCCCCCACCGACGCGACAATTGCCGCGGCCGGGCCGCCGAGTTTCGTTACGGCGTGCATTCGGCCCCTGTTCACGCAGTCCGAGCCGGCGACGAGCCGGATGAAGGCCGTGTTCCGCTCCCAGCCCGCGTGGATGCTCCCGCTCATGCTGTTTTCGGGCGCCAACGCGTTTCTCTACGAAGTGCTCTGGACCCGGATGCTGGCCCACGTGATGGGCGGCAGCATCTACGCGTTCGCCACGATGCTGGCGGCGTTTCTCACCGGCATCGCCCTTGGCGGCGGCCTCGCCGGCAAGGTCGCCGAACGCAGGGAGCGGGCCGCCATCGCTTTCGCGTTCACGCAGGTCGCCATCGGCGTGCTTTCCGTTGGAGTGTACGCCTGGATGGGGCTGCTGATTCCCGACGACAAGACCACCGGCGCGTTGTTGCTGTTCGCCGTGGCGGTGATGTTGCCGGCGACGATCTTTATCGGCGCCACGCTGCCCCTCTCCGTACGCGTGCTGGCACGGGACGAGAGCGAGGCCACCGCGAGCACGGCGCGAATCTACGCCTGGAACACCGTGGGCGCCATCATCGGCGCCATCCTCGCGGGGTTCGTGCTGATCCCCGGTCTGGGATTCGAAGGTTCGATCCGGGTTGCGGTAGGCGTCAATTTCTTCCTGGCGCTCTGGGCAGCCGCATGCGTGGCCAGGCCGAGGCCGATCCCCGTGGGGATCGCCTGTACCGGCATCGCCGCGGTGCTTGCGATTTACAGTCCGGCGCGGCCCCAGGCGGTGGTTTCGAGCTCCGGATTCGCCCTGGCCTATGCAAGCCCGCCGCGGGAACTCTATTACTCCGTCGGGCGCTCCTCCACCGTAATGCTGCTGGGCTCGGGCATCTACTACTACCTGCGCACCAACGGCCTTCCCGAAGCCGCCATCATGGTCAAGGGAACGCCTCCGATCTACGACACGCAGAAGTGGCTGACGGCGCTGCCCGTTGCCGCACGCCCCGACCTTGAGGACATGCTCGTGGTCGGCTTCGGCGGCGGCGTCGCGCTCGAGGGCATTCCGGCTTCCGTGGAGAGTGTCGACGTGGTCGAGCTTGAGCCGGAGGTCATCGAGGCAAACCGGCTGGTCGGGAGCATGCGCAACTTCGACCCCCTGGCGGACCCTCGATTCAACATCGTGATCAACGACGCCCGCAATGCCCTCAAGCTCACCGGCAAGTCGTATGACGCCATCGTCTCCCAACCCTCTCATCCGTGGACCGCCGGTGCGTCGCACCTGTTCACCCGCGAATTCGCGGCGGACGTCAGAAGCCACCTCAACGAAGGCGGCGTATTCCTCCAGTGGATGAACGCCGAATTCGTGGACGAGCCCCTGTTGCGGACCCTGGCGGCGACACTGATTGCGGAATTCGAGTACGTCAGGCTCTATCAACCCCGGCCGCGCGTGCTGATGTTCCTGGCCTCGGACGCGCCGATCAACGTCGAGATCGACCTGGCGCACACCGGCCGGCCGATTCTCGACGATGTCCTGCATTTCAGCCGGTTCGGCATCAACGGAGTCGAGGACCTGCTGGCGGCCCTGGCCCTTGATGAACAGGGTTTGTTGTCCTTCGCCCGCCGCGCCGAGATCAGCACCGACAACAACAATCTCATGGCGACCCGAAGCCGCGCCCGCGCGGACGGGCTGATGTCGGAAGATCTGCAGGCTTTGTTCGACCCGCACGATCCGTTGACAAGAGCGGGAAGCTGGGTCCATACGCAGTTGGGCGGAATCAATTATGGATACCTTGCGCTGCGACTGATTAGCCTGGAGCAGACAAGCCGGGGAAGGGCGCTTGCGGACGTGATACCCGATTTCTCCACGCGGTTCGAGGTCTACGGATCGCTGTTCCGAGCGACCGGGGAACCCGATCAGGCACGCGAATCCCTGACCAATGCACTGCGGGCCAACCCGGGCAATATCCAGGCGCGCTACAGCCTCGTCAGCGACCACCTGGAAGAGATGCAGCGCGGTGAGGCGCTGGATGAAGAAATCCTCGAGATCGCCGGGCAACTCACCGGCGCGCCGGCGGCCGTGATCGAGGGGCTGGCTTACCAGACCGACGAAGACTGGGAGTCACTTGCGGCGCTCGAAGAGGTGCTGGCGCAGAGCATCGTGACCGACCAGTGGTATACCGAGGCGGCGCGGCTGCGCGCCGCCTGGCGAGTCAATGCAACGGAAGACCGGGTGCGCCTCGCGGCCGAGGCGATGGCGCTGATCGAACAAATCATGATTCTCGTGGCCGACGAAGGTCTCCATAGCATGCGAGCCATGAGCGCGCAGACGCTCGGCGACGTCGACCGGCTGATAGAATCCTCCGCCTACCTGGTAAGCGCAGTCAACACCTACCTGACTGCAACGGCGACCCAGGAATACAGACTTTCGGACGCGGAACTGGAGCAGGTGCGCCAAAACCTGATGGTGATCGCCAACAACCTTGGCGGCGACCTGGATGCAGCGGACCCGCAACGCCTCTCGATCGTGCTCGAAAACGTCGACGGGCTGATCCAGTACATAGACGACTATCCGCAGGCGGAGTGACGGTTAGCCGCCGATTGGCGGCCGGGGACGGCAGAGCAAACGACAGATGGGGCGCCGGCACGAACAGGGCAGGCCGTCCCAGCACCTTCGGTAGTTCTGCTCGCCATGAAGGCCGTCCCCGACCAGTGATCATAAGAAAACCGGCGGCCCGAACTCATCGGACCGCCGGCTTACTTTCAGAGGACTGACGCTAAGGGCTCCTTAGAACTGGAAGCCCACACCAGCCGAGGCACCGGTCGCGCCGCTGGCGCTGGTCACGCCAACCTTGAACGACGCCATCTCGCCCTGGATCTGGAAGCCCACCGCGAAAGCGGACTCACCGTCGAACGAACCAACGCCGATGGAGACGCCGCGGCCGTTGATCGCCGGCATTCCGGCCAGGGCCATGGAGGCGGCAACGCCGGCCCGCACCACATCCAGATCGTCGCTCAGCTCACCGATCATGTTGCGGTTGTCGCTGATCGCGCTGGAGTTCGAACCGATCATGTTGCGGTTGTCGCTGATCGCGCTGGAGTTCGAACCGATCGAGTTCATGTTGGCGGCAATGGCATCCGCGTTGGATGAAATGTTGGCCGCGTTGGTATCGATGCGACCGCTGTTCATCGCGATGTTGCCGGTGTTGGCATCAACATCGGTACGCAGACCCACTATGTTTCCCGCGTTCGCAGCGATGTTCTCGGCGTTGGTCACGATGCCCATCGCGTTGTAGTCGATTCGGCTCATGCCGCCTTCCATCGTGCCTTCGCCCGTCACGGGATCGATCCCGATCTCCGCCGCGAGATTGTCGATGTATTCCTTCTTCTGCATGAGCTTCATGCCGTGGTCGACCAGGGTCTCCTCGTTGGCGGTTACGCGCCCGTCGAGCCCCTCGATGTCAGCGGCGTTCTTCATGCTGCGTTCGGTGTTCATGGCAACCGCACCGCCGTCCGCCGTCAATTCGTCAACGACGTCCTGGGCAGCGTCAGCAGCGCCCTGCGCCACTTCGTAGGTTGCCGAAATCGCGTCGATCACTGCCTGACCGTCGTCGTCGCCAGGATTGACCTCGCCGTCCTTCATCGCAGGCTCAAGGAGCGCGCTAAGCAGTTTGCTGGCAGGGCTCTCGGGATCGCCGGTCAATTCCGCGTGGGCGTCTCTCTGCGCAGTTGCCGCATCCAGAGCCTCCTGTGCTTCCTCGGCTCTGGTCGTCAGGACAGGCGCCACATTGGATCCGGCGTCTGCCACGGCCGTGTCCGCGGCATCCTTCTGGAATTGGCGCAATGCCACCAACTGATCCAGGTAATCGCTCGGCGACGCCAGCGCGCTCTGCAGGGCTTTGTTGGAACGCTCCAACGCTCCGACGGCGCTACGAACCTTGGCCGCTGCGGCGTCCACTTCGCCGTTAGTCGTACCGTATGCCGTCAGCACTTCTCGCTCCGTCTCCGCCAGCGTTACCGATTCGCCGTCCACGGTGATGGTGATGTCGGCAGACAAATCCCGGTTCTGCGCACGGACGATCGACGAAAGTCGCGTCAGTTCGCCCTGAACGTGGTCGCGCGCGTTCGTCTTGCGCCTCAAATCCTCACGCAACGGCGAAAGATTGGTGTTTCCGTCCGCAATGGCATCGTCCAGAACATCCTGGGCGTCGTCGACCTCGCTCTGCCACTTGTCCAATTGTTGAACGATCTGGCCGAGATTGGTAACGGTAGTGGATCCTGTGAGATCGGGATTGTTTCCCGTATTCGCAAGCTGAAGTACCCCAGATGAGTCGAATGCTGCCGTAAGCTCATCATCGGTGAGATCGTCACCTATGGCGGTTCCGTCTATTTGCTGGTAACCCCGAACCCCCGTGGAGCCATAAATTCTGTTCCACGACGGGTCGTCACTGTCGTCGGTCGCGAGGTTGTCTTCTGTACCGGTACCCAAATCATTGACCACAACGGCATCGTAGCCCGACTTCAGAGCCGCAAGGGCGCCGCCGGTACCCACCAAATCGTTGTAGTCATCAATGGCGTCGGTGACCGACTGCAACTGCATTTGCTGGTTGTAGACTTCGGAATAGACCGCGCCGCCGAATGCGTCCCTGGCTGCCTTGGCGGCGTTATAGCGCGCCGTCGCATCGGGATCGGGATCGGCATCGGCCGGCGGTAGCGCGGCCTTGGCGGCGTTGTACTCGTTGTAGATGGTCACTGCCTGGGAGTACCCGTTGGAAACCGGATTGGTGCAGGCCGACAGGTCAAGCAAGCCGTTGAGTGTACCCTCCTGGGTATCATCAATGTCAGCGGTGGCGCCAACGCGGTCATCGGCA
>JAJDWR010000070.1 GCA_022825505.1 Gammaproteobacteria bacterium | reverse complement strand
GTATGCCGATGGGAAGTCTGCGGCCCTGCATGGCGGGGTCGGGTACGGAGTTGCCGAGTCCCGGAAATCATAGCACGACGGCGACCGGCGCCGCGGTCGCTACCGGGGCCGCCCGCGGGGCGCGGCAGGCAGACCCGCCGGAGCCCGCACCAAGGGCAGCACCCGCAGGTCCAGATCGCTCTCCACCTCGATGCGCCAGTCGCCCGGCGCCGGCCCGGCGCCGCCGGACAGGCCCTTGGCCGGGTTGCCCAGCTCCAGGTCCCAGGCGTCGAGGTTCGCGGCCCCGCCCGCGTCCAGCCATAGCCGCACCGGGCCGAGCGCCCGGCCCTGGGCGTCGCGGGGCCGGATCGTGACCGTGCCGCCCGCGGCGGAGCGGTTGACGATGCGCAGCGTTCCCGGCCGGCCAGCCGGACCGTACGCCGACGGGAAGCCCGCCACGGCATGAACGCCGGATTCCAGGCGCGCCGCGGCGGCCGGGTCGGACAGGTTCTCCAGATGCCCGCCGGGCTCCTCCGCCAAGGCCATCACCGCCAGGTCGCCGTTCGATGCAACCCGCAGACGCCACAGGCCGGTGCCGTCGCCGAGCGCGCCGTCAAGCCCTGCGCCGCCGCGCTCAAGCTCCGACGCTGCGTACGTGGCCGCGGCCCGCGCCGGAAGCGCCAGCGAGACCGCGCCGCCGGGTGAGGCGCCGGCATCGTCGATCGCGGTGATCCGCACCCCAAGCGCTTCCGAGCCCCGGTTCACCAGCCGCAGCAGCCCAGTGCGCTGCGCACCGTCCGCCGGGTGCAGCACGGCGACCTGGTGCGCGCCGTCCTGTAGCGGCGCGACCGCGCCCATGGCCGCAAGCCGCCCGTCCGCCGAGCGGACGTGGGGCTGGACCCGGATGCCTGAATCGCCCGACACCGTGAGCCGCCAGTCGCCGGTGCCCGTGCCGATGCCGCCGGACAGGCCCTTGGACGGGCTGCCCCGCTCCAGGTCGGCGGAGGTCAGGTCCACGGATGCGCCGGGGCCGAGATGCAGCGTGAGCGGCTCCGGGCGCCATCCGGCGTCATCGGTGGCCGCGATGCGCACCGCCGCTGGCCGGGCGCCGGGGTTGGCGATCCGCACCACGCCCTCCCGCGCCGGGTTCGACGCGGCGGGAACCAGCGGGGCGAACGACCGGCCGATCCGGTTGGCGTCGCGCAGGCACTCCAGCACCTTGCGCACCGGCGTCCAGCCGGACCACGCCTTCTCGCCGTCCTCCGCCTCCTTGACCGTGAAGGCCGCGGTCGGCTCGGCGGTCGGCCCCGTCCAGTCCGGCAGCGCCCTGTGGGTGTGCTCGCTCCGGTAGGCGATCAGCACCCGGTACCAGTTCGCGCCGTAGTTCGGGGCCTTCCCCGCATTGGACTTGTAGTAGCCCTCGACCGTCCTCCACTGGGTGCCGCTCACGCAGGACGATGCCGGCGGCGGGTCGTCGTCGCGCACCGCGGCCGACGCCGTGCCGTAGGCGGATGACACCCGGTAGCCCGTGCCGGCGCCAATGGTGACGCTCACCGAGCCGTCGGCCTCGTCCGTGCCGTCGTCCACCGTGGCCACTGCCAGCGTGGCGCTGCCGGAGCTCGGGACGGTGACGGTCCGAGCCCCGGTCTGGCCGGCAGCCGCGAAGTCGCCGGACTGGGCGACGGTCACGTCGACGTCCAGCGGGGAGGCCGGCGCCGGGCTGGCCGTGACCGTGAAGCTGGCCGACCCGCCCTCGGTCACCTCGCCGCCCGAAGAGATTGAGACCTCGGGCGTCGGCTCGTCGTCGTCGCGCACCGCGACCGTGGCCGATCCGTTCGACGACGACACCGTGTAGCCCGCGCCGGCGTTGAGGCTGACGCTCACCGAGCCGTCGGCCTCGTCGGTGCCGTCGTTTACCGTTGCGACGGTGAGGCTCGCGGCTGTCGCGCCTGTGGCGAGTGTAATGGTACGGGTGCCCGCGCCGGGCGCATCCAGGTAGTCGCCGGTCTGGGCGACGGCAACGCTCACCGTCACGTCGGCCGCGGGCGCCGGGTCGGCGTGGATGGTGAACGACGCGCTGCCGCCCTCATCCACGCCGCCGCCGCCCGACAGGCTCAGTTCGGGGATGGGGTCCGGTTCCGGATCCGTGGCTTCCCTCGACTCCACTTCGGTCAGGGCCTCCACCACCTCGTCCCAGCGCTCCCAGCCGCGGTCGGCGTAGCCCTGCGCCTCGGACGCGGTCATGGGATCGTGGCCGGCGGCGATGGCGTCCTCGTCGCCCAAAGCGGCCAGCACGCGGTTCCAGCGCCGGGCGTGGTCGCTGTTCGAAGCCTGCTCGCCGGCGTAGTCCCGTATCCTGGCCTTCAGTTCGCTGTAGTCCGGCGGTGGCGGCGTCGTGTCGGTCGTCGAGCCGGCGGCGGTGCGCTGGTAGCCGGTGGGCGTGACCTCGTCGTGGTCCTGGGAATAGACGATGACCGCGTACTCCGTGCCGGGCTTCAGGCCGGTGATGGCGTACGTGAGCGTGCCGGCGTCCACCTGGGCGGACCGCGCGTCGGCGTTCGCGACGTTCTCGGCCCAATAGACCAGGTAGTGGTCGACCTCGCGCTCGGGCCACGACACGGTCATGCCGCTGGAGGTCACGTCCGAGAAGCCCAGCGCTCCCGGATCGGGGAACGGATCATCCGGCGGATCGTCCGTCTGCCCGTCCTGCGAATCCCCGCCATCTAGCTGCGACTGCCCGCCGGGGCAGGAACCGTCGCCCAGCTTGATGTACGGATTGTGGTTGTGATGGTGGTGGGTTTGGCCACCATGGGTGTACGGATGCCTGTTATCGGAATGGGAATACTCCGGCTTGCAGCTGGTCCAGACAGTCGGTCTGTTGGCGGTCGAGCCGTTGCCGTATTTCCATTCATCAATCTCGTCACTCGTCAGGCACTCGGTGATCCCCATGCCCCCAGGTGAGTACACCTGGCTTCCATCGACGGTGATCAAGCGCGCCCGTTGGTGCGAGTGGCCGTACCAGCAGGCCTCGGCGTTGGGGTTGAACATGGTCGTCTCCACCTCAGCCTGGAAGCCGCTGCCGACATCGTAGGCGACGTCCTCCTGGACCTCCGCCCAATAGTCGCGGCCGGCCATGTTTTCCTTACTGCGGAAGACCTTGGTCGGCAGCGTGAAGGTGGCGGACCCGCTGGAGTCCACGTCATGGTGGGTATGTGCCGTGAACTGCACCTGCGTACCACCTCTGCGGGGTTGAAGGTAATAGTATTTGTACTGGACCCCGCGCTGAGTTTGTGTTTCTACGACAACATCCTCATCCAGTGGATTTCCGTTGGCATCTATATCAACTTTGCCCGTGAGCTTATCTCGCTCAGTTTGATTAGATGGAGATCCGTCGGCATTTATCCGAACGCCGCCGACGATCAGCACCTTTGGGTCCGTCGGTTGGATGAAGACTTCCCACGTCTTGAGGTACACCCGCAGCGTTTGGCCAGCCGCCGGCGCCGGGTTGACCGTGATCCCGTAACGCGCGTCGCTGCCGGACATGACCCGGCCGTTGTCCAGGGCAACGATGGTGGCGGTGGGCACGCCCGGCCAGGCGGACGGACAGGTTCCGCCGCCCACCGGCATGCAGGCCCATTCGGCGGCGGGATTCGCCCGGTAGCGACCGTTGCGGGCCTCCGCCACCCGCATCGCGATCCAGCCGTTGCCGACTTCGCCGCCGGCCTCGGCGCGGTTCTTGACGTGGACGCGAAGGCTGAAGCTCCGCTGGCCGCGCATGATGGAACTCTCCAGCCAGGGCCGCACGTAGGCGCCGTGCCTGCTCACCCTGGCGCTCCCGTCCGGTCTCCATTCGGGATTGACCGCGTACCGGTCCCACGTCGAGGGTCGGTCCGAGCGCGGGCTGATCACGTCGCCGCCCCACGCCAGCTGCGTCCGGATCCCGTCCAGATCACCCCTCTCCCGCGCCTTGGGGAGCGAGAAGGTGAAGTCCACGTTGGCGCCGGTCCGCGCCGGGCCGCCCGTGCCGTTCCCCAGCGCGACGCTGGCGGAGAGCGTGGAGGCTTCGTCATCGTCGGTGACGGCCGTCACGACCGTGTCGTAGGCGGCCAGGGTCCGGTAGCCCGAACCGGCGCCGATGCTGACCGTCACCTCGCCGTCGGCCTCGCCGAGCTGGTCCTGATGCGTGTTCACGACGAACGTGACAACGCCGGAGGTGGGGATCATCGGGGTCCTCGGGCCGAGCTCGCCGGATTCGACGAACCTGGGCCCGCCGACGGAGCTGTCGGCCACCTTCACGTTGACCGTCACGGGCGACGACGGGGCCGGGAACGCCCGCAGCGTGTAGCGAATGGCATCGCCCTCGTTGACGCGGGTCCGCCGGGCTTCGATGGTGACCAGGGGATTGGCGGCGCTCACGTCCAGCGGCAGGAAAATCCCGGAGAGGCCGATGTACACGTTGTTGTTGCCCACCGGGATGCTGCCTTGGTTGATCGGGTTCTGGTTCGCCGCGGCGCCTCCCCAGCGGGTATTGGCGCTGTGGCCCAGGTGCATGGTGGCCTTCGCCCCCGCCGTGGCGTGGGTCGTGCCCGTCCTGGTGCCCGTGTTGGGGCCCCGGTCGTTGCTGCTGGTCTGGCCGTTGGCGTTGCGCCCCTTGGTCTGGGCGTTGTCGTCCCAGTTGCCGTCCCAGAAGTCGTTGTAGTCGTCGGCGATCCTGGCTCCGTTGAGCCAGTGGATGGGGTGCGAGAAGGGCGTGTGGCTGGGCTCGCCGCTGACCGTGATGCCGGTGGCGGTGTGCCAGGCGGCGGCCACGGCGCCGGTGCTCCCCACGACGCGGAATGTCGGCGCGTACTGGCGGATATCGGCGTGACCGTGCGTGCTGCTGCCGATCCGGTTGCGCACGAAGGTGTCGTAGACGCCGATGTCGCCGGATTGGGCGTTGCGCTCGTTCTCCGTGCGGAACAGCAGCCGGAACTGGTCGCCCGCGCTCACGCCGGCGGGCTTCAGCGCCCAGTTCTCCGGGACCAGGTTGACGTCCGCTATCTGGACCACGGCGTACTGTCCCTGGTTCGTGGCGTCGCCTTGGTCTCCAATGGTGATCCCCCTCGGGATCCCGCCGAAGCCCATGACGAAGGTCTCGTATCCCTCGATCCGGTCGTCCAGCGGCACCGGCAGGCTGAAGGTGTGGCTGGTCACTCCCGCCGGCACTGTAACCGAGTGCTTGGCGGACTGAGCGCTGGTTGTGAATTGAGATTCTGAGGGGTCATCCGTGACGATGTCCTCGCCCGTGTGGGCGCTGCAAGTCTGGAAGACAATCCCGAAGGTGCGCTCTCTCTTGGTGGGCGAGCTGAAGGTCAGCGTCGGCCGCAGCGGGTCGCCCTCCCGCGCGTTGTAGCTGTTTCGGCTGAACTTCACCGTGTTGTCGAAGGCAACCGGTCCGATGGGACCGACCATCGGCGTGTACACAACTGTATGCAACCCATTGCTGTCGGTGTATTCGACGGACAGCCGGATGAAGTGGCCGGAGTCCGCTTGCTGCAGGGTGTAGCTCTGGGAAGCCGCGCCGCTGATATTACGAAACCTGCCAGCTGCAGTTCTGGGGTTCGAGGCCCTCTGCCACTGGTATCCGATCGAGCTCTCACCTTCGGGGTCGGTACAAACCCGATGTACCGTCAGGGTGCCGTTCACCTGGGCCCGGCCGCCGGTCCGAAACGCGGACTTGCCGGTGTTCTCGTAGATCGTGGCCGTTGCTGTGACTCCGATGCCCAGGTTGTAGTCGGCGCCGTCGGTGATGGTCAGAATGATGGTCTCGCCATTGTCCGAGACCGTGTCCTCCAGGGCCGTGATTGGTATTACCACGCCTGTGAACCGCGGTGTCCCCATCGGAATGGTGAACGTCCCGGTCCCTTGGGCGCAGTCTGCGCCGGCGATGGTGTAGTCCGTCCCGCAAGTCGCCGTGCCGCCAAGGGTGTAGCTGAAGGTCACGGCGTTTGTAAGCGGCTGGCTGGTTTGGATTTCGAGACTTGATGAGGTTGAGGGTTCCGATACCTCAAAAGACGTATTGGACCAGAGCAGGTTCGGGACACTCTGCGCCTCGGCCCGCTCTGTGGGCGTCGCAACGGCCACGATGGCCAGCAGCGCCAGGGCCAGCAGCGGCAGCCGCCGCTTCGCGCCCCGCATCAGAGCGGCTCGGCTCGGCTCGGCTCGGCTCGGCTCGGCTCGGCTCGGCTCGGCTCGGCTCACCATGATACTGGCATCAATCCCCCATCGTATCCCAGAATCCGCACCAACCCTCTTTGACATGCTTGGATCCTCCTCAGCGCTTAGCTAGCTTGAGCGTGTTTTCGGTGGACAAGGCTACCACAGCCTCTCGCCGTTTGCACTGTGGGGGTTCGTAGCATGGGGGTTCGTAGCAGATGCCCATTGCTGCCCGATCTCCGCCCACGGCGAGCGGGCTGGTTCCAAGCCCGGCGCGGCCCGGGGCATGGGCAGGTCAAGGAACTCGTTCAGGGCGCACGAGACATCCTCGTAAGCGCTCTACGGATTCCTGGTGGAGTTCAACCAGCTGCTCGATCCGATTCACTGACGGCGTGCCGGTGCCGAATGCGCAGCCCCCGGGCGCTCCCCTAGATTGCGGGATGCGGCCAAGCGATCCTCGGCCTTTTCCAAAAAGACATCAATCGTGCCGTAGTGGGCCATCAACCACAGTTCAAGTCCCATCGTGTAAAGACCCTCAAGAAGCGTTTGGGGGTCTGTGTAGTGGTTGACAAGGGAACGCCCGTTTCGGGTTTCGGCGCAAATGGTGGCGGTGCCATCCTCAAAGGACATTTCCGTGCGCGTGTAGGCAAGATCATGCAGCAGGGAGGCCACATTTGACTTCGGTGGCGCCGAGGTCAGCCATCCGGTTGACGAACTCTGGATCATGGGCTGGCGCGAGCGCGGCAAGATGCGCATTGCCCGGCAGGAAAATGTCAATGTCCGTGCTCATGCGATGGTTCCATTGCGCGGCCAAAATAGTCCCCCCGCCAACGGCCCAATGAGTGCCGCGTGGCAGGATGGACGGGAGCCATGCCATCAAGGCATCCCGAGTAGTCGCGAAGAGCGACTTTGCCGGTTCTTTCAGGGTGATTGTCTCAAGGGTCATGCGGGCTGGCCCTCGCAGTCCTCCTGGGGCTTGGCGAAACGATTGATGAGGCGAGCCAGTTCATTACGGCAATAGCCGACGCGATGCGCCGCCTCGACGAGTTCGCGCCATGAATAAGCCTCTTCAAGCCAAGCCCGAATTATCTCCCCTTCCGTGGCCTCGCGCAGCCAAGTTCTGATTACGGCCTGCTGGCGGGGCGAGGGCGCCTCCGTGCGCAGCGCGGTGTAGAGGTCACCGGCATCCGGCGGGTCTGGCCAGCCCGCAGTGCAGGAAAAGAGCCGCCACTTCACCGCGTCGCTGTTCGCTCCAGTTGCTGACTCCGGCAGTCCGTATTGAGTGCGCAGCGCACGGCGCTCAACCGTGGTTTCGCCGGGACCGCAAAAGCGCTCTGGAGGCAGGAAC
>JAJDWR010000024.1 GCA_022825505.1 Gammaproteobacteria bacterium | reverse complement strand
GATCTCGAGCAGGGCAACGCCGCCAAGGGGCTGAGCGGTTACCTCGGCGCGGCCACGGGCGACTGGCGGCTCGATGTTTCGAGCGAACGGGACATCCGGATGCTGCCGTACGTGCGCGCCCACGACGGCGTTCTCGCCCCCATGCACGCGATCGCGGAGGCGGAGCGGGGGGTGCACCGCGTATCGGCCTTCGCCCCGGCGAACGATCCGGGCGCCCCGGGCCAAACGGGCCTGCTGCGGCTGATCAACCGGGGAGGCGAGGCGCTTACGGCGCGCATCGCCGGCACGGACGACAGCGGCGCGGCAAGCGGCGAGGTATCGCTGGCCATTCCCGCGGGCGAGTCTGTCCTTCTCACCGCGGCCGAACTCGAAGGCGGCGCTTCCGGACTGCGGGGCGCGCTCGGCGACGGCCGGGGGATGTGGCGGCTGAGTATCGCCTCGGGGGGCGATCTCGCTGTCGTGAACCTGCTTCGGAGCGGCGGCGGGCATCTGACGAACCTGTCGAGCGGCGCTTCTGCGGCACTGCGCTCCGGCGAAGTACACACGGTGCCCTACTTCCCCTCGGCCTCCGACCCGCTGGGCCGGCAGGGCCTGGTGCGCATCGTGAACGATACGGCGACCGACACCGTGGTGCGCGTGCAAGCCCACGACGGGACCGGAAGGTACTACGAACCGCTGACGCTCGCACTGGGCGCGGGCGAGGCGGCGCATCTGAACTCCCGGGATCTGGAGATCGGCAACGCCTCCGGGGGCCTGTCCGGGCGCACCGGATCGGGGACGGGCGACTGGCGGCTGGACATTGCCGGCCCGCCGGGCGTCGGGGTGCTGGCGTACGTGCGCGCGCCGACGGGTTCGCTGATGCCGGTTCATGACGTCGCGGACGCGGCGGAACTCGAGACCGGCCAGGGGATCGGGGGCGCGCTCATGCCGAGCGCGTCGGGGTCCTCGCGCAGCGTCTCGCCGGGATGGATGGGTTCACGCATGCCAAACATCGGACTCGATGTCCGATGAGACATGAGCCCGAACGGGGAGCGTGAATCCATGACGCCTCCGTTCGCGTGGGTTATCCTTGGGCCTGGTCACATTTGCACGGTCCTTGCCGGGCGCGGTCCCGGCCCGGCTTCGGAGTCGACATGAAACGCATTGCCCTGTTCCTCGCCACCAACGTGGCGGTCCTCGTGGTCCTGACGATCGCCATGCAGCTGCTGGGCATCGGGTCGCTGCTCAATGAGCAGGGCACGCAACTGGATCTCGGGGCGCTGTTGATCTTTTCCGCCGTGATCGGTTTTGCCGGATCCTTCATCTCGCTGGCGATCTCCAAGTGGTCGGCGAAGCGGCTTACCGGCGCGCGGGTCATCACCAATCCCGGCAACGAGACCGAGCGCTGGCTCGTGAACACCGTAACGAGGCAGGCGCAGACGGCCGGCATCGGCACGCCCGAAGTGGCGATCTACGATTCCCCCGACATCAACGCCTTCGCCACCGGAGCGAACCGCAACAAGGCCCTGGTGGCCGTGAGCACGGGCTTGCTCGGACGCCTGTCGCGGGGCGAACTGGAAGCGGTGCTCGGCCACGAAGTCAGCCACGTGGCCAACGGCGACATGGTCACGCTGACCCTGATCCAGGGCGTGGTCAACACGTTCGTGATCTTCTTCTCGCGGATCATCGGTTTCCTCGTGGACCGGCTCATCTTCAGGACCGAGCGCGGTTACGGGCCGGGGTTCTTCATCGCCAGCATCGTCGCGCAGATCGTGCTGGGCATCCTGGCCAGCACCATCGTGATGTGGTTCTCGCGCCGGCGGGAATTCCGCGCCGACCAGGGCGGGGCGCGGCTGGCCGGCCGGCAGAACATGATCGACGCGCTGGAGCGCCTGCGCCGGGCGCACGAGCCCTCGGCGCTGCCGGAGTCCATGCGGGCCATGGGAATTTCCTCCTCCCGCGCCGTCGGCCTGAAGCGTCTGTTCATGTCGCACCCGCCGCTGGAAGAGAGAATCGCGGCCCTGAAGCGCTTCTGACGTTTCGTCCGCCCGAGGCGCGAGTGCCCGCCGGGCGCGGGATTCCGCCAAGGAGATTGCGGGCGCGTCCGCCGGCGGGCTCTATGGCGCCGGGGTTTCCAGGCGAAAGCCGCCGTTGTTCCAACGGACAGCGCTGCCCTGTTCGTACCAGTCGCCGAGCACGATTCGCGTCGCCTTCGATCCGTCGAGGGTGAACCGGTGGATGCCGGGTCGGTGGGTGTGGCCGTGGAGAAGCAGATCGACGCCGTGATCGCGCATCACGGACTCGACCGTTTGTTGGTTGACGTCCATGATCTCGGGTGGTTTCTCGGCGGCGGCGGCGCGGCTCTTGTCGCGAAGATCATCGGCGAATGCGCGCCGTTCTTCGATCGGCTTCGCCAGGAAGTCGCGCTGCCACGCAGGTTCCCTGACCATGGCGCGTAACGCCATGTAGGGCTCGTCGTCGGTGCACAGCAGGTCGCCGTGGGTGAGCAGCACGCGCTCGCCGGCGACTTCGATGACTTCATACTCGCCCAGCAGGCGGCAGCCGGTGGCCGTAGCGAATCGCTTGCCGATCAGAAAGTCGCGGTTGCCGTGCATGAAGTAGCACGGTACGCCGCGGCGTTTCAGGTCGGCCAGCGCTCCGATGACAGGCTTGAACTCTGCGTCAGTCACGTCGTCGCCGATCCACGCTTCGAACAGGTCGCCGAGGATGTACAGCGCTTCTGTCGTGGGCGTTTCCCGCTCGATGAAGCGAACAAACAGGCCGATGCCGTCGGGCCGTTCCGCGTCGAGGTGCAGATCGGAAATGAAAAGGGTGTTCATCCGGGATTCCGGTGACCGCGCTCCCCGGCGCTGCGGCGCGGGTTATTCGCCGATCACCTCGACGCGTTCGATGACGATGTTCCGCACCGGTACGTTGCGCTCGAACGTTGCATTGGCGCCGGTGGGAACGTGGCCGATTTCGTCGACGACTTCCATGCCCTCGACCACGGTGCCGAATACGGCGTAGCCCCAGCGGGTCGGCCTCGGATTGAGGTCCAGGTTGTCCACCAGGTTGATGTAGAACTGAGCATTGCCGGAATGGGGATCGGAAGTTCGCGCCAGGCCGACCGTGCCGCGGAGATTGCTGAGGCCGTTGCCGGCCTCGTTGACGACCATCCTCTCTGCCGGCTTGAGCTGGAAGTCGCCCGTATAGCCGCCCGCCTGCGCCACGAAGCCCTGGATTACCCGGTGAAAAACGGTGCCGCCGTAGTGTCCTTCGCGGGCGTAGGCCAGGAAGTTCTCGACCGTGAGCGGCGCCCGGTCCATGTCGAGTTCGATCACGAAGCTGCCGGCGCTGGTCACGACATTGACCCTGGGGTCGGTGGAGGCGATTTCCTCCTCCTGCGCGTTTGCGAGACCCGCGGTCAGCGCGGCGCCGAACAACAATGCAAGTATTCTCATGACCGCACCTTCGATAATCTGGTTCGCGTCGAATTCTCGGGGGGCATATGATAACCGATGCGCGCGGTGGCGAGCGTGCCCCGGATTCAGCGCGCGGGTCCACAGTGGCAACGGTTACCTCGGGGAGCGCCGCCAGGCGCACTTCGTTCAGGCGCCGGAGCGCAGTTCCGCCGCGTTCACGGTATTGCTGAGCAGGGTCGCCACCGTCATCGGGCCGACGCCGCCCGGCACCGGAGTGATCATCCCGGCGCGCTCCCTGGCGGTCTCGAATTCCACGTCCCCGGACAGGCGCCCGTCGGCCAGCCGGCTGATCCCGATATCGACCACGGTGGCGCCGCGCTTGATCCAGCCACCCGGGATGAGCTTCGCCTTGCCGACGGCGACGCAGAGCACATCGGCCGAGCGTACGTGTGCCTCCAGGTTCGTGGTGAAGCGATGGCATACGGTGGTGGTCGCCCCCGCCAGCAACATCTCCAGCGCCAAAGGTCGCCCGACGTGATTGGAAGCGCCCACGATGACCACGTTCTGCCCCAGCAGCTTCACGCCGGAGCGCTCCAGCAGCACCATGATTCCCTGCGGTGTGCAGGGCCGCAGGACCGGGATCCGCTGACTCAGCCGCCCCACGGTGTAGGGGTGGAAGCCGTCCACGTCCTTGGTGTAGTCGATCTGTTCGATCACCACCGTTTCGTCCACATGCTCCGGCAGCGGTAACTGCACGAGGATACCGTCCACCTGTTCGGCGGCGTTCAGCTCATCGATCAGGGCCAGCAGCGCGGCCTGGCTGGTGTCTGCACCGAGATCGTGGTCGAAAGACACGATCCCCACGGCGTCACAGGCCCGGCGCTTGTTGCGTACGTAAATCCGCGAGGCGCTGTCCTCGCCGACCAGCACCGTCGCAAGGCCGGGCGCCCGCAAGCCCCGGGCAATACGGGTGCGTATCCTTTGGGCGACCTCGCGATGAATCTGCTGGGCGATGGCCTTGCCATCGATGACGGTTGCGGGCACGGCTGGTTCCTGGCTCAGTCCTCAATGGGCGCGCCGAGAACGCTGCCGTTCTCCTTCCGCACCCGAGCGCCCTGCATGCCGTGCGTTCCCGGATTCCACGACGGATGCCCGCGGGCCGTGACCCGCTCGCCGGGCTGAATGATGTCTCGGTGCCAGCCCCGTCGCCGCAGACCGGTGGCATTGCCGAACTGAATCTCCCAGCTTTCCACTTCGCCGGTTTCGTTGGTGACATCCACATAGAGCACGGGATGGGGATTGCGAAAGTCGAAACGGGTCACCACACCTTCGATCTCTACCTCCCGGCTCTGGTCGAAGAACGGTGCCTGGGCGTGATGGGAGAATCCGACCGCCGGAAGCAACATGCCCGCGCAGGCCAGGACCAGAAAGCAATTTCTCTTTCTCATCATTCGATCGTTCCTCAAGACGCTTATTCTTCGCCTCTCTGCTCCAGTTCACGTACGCCAAGAGGCACCAGGTCGGGGTCCCGCCCGCCAAAGTCGGCCAGGTTGGTGCCCTTCTCGGGATCCGCATACCGGGTCGGAAAACGCGCCTGGTCCAGTTCGCAGCGATAGGGCAGAATCAGCGGTTCCGGTCCCGCCAGGTACTCGAATTCGAAGTAGATGGGTTCCTCCAGAATCAGCGGATCCTCCGTCAGGGCCTGCAGATGCAGCCGGTCGCCGTCGCGGCGGTATCGCTCGGTGACGCGTTTGAGGGTTGAGGAAGGAATGCCGCCGAAGTCCTCGATCCCGTGGGGATCGTACTGGTAGCGGTCGGTGACAACCACCAGGGTGTCATCTTCGTACCAGCCGATGGAATGGCCCTGCCAGGAGGCATCGTAGGCACCGGGTTCGGGGTGGCCCCAGCCCGTGAGCCATACGGTGCGGATGATGTCGTCCTTCTCGTACTCGAAAATGACCCGGTCGGTGAGTTGATGGATCGCGAACCGGTAGGGGTCGGCGAACAGCGACGGCGGTGTGGCCTGGGCGCAGTCGAACTTCGGACCGATGACCTCCTCGTAGCCGTCCCACATTTTCTGCCCGACCGCGGTGAGTATCAGATCGGCCACGATGAATGGACAATTGGCGCCATTCGGTGCGCAAGTGAGCGGGGAATAGCGGCCGGTGAGGTCCGGCGCCGGCGCCGGCCCTGATGGCAGCCCGGGCGGAAACTCATCCTGGGCTGTAGACGGTGCGGGTAACAGCAGCACCGCGACCGCCGCAAGTACCCGGTACGCTGTTGGGGATCGCAGAAGACGTGAATGAAGGCTCGTCGTTTTCACTCCCTGCCCTCCGTTATTCGGATTGAACGGCTTTTCTTCCTGGCTACCGGATTATGTTCTCGTGAACATTCTATTTCCAGCAAACAGCGGGTCCAGGTACTGCGCGTCCGGCTACGCTTCTGGCAGGCTTGCGGTCAGGCTCATCCGGGATGGGTGGCAGCGAAGGGACATTGCAATGTCGAGGCCGGGTTGCCGCCGGTCGCTTTCGAAGCAGATTCGGGTGCAATCGGGGACTCAGCCAATTAAGATGGCGAGCCATCCGCGCGGGGCATGGCGCAGTCTGGTAGCGCATCTGCTTTGGGAGCAGGAGGTCGGCGGTTCAAATCCGTCTGCCCCGACCATTTTCGAAGATTTTCAGAGGAGATTTTTCGACGTACGATAGCGCCCGTAGCTCAACCGGATAGAGCATCGGCCTTTGAGAGAGGAGCCTGTATCGGGAAACGGAACCGATACAGTGGACTGCACCGTAACGGGGAACCCTTAACAGATAGCGCTGATGGCAACCCCGTGGAAACCTTTGGTTGGCCCGTACGATAGTTTGGAATGTGGCAATGCCATTTAATCACCACACCAAGAGTAAGGGAGACCTGGGAGTCTTGAAGGCTCAGGTAGACCTGTTGGAGCAGGGATATGCTGTTCTTCTGCCGCTAACCGAACACTGCCCGTTCGATCTAGTCGCATACAAGGATGGTGAATTCCGCAGGGTTCAAGTCAAATACCGTAGAGTGAGTAGGTTCGGCACGATTGATGTCAAGTTCTCGACGTGCTGGGCGGACAGAAACGGAACGCATACAGTGTCAATCGACAAGCGTGAAGTAGATGTATATTGCATTTACTGCCCGGACACCGAAAATTGCTACTATCTTGAACCGACGAGATTTGGCTCCTCTGCGTCCCTGAGGGTAAAGACGCCCAAGAATAGTCAGAGAAAGCGCGTGCATTTTGCAGATGACTATCGAAGGGATCCGTAGAGACTATACGTGCAGCGCCTGAGACGGCGAAGAGATAGTCCAGACCACAAACCCGCACATGCGGGGCCGCGAAAGCGGTAGTTGGTAAGCTAAGCCGAGGGTTGCAGGTTCGAGTCCTGCCGGGCGCGCCACGTACAAATTGATTAGAATCACGTCTGGACAACGTTGGTGGGCGTAGCTCAGCAGGTAGAGCCCCGGATTGTGGATCCGGTCGTCGTGGGTTCGAGTCCCATCGTCCACCCCAGTCCATCCAACCCGTGGGCCGTTAGCTCAATCAGGCAGAGCAGTGGACTCTTAATCCATTGGTTGTAGGTTCGATTCCTACACGGCCCATCAAAATCAATAACTTACGAGTTGTACTAGTCATCAAAAGCAAAAAAAGGTACACTTCAGGTACACTTTATTGAAACTGTTTCTCAAGTGGCTACGATCGTCAAGACACCCGCCGGCACCTACAAGGGCGTTGTCCGCAAAACAGGCTGGCCGCAAAAGAGCAAGACGTTTCGCCTCAAGCGCGATGCTGTGGATTGGGCGCGTCAGGTGGAGTACGAGATGGTTCGCGGGACGTACATCGATCGCGGATCGTCCGAGCGGCTCTTGCTCAGAGATGCGCTTGATCGGTACCTGAAAGAAGTCAGTTGCAGGAAGAGTCTGTCCACCGCGACCGCGGAGCAGAGCAGGGCCCGCGTGCTGAAGGAACGCCTGGGCAGGTACAGCCTGGCGGCGATTACGCCCGAAGCCCTGTCGAATTTTCGGGATGATCGACTCGTCGAGGGCAAATCGCCGAATACCGTGCGACTCGAACTGGCGCTGCTCTCGCACTTATTCACGAAGGCGATGAGCGACTGGGGATTGGGGGTTGTGCGAAATCCGGTCTCGATCGTGACCAAGCCCAGGCTACCCAAGGGGCGCACCCGCCGACTTGGGCAGTACGAGGAAAGAGAACTGCTTGCCGCATGCGACGCACATTCCAATCCGATGCTCGGTTGGATCGTCCGGGTGGCGTTGCATACGGCGATGAGGCGAGGGGAGATTCTCTCGTTGACCCGCGAGCAGGTGGATCTGAAGCGGCGCATTGTCCATTTGACGAAGACGAAGAACGGCAGCGAACGCACCGTCCCCCTGAGCCATACGGCGACGGCCGTATTCAAGCAGGCGCTGAACTTCGAAATCCGTCCCATTGACACGGCGCTGATTTTTTTCGGAGAGCCGGGACGGGATGGCCAGCGGCGACCCTACTGCTTTCACGCGGCCTGGTTCCGCGCAGTTCGAACGGCCGGTATCACCGGGTTCCGGTTCCACGACTTGCGTCATGAGGCGGTAAGCCGGCTGGTTGAGGCCGGTCTGACCGACCAGGAAGTGGCCGCCATCAGCGGCCACGAGAGCATGCAGATGTTGAAGCGATACACGCACCTGCGCGCCGCGGACCTGGTCGCCAGGCTCGATCGAGCCAGCCACTCCCGGGGGCGGTTCAGCCGGCATTGAGTCTAAGCAACAGCGTTTCGTCGTCGAGCATCAGGGCTTCAGCGACGGTCTGGGCTGCGAAGTACACGCGCCGACCCACCCGGCACCTGTTCTGCCACAGGTAGTCCAGATGGGGTAAGCGCCCGCTCCTCAATGTATTGTGAAGACTCTCGGGGCTTATTTTGTGGAAGCGGCATGGAGCTATCGGTTTCCGGCGCGCAAAACGGCGTATTTGCGTCGCAAGGCCGCCGCCGCCCCACCCCCAGTGCAGGCGCTGGCCTGGGCAGCGCAAAAGCGGCTGTGCGCCCGCTACCGGCATCTGGACCGCGCCGGCAAGGCCAAGTGCAAGGTCACCGTCGCGGTGGCGCGCGAGCTGGTGGGGTTCATCTGGGCGATCGCGTGCGAGGTCAACGGGCGGCCCCACGCCACCCGGGCGGTGATCTGAGCCGCGCGCGCCGAGACCCCCAAGGGCAGCATCGAGCATGAGACATTCAGGACGCGGGCGGCCGGTGAGGAGAACCCTCGGCCGGGCTATGCGAGGCGGATCCGCGCATCCGTCCACCCGCGATACTAGACAGAGGCAGCTCCGCGACGAAGTGAAGTCAGGTGGTAACCAACCCACGGATATCAGAGTGATCCACCGTCGCCCAAGCGCCGCCCGCGGCCTGAACCTCCACTACCGATTCACCGAGACAACCGCCGTGCCCGTGGCGTTGTGGACGAGTCCTTCGGACCGGCACGCGCCCGATGGGCCATGTGGACAGCCCCTGGACAACGCGGGCGCGTTGCCCACCGCCTGCCCACATTCGCGTGCCTCTCGCCCACGAACTCCACCGGCTCAACAACCCAATTGATTCGGGATTGAAGAGAAGACGCATTCGGAGACATAGTCATATCTTGAAAGGTCAATCCATATCAGCCCGTTTAATGCAACAGTCCGCACAGGGTACCGGTTCGCTCCCGGCGCTCGGGCGAATAGGCGGGGACGTCCTTATCCCTAAGGTGTTTGCAATGGCCCGGCGCCTCGGAAGTACGCAGGATCCGAGCACAGACACGAAGGCGCGAAACACGTATGGGGATCGTCGACCGTTCCATGCACGCCCCGGTCCGGAACATCCGGCCGGCAGGCGGCCAGCCGAACCCCCCGGCGACGCGTTCGCGACGCGTTCCCCCGTTTCCGGTTCCCGTGGGGACGCCCCATGCGTCCATCCACCGCGCCGTCCTGCCACGAACTGGAACGACCGAAGGGGGTCGGGCGGTTCGGTCGGACACAGGATTTGTCGGTCCGTTCTAGGGCCGGCCTTGGCCATCTCGGACCGGGCGGGCATCGAATTCGTCTTGCCGAACCGCGAGAGCCTCGCCGGCTTCACGTTTGAATTGCAACGCGTGTCGGTCATCGCCGAGAACGTGGTCGCCGACGAGCATCAAACCGACGGCGCGACGGCCGGGCAGTGCGGCGACGGCGAACGCGTCGAGGCCCTGTGCGCCGCCGATCCCTCGGCGCTGGGCAAGGTGGCCTCGGTCGGTCGCATCCTGGTGGAGAAGGACGGCGCGCCCGCCTTTTGCACCGGCACCTTGCTCAATTCCAGGGGCGCGAGCGCGGACCCGCTGTCACTTGGGACGGACCGGCGCCGTACCTGCTGACATCGAACACCGCCAACACCGGGCTCTACACGCTGGTCTCTTCGTTCATCGGCGACGACCATGGCGACGCGCGCGCCAGCGCCACCGTCGTGGAACTCGACTCCGAAACGGCCGGCTTCCTGGCTCATGGCGACCAGGACTACTTCCGGTTCGATGTCACGGAACGCGGCACCCTGGGCCTGTCGACCCACGGGGATACGAACACGTACGGATACCTTATCCTCGGACTCCGTGGACTACGGAGGTCAAGGCCACGGTGGACAGGGAGGCAATTTCGCATTTCCGACGACTGTAGACCCTGGAACCCGTTACCTTGCGGTCAGCGGTTTGAACGCCGCGACCGGCGCTTACACGCTGGTATCCTCCTTCGCTGCCGAAGATTCAGTATCGGGTCGGGGTCCCGGTCGGTTCGGCCTCAATGCGCGATTCTGATTCCACCGCGCAGGCCTGCATTGCGCACGTCGCCCATGAAGGAACCGTCCGTTCCTTCGCGCATCGCCACCACATCGATGTCCGCTGCGGCCACGCGATCGCCGAACAGCAGTACTGCGGCATCCGGGTCGCACAGTTTGGAGGTCCAGATCAATCCCTCGACATCCGCAAACTGCGCGTGGATGGCCTGCGCCCAAAGTGCGGTCCGGCCGTATTGCGTCGGCAGGCTGCCGATCAGGTGCTCGCGGCGCACACCCCACTTCAGGAGATCCGGCGCGCGCAGGCTGGCGAGGCGTAATTCGCGCCTGACCAGAAGCGTACTGTGTTTCCGTTTCTCGACAGCTTCCCGAGGCACGGTCTTGCGGTCCGAACTCAGCGGGACATCGTGGAAAATGGTCTCGTAGATGGCCGATTCCAGCGTGAGCCCCGCGTAAAGGGATGGAACGCAGGCTCCGGTCGCGTTGTAAATCGGCGCGAAGCGCGTTCGTCCTCCCTTGCAGGGATTGAAAGCGTTTCCGGCGAGTGCGCGCGCATGCACACGGTGCAGTACGTTGCCGGCGTCGAGCGAGTCGACGTTCGGCTTCGGGAGCCGGCCGGGGGGCTTTGGAACGAACGCCGGCGACGCCTCATCCACGCGCCAGTTCCGTCAGTTGGACTGCCGCCTCAACAACCGTGTGGCCATCTTCCAGGCGAGACTGAGGCTCCTCGCCGTCCAGCCAACCGTTCCCGGAAGCGAACCACAGTGCCTTCTGCCACGCTGTCATCGTCGCCGGGAGCGCGGCGAGAACGGCCTTGATCACCGGCCGCGGCGCCCCGTCTTCGAACTGGAATGCGGGATAGTAGTCGCGCGCTCCCACGCGAATGGCAAAGGTCTTGCCCTCGGCCTTCCACCGCGACGCCGGCTCGCTGTTGTTATTCGAACCCAGCCCCGACATGCGGTGGATCTGCGCCGAGGTGAACATCGGTGTCTCACGCAGGTACCGATTGCGCAGTTCGAGGTTGTCGACCTCCAGCTCCGCCTCAACGCCTGCACCGGCTGCCACCAGCCACGCCAGCACGCGGTCCAGGCGCTGTTCAGGGCTCTCTTGCGTCGCCGCCCCCGACGACAGTTTGTACAGTCGGTTCAGACGATCGACCATGCCGGCCAATGTCCAGCCGCGCGCGTGAAGCACGATCCACTCGTCGTCGGCTGCGGTCGATCCACCCAGCCGGTCTCGTACTCGCGGAAGAAGGTTTTCAACCTCCTCGGGTTGAAGCGGCGCCCAGTCGATCGGTTCGGGCTGCGTGGCCATGGCGCCTCCATGTCATGATATCCAAGATTCGATCATGAGTATAATGATTCTCATATTCACCGGCAATGTTTCGTGTTCCCCGCTGGCACGAGGTGGCTCGCGCGTATACTTGAACGGCGTTGCGCCCGGATAGACGCTGGCCTGGGCAGCCGCAAACATGCGGGAATCGAAGACTTGGAAGAGTTCGCCTGGGTCGCGAACGGCAGCGCCGATTCCTATTTGACGCTTTCCCTTAGCGACATAACATCGGGTATCCACTGCCTCAATTCATCGGCCGCGTCTGCTTCCATACACAGACCCGGCACGTTTGATTCTGAGATGAACCATCGGCGCACGTCCGAATCGAATTCCAGCATCGCCCACACGTCCTTGCTCTCGAACGTGACCGGAGAAGGGTACTTGATCGGCGCCGAGGGCGCGCTGCTGCGTTCGATGTGATCGTTCATGGTGGTTCCCATTGGTTCATCAAACCTGTATTCGCCCAATAACGCATATGGTTTAGTAGCCTCATCGAATCGGTCACCGACGACCACCGATTTTCGGGCGATCCACACCCTGGCTCGTCACGATACTCACGCCGCCGGATGTCCGCTTGTGGGCGACGCGCAATCCGTAATCCCGGGTTCCTTGCACCCAGACGTGAGGGTATTCCCGGGCCAGCGCGAACATGGCTTCATGAATCTCCCGGTACGGTGGTTTGCGAAGCCGCTCGCGCGACTCCTCGTCGAAGCGATCCTTCCTGTCTCGGCGCGGCACGACATGCTCGCCATCCTGGATCAGTATCTCCAGGATCCACGTAAGTTCACTCGCGTTACCGCCCAATTTGGCCAGTTCGATCGTTACACCGTCGTCGCAGCGCCCGCCGCGGCTCAATCCCAACAATGCGTCGTCAAAGGCCTTGACCGCTTCGGCGCTGAAGAACTCGCGGAGCGAGCGGTTGCGCTCCATCGCGCCCCTCAGGTTGTCGCCGTTCGCCATGTGTTCCCGAACGTAGGCGTGGTGCTGGCTCCAGATCGCGCCGCCGTCCTCCCAGTCCACATCCGCGACGTCGAGCCCGCTCAGGTGCCGCGAGCGGTCGAACGCAAGGTGAAACTCATCGAACGCCCTGACCGTGGAAAGCGTAGCCGCATCTTCCCGGATAACGCGCTCGGCGCGCGCGCGGTTGAACGGAGTCAAATAGGCAAGCGGTCCGGGCGAGCGCGAGTACGACAAGGGAAATCCGGCAGATTCTCTGCATCCTTCGGGAGGGGAACCGGTTCTTCTTGGTAAGGGGCGCTTGGCTGGGAACCGCTCAAGCGAGTGGGCCGGGCCGTTTCCTTTGGACCCACCCGAAATAGAAATAGGCACCGGTCAGCAACGCCACGAGGGCCAGCCCGATGTTTCCGTAGGCCGGATCGACCTGCAGGCCGAGGCCGAGCGAGAGGTAGAAACCGAACACGATCAGAATCACTGCGAGGGCGTGGAGCAGCGCCTCGGACCATCGCATCGCGCGCGCGTGCCGGAACCACATGAATCCCACGCCCAGCAGCGCCGCGAGCGCCAGACCGGCAATGCCCAGGACGACGTAGAGCAGTGTCGCCGCAAGCGTGGCCAGCAGGATCTTCAGGACCTTCGAAGCCATTCAGAAATCTTCCTGTATCCGTTTCGGGAGCGCCCCTTATCCTGCAAGATTTTCGGCGCAAGGGCTGCGGTGGTCAAGGCGCGCAGGGGCGAAAGCGCACCTGGTGTTCGGGTACGGGATCCACCACTGCCTGGGCGCCGGACTGGCGCGGCTGGAGGGCCGCATCGCGCCTGAGATGCTGCTCGAGCGGTTCCCGCGGCTTGAACTCGCCACGCGCGAGCCGCGCTTCCGCACTCGCATGTGTTCCGCGGCCTGCGCACCCCGCCGTCGCGGTGCGGGCGGTAACCGGGCGTCCATCGGTCGGGCCGCGGTTCTCGGCGACGCGGGCACAGAAGACCTTCTCGTGGAGGTCTTGCGCGAAATCGGCAAAAGCCTCTGGCTCGTCGAGTACCAGCAAGAACGGTAACTAAAAAAAGTGCGCGCAAAGTATCGTCAAACTATATTCGCCCCCAGAGAGGAAAGAATTATGTCCATGTCGGCCGACTTGACGATCCGCGAAATCGCTGCGTTGTCAGGCGTGTCCCTGGCGATGATCGAAAAAGCCGTGGAAGCGCGCATCCTTCGGCCGATCGGAGGGCCGCCGCGACTGCGTGGCGGCTCCATGCGTTACCTTCTCGTGCGCGCCGTTGTTTATTTCCATGCCCTGCAAGCCGCCAACCTGACCGACTTTTCCTTACGCCACAAACGGTCGATCTGGATTTGCATGACCCGGCTTGAACCCATGAAACTCAAGACCATCGAATTTGCACCGGGCGCGATGCTCGATCTTGAGCGGCTTGCCGCCGAGTCGCTGCGCAAGGCGGAAAAGTATCGGGAGAACCGCGGTCGGTACATCCCGTCGAATCCGGATATTCTCGGGGGTACGCCCGTGATCGCCGGAACGGGAATTTCGGTGTATTCCGTTCTGGGCCGGCTTCAGGATGGCGAAACCGCTGACGACATTGCAAGGGACTATCCCGAGATTTCCGAGCAGGCAATTGAAACCGCGGAACTCTATGCCAAAGCTCACCCGCTCCGCGGTCGCCCATCGGAGAGGCCCTGGCACAACTGAGTCCTGATCGAAGCGAAACCCGGGCCGTGCGGCTGTTTCTCGATGAGTGTCTGTCGCCGAGAATCGCGCAGGAGTTGAATGCCGAGGGCGTTCACACTTAGGGAGAATGCTACGCGCCGTTAGCGACGGTCTCTCGGAACACGGTGACCCGATGGATGTCATGGTGAACCATGTCGTAGAGATTTTGGCGGATATGGCGATATCGCTGTCGACGCCACCCTTTGACAAACAGTGACGGGTCCGACAGACAGAAGCGGAACGCCTGCCGTGCGAGGAGGTGGGTGAATGCCTTTGGTGAAGGATTTCGCGGAGCGTACGAAAACGCGGGCGCGGGAAAAAACGGCAAGAGCCCCTGTCGCGTTTTCTGGAACCAGAACGACGACAACAAAACGCACTTCCGGAGGAACGAGTTCCTGTTCGACGTGACAGTGTGCAGCGTCTTGGAAATGGAGTCGCTGCGCCGCAAATCGAGACTGGAGTTCGTCGACCGGTGCCACTGGCAGGTGGAGTCGGAACTGAACCGCAGCGACTCGCGCGAATTGGTCATCGACATGAGCAAGCTGGTGCTGGGATCGGCGGAAAACAAGCTGTTCGTCGCCGCGCACCGAACGAGGAAGCAGGAGGAACTGCTCGCGATGTGCGCCGCCATCGCAAGCCGCTGCGGCGGCAACGTCTATCTGGCGTTCGTCGCTCACCCGGACGAGTGGACGAAGAACGGGGAGGATGGGCAGATTCCGCCGAAAGGCCCGGAAGTGTACGAGTGGATTGCCGGTGATTGGGTGGAGCTTGGGGCATGACCACGGAAATCGCCCGTCAATAATGGTGCAGTGGAACGTGTCGAGTTCGCGTGGGCGTCCATCGAGCTGGAAAACGCGATCCGTCCATCGGCGCTGAACGGAGAAAATCGGCGTTCGCCGGCCCGGACGGATCGGGCAGAAACAGTTGCCGAGACCAGCAGGTACGCGGGTGAGTGCGGTGGCTTCGCTCCCGTCGAATGGGAGTATTGATGCATGTCGTGTGATAGTGGACCGGGAGAAAAAGCGTGAAAATGAACGACCCGCATGTTGTGGGCCTGGAGTATCGAATCGAACATGGACCCGGGATCGACTGGTCCCGGGCGGCGCCCTTGTCTGTTCGGGAACACAGCTTCGACATACGGGTCGAGAAGGGACGGGTGCGGTTCGACCTGAAGGAACACTTTGCAACCGAAGAGGAAGCGCGATTCTTCGTCGAGGCCGTCTACGTACGCAACTGGGAATTCGAAGTCGGCCTCAAACGTGGTCCGGATGCATTCAGGCTCCGCTTCGACCGCTCAGACATTGTGGATCGGAATCCGCCGCCCGGTCCGCCGCCGCTCGGCTTCAGCGCAAGATCTGGCGTTCCCACGGTCAGAGCCGACCTCGCGCCACCCACGCCAGCGGAGTTTCCGGAGCCGCCACGCACCGCGATCAAGCGAAGTCCGGACGTCGACAGCATGTATGACCGTTACCTCCGGTATCGTGGGGGTGGGGAACCGCTGCCTTCCATGGCCTGCTATTGCCTGACCATGCTGGAGCAAATGGCGGGGAGTCGCCATAACGCGGCGGCGACGTTTTGCATTTCCAAGAAGGTTTTAGGTCGGATAGGTAAGCTGAGTACGGTCAAGGGCGGATCCAGCGCCAGGAAGGCTATCGGCAGCAACACTGTGTACACGGAGGAGGAGGAGCGCTTCCTTAAGTCGGCCATCAGGATGTTGATACATAGGGCGGCGGAGGTGGAACAGGGTCCGGACCCGCGCCGCACCCGGATCACACTGGCCGACATTTGTCGGAATCCTATTCGTGCTTTGGTGGTTGTGGCGGCAATTTCGCGGGCGGTGCGGTACGCCGTCCGGTCAGGGGAGGATGTCTGCCTGAGGGCCAATGAAGTCTCGTTCGGTTCGGTCCGACAGTGACGGAAACCAGGTCGGAATGGGAGAATGTCGGGACCTCGAAAAGACATTCCGGCCGGCAGTCTTCGTGATTGGAGCGCGGGGATTCAGCGTGAGAACGGGTTCATCGATTCGAATCGAGAAGCGGTCTGCCTTCGAACTCCGGAAGTGCGCCGATGCCAATCCAGAAGTACCGCTCGAATCGATGGAGGACTGTCGGGCGCGCGGCGTGATCCGCGAATCCGTATCGATGGAACACGACGGCGGATCGCTTTGGAATTTCGCGAGGGTCGCGCATCGCTCGGGAAATGCGGTCATTCTTGCCCACAGCGATCGACAATCCCAACGCCAGAGGTCCGGAATTGCTGCAACCGGTACGCGCTCGATAGATCATCGGCGGCTTCGCATAGGAATCCGGCCCACGGTCTCTGTCGAGTAGGGGCGTGGCCATGTTAGGCGCGCCCCTGTCGGGTTGCTCGGCGAATGGCGAGGCAGCGCTTGCCCGCGTGCTTCACCCTGGGCTTGCTGCAAATATGTGCAGTTTTCCGATACCCGTTGGGGACCTGGACGCATTGACCGACGAACAGCGCCGGTTCCTCAGGGGCGTCGCCGTCAGAATTCCCAACCTGTTGGTTGGACCGGGGCATGCCCACCGAGGAGACGTTGGCCGGCATGCGCGCCGGCTACTCGCCGGTGCATTACCTGGTGGGCAAGCGGCGAAGAAGGAGGCCAGGCGCGCCTGGCATCTGGTGGACATCCGCCTGCCCAGCGCCATCCAGGCGGCGACCGCGGCGACGTTCGCGTTCTCGTTGCGCCGCGGGCGATACTGGACAGGTTCGCCACCCTGCAGATGGTCGATGTGCATCTGCCAACCGCCGACGGCCGCCACTTGGTGCTGCCCCGCCACACTCGGCCGGAACAGAAGCGGGAGGTCTGTGCTTCAGAAGACGGGCTCCCGATGCGTGAAGGCGCCGGTGTTGTTCGGCGGCGGCGACGTGCGGTCGCTACAACATCACTGTGGGCGGTGCGGCCATGTATCGGCCGATCCGGGTAAAATGCGCGCTCGAAAGACCGGATGGAGGCCGCGGCCAGCGTGGACCCGGCGGCTGAGAAGATTGAGGCAGCACTGGCGGGCTTCGCCAATGATCGGAAGTTCAGTCTGGGCGTGTACGGGTACACAATCCGTTGTTCTCGGGCAAGGGGCGTCAGGGCTTGTGGCGAGGAAGAGCGGAAAGGCGTGAGCGTTTGGTATTCGCAACCACTAGTGTCCGGGATAGTCGGTTCGAGTCAATGGTAACCTGTTGTAATTCATTTAAAAATCGTCCCTTGATGGCTGTCATCGACTTGAACTGCCCGCGCGGTTTGTCCCACGCTTTTCCACCGATCTTCAATCTGGAAGGGCCACCGCATGTACGCCGGCAAGCTGATCTTCGCACAGGCCATGGACCATCTGCCGTTGCACACGCTGCGCCGTTGCATCCGGCGTTACGGCGGCGACCGTCACGTCAAACGCTTCAGTTGCCAGGACCAATACCGGTGCATGGCGTTCGCTCAATTGACCTACCGGGAAAGCCTGCGCGATATCGAAAGCTGCTTGCGAGCCCAGGACCGCAAGCTGTATCACATGGGCCTGCGGGCCCAAGTCGCCCGCAGCACGCTCGCCGAGGCGAACGAGAAACGCGACTGGAGGATGTACGCCGACTTTGCCCAGTCCCTCATCCAGATCGCCCGACGCCTGTATGCCGGGGACGACTTCGGCGTCGATCTCGCCAACACGGTCTATGCGCTGGACTCCACCACCGTGGACCTGTGCCTGAGCGTGTTCCCCTGGGCGCACTTCCGGCGCACCAAGTCCGCCGTCAAGCTGCACACGCTGCTGGACTTGCGCGGCAATATCCCCACGTTCATCCATGTTTCACCGGGAAAACTGAGCGACGTCAACGTGCTCGACATCCTGTTGCCCGAAGCCGGCGCGTTTTACATCATGGATCGAGGGTACGTCGATTACGAGCGGTTGCACCGGTTCACCTCGGCGGCGGCCTTCTTCGTGGTCCGGGCCAAATCCAACCTCAAGTTCCGCCGCCAGTATTCCCGCCCGGTCGACAAGGCGGCCGGACTGCGTTGCGACCAGACCGGCGTGCTCGCCGGCCCGCGTTCCTCGCGACGCTATCCCGACAAGCTGCGCCGCATCAAGTTTCACGATGCCAACACGGGCCAGACCCTGGTCTTCTTGACCAACCAGTTCACGCTGCCGGCCCTGACGATCGCCGAGTTGTACAAGTGCCGGTGGCAGGTGGAACTGTTCTTCAAATGGATCAAACAACATCTGCGCATCAAATCGTTCTTCGGCACGTCGGAAAATGCCGTCAAGACCCAAGTCTGGATCGCCGTGTCCGTTTACGTGCTCGTGGCCATCATCAAGAAACGGCTCAACTGCCAGGCCAGCCTCTACACAATCCTACAGATTCTGAGCCTGACCCTTTTCGAGAAAACCCCATTAAATCAATTGCTTACTGAATGCGAAACCAAAATGGACACGACCGCATCCCCTAAGCAATTGAATTTATTCGAAAAATATTCCGGACACTAATGTCTTCCCGTAGGTATTCTCGAAAGCTTCCAGGCCCAGAAGCTCCGGGTTGTGTTCGTCGAAGAAGATGCGGTAATCGGCGGCGAATTCGAACCGGCTGATGCCGCTCGTCGCCGCCGCGACCCAGACCAGGCTGCCGATAATGACCGGCCAGCGGGCTGCCAGCACCCGTTCGGCGAATAGCCTTGCGAATTGTTCTCTTGCCATGCCGTGCGTGCCCGCCACCTGTCAGAAACCGTCAAGGTACACCAAATCGGCGATTCGGCCATCGGGTACCCGGAAAAAACCGCCCGCGAGTGACTGCGGGAGTTGCTACTCATCGCGTGGCAACCGCTATATTATCCGTTGCCCAGGTAGGGAATCCCGGTGGCTCCCAGATGATCAGAACGGCTTTCTTTCTCAGCCTCCTGTTGCCCGCGGCACTGTCGGCGCAGACGGACAGGCCTAACTTCCTGATCATCGTCGCCGACGATGTCGGCATGGCCGAACTGGGGCCCTATGGCGGCGAAATCGAAACCCCGGCCCTGGATGGCCTGGCACAGGAGGGCATCCGGTTCACGAGCTTCTACGCCCAGATGAACTGCTCGCCCACCCGCGCGATGCTGTTGTCCGGCACGGACAATCACCTGGCGGGCCTGGGTACGATGGGGGGAGGTTTCCAAAGCCCCAATCAGGATGGCGTACCCGGGTATGAAGGGGTGCTCAGCGATCGCGTGGTGACTTTCGCCAGGCTGCTGCAGGACAACGGCTACCGGACCTATGCCACCGGCAAATGGCACCTGGGTTTCTCTCCGGACAATCTCCCGGTTGCGAGAGGTTTCGACCGGGCCTTCACCCAGTCCGGAGGCGCTCCGGCCGACAGCCACTTCAACCTGAACGGGCGGGACGGTGTGCCGGGCGGCTATTTCGAGAACGGGGTGAACGTCACCGGGATGCCCGTGGCCGACGATTTCTTCTCCAGCGATTTCTACGCCGACAGGATCATCGAGTACCTGCGCAGCGATCCGGAGCAGGACAGACCCTTTCTGGCGTACCTGAATTTCGCTGCTCCCCACATTCCCGTGCAGGCGCCGGACACGCATATCGACCTATATCGCGGGCAATACGACGACGGATACGACGTTTTGGGGGAAATGCGGCTGGAGCGCATGATTGATATGGGGCTGTTCCCGCCCGGTACCGGGCTGAGCGAACGGGCGCCGACCGTTACGCCCTGGGAAGAGTTGAGCGATGCGGCGCGGCGGATTCATGCGCGCCGCATGGAGGTCTACGCCGGCGCCATCGACAACATGGACGACAACATCGGCAGGGTGTTCGACTACCTGAAACAGGCGGGGCTGTACGAGAACACGGTGATCCTGTTCATTTCCGACAACGGAGCGGCCGGGTTCTTCGGCTGGAACGACGGACCGGCGGCGGCACGATACGCGGCCGCGGACAACAGCATCGAAAACCTGGGGCGGGAAGGATCGCAGATGTTCTATGGACCGGGATGGGGATCGGCGGGCAGCGTGCCGTTCAACCTGTTCAAGCGCCATGCGGCCGAGGGCGGCATTCGCGTGCCGGCGATCGTCAGCGGCCCGGGTGTCGGCGCCCGGGGAGCCATCAGCCACAGCGTGCTGATGGTCAGCGATGTCGCGCCCACCATTCTGGAACTGGCGGGCGTCGAGTATCCGCAAGGCTCCTACGGCGGGCGGGAAATCCTGCCGCAGACCGGCAGGAGTTTTACGCGGCTATTGAACGATCCCGCGGCGGTCGTTCATGAGGCGGATGAGGTTCTCGGCCTGGAATTGTGGGGGCGGATCGCCGTGCGCAAGGGCGACTGGAAGCTGTTGCGCTCCGAGCCGCCGTTCCGGGAGGATCGCTGGTACCTGTACAACGTGATCGAGGATCCGGCTGAGACCACGGACCTGTCCGGCAGCATGCCGGACAAGCTCAACGAGATGATCGCCGCCTGGGAAGAATTCCGAACGCAAAGCAACGTGATACCCCCGCACAGCCTCCCGAACTTGATTCGGCCCATGTGGCTGATCGACGATACTCCGCACCCGGACCCGATGCCGTAGGCGCCATGCGGCGGCGTCAGTGAAGTCCGACAACCCCAACTGGCCCGGCGGAAGGGTCTGGCGGAAGATGACTTCCCGTTCCGGACCGTGCACCTTCTCATCTTGATTGTCGCTGTAGACGCAGCGACGTTACAACAACGCGACCACAGCTCGAACGAAATTCAATTGAGGTAACAGGAACGCCGCCAGTTGTGTCAGCAAAAGGATAGCCGGGCAGCCGATGAGGTACAGTGGATGAACGCGTTGCCTGGTGATGTAGTCATGAATCACGGGCGCGCTCAGAAAGCCCAGCAAAATCAGAAGCGACACTGCCGCCATGGGCAGGCCAGGCAGTTCAAAGCGAGCGATTCGGCCGACGGTCGCCGGAAGCAGGCACAGCATCAGTAGCAACATCAGTCGTCTGTGGATATGCCGATTACGCCGGTTCAAGTACCCGACTGTCATCAACACGGCCATCGGCACGACCATCACAACATTGCCCCAGAAGATCCGGTTAGTCAGCGTGACAAAGGGCTCATCGAGTATGCCGGCGGCGTTTCTGGCACTGGTGGTTTGAAACATCAGTACGACAATCTGCACGACCAGAATGACGCCTAAAACCATTCCGGCTATCCCGAGCTTTCGGTGCTTTGAAATCTTCGTACTCCTCACAAATCCCGTCTGAGCGATAAACAACGCCACCCAGAGCGTGGCGATGAAGCCGTGCATATGTTCCAGCGGCCTGGAGGGTCGCTGCTCCATTCCTTCCAGGTGCAGTCGCGAAAGGTCAAATGAAGCGCCCAGATAGAATGTGGGCGCAAAACCAATGAATACCGTGATCGCCAAAGCCCAGGCCATGTAGAAGTAAAAATTGTCCCGCTGGTGTGTCACGACAAGGTCCTCATGCGCAACCGGCTAACGAGAACCAAACAAGTGCAGATGGGAAGCACTTTCGCAAACCCATCGCCAGTATCCGCGCGTCGCTGCCGGGGCCACGTCGTGAGTCCAAAGGGCGCGTCGCAGGCGATGGATAATCCAAGTCGGCGATGCAGGGTCAATCTGAAACCCATGAACGTCGGTACTCCTGCGGCGAAGTGCCGACAATGCGACGAAAATGCTTGCGAAACACAGCGGGCGATCCGGCCCCCACCTGAGAGGCGATTCGCTCAATGCTGTTGCGGGTGTTTGCGAGCAAGTGCTGTGCGCGTCGCATCCGCAGGCGCAGTAACCATTGAATGGGCGTATATCCGACCTGTTCCAGAAAGCGTCGATTCAACGTACGTTTACTCAGCCTGGCGTTCTCCGCAATTTCCTCTAAATCCAGCGAACGATGCAGATTCTTCTCCATCCACTCCAGCACCGGCCCGAGTGACCGGTGATCGTGTGAAATCCGATCGTTTACGATGTATTGTGCCTGGCCGCCGCGGCGCTCCAATGACATCACGGCTAGCCGGGCCGAGTGCGCCGCGATTGCGGCGCCGTAGTCAAGCTTGATCATATACAAACAGAGATCGAGCCCCGCGGCTGCCCCAGCCGACGTGAGTATCTGCCCGTTATCAACGTATAGCACGTTGGGATCGACCTGAATGTCAGGATGGCGCTTCTGCAATTCTTCCGCGACCAGCCAGTGAGTGGTTGCCCGCAGGCCGTCGAGTAATCCCGTAGCGGCCAGAATGAACGCCCCGGAACAGATCGATGCGATGCGCGCGCCTCTGGCCGCGGCATCTGAAATTGCTTCCAGCAGGATCGCCGGCAGCGGGGAATCTATAGGGTATACCCCCGGGATCATCACGGTATCTGCGAATGCCAGCTCGTCCAACTGCGATTCCAATTCCATATTGAAACCGACAGTTCTGATCTTCGGCGCTGCAGCGCACAGCCGAACGTCGTATGCGGGTTCGCCGGATGGCAGCCTGACGGATCCAAACAAATCAAGCGGTGCGGCGAAGTCGGACGGGACAACGCCGTCAAGAACAACAATCGAGACCCTGTGCATGGCAAGATACTAGCATAAATACCATATATTGCCACGACTAAGTAGTTATTGTAACGAAATATAATGCCATGATGGCAATAACTGATCGTTAATTGTCGCTACTGCTACTCGTTCCATCCGCGTCTTTATCGCATGCTGTCTGGCGAGCGTTGAGGAGATCGAAACTGGGTGGCAACGAGGAACCAAAGCGGATCTCGGAAGGTACCGCACCCTTCTGACGGGACGTAGCAGTCGAGTACATGGACATTCCCAAAAAGGTCAGTCGGCGGCGAGAGCACGTTGGCAAGGCTGCGATCGGTGTGCTCGTGGCGGCAGCTTCCTTGCTTGCGTACAGCCGTGTCACAAGTCTCATATCGTCCGACGTAGTCGATAGCAGTGAGTTCGTTATCGAGTCCGCCGAACTCGGGAGTGTGAACCGCGAAGTTCGCGCTACGGGAACGCTCGTCTCCTCCGATCTGAGGCTCATTGCCGCAACTGTCGACGGGACGGTGGAATCCATTTCGATCGATGCCGGAGCAAATGTGGCCGCAGATTCCGTCATCCTGCAATTGAGTAATCCGACAATCGCTCGCGATGCAGACACGGCAAGAATTGACCTCCGTGTTATGGAGGCCCAGACCGCGGCACACGCAAAACAATTGATTGCAAATCAGCTTGCTCAGGAGGCGATAGTCGCAGAGTACGAAGCTCTCCATGAAAACGCGCTGTTTCGGGTTAACGCAAATTCAATGCTGGCTGAGGACAATATCGTTTCGGAACTTGATGTGATCGAAGCAGAACTCCGCGAGAGGCAGTATCGAACGCAGCTCGCGCTTGAGCGGCAAAGGCTGGAACACCTGATTGATCTGAACGAATCGGAAAACACTGCACGCCAGGCGGAAATTGATCGCGCTGTTCGTCAGGTGGCGCTCAGTGAAGAACTCCTGGACGATCTCACGATACGTGCCGGAATCAACGGTGCGCTCCAGGAGGTCGCAGTGGAAGCGGGCGAGCAGGTAAGCGTCGGCGCCTTTCTGGCTTCTGTCGCAAGTGTCGACAATCTCAAGGCAGAACTTCGAGTGCAGGAAAGCCAAGTGTACGACGTCACGCTAGGGCAGGACGTCATCGTTACCGCCGGTGGGGATAAAGCTCGCGGCCGTATCACGAGAATTGAGCCGTCAGTTCGCGATGGCGTTGTGATCGTCGATGTTGGCTTTGAACACGACTCGCTTCCGGGCGCGCGGCCCGATCTGCGTGTCGAGGGTGTGATTCAGACAGGTTCTGTCACTGACGTCATTACTATTCCGCGTCCGGTATTTTCTCGTGAGAATTCAGATTCGGATCTCTTCGTTTTAGACGAAACCCGATCGCGTGCCGTTCGCACTCAAGTACGTCTCGGAGTTGGCTCCGTGTCGACGATAGAAGTTGTGAGCGGATTGAACATTGGGGATCAGGTCATTGTTTCGGATACCAGCGGTTTTCAGGACCGGGAAATCATCGAGCTTGGCGATTAGTAGTTTAAGAGATTGCGTGAACGACTTTATTGAGAACACTGCATTTGCCTGGCGTCGAGCGGTAAAGAACCCGGCGATTTCAGCGCTGATTGTCTTGACGTTTGCCATTGGCCTCGGCGCGAACAGTGCGATGTTCAGCATGGCGTACAACATCCTGCTCTCGCCGTTGCCGTACGCCGACAGTGATCGCCTCGTTCGCCTCGAGCAGCACGAACCGAATGCCGGGAGACATAACTTTCCGTCATCGGTGCAGAGTTATTTCGATTTTCGGGAGCAGAACGAAAGCTTTGAGCATGTTCTCGAATATCACGCGATGCAATTTACGCTGCTGGGCCACGGCCTGCCGATTCGCGTGCAGACGGGGGTCACGAGCTGGAACTACTTCGATGTGCTCGGAATTCAACCGCTGCATGGCCGCCTTTTTGTGGCAGGAGAAGATGATATCGGGGCGGAGCCGCTCATTCTGCTATCTCATCGCTTCTGGGTAAGTCAGTTCGACTCAGATCCGGATGTCGTCGGCTCGAGTCTGGAAATGAACAACGCAATTCACAGGGTCATTGGAATTCTGCCGCCTATCCCCGCATTTCCGGATGACAATGATATCTGGATCACGTCCGCCAGCTGTCCGTACCGATCCAGTCCACCCGTCATCGACAATCGCAATCTGCCGATGATTGCATCAATTTTCGCGAAACTGCGCGACGACGTCAGCATCGAGAATGGAGCGAGCGAGGTAAACGGAATCGCTCAGCGGTTGCTGACCAGCTATCCGGATTCCTACTCGGCAGCGCGGGGGTACTCGGCAGACCTGGCCGCTTTGAAGGAAGTGATGACGGGAGATTCGAGCCGTGTGGTGTTTCTTCTGATCGCGGTCTCCGCTCTCGTGTTGCTGATCGCATGTGCGAACATCGCAAACCTGAATCTCGCACGACTTGCTTCTCGTCACCAGGAACTGGCCGTGCGAGAGGCGGTTGGCGCCAAGCCTTCAGCTATTTCACGACAGTTACTGACCGAGAGCGTGCTGTATGCGATGGTCGGCGGCATTCTGGGACTGGTCGTCGCTTATTTCAGTCTGGGTGTCTTGTCGGAGTTTGCGGCCGGATACACTTCTTTGGCAAGCGAGATCCGGATGGACTCGGGAACGCTCCTCTTTTCAGTCGTGCTGGCCGTAGTCACGGGCATCGTAAGCGGTTCGGCGGCCGCTTTTCAGCGGCGCAATATCAGCAGAGCTCTGAAGGAAGGCGGGGACAAGGTCACGACTACAGCATCCGGAAAACTGCAACGCAGCGCCTTACTTGCAGTGCAGCTCGCCCTGTCCTTCGTGATCCTGACTGTTACGGCGCTGATCGTCCTCAGTATGTACAGACTAACGTCGACGGATCCCGGTTACGACCCGGAAAACGTTCTTAATGTAAGTCTCGATCTCAACTTTACGAACTACTCGAGTCCACAGGAGATTCGTGAATTCGGCCAACGCCTGCTGCGCGAAACGAGTCAGATAGCTGGCGTAGAGAGCGTCGGCCTATCTGCTATTGCTCCTGGGCAAGGCGGAGTACTTGGTGTCGTTGCATTTGAGATCGAGGGCAGGATCAGTGCTGACGATGATGTGCGGCCAAGCGCTACGAACTCGACGGTTTCAAGTGAGTATTTTCGAACGCTAAGTATTCCACTCATGCAAGGTGAGACGTTTGACGAAAGCGATGACGAGAACGCCATACTCGTTGCCGTCATCAATCAGCGTTTCGAGCACACCTATTTTCCGGGTGGAAATGCCATAGGAAACAGGATTTCCACCGACTCGGGCGAGTCCTGGGTTGAGATCATCGGCGTGGTCGGCGATGTGAGGTTTGGCAGCCCCGATGTACCTCAGGGGCCTGCAATTTACGAGCATTTTCCGCAACGCCCCGGCACATCAATGGAATTTGTCCTGCGTAGCGCGGGAGATCTCTCGGAACTCGGCTCTATCGTTTCCGAGACAATTTATTCGATCGATTCTCAGCAAGCCGTGGATGAGACCGCAACGATGAATCAGATCAGATCACAATGGCTCGAGGCGCCACGTCTTGTAGCGATACTGATGGGTTTGTTCGGCGTCCTCTCGCTGCTCGTTACGGTATCAGGTGTTGTCGGGGTTGTTTCGTACAACGTAAGTCAGCGAATACGCGAAATCGGTGTTCACATCGCCGTCGGTGCGAATCCCACGACCATTCGCGGAATCTTCGTGCGACAGACTGTTCGGGTTCTTGTGGCGGGTCTCGCCATTGGCGCCCTTGCAATGGCATTTGTTGCGCCCGGGCTAAGTGGGTTTCTCTTTGAGACGAGCGTGGTGGAGATCGACGTATATCTGTTTACGGCATTCCTGCTGGCCGTAGTCGCATGGGTTGCAACGACCGTACCGGCGAGAAAAGCCAGTGGACTCAATCCGGCGGCGGCATTGAGAAACGAATAGGGGACAAGGCAGAAGATCCATGAATTCAGATGCTGCGGAAATCGTTCGGCTTACTGGTGTTTCCCGGGTGTACGAAACCTACGACACGGAAACGCGAGCGGTTCAGGACGTTGACCTTGAGATCCACGAGGGGGAGTACATTTGCATTACCGGGCCATCCGGCTGCGGGAAGTCGACATTGCTGTCGATTATCGGTCTGCTCGATACGGCAACGAACGGCCAGTATCTGCTCAAGGGTCACCGAGTCGATGAATTCGATGCATATCAAAGGGCGGAGCTGCGCAACCGTGAAATCGGCTTCATATTCCAGGCCTTTAATCTGATCGGCGACCTGCAGGTTGTCGAAAATGTCGAACTGCCCCTGCTCTATAAGGGGATCTCGAAGCAGGAGCGCCGCGAAATTGCGATGGACAAACTGGAGAAGGTTCAGCTCACGGCCCGTGCAAACCACTATCCATCGCAGCTGTCCGGCGGCCAGCAGCAGCGCGTTGCAGTTGCCCGAGGAATCGCAGCTGAGCCCTCGTTGTTGCTTGCTGATGAGCCGACCGGGAATCTCGACACCAGGAATGGTGAGGCCATTATGGACCTTCTGGATGAGCTACACGATGAGGGAAAAACCATTTGCATGGTTACTCACGATGCACGCTTTCTGGACAGAATGACACGGCGCATAGACCTGGTTGATGGAAGGATTGCGCGATGACTCGCACATCTTCGAGATGTCTGCCACATTTTTAAATGACCGGATGCTCCGAAGGAAAGCTGCAGAGTTTTCAGATTGACCTATCTCTTCATCAAGTGCACACACCTCGCCTCAGTCGTCGTTTGGATGGGTGTGATGATTTTTGTCCCCGCCGTGATGGTGTCGCTCCGACCTCTGAAGGGTGAAGCGCGCCTCGGCGCTGCTTGCCGCGTGCGAACGTGGTATCTCGGCGTGGGAAGCGTTGCCATGATTGGTTCATGGATCTTCGGCATGACGTTGATGATGATGGGTGGCTGGATGTCTTCGAGCTGGATGGTCGCCAAAATCGCTATCGTCCTTGCGCTGTCCGCTCTGCACGGTTTTATCTCTGGCCAGTTCCGGCAATTGGCGACGGATCCATCGTTCGAGCTCGGGGGCTGGCCCACTGTCGTCGCAATCTTTGAATTTCTCGCTCTCCTGCTCGTACTCACGCTCGTGGTCCTGAAGCCTTACTGAAATTGCTTGCAATGAACGCGAGACATAGCGGCATGCAGTGGTACACATGTATGTTGTAGCGCTTTGGGCGGGGTTTCGCGACGCGGACGCGCCGTGCGGACGGTCAGGATCGTTCGAACCATAAATCGCTGAAAACGCGCGACTTTCGTCCCTTCCGCGAGAGTGCGGACGCTGGCGGGAATTACATCACTTATGCGTCGGGTCTGAAGGTCGCTGCGTCCAGGTTCGAAGCCGCCGCACCAGGGTTCCAGGGCGCTACGTCCGGATTCGAGGCCCCTGCGTCAGGGATCCAGGCCGATTCCGCTCGCGTAGTCGGCCCAGCGCGCCATCAGTTCCGACTTGATGTCCGGGTGCAGGTCGGAAACGTCCCGACGTTCGCCCGGGTCGTCCTCGAGGTTGAACAGGTCCCACTCCAGCGGCGGATTGTCCTGAGCAGTGCCGCTCGTCGCCCGGGTAACGATCTTCCACGGCCAGAGCACAAGCGCAGCCTGCCGATCGTTGGTGGTGATCCAGGGCGTCGGCCTCGTTTCGGGCGGTTCGCCGCCTCGCAGCAGGTCCCAGAACGACCGCCCGCGCACGGGCATGACCTGGCGTCCCTGGAATTCTTCGGCCGGTGGAGGCGCCTCCGCGATATGCAGGAACGTCGGCAGCAGGTCCATGACCGTCAGATAGGTGCGCTCGATTCCACCCTGGTTGGCCACATCGGGGTGCCGCACAAACGTTGATACCTGCGTGCCCCCCGCGTACATCGATGTCTTCACTTCCCTGAAGGGCGCCGTGGCCGCTTCGGCCCAGCCGCGGTCGTAGGCCGTAAAGGACCATTGGCGGCCCATGTTGGCCAGGGAGTTGTCGTTGTCCGTGCGGGGCATCTCGGGCGGAACGAACGTATCGTCGCTGCCGGCCGCGCCATTGTCCGACGAGAAGATGATGACCGTGTCGTCCAGTTCGCCGACTTCCTCCAGGAACGCCACCAGCCGGCCGATGTTCCAGTCGATGTTCTCCACCATGGCCGCATAGATCTCCATGGCCCGCGCGAGCTTCGCCTGTTGTTCTTCGCCGAGGTCGTTCCACGCGGGCGCGCGACCCTGGAATCCCTCCAGCGTCAATCCCTCCGGAAACACGCCGAGTTCCGTCGCGCGGGCAACCCGCGCTTCGCGGAACACGTCGTACCCGTCGTCATAGCGCCCCGCGTACCGGTCGATCCAGTCCTCCTGCGCCTGCAGCGGCCAGTGCGGCGCCGTGAGCGCAAGGTAGCCGAACCAGGGCGCGCCGCCGTCAAGGTCGGCCGAAATCTGTTCGATCAGCTTGTCGGTAAAGAGATCCGTCGAGAACCACTCGTCGGGCAGCGTGAAGCTCACGCCGTTCTCCAGGTAGGCGCCGTCGGGAGCGAATTCCGAGACCGGAGGGAAATTGCTGTGTGCCAGGTGGTTGTCGACGGGCGGTCCCAGCGCGAACGACCGTTCGAAGCCCCGGGCATGGGCGCTCTCTGCAAGCGTGATCCCCAGATTCCACTTGCCGGAAATATACGTGTGATAGCCTGCCGCGCCGAGGCGTTCCGGCATTGTTGCCACGTCGGGCCGAAGCGGTTCATTGTGGATGATGACGCCGGCTTCACGGGACGTCGTCCCCGACATCAGGCTGGCCCGCGTCGCGGCGCAGTAGGGCGCCGAATGAAAGTTCGTCAGCCGCACGCCCTCGAATGCCAGCGTATCCAGATTCGGCGTGGAGATTTCCCCGCCAAACGCGCCCAGGTCGGTGAATCCCAGGTCGTCGGCGAGGATGAACAGGATGTTCGGCCGGCCATCGTCGACCGGAGCGGCGGGAACACCCTCCACGTCAGGCGGCGATTCACTCCGGCATCCTGCCAGCACCGAAAAAACGAACACCGCACCGGCAAACCGGGAAATTCGAGACCTCATGAACATGCTTCCGGGTTCTGGCCAGCGGGTGAGTTTAACCGAATGGGCACGTACTGCGACGGGAATGGAATAAAGTGCTGCCGGGCGCATACTGCGGCAGGTAGACGCGCCGCATCGAGTCGGTGGTATTTGTTCCGCTGCTGTGGAGGTTGTAACTGGAGAACGCGATGATGCTTCCCGCCGGAGCCTCGATGGCGATACCGGGGTCGTCGCCGGTGTAGCCGATGAGGTCGTTTGTCGCGGGGTCCCTGGTGTGAGTGATGATCCTGCCTTTCGTCCTGCCGCGGGAGTGGGGTAGCAGGTAGACCGTCCTGTTACGCTCGTTGACCGGGTCCAGCGTGCACCAGCAGGTCAGGTAGGGTTCGTGAACGGTGTCCGCGTCCATGAACTTCACGTAGCCGGAATCCTGGTGCCACGAGAAGTTCATGCCCTGTTCGGCGCCCTTGACGACCCACTGCTCGTTGAACAGGTAGGCCTCGCCGCCGAGCGTGGCACGGCAGACCTCGGCCATGAGATCGCTGTAGATGAATTGCCACAGCCGCAGGCTGTAACGGTACAGGTTGTTGACGAAGTAGCGCTTGCTGCGCCGCGACAGCGCCTCGCCGGTCCGCACCATTGCCCTGGCGCTTCGTACGCCCGCCAGATCTTGCGCACGTTGATCGACCGGGTCAGCCGCAAGGTAGGCAGCATGGAAGTAGTTGACAGCGAGCCCCGATACGAAGCCTGGCCCGCCTATCGGCGACAAACGAGCTGCGAATCGTTAAGGATTCGGTTCGGTTCGTGACGGCGCCGCACTCGTTCAAAATCAATTCGGAATCGCTGCCGCGCGGTGCTCACTGCATCCATCTCGGTGGATGTATGATTTTCCTGTGAAGTTTCCGGTTCAAAAACCAACTCAACCGGCCGGTTCGAGATGACTGGCGGATGCCTGTGCGGCCGTGTGCGTTACCGTGTTACGGGACCGTTACGGCCCGTCGTGTATTGCCATTGCGGTCAATGTCGCCGGACCAGCGGTCATTTCGTCGCTGCCACTGCGGTAGCGAAAGATGCGCTGACTATTGAAACCGGCGAAAGTCTTGAGTGGTTCGCCTCTTCGGAGATTGCATCCCGCGGATTCTGCAGGCGTTGCGGTTCGAGCCTGTTCTGGCTTCCCAGGGGCAGGGAATACATCAGCATCATGGCTGGAACGCTGGACGAGTCCGACGGGCTGGAGGCGGTCGAACACATCCATGTAAGCGACATGGGCGCCTACTATCAACTGACGGACGATCTGCCGAAACTACCGGGAGGCCGGGCTGGGTAGTTACCGGTCGTGCATGCCCTTGCCTTCGAAAATGCGGGCCATGTGCTTTTCTATCCTTGCGGATCGGGTCCTGGACTGTTTCGCGCCGGTGAAGAAGAGGTTGTATCCCCGTTGCCGTCCAGGGGTCAGCGCTTTGAAGGCTGCCTTGAATTCGGGGTCGGCGTCGAACCTGGCCAGAAGCTCTTCCGGGAAGACCAATTCGTTCCTTGCCTTGAAATCCACCTTCAAGCCGGCCTTTTCCACCTCGATGGCGTTCTGAATGATCTCCCTGAGAATCGCTTCCTTCTCGTTGATTTCCTGCAGGCTGGTGAAATGGATCCGGCGGGCTGCTTGCGTATTCTTTCCTGGCGGAATGAGCACGCCGTGTGGATCGTCCAGCAGCGCGCCCTTGAATAAGCCAAGCCCGCAACTGTCCTTCATCCCGAAGATTATGCCCACGTTTGCACCTTTAAAGGTATAGCAGGGCTCGCGCCACTTGAGTTCTTCGGACAAAGGGTAGTCAGAAAGAATCTTCCGCAGCCTCCGCTTTTCCCGGGGCCAGGAACGGGTGTCGCGAAAATACGAGTCGAGGTCTGGCGACATGCTGAATCGGCAAGCAGTCGAAAAGGTGGCTCCCCGGGCCGGACTCGAACCAGCGACCAATCGGTTAACAGCCGACCGCTCTACCAACTGAGCTACCGGGGAACACTGCTCAACGGGGGCGCATTCTGAAAGAAGCACTCCTTGAAGTCAAGGATGAGAAGCTAATTGTTTTTATAAATAGATAGATACATCGTAAATATAAACTAACTTATCAATCTTTTATTTCGAGTATTGGCCCGACGGCTTTTCATTGAAACCCATCACCCGTAATCTTTCGCCATTTCATCGGGTTCGTGAGAGAAACGTGCGGGCCAAACCATTTGAGCTTGTCGCAGACTTTGAGCCAGCGGGGGATCAGCCCGAGGCCATCGAATCGCTCGTGGACGGCATCCAGTCGGGGTTGCACAGACAGACCCTCCTTGGCGTCACAGGTTCCGGCAAGACCTTCACCATGGCCAACGTGATCGCCGCACTGCAGCGGCCGACGTTGATCCTTGCCCACAACAAGACGCTTGCCGCACAGCTATACGGCGAGATGCGCGAATTCTTTCCCCACAACGCGGTGGAGTACTTCGTCTCCTACTACGACTACTACCAGCCGGAGGCGTATCTGCCGACCAGCGATACCTATATCGAGAAGGACGCGTCCATCAACAGGCACATCGAACAGATGCGGCTTTCCGCCACCAAGGGGCTGCTGGAGCGGCGCGACACGGTGATCGTGGCGACGGTGTCGGCCATCTACGGTCTGGGCGATCCCGAGGCGTATCACGGCATGGTGCTGCACCTGGTACGGGGGGAGCGCATCGACCAGCGCAAGATCCTGCGCCGGCTTGCGGAACTGCAATACACGCGCAATCCGATGGACCTGAGCCAGGGTACGTATCGCGTACGCGGCGACGTGATCGACATTTTTCCCGCCGAATCGGAGCGCGAAGCCGTGCGCGTGCAACTGTTCGACGACGAGATCGAGGGGATCATGTTTTTCGATCCTCTGACCGGTGCGATTGATCGGGCCGTACCCCGCGCAACGATCTATCCGAAGACCCACTACGTCACGCCCCGGGAGACCTTGCTGGCAGCCGTGGACGTGATTCGGGACGACCTCAGGCAGCGCCTCGCGGAACTGCGCGCGGCTGACCAACTGGTGGAGGCCCAGCGACTGGAGCAGCGAACCCGCTTCGACCTGGAAATGATCGTGGAGGTAGGGTATTGCGCCGGCATCGAGAACTACTCGCGGTACCTGTCGGGCCGCGAGCCCGGAGAACCGCCGCCCACGCTGTTCGACTACCTCCCTCCGGACGCCATGCTCTTCGTGGACGAAAGCCACGCCACGATCCCGCAACTCGGCGGGATGTACCGCGGCGACCGATCCCGCAAGGAAACTCTGGTGCAGTACGGATTCCGTCTGCCTGCCGCGCTGGACAATCGGCCGCTTCGCTTCGACGAGTACGAGAGCCTGGCGCCGCAGACCATCTTCGTTTCGGCAACGCCCGGACCCTACGAGCGGGACCGCGCAGACCAGGCGGTCGAGCAGGTGGTTCGGCCCACAGGGCTCGTCGACCCGGAGGTGGATGTGCGACCGGCCGGTATCCAGGTCGATGACGTGCTCTCGGAGATCTCGGAACGCGCCAGAGTCAAGGAACGGGTACTCATAACCACCCTCACCAAGCGCATGGCGGAGGACCTGACAGACTACCTCCAGGAACACGGCACACGCGTTCGATACCTGCACTCGGACATCGATACGGTGGAACGCACGGAGATCATCCGCGATCTGCGCCTGGGCGAATTCGATGTCCTGGTGGGAATCAACCTGTTGCGCGAAGGCCTTGATATGCCCGAGGTTTCCCTGGTGGCTATCTTCGACGCCGACAAGGAAGGCTTCCTGCGCTCGGAAGGCTCGCTGATTCAGACCGTCGGCAGGGCTGCCCGGAACATTCGTGGTACGGCGATCCTGTACGCGGATCGGGTGACCGGGTCCATGGAGCGGGCGATGGCCGAAATGGAGCGCCGCCGGAACAAGCAGCTTGCCTACAACGAGGCCCACGGCATCCAGCCCAAATCCATCCTCAAGCCGGTCCCCGACATCATGGAAGGCGCGCGGCCGGCAGGCCGCAGGCGCCGGCGCGGCCGCCGGCCGGACACGGCGCGCTACACGAGAATGAGTCCGGAGGAAGTCGTGCGGCGAATCGACGCGCTGGAAAAGCGCATGTACCGGCATGCCCGGGACCTCGAGTTCGAAGAAGCTGCGAGACTCCGCGATGAGATCGGCGAGGCGAGGCGGGTGGGCCTGGCCCGAACGGGCGGTCGCGGTACAGGTATCCGACCGGACAGTCCCAACCCCTGACCAATCCGGCCCGGCAGCCACAACCGCCGAAATACCGACACGGAATACTTGAGTACCTCGACCGGAAATGGTTATGGTTCGCACCGCAGGCGCGTAGCTCAGCGGTAGAGCACCACCTTGACATGGTGGGGGTCGGTGGTTCGATCCCACTCGCGCCTACCAGTTGACGGATTCGGGGGCTCGCGCCCCCGATTTCGCATCTCTTGTACTGGCCCGATCCGGGACTTACAATCACGGCCCGCCCGTGGTGGTAAAATGAACCGGCTGCGGGCGCTGGATATCAGACGGCCGTCGGCCCAGGAGAGTGGCAGTGAATGCGCTCGACCGGCGCCACGGCCGCTATGCATTACGGGTTCAGGTAACAGGGAGCACAAACTATCGCTCAAACGAAGCGTATTCGACGCAATGACGAAATCTCCGCCGTGCAGGTCCGGGTGATCGGAACGGACGGCGAGCAGGTCGGGATCATGCCCTTTGACGACGCGCTGGAACTGGCGCAGAACGAGAATCTCGACCTGGTGGAGGTCGCGCCGAACTCGGATCCACCGGTATGCCGAATCATGGATTACGGCAAGTTCGTCTTCGAGCAGCGCAAGAAGGCGCAGATGGGGCGGCGCAAGCAGAAGCAGATTCACGTCAAGGAGATCAAGTTCCGGCCGGGTACGGAAGAGAGCGACTACCAGGTCAAGTTGCGGAATCTGATTCGATTTCTCACCTCCGGCGACAAGACCAAGGTGACCCTGCGCTTCAGGGGGCGGGAAATGGCGCACCAGGAACTGGGCGTCCAGCTTCTTGAACGGGTACAGAGGGACTTGGCGGAATACGGAACGGTTGAGCAGTTTCCGCATCTTGAACACCGGCAAATGGTGATGATTATCGCGCCGAAGAAGCACTAGCGCCGATCGTAGGGCTCCGACAGGAGAGGGCCATGCCTAAGCTTAAGACCAATCGCGGGGCCGCCAAGCGGTTCAGACGCACCGGAAAGGGAGGCTACAAGCGTAGCCAGTCCTACATGAATCACATTCTGACCAAGAAGAGTTCGAAGCGTAAGCGTCAACTCGGCAAGACGCTGCAGGTCGCCGACGCGGATACAAAGGCGGTCAGGAAGTTGTTGCCCTATAGCTGAGGTGAGTCATGGCTAGAGTCAAACGCGGTGTCGTCGCCAAGGCGCGACACAAGAAAATCCTGCGCCAGGCGAAGGGCTACTACGGTGCGCGCAGCCGCACCTACAAGGTTGCCAAGCAGGCGGTCATCAAGGCAGGCCAGTACGCGTACCGCGACCGCCGGCAGCGCAAGCGCCAGTTCAGGGCGCTGTGGATCACCCGGATCAACGCGGCTGCAAGACAGCACGGCCTTTCCTACAGCCGGCTGGTCAACGGCCTCAAGCGCGCCGATATCCAGGTGGACCGCAAGGTCCTGGCCGATATCGCGGTCCACGATCCGGAAGCATTTGGCGCCATCGCGAAAGCCGCCAGCGACGCGCTGGCGTCCTGACCGAAGCGGACCGTCTCCCGGCATTTCCCGTGGCCAGCCCGGCCGGACTGCTTGAACAGGCGCAGGCTGCCGTACAGGCGGCGGACGACCTGCGAGCGCTGGATGCAGTGCGCGTCAGGTATCTTGGCCGCAAGGGTCTGATCACCGCCGAGCTCAAGTGTCTCGGCAGGCTGCCCGTCGAGGAACGCGCCTCCGCCGGCCGGGAAGTCAATCGAGTCAAGCAGGCCGTCATCGGTGCTATCGCAGCACGGCGGGAACGGCTGGAAGCGGCGAAAATGCAAGCGGAACTCGCCAACCGGGTCGATGTCACCTTGCCCGGCCGCGGTCAACCCGTGGGAGCGCTGCACCCGGTGTCCCGTACGCTGCGGCGGATCGTCGATATTTTTGGCGCTGCCGGATTCGGGGTGCGCAGCGGCCCCGAGGTGGAGGATGACTTTCACAACTTCACCGCGCTGAACATTCCCGAGAATCACCCGGCGCGGGCCATGCATGACACCTTCTACGTGGATACCGGTCACGTCCTGCGGACCCACACGTCGCCCGTGCAAATTCGCGCGATGCGCTCGGAGGGTGCGCCCATTCGGATCATCGTGCCGGGACGGGTCTACCGCCGGGATTACGATCTGACGCATACGCCCATGTTCACCCAGGTGGAAGGGCTGGCGGTTGACACGGGAATCAGTTTCGCGAACCTGAAGTCCGTCCTGTACGAATTCGTATCGAACTTCTTCGAGCGCGACGTGGAACTACGGTTCCGACCATCCTATTTTCCCTTCACCGAACCGTCTGCAGAGGTGGATGTGCGGTCGGAATCAGGGAAATGGCTGGAGATCCTCGGTTGCGGCATGGTGCATCCGAACGTTCTGCGGCACGTGGACGTCGACCCGGAGAGATTCACCGGCTACGCATTCGGCATGGGCGTCGAGCGTCTTGCCATGCTTCGTTACGGTGTGGAGGATCTCAGACGCTTCTTCGAAAACGATCTTCGTTTCATCGAGCAGTTCCGCTGAGGACTGAAACATGCGTATCGACATCGAATGGCTCGGCGAAATGCTTCAGCGGGACCTGGACCCGGAGCAGCTTGCCGAGCAGTTGACCCTCGGGGGGCTGGAGGTCGAGTCCGTGCGGCTGGCAGAAACGGAGGGCGCTCCGGCCGTCGACGGCATCGTTCTCGATTTCGACATCACTCCCAACAGGGGGGATTGCTTCAGCGTCCTCGGGGTCGCCCGGGAGGTGTCCGCGCTCAACGGCACGCGCATGGAAGCGCTGGAGGTGCCGCAGGTGCCGGCGTCCGTGGAGGATACCTTTCCGGTGACGCTGGCCGCGCCTGCGGCGTGCCCACGTTTCGCCGGCCGCGTCATTCGCAACATCAAACCGGACTGCCGCTCTCCGAAATGGCTTAGATTGCGCCTGGAGCGGGCGGGACTGCGCGCGCTGCACCCTGTAGTGGACGTTACCAACTATGTGATGCTGGAACTCGGCCAGCCGCTACATGGCTACGATCTGCACGCGCTCAGCGAAGGCATCTCCGTGCGCTTTGCCGAAGACGGCGAGCCGTTGATGCTGTTGGACGGAAACCGCGTCGATCTGCAATCCGATGTGCTGGTGATCGCCGACGAGTCGGGCGCGATCGGGCTGGCGGGCATCATGGGCGGGCAGGGCACGGCCGTGTCCGAATCCACGCGAGACGTCTTTCTCGAATCGGCCTTCTTCTCGCCGGACTCCATTGCGGGCCGGCCGCGGCGGTTCGGCCTGCATACGGATGCGTCGCTGCGCTTCGAACGGGGTGTGGACCCCGTGCATCAGGGACGCGCGATCGAGCGGGCAACGGAGTTGCTGCTGGATATAGCGGGTGGTCAGCCGGGGCCGCTCGTCGAGAAGGTGGCCACGACGGAATTGCCGGAAAGAAAACCCGTTTCGTTACGGTTACAGCGGCTGAACGCGATCCTTGGAACGAACCTGGAGCCCGGTGAGGTGGAAGCGCAGCTCGGTCTGCTCCACATCGCTGCGACCCGCGGGCAAGACGGCTGGTCCGTCGTGCCCCCGGACTTTCGCTTCGACCTGGAGATCGAGGAAGATCTGGTGGAGGAAATCGGCCGCATGACCGGCTACGACAACATCCCCGAGGTGGCCGAGCAAAGTCCGCAGCATGTGGGGAGGGCAACGGAAAAGAGATTGTCCGAGGACCGCATCGCCGACACGCTCTGTTCGCGCGGATACTCCGAGGTTGTGACCTATGGCTTCGTCGACCGGGAACTGGCCGACGCGGTGAACCCCGGCGCGGATCACGTGAGCCTGACGAACCCCCTGTCGCAGGAAATGGGGGTCATGCGGCACTCGCTCTGGCCGGGACTCCTGCTGGCTGCGCAGCACAACCGGAGCCGCCAGCAGCCGCGGGTGCGGCTGTTCGAGATCGGCACGCAGTTCGGCCGCGGAACCAATGGAGTGCGCGAATGCCGGGTACTGGCCGGTCTCGCGATCGGCGCCTACCGGCCGGAGCATTGGGAGGGCGGTGCACGGGATGTGGACTTCTTCGACGTCAAGGCCGATGTGGAGGCGGTCCTGGCGTTGGCGGGCCGAGCCGGCGACATCGAGTTTCAGCCAGCCGATCACCCGGCTCTGGCCGGTGGCCAGAGCGCCCGCCTGACACTGGCGGATGACGCCGTCGGCTGGCTGGGCGCCGTGCATCCCCGCTTGCAGGGGCGAATGGGCTGGAAGCGGCCGGCGATCCTGTTCGCCATGCAACTGGACCGGTCGGCCCGGGCCAGAATCCCCCGATACAGGGAGTATTCGAAGTTTCCCTCCTTGCGGCGGGATATCGCTGCCGTGGTCGATGAAGACGTGTCGGCAGACCGGCTGCTGCGGTGCGTCCGAAGTGCTGCCGGAGACGTATTGCACGATGTGACAATTTTCGATATCTACCGTGGCACGGGGATAGATTCAGGACGAAAAAGTGTGGCTTTGGGCTTGATTTTACAGGACAGATCACGCACTCTTACCGACGCGGAGGCGGACCGGATCGTGGCGTCCACAACGCGGCAACTGGAGCGGGAACTCAAGGCGGCCATCAGGGAATAGGCGGTCATTCATGGCGTCATTGACCAAGGCGAAAATGGCCGAGTCGTTATTCAACGAACTCGGTCTGAACAAGCGGGAAGCGCGCGAGTTGGTGGACACGTTCTTCGAGGACCTGAGGGTTTCCCTGGCGAGCGGCGAGCAGGTCAAACTGTCCGGATTCGGCAATTTCGATTTGCGCGACAAGAATCAGAGGCCAGGGCGAAACCCCAAGACCGGCGAAGAAATTCCCATCTCGGCGCGGCGCGTGGTGACCTTCCACCCCGGGCAAAAGCTCAAGACACGAGTCGAGGTCTATGCTGGAACCAGGGGATAACGCGGAACTTCCCCCGATACCGGGCAAGCGCTACTTCACCATCGGCGAGGTGAGCGAATTGTGTGCGGTCAAGCCTCACGTTCTGCGCTACTGGGAACAGGAATTCCCGCAGCTCAAGCCGGTAAAGCGCCGCGGCAACCGCCGCTACTATCAGCGCCAGGATGTTCTCATCATCCGGCAGATCCGCAGTCTCCTGTACTCCGAGGGTTTTACCATCGGCGGTGCGCGGCAAAAGCTGGCCGGCGACGAAGCGCGTACCGATCTCAGCCAGAGTCAGCAGATCATCCGCCAGGTGCGCAGCGAACTTGAGGACGTGCTGCGGTTGCTGCGCAGATAGCGCCTTTCTATCGCTCCGGACTATCCCGGACCATACCGATTTCGCTAAACTTGCGTTCTGCTCGCAATGCTTGCCCGTGAACGCTGCACGCGTACAGTGACGGCTTCTCGGTGAGTTGAGCTGGCAACGGTCGGGGTGTGGCGCAGCCTGGTAGCGCACTTGCATGGGGCGCAAGAGGTCGCTGGTTCAAATCCAGTCGCCCCGACCACTTCAGCCTTTCGACGTCTTCCCGGACGGTGTTGAAAGGTCCTGACCCCCAACGACACTGGCAGGGAAGCGGGTATGGCTGCAAAGACGCCGCGCGATCGCGGCGAAGTGGATCCCAGGCGGTATTCCCGCGTGGTCGTTGACGGGCTGGAGCAGGCTCCGAGCCGGGCCATGCTGCGCGCGGTCGGCTTCCGGGACGAGGATTTTGCCAAACCGCAGGTGGGCATCGCGTCCACCTGGAGCATGGTGACGCCCTGCAACATGCATATCGACGGGTTGGCGGAACTGGCCGGTGCGGGCGCTGACGGGGCCGGCGGCAAGAGCGTCGTCTTCAACACGATCACCGTTTCCGATGGCATTTCCATGGGTACCCAGGGAATGCGTTACTCGCTGGTTTCCCGGGAGGTTATTGCCGATTCCATCGAGGCCGTGGCCGCCGCCGAAGGGTTCGACGGCCTGGTCGCGATCGGCGGGTGCGACAAGAACATGCCGGGGTGCGTCATGGCTCTGGCCAGACTGAACCGGCCTTCGGTGTTCGTATATGGCGGCACGATCCAGCCGGGCCCGAAACACCGCGACGTGGTTTCCGTATTCGAGGCCGTGGGCAGTTTGGCTGCCGGGCGGATCAGCGAGGCCGAGTTGCACGAGGTCGAATCCACGGCCATACCGGGACCCGGATCGTGCGCGGGGATGTATACCGCCAATACCATGGCATCGGCTATCGAAGCGCTGGGCATGAGCCTCGCGAACAGCTCCGCCCAGGAAGCCATCTCCGAAGCCAAGCGAATCGACTGCCGGAGAGCCGGACAGGCCGTGATGCGGCTCCTGGAGCGCGGCATCACGCCGGCGGACATCCTCAGCAAGGAGGCGTTCGAGAACGCCATCGCCACGGTGATCGCCCTGGGCGGGTCCACAAACGCCGTGCTGCATCTGCTGGCTGTCGCCCACGACGCGCAGGTGGACCTGACGCTTGCGGATTTCACCCGCCTGGGCGCCCGCGTGCCGGTATTGGCGGACCTGCGCCCCAGCGGGCGGTACATGATGTCCGAGCTGATTCGAATCGGCGGCATCCAGCCGCTGATGAGAACGCTGCTGGACGCCGGCTTGCTGCACGGCGACTGCCTGACGGTAACCGGCCGCACGCTGGCGGAAAACCTGGCCGATGTCGAGCCGTACCCGGAAGGGCAGACCATCATCCGGCCGCTGACCGATCCCATCAAGGCAGACAGTCACCTGGCGGTCCTGTACGGAAACCTGGCCGCCGAGGGATCGGTCGCCAAGATTTCCGGCAAGGAGGGCACCGAGTTCCGCGGTCCGGCGCGGGTGTTCGACTCCGAGGAGGAGGCGCTGCGGGCAATCCTGGACGGAGTGGTTCAGGCCGGAGACGTCGTAGTGATTCGATACGAAGGGCCGAAGGGCGGTCCGGGCATGCGGGAAATGCTCAGCCCTACCGGCGCCATCATCGGCAAGGGACTGGGCGACAAGGTCGCCCTGATTACCGACGGACGCTTCTCGGGCGGCAGCCACGGTTTCGTGGTCGGGCACGTAGCGCCCGAAGCCGCGGTGGGCGGGCCCCTGGCGGTGGTCCGTGACGGTGATCGTATTTCGATCAACGCGGAGACGAAAACGATCGATCTGGAGATTCCTGACACAGAACTCCGGAAGCGTTTGCGCAACTGGACGCCGCGTCGGGCCAGCGCCACGCGCGGCTTGCTGGCCAAGTACGCGAAACTGGTCAGCTCGGCGTCGCTGGGCGCCGTTACAGACCCGAATTAGGGCCTGAGTCGGGGCTCGGTCGAGCCGGCCGACGGGTTAAAACTTCAGTGGCCGGCACGCCCGTTCCAGTAACCACGATTGGTCGGCCGCATCGCCGAAGTCGCCGTAGAGGAAACCTCTCCGCCCCGGGTCGAGTCGATGGCGGCAAAAGCCGTCGAACACGCGAGCCGGCGCCGACCTGTGAAGTGCTGTGGCTTGCAGGCCCAATCCCAGGTCCTGTGCGAACGCACGAGCCGTTTCCTGCGACAGGGCATTGGCGCCAAGGACGCGCTTGATTCCATTCAGGTGGACATCGTAATGCGCATTCAGCCCTGCCGATGTTTCCAGCTCGGCGAGCACTGCGGCAACGCTGTCCGGCGCGCGCCCCACCGCACGCAGGATATCCAGCGCGATGACATTGCCTGAGCCCTCCCAGATCGCGTTTAATGGGGACTGGCGGAACAGACGCGGCATGGGACCCTCTTCCACGTAACCACCGCCGCCGTGGCATTCGAGGGCCTCGTAGATGAAGCCGGGCTGGCGCTTGCATATCCAGAATTTGGCCGCGGGCGTGGCCAGACGCACGAACGCGGCCGCCTGGTCGCTTGTAGCTGCCTGATCCAGAGCAGCTCCGATCCTCAATGTAATCGCTGTAGCCGCTTCGCTTTCGAGGATCAGATCGGCAAGCACGGCTCGCATGGCAGGTTGCTCGATCAGTGCCTTGCCGAAGGCCCTGCGGTGAGTGGCATGCCAGAGCGCTCGCACGAGCGCGGCGTGCATCCCGCCTGCAGAGCCGAGTGCGCAGTCGTAACGGGTGAGTTGAACCATCTCGATAATGGTCGCCACGCCCCGGCCTTCGTCACCGACCCGCTGCGCCCACGCGCCGTGGTATTCGATCTCCGCTGACGCATTGGAGCGGTCGCCCAGCTTCTCCTTCAGGCGCATGAGGCGGATGGCATTGCGCTCGCCGTCCGGCCGCCAGCGGGGCACAAGGAAGCAGGTGAGACCGTCCGGGGCCTGGGCGAGGGTCAGGAAAGCATCGCTCATGGGCGCTGAACAGAACCATTTGTGCCCGGTGAGGAGGTAGCCTTCGTCGCCCGCCGGTTCTGCGCGGGTGGTATTGCTGCGCACGTCTGAGCCGCCCTGCTTTTCGGTCATCGCCATGCCGATGGTGGCGGATTTCTTTTCTGCCGCGGGCATGGAACGGCCGTCGTAGTCCTGCGCGGCCACGCGCGGCCTCCAGAACGTTGCCAGTTCCGGAGCGGCTTTCAGGGCAGCGATACCAGCATAGGTCATGGACATCGGGCAGGTGACTCCCGCATCCGCCTGCGTCATCAGGATCATCATCGCGCCGTGAAAAAGGTGACCGGCAGGTTCGCCGTTCCAGGCGCACCCCGAAATGCCATTCGACAGTCCCAGCGCCATCAGACGATGGTAGGCGGGGTGGAATTCGACTTCGTCCAGCCGCCTGCCGTAGCGGTCGAACGACTTCAGGCGAGGCGGGTTCTCGTTCGCCTGGCGCGCCCACTCCCGCGTCTGCAGTGCGCCGCATCGGCTGCCGAACGCGGCAAGGCGGGAATGGTGCGCCTCGGCGCCGCCGGCCTCCATCGCACCGCGCAACGCGGCGTCGGTGTCGTAGAGGTTCAGGGCAGCGAGCGGCGGCGGCTGATTGGTAACCTCATGGGTTGCCAGATTTTTCAGGGGCTTGCGATGCACCATGATCAACCTCCTCGTGGTCCGGTGCGACGCGCCCGGCTACGGCCGGTCGAAACCGGGGGCAATCCCGCGCGTTGCTGCTCATCGTACATTCTCCCCTGATCGGACAAGACTGGAAACACATTGTTAGATCGGAAATAATGCGGATCACAAGCATTCGGCAGGGGGCGAATGCGCTGAGTGGTGCATGTATGGGGATGTTTACCAGGCGATCGTTGATCGGCGGTAGCATGGCCGGCGGCCTGATCTGGCCCTGGCCCCAGACCTCCGCGGAAACGGCGGTCGCAGGCGTCACGGACAGCGAAATCATCCTGGGCATGTCCGCGGCGTTTTCCGGTCCCTCGAGGGGGCTCGGCATCGAGTTGTACCGGGGCGCCTGGGCGTATTTCGAACATGTCAACCGCGCCGGCGGTATCTCGGGCCGGCGGATTGCCCTGAAGCTCTACGATGACGGCTATCAGCCGGACGCGTCGGTCAACAACACCATGCAGCTCATGCTGGAGGACCAGGTCTTCCTCCTGTTCGGCTATGTGGGCACCCCCACGGTGACCCGTGTCTTGCCGATCCTGAAAAAATTCCAGGACCAGGACGTCTTTCTGTTCTTCCCCTTCACCGGCGCGCAACCCCAGCGCGAGCCGCCCTACGGGGAATTCGCGTTCAATCTGCGCGCCTCCTATGCCCAGGAGACCGCCGGCCTGGTAGAGAACTTCGTGCAGATCGGGCGCCGGCGCATCGGTGTCTTTTACCAGGCGGACGCCTACGGACGCAGCGGCTGGGCGGGCGTCAGGGCTGCGCTGGCAGGGCATGGCGAGCGTATTGCAGGGGAAGCCACCTATCGCCGCGGTACTCCGTTCACCGCCACGATGCGCGGTCAGGTGGAGTTGCTCCAGGCTGCGGAACCGGACGCGGTGATCTGCATCGGCGCCTACGCGGCGTGCGCCGCGTTCGCCAGGGATGCCGTCGATCTCGGACTGCGCGTGCCGATCGCAAACCTGTCCTTCGTCGGCAGCGAGAGCATGCTGGGGTTGCTGTCCGAGGGCCGTGAGGCGGCGGAGGCCGAGCAATATACGAACCTCCTGGTCAACTCGCAGGTCGTCCCCAGTTACCACGACACGTCGATCCCGGCGGTGCGCGAATACCGGGAGTTCATGGAACGCTACAATCCGGACATGCCGGCTGAACTGGTCACGGAGGCGTATACGCCCTTCGACTACAGCTTCGTGAGTCTCGAAGGATTTCTCGATGCCAAGATCATGGTCGAGATTCTGCGCAGGCTCGGCGATGAACCGGCGCGCGCCAATCTGGAGCGCGCGGTCATGTCGATGCAGGACTTCGAACTCGGTCTCGGCGAACCCGTGACTTTCGCCGAAGACCGCCGCCAGGGGTTGCAGCAGGTCTACTATACGGTGGTCGACGACGGGCGGTTCGTCACGTTGACCGACTGGGCGGAGAAATTCTCCTGATGCAGATCATCAAGGTCCGGAAACTGTTTCAGAGGACTTTGTTCGGCGTGTTCGCCCTGTTCGGTTTCATCGGCATCTCTACCTCGTTCCTGCTGATCGACACGGTCAATTCCTACCTGTCCGAAGAATACGTGACCAACAGCCAGGGCATCGCCCAGACCATCGCCGATTCCAGCGTGGACATCCTGCTCAACCGGGACCTGTCGTCGCTGCAGTCGCTGATCGACCAGTTCGTAGAGGTTCAGGGCATCAGCTACGTCTACATCCGGGACGAAACCGGCGAATTTCTCGCCCACACGTTCGTACCCGGCATTCCCGAGCAGATTCTGAACTCGGATCCGACGGATACTTCCACGGTGGAACGTCAACTCCCCGGCATGGGCGAGTTCGTGGAAGTCAGCCGGCCGATCCTGGCCGGGGTAGCCGGCGCCGTGCATGTGGGCATGGACACGGGAATGATCGCCCTGCAGGTGCAACGGGCCATCGGCCGGCAGGTCTACCTCATCTCCATTGTCTTTGTGCTGGGAGTCGTGGCCGCGATCTGGCTGGTCAATCTCGCGGCAAGGCCCATCGGCGAGGTGTTGACCTATGCCGTGGCGCTTGCGCGGGGCGACGAGAACGAAGTCGAGTCCGTCGAAGGCGTACTGGGCCGCAAGGACGAGGCCGGTCAGCTTGCGCGGCTGTTCGCGCACTTCTCCAGAGGCCATGCATCTGCGTCGTCCAGCGACGGCGCGGCCTGACCCCGAGACTTGACGACAGCCATGTTCGGGCGTCCCATACCTCGAATCGTCGTACTGGCAGCCTGTGTGACGCTGCAGGTCTGCCTGGGCACGGTCTATGCATGGAGTTTCTTCCAGACCATGCTCGTCCGCCAGCTCGGCTGGACTAACATCGAGACGGCGCTGGCGTTCAGCCTGGCCATCTTCTCCCTCGGCGTAGCCGCCGCGTGGGCCGGGACTGCGCTCCCCAGACTTGGCCCGCGAAAGCTGGCGCTGGCCGGCAGTGCACTTTTCTGCGGGGGGTACGTGATCGCCAGCCTGGCACTGGCAATGGATCACCTGCTGCTCTTTTACCTCGGTTACGGGGTCATCGGCGGCGCCGGGATCGGCCTCGGTTACGTCACCCCGGTGGCGACCGTGGCCAAGTGGTTCCCGGACCGGAAGGGGCTGGCCACGGGAACCGTGGTGATGGGATTCGGTATCGGCGCACTGCTGCTGAGCAAGCTGCTGGCGCCGGTGCTCGTGGTCTACAGCGAAGGCGATCTGCCGACGGTGTTCCTGGGGCTCGGGATCGTTTTCGCCTGCATCCTGCTGCCGACCAGCCTGCTGTTGTCGGACCCCGAACAGGGGCCTGCCGCGGCGGCAGCCGCCTCGCCCAGGGCTTACGAGTCAGACGACGCCGACGTTAAGGTGCGCGAATACCTCCTGTCGCAGGAATTCTCCTGCATGTGGGTGGTTTTCTTCTGCAACATCGCGGCGGGCATTTCGGTCATCAGCTTCCAGTCGGCGCTGCTTCAGGACGTCTGGGGCCTGGCGGCCCCGACGCTGGAGCCGGAGACGCTGGCGGCCTACGGCGCTACGCTGATCGCCGCCAGCTCGGTCTGCAACGGGGTCGGCCGGCTGTTCTGGGGATTGCTGTCGGACCGGCTGGGGCGCGTGAGGGTATGGCGCATCCTGCTGGGCAGTCAACTGGTCGTCTTCGGCGTCCTGATGACGGAGCAGAATCCCTGGGTCTTCTCGGTGCTGGTTTGCTACGTGCTGCTTTGCTTCGGCGGCGGTTTCGCCACCATGCCGTCGTTCATCGTGGACGTCTTCGGCAACCGGCGCATGTCCACGATATACGGCGCGATCCTGACCGCCTGGGCCGCGGCGGGAATCATCGGGCCGCTCTACGTCGGCTATCTCAAGGACCAGTATCCGAATCGCGCGGTCACCTATTGCTTCCTCATCGGGATACTGATGCTTGGCGTAGGCTACGTGTTCACCTACCTGTTGAACGATCAGCGCATCCTGGTGAGACGTCCGACGGTGGAGGGTACGCTCAGGTATTTCAACATCCCGGTCCCACGGACCTGATTTCGTCAGCGCCGTCCCGAAAGCCGGCGCCGCTGCGATACGTCGCCGCCCGGTTCGGTACGCCGGCGGTTCCTTGACCTGCACACGCAATGGCTATATGTTGCGCGCCATGGCGACGACCACCAGGGGCATGACGACCACGATGATGGCGACCGGCAAACGCGCCGTCAGCGGGTTGGCTGTACCGATGGTCTAGCAACAGACAGACGATTGTCACCAGTAAAACCCGCTGCGGATTGTCCCGGCGGGTTTTCTTTTTTTGTGGAGCGGTTCCATGAACGACGACACCAGCAGACAGACGGACTTCGACTCCGTGGAATCCCCCTTTCCGGACTCGCCCTTCGTGGTGATGAAGTTCGGGGGGCGGAGCGTATCCACCTCGGAAAACTGGCGCCGGATAAGGGAGCTGCTTCAGCAACGTCTCGATTCGGGCCTGAAGCCGGTGGTTGTGCATTCGGCGCTGGCGGGTGTATCCGACGCTCTGGAAAACCTGCTCGATGCTGCAGTCAACGGCGATTCGATGACTGTTCTTGCCGGGATTCGCGAAACCCACGACCAACTGGCGGGCGAACTCGGCGTGAACCCCTCAATCCTTGACGATCAGTTCCACACGCTGACCCGGGTCATCGACGGCGTACGCCTGCTGCGGGAGGTGAGCCCGGGCGTGCACGCCCGGGTCATGGCCACCGGCGAGTTGGCGGCGACGACGCTTGGCGCGCACTACCTTCAGTCCAGGGGGTTGCCGGCGCGGTGGTGGGATGCCCGCACGCTGCTCGAGACCGAGGAGCGACGCAACCTCTCGGAACGGGCACAGTTCCTGTCAGCGGCGTGTGGCCATGACGCTGACCCGCAACTGCAACAGGTGCTGGATGGGGTGGACGGATTCATCGTCACCCAAGGGTTTATTGGCCGCAATTCGCGCGGCGACACGGTGCTGTTCGGGCGCGGCGGTTCGGATACGTCAGGCGCCTACCTTGCCGCGAAGCTGCAGGCGCGCCGGCTCGAGATCTGGAGCGACGTGCCCGGATTCTTCAGCGCGGACCCGAAGGCGGTGCCGTCGGCGCGCCTGCTGCGGGAACTCACCTACAGCGAAGCCCAGGAAATCGCCTCGGCCGGTGGTGGCCTGTTGCACCCCAGGAGCATCTCGCCCGTGCGTCGAACCGGCATTCCCCTGTTTCTCAGGATCACCAGCCATCCCCGGTGGGAAGGCACGGTCGTATCGAACGCGTTGGGTGACGATACGCCTCAGATCAAGGCGATATCGAGACGCCAGGGCATCACGCTGATCTCGATGGAATCCATGGAGATGTGGCACCAGGTCGGGTTTCTGGCGGATGCATTCGATTGTTTTCGAAAGCACCGCCTGTCGGTGGACCTGATTTCCACGTCCGAAAGCAATGTCACGGTTTCCATAGACCCTGTCGCAAGCTTTGCCGATCCCGCTGCGGTGGATGCCCTGGTCGGCGACCTTGGCCGATTCTGCCGGGCCAGCGTGATTCGAGACTGCGCGGCCATCACATTGGTAGGCCGGCGCATCCGCACCATCCTGCATGAACTCAGCCCGGTCCTGGAGGCGTTCGAGGAGCAAAAGGTGCACTTGCTCACGCAAGCGGCTAACGATCTCAACCTGACATTCGTGGTGGACGGGGACCACGCCTTTCGGTTGCTGAAACGCCTCCACTCCCTGCTGGTCAGCCGTTTTCGGGAGGGCCGGGTGTTTGGCCCGACGTGGGAGCAACTCCAGGCCCGGGAGCCCTTGACGGAATCGCCGCGGGTGCCTTGGTGGGAACGGCAAAGGGATCGCCTCATCGAAACTGCTACAAAGCGTGGGTCCGCTTACGTGTATCACCTGGACAGCGTCGCCGAGGCGATGGCGTCCCTCAGGTCGCTGAAGTCGGTGGATGCGGTGTTCTACTCGGTGAAGGCCAATTCGAATCCCGACATCCTGCGTACAGTGGACGCCCACGGAGGAAACTTCGAGTGTGTCTCACCGGGCGAGATTCGGCGCGTGTTAGATACGCTGCCGGGAATTGATCCCCGCCGGGTCCTCTTTACCCCCAACTTCGCTCCCAGGGACGAATACGTGTGGGGCTTCGAGCAGGGCGTCTGGGTCACCCTGGACAATCTGCACCCGATCCGGCACTGGCCCGAGGTGTTTCGCGGGCGGGACATCTTCGTTCGCATCGACCCGGGGGTAGGGCGGGGTCACCACGAACATGTGCGCACCGCCGGCGCTCACTCGAAATTCGGTGTGCCGCTGATCGAAGTCGAGGAATTCGCGCGGTTGGCCGGAGACGCGGATACCAGGGTGGTGGGCCTTCACGCCCATACAGGCAGCGGAATTTTCAATCCCTATAACTGGGAGCAGACCGGCGAGTGTTTTGGGGGACTGCTGACGCTATTCCCGCATGCCCGCTACGCCGATCTGGGCGGCGGCCTGGGAATTCCGGAAAAGCCGGGAGAAACGCCGTTGGACATGGCCGAGCTTGACGCCGCCATAGGCCGCGTCAGGCAACAGGCGCCGCAACTGCAGATCTGGCTGGAACCCGGGCGATTCATCGTTGCAGGGGCGGGCGCGCTGGTGACCTGCGTGACCCAGACCAAGGGCAAGGGGGCCATTCGCTACGTCGGCGTCGGTACGGGAATGAACAGTCTGCTGCGCCCTGCGCTCTACGGCGCCTACCATGAGATCGTGAATCTTTCCCGGCTGGGCGAACCGGGCAACGAAATCGTCAACATCGTCGGTCCGGTTTGTGAAACAGGAGACCGATTGGGGTCCGACCGACTGCTGCCCGGCACCCGTGAGGGTGATGTGCTGCTTATCGCCAATGCCGGCGCCTACGGCTATGTCATGAGCTCCCGGTACAATCTGCGGGAGCCGGCGTCCGAGGTTGCGATTTGACGGGCGTTTTGTACGCCGTCTCCGCTACGCTGCATCGTTCCCGTCGCGAGATTGGGGAGATGTTGCCGAAACAATTCGATCTGGGGCGCCACCATCAGGGACGCCTTGATGCCGGTAGAAGCCAGGTTCGAATAAGGCGGTTCGCATCTGACTTCCTTCAGGAAGCCGGCCGATGGCGTGCCTCGAGTTCGGCCGCCACTGTTTCCAGGGAAAGTTCGCGCATTCTGAGCAAGATCAGCAAATGGTAAAGCAGGTCCGCCGATTCCTCGGTGAGCCGCGCCGGTGATTCCGCCACGGCGGCCAGGGCGACCTCGGCGGCTTCCTCGGCGAGTTTCTTGGCGGCCAGCAGTTCGCCGCCCGCGGCAATTCGGGCCGTGTAACTGTCCGGCGGGGGATCGTCCAACCGATCCTGGATGATTCCTTCCAGCGTGTTCAGGAAGTCGATTCCGGTCACGGGTCATTCCTCCTCTGGCGGCCGCATGGGTATCGCGGCGTTAATCAGGAAACGCTTCAGCTCGGGTATGGGTATCGCCGCGGTGTGAAAGACGCTGGCAGCCAGCGCTCCATCCACATCCGCGCACTGAAAGACTTCCCGGAAGTGCTGCATGGCGCCTGCGCCTCCCGAGGCGATCAGGGGAACGCGGCAAACGGCGCGTACCCGCGCCAGTTGCTCGATATCGTAGCCCTTGCGGACACCGTCCTGGTTCATGCAATTGAGCACGATTTCGCCGGCCCCGCGCGACTGCGCTTCGGCTATCCAGTCCAGTGTGCGCCGGCCGCTCGTCCGGCTGCGGTTTGGGTCGCCCGTGTACTGGTAGACCGCGTAGTCGGGTTCAGTCGGCGACTCGCTGGCGCCGTTCCCATTCGCACTTCCCCGCGCCAGGCTGTCGACTCCGACCACGACGCATTGGGAGCCGAAACGCCGGGCAAGGGTCTCGATGAGATCGGGGTTCTCCAACGCCGGCGAATTGATGGATATCTTGTCGGCACCCAGGTTAAGAACGGTCTCCGCGTCGGCCAGGTTGCGAATTCCCCCGGCGACGCAGAAGGGAATATCGAGCACCTCCGCGACCCGGTTGACCCAGTTGCGGTCGACGGTCCGCCCATCCGGGCTGGCCGTGATGTCATAGAACACCAGTTCGTCCGCCCCTTCGTCCCGGTAACGGCGGGCCAGCTCGATGATGTCGCCCATCACGCGATGGTTGCGAAACTGAACGCCCTTGACGACCACGCCGTCCCGCACGTCCAGGCAAGGGATTATCCGCTTGGCAAGAATGACCGAATCTCCTCGTCCGTGATCCGCCCCTCCAGCAGGGCCTTGCCCGATATGGCCCAGGCAACGCCGGTGCCCGCCAGATCGCTCAGGTCGCGACTGTCGCGCACGCCGCCGGACGCCTGAAAGCGGATATCGGGAAAACGATGCCTGCAGGTCGCATACAACCTGAGATTGGGTCCCAGCAGCGCACCGTCTCGCTCGACATCGGTGCACAGTACGTGCCGCAGGTCCGAATCCGCGTAGGCAGTCAAGGTGCTCCAGAGCGTCTCGGCCGACTCCCGTGTCCAGCCGTGGGTCGCGATTCGGGGCATGTCGTCCTCGTCCACACGCACGTCCAGAGCCAGCGTGATTCGGTCCGGGCCCAATTCCTGCAGCCAACCGGTGACCAGGTCACGTGCCTCGACCGCGAGACTTCCGATCACCGCACGGTCAACTACTCCCAGGGCCCGGTCCAGGTCGTCGCGGGAGCGAATGCCACCGCCCAACTGGACCTTCAGGTTTGCAGCGCGTGCAATTTCTTGTATGACTTGCAGGTTCGCAGGCGCCCCCTGAGCCGCGCCATCCAGATCCACCACGTGCAACCATCTCGCCCCCAGGTCCGCATAGCGCTGAGCCAGTTCCACGGGATCGACCGGATATCGTGTTTCCTGGCCGAAGTCACCTTGCAGCAAGCGCACGCAGCGGCCTCCGCGGATGTCGATCGCAGGGAGTAACTCCATGACGCGTCAGATCCTCAGAAAGTTGGAGAGTACCGCTGCACCGAACCGTGCCGATCGCTCCGGATGAAACTGCGTGGCAAAGAAGTTATCGTGCTGGACCATCGCGGAAAAGACTCCGCCGTAGTCGGCCACGCCACAGGTCTGGGGGCCTTTGACAAGCGCGTAGCTGTGAATGAAATAAGCGTAGCCGCCATCCTCCAGGCCTTGCAGCAAGGGCGTATCGGCCACCTTCCGGACGGCGTTCCAGCCCATTTGCGGAACCGGCAGGCGGGAACTGGCGGGAAAGCGGCGGGCCTGTCCGGGGATGATGCCAAGGCATTCGGCATCGTCTTCGTCGGAGCCGGTGTAGAGTAACTGCAGGCCCAGGCAGATTCCCAGCACCGGCTGCCGCAGGCGGGGAATGACTTCTGTAAGACCTGCGGCGGTCAGCCGATCCATGGCGTCCCGAGCCGCGCCGACTCCGGGCAGGATCACGTGACTGGCCGACTCGATAAGTTCGGGATCCTCGCTCACCGGCGCGTCGCACCCCAGCCGCTGCAGGGCAAAGCACAGCGACGCCAGGTTGGCCCCGCCGCTGGCGATGATGACGGGTGTCGGATTCACAGCACCCCCTTGGTCGTCGGCAGGGTCTCGCCCTCACGGCGGAACGCTTGCCTGAGTCCCCGGGCGACGCCCTTGAAACAGGCCTCCACCATGTGGTGCGCGTTCTCGCCGTCCACATCGATGTGAATCGCTGCTCCGAGTTTCTCCGCCAGGGAGCGGAAGAAGTGGGGTACCAGTTCCGTGGGCAATCCGCCCACCGATTCGCGCGGGAATGTGCCGCGAAACACTGCGTACGGGCGTCCGCCCAGGTCGATCGCCACGCGCGCCTGGGCTTCGTCCATTGGCAATACGAATCCATACCGGTGAATGCCGAGCTTGTTTCCGAGGGCCTGCCTCAGGGCATCTCCCAGTGCCAGCGCCACGTCCTCGACCGTGTGATGTTCGTCAACTTCCAGATCGCCGACGCAACGGACCTGCAGCGTGAAGCCGCCGTGTTTGCCCAATTGCTCGAGCATGTGATCGAAAAAACCGATTCCGGTACGCACGTCGGCGTCCGATTCCTTGTCCAGGTCGACGTGCACCTGTATGGAAGTTTCCCTTGTTCTGCGCTCGATGCGGGCGCGGCGGGGATCGTCCAGCAGCAGGTGCACGATTTCGCTCCAGTTCTGCCCGGCGGAACCGTCCGCAGCCACCTTGAACCCGCGCAACCCGAGGTTGGCCGCCAGTTCCAGGTCGGTATCGCGGTCGCCGATCACGGCCGAGCGTGAACGGTCGACATCGTTGCCTGCGAGGAAGTCCGCCAGCAGTCCGGCCCTGGGTTTCCGGCAGTTGCAGCCATCTCCGGAGAAATGCGGACAGTAGAATTCCTCGGAAAAACTTATTCCTTGTGACAAGAACAAGTTGCGTATGAAATCTTGTGTGGATTCAAAGTCATCCTGCGGGAAGCTCGGCGTACCGATTCCATCCTGATTGCTGACGATCACGAATTCGAAGCCGGCCGCCCTGGCCCGCAACAGCGCCGGGATGACTCCTGGCATCAGGCGTACCTTGGATATTGCGTCGACCTGCTTGTCCTCCGGTTCCACGACCAGCGTGCCGTCCCGGTCCAGAAACAAGACCTTACGCATGATTCTTCACCTCGCTGGCGGCATCTGAGCCTCCGGCGGCGACAGCCGCCAGCAGCAAGTCGTTCTGATCCGGACGGCCGACGGTGATTCTCACGCAATTCTTCAGGCCCGTGTGATTGGCGAACATTCGAACCAGGATGCCGGATCGCCGCGCCGATTCGGTGAACCGGTTCGCGTCCCTGGTTTCGACGAGAAGAAAGTTGCCCTCGCTGGGCCAGACCCTTGTGATTTCCGGCACCGCCCCGAGCGCGTTCGCCAGCCGTGCACGTTCCCTGCGCAATACCGTGATCCGTTCGCCGGAGACACCGAGGGAATCGCTCGACAGGGCCTTCAGAACCATTTCGATGGAAGGTGTGGGAAATGTATAGGGCGGCAATACGTTGGCGAGAAACTCGATCAGCCGGGGCGCTGCGATGAGCGCACCGCAGCGAACGCCTGCCAGGGAGACGAACTTTGACAGTGTGCGCAGCCGTACGACGGCATGGCGCTGCCGCAGCGCCTCGAAATCGGGGCCGGAGGAGAATTCCATGTAGGCTTCGTCGATCACCACCAGGGCTCGCCCCCGGGCGGCGCGGCAAATCGAGTTCACATCCTCCGGATCCATGGAAATGCCGGTGGGATTGTTCGGTGAGCAGATGAATATGAGCTTCGTGCGGTCATTCAGCGCGTCGATGACGCCCGCGGTGTCCAGGGAGAAATCCATTGACGGATCGTCATTTCGGAGCAGCGGCACCTGGACCAGATCCGCGCCCTGGATTCCCGCATACAGCCGGTACATGTCGAAAGTGGGAGGACACACGATCACCGCATCCCGGCGTGCCGCGCAGAAGGCCCGGATCAGGACATCGATGGCTTCGCTGCTGCCGCGGGTTACCAGGAGTTCTTTCGTAGCCACGCCGTACTGCTCGGCAAGCCGTTCCTGCAGGGCTTGCGGGCGCGGCGGGGGATAGCGGTTGAGGCCACGCGCCGTGGCGTCGCCGGGGGCCCGGTAAGGCGACTCGTTGGCGTTCAGCCGGACGCTGCCCGGCTCGTAACGGCCGGGCGTGTAGGGAATCAGCGACCTCAGCTCGGGCCGGGCCAGTTCCAGGATATCCCTGTTTGGCGCCGCTGTCATGCCAGTGCCTCCAGCCGCTTGCGGACCGCCTGGCCGTGCGCATCCAGCCCCTCCAGCGCGGCGAGCTGTTCGGCGATGGGACCCACGGTCCGGAGCCCGTCCTCCGTGAGAGACTGGACCGTCATGGTCCGCAGGAAGTCCGTCACGCCGAGCCCCGAGTAGGCACGCGCAAAGCCGTACGTGGGCAACACGTGATTCGTTCCGCTGCAATAGTCCCCTACGGTCTCCGGTGCCCAGGGACCAAGGAATACCGAGCCCGCCGCAACGACCTGGTCGAGAACCCGCCGGGGATGCTCGATCTGCAGGATCAGGTGTTCCGGCGCGTATCGATTAGAGACTTCAACGGCGGTCGCGAGGTCACGCACCAGAATGGCTCGTGAATTCGCCAATGACTGGCGAACGATTTCGCGCCGGCTGAGTTTTTGCGTCTGCGTTTCGATCTCCGCCAGCACCTTGTCGAGTAGCCGTTCGCCGGGGGTGAGCAGGATGACCTGGGAGTCAATGCCGTGTTCCGCCTGGGACAGCAGATCCGCCGCCACGAAGGCAGGTTCGGCCATTTCGTCTGCGATGACCAGAACCTCCGACGGACCCGCCGGCAGATCTCTGGCCGCTCCCCGGGGATCGGCCGCGGCCTGTTCCTTGGCTTCCGTAACCCAGGCATTGCCCGGTCCGAACAACTTGTCGACGCGGGGTACGGTTTCGGTACCGTAGGCCATGGCCGCGATGGCCTGGGCGCCGCCGGCGCGCACCACGGTGGAAATGCCGCAGACGCCGGCGGCGTAAAGCACCGCCGGATCCACCCGGCCATCGCTTCGAGGCGGGCTGCAGAGGACCCGGGTCGGGCATCCCGCCAGACTCGCGGGAACACCGAGCATGAGTGCGGTGGAGGGCAGGGGAGCACTGCCGGCCGGGACATACAGGCCGACGCTCGCGATGGGGCGAATCAGCCGTTCGCAAGTGACGCCCGGCGTGGTCTCGACCGACAACGGCTCGGGCAACTGGGCACGATGGAAGGCGGATATGTTCGCTGCGGCCGCGCGTATGGCTGCACGGTCGCTCGGCCGCAGAGAGGATTCGGCTTCCCCGAACTCGCCCGCCGATACCAGCAGGTCCGAAACCTCAACATCGTCGAGTTGCCGGGCCAGGCGGATGAGCGCGGCATCGCCGTCACTGCGAACCTGACTCAGGATGTCGGCGACCTCGCGCCGCAGACGATCGTCCGCAGCGAGCGCGGGCCGCCGCAACAGCGCCTCCTGTTCCAGGGGAGTGAGGTTTTGCCAGATGGTTCGTTTCATGGCGGTTCAGGCCAGCATCTTTTCCACCGGAATAACGAGGATGGCGCTGGCGCCGGCCTCCTTGAGATCCTCCAGGGTCTCCCAGAAGATATTCTCGCGGCAAACCGCGTGGACGGCTACTCTGTCGTCGCGGCCCTCGAGGGGAATGATGGTCGGCGACTCGCTCCCGGGCAACAGTTCCCGAACCTCCGCCAATGCGCCCAGAGGCGCGTGGAGCATGATGTACTTGCTCTCGCGCACCTGGAGAACGCCTTCAACACGCTGCAGAAGTCTTTGAATCCACGCTTCTTTTTCCGGCGCCACAGCGGTGGGTGTATGAATGATCGCCGCACGGCTCTCGAGTATGGTTTCGGCCTCGTACAGGCTGTGGGCCTTGAGCGTGGCGCCGGTGGACACCAGGTCGCAGATGACGTCGGCCTTGCCCAGGCGCGGGGCCAGTTCGACGGCGCCCGAAAAGGTCACCACCGAGCCCGGAACCCCGTGACGCTCCAGGTACTTGCCGACGATGCGCGGGTAGCTCGTGGCGATCCGCTTGCCGGCCAGTGACTTCGGCCCTTCCCAGGATTCATCGGCGGGAACGCCGAAGGAGAGCCGGCAATGACCGAAATCCAGCAGGCGGACCTGGTTGAAGAGATTGTCGATGCCCGAGCCCTGCAGCTCCAGCCGGGCTTCCTCGAGCACGTTCATGCCGACGATGCCCAGGTCGCAGACGTCCTCCTGTACCAGGCCGGGTATATCGTCGTCCCTGACCAGGAGCACATCCATGGGCATGTTTTCGCCGTAACAGATCAACTGGTCCCGGCCTCGGGAGTAACTTAACCCGCATCGGGTGAGCAACTCCATGGAGTGGTCCGTAAGCCGGCCGGATTTCTGCACGGCGATCTTGATTCGGGGTTGTTCCATAACTCGGGGGTCCAGCCTTGGGTTGCGCATTAAGCAGGTGCGACTCGGCTTCGCGAAGCCGTTGGCTCATGAAATTCCGGCGTCAGAGTGGGCGCAGCCTCTTCAGTGCAATCCGGTAGCCGTCATTTCCGGCCGTGAGAAAACGTGCCACGCGGCCGATCGTGGTCACGGAGACGCCGGTCAGGTCGTGGATCTTGCGATAGGGCAGGCCGTTCGCCAGGTGGGCGACCACCGCCCAGCGGTCAATCAGGGCTTCCAGCTCCGCCGGCGTGCACAGGTCGGAGAAAAACTTTTCGCATTCCTGTTCCGTACGCAGAGCGAGGATTGCCCGATACAGGCCGGTACGGGCCCGCGCCTCCTGCCTTGAGTTCATCTTTCGTTGGGCCTTCATGATGCATTAATCGATTAACGTATTAACATGATAGTACATTAATACAACGCAAAACACCTGTCCACAAGAATTGCCGTGATGCAGTTCGGCGCCCTCGCGGCGGCGCAACCTCAGGCACCGGTTCCGGCCGAGCCTGAGCCGAATAGCGGCCCAATTTTATGGTACCGACGAGCACGTCGGTCGCACTGACGCCGTAGAGCCCCAAGTGTTCGAGGATATACAATGGACTTGATGTGTCGCTACACATAACTGTTTTTCTAGAGTCCAAACAATCGTTATGCGTAATTCCGCGTTGTTCGTTTCCACGCCGATGGCGATCGTTCTGATCCTCGCCACAGGTTCATCCGGGCTGGCGCACCATGGGCCGGGACCCTTCAATCAGGCGGATACGATCACGCTGGGCGAAGCGGTCGTAGAGACGTTTCGCTTTGTCAATCCCCATGCCCTGATCACGGTCCGGGCAACCGACGAAGCCGGGCGGATGGTGAAATGGGAGGTGGAGACGGAGAGCCCCAACATCCTGCGCCGCAGCGGCGTCTACGCTGATTTCCTGAGCCCGGGACAAACCGTCACGATCGATGGCTACTTCCACCGCACGGTCCCGCGTCGAATCAAGCTGCAAACCGTGTCCTTCGCCGATGGCCGCGTCGCTCAGGTTCGCCGGGACGCGCGCAACAATACTCCGCTGTTTGTGGATCTGCGCGATGCCGAAGCGGCGGACCCGGGATGGCGCCTGGAGGGGATCTGGGTCGAAAGCGACGGTCCGGACTGGCAAAACCAGCAGCCCACGGCCGCGGCCCGGGAAGCCATGTCGGGCTTTGTGGTCGAGGAAGACCCGACGCGACGCTGCGTGGCGCCGGGTTTTCCCCGCGCCGCCGATCAGCCTGCGGGTCTGGAAATTATCGAGCAGGATCATCAGGTTGTGCTCATTTACGAAACGTGGCACAACGTGCGCCGCATCTACACCGATGGACGGCAACCGGGACCGCATACCATCGCAACCCGAATGGGGTACTCGGTCGGACATTGGGAAGGGGAGACACTGGTCGCCGAAACGACGCGCCTGTTGCCGATGTTGCTGACCTGGGACGGGCATCCGATTTCCGGTGGCGACACGACGCGAATCGTCGAGCGCATATCGCGCAACGGGAACGAACTGACCATCGGCTACACACTCGAAGATTCCGTCAATTGGACGGAGCCGCTGACACGAGTGGTCACGTACCGGTACGCGCCGGATCTCGAAATCGTCGACTACCACTGTGATCCGGTGGACGCGCTTGACTGGAGTTATCCGGACTGAGGAGGTCGATGAATACCGGTAGGAGCCGGATCGCGGGAAACAGGTATTATCAGTTGAATTGCACAAATATCCTGTTACTTATTGTTTTGGTGCCTTTTTCTGCCATTGGCCATCACTCTCGCGCGGAATTCAGCCAGAACATTCTCGAGGAGATCGAAGGTGAGGTGGTTGCGGTTTTCTGGCGCAACCCACACGTTCATCTCAGCGTCAGTAGCGTTGCGGAAGACGGAAGTGAGACGACCTGGCAGCTTGAAGGGGTGGATATCGTGAGCCTGGACCGGCGCGGCATCCCCCGGAATGCGGTCAGCGTTGGCGACCGGATCAGGGCGACTGGTTACCGTTCTAGCCGGCGGGACGACTATCTCGACGTGGAGAGAGTCCTCGTGCCGGACGGTACCGAAATCCTTTTCAGGTTCAACACGGAACCGATCTGGTCGGATGTGGTTATGGGACTGGGCGCAGGCATGGGGGCCGGCGGGGCATCGCCGTCGGGCAATCCGGGGGCCGACGATATCTACAGGGTATGGACGCGAACAGGAACCAACTTGCCGGTTTTCGAAGACCTGCCCCTGACCGAGGCGGCACTGGCGGCTCATGCCGATTACGATCCCCTGGTCGACGACCCGCTGCTGGATTGCGAGTACCCGGGCATGCCCCGGGCGATGACGTTTGCAGGACCGCACCCCATTGCGTTCGTCGAGGGAGACGGGGAGATTCGCCTGGAGATGGAGTATTTCAACCTGGTCAGGACGATTCACATGGGTGCCGGAGAACCGCCCGCAACAGCAACGGCCACGCCCATGGGGTACTCCGTCGGGCACTGGGAAGACGACACGCTGGTCGTGACGACGACCCGGATCGACTATCCGTACTTCGATATCTACTGGCGCGGCCCCACCCGGGACACGGCTTCAATGATCGGGTTTCCGCAAGGCGAGTCGGTGAGGATCGTCGAACGCTTCAGTCTGGATTCCAGCAACGGCGAACTGACCTACGACATCACGATTACGGATCCGCTGACACTGACGGAGCCGCTGACGCTGTCCGGATACCTGGTATGGCAGTACTGGCCGGACATGCGCGTCGAGCCTTTCGAATGCATTGTTCAGGAGCCCCGGAACTGAAACCACCCGACATGCCATCGTCAGGTGAAATTTCTTCTAGTCTATCGCGGCATCCAGTCGGTCGATCACCGCGTCTCCGAACGCCTCGGTCCCAACGGCCCGGTATTCCTGTTCGCCGTGGGCCAGGTCGGGTGTACGTAACCCCGCCTGCAAGGTTTCGCTGACGGCAGTTTCCACCGCTCTTGCGGCCATGTCCAGATTCAGAGAATGGCGCAGCAGCATGGCGACGCTGAGAATGGCGCCGCAGGGGTTTGCGATTCCCTTGCCGGCGATGTCCGGAGCCGAGCCGTGGATGGGCTCGTACAGGCCCGGACCGCCATCGCTCAGCGAGGCCGACGGCAGAAGCCCGAGCGAGCCTGCGAGCATGGAAGCCTCGTCGCTGAGAATATCCCCGAACATGTTGTCCGTGAGGATCACGTCGAACGTCGCGGGGCGGCTCAGCAGATACATGGCGGCTGCATCGACATAGATATGATCGAGTTCGATGTCGGGAAACTCGCTGGCGTAGAGGTCGGAGACCGTCTCCCGCCAGAGCCGCGAGGTGTCCAGCACGTTGGCCTTGTCGACAGACGTAACCCGGCCTCGCCGCTTGCCCGCCAACTCGCCCGCCAGGCGGGCGATTCGACGGATTTCGCTGGCGGAGTATTCACAAGTGTCGAATGCCTCTGTGGCCGTTCGGCCGCGGGTACCGAAATAGATGCCCCCCGTGAGTTCGCGAACCACCAGCACATCGACGCCCTCCAGGCGTTCAGCCCGTAACGGTGACGCGTCGACGAGGGCCGCTTCAACGGTCACAGGCCGCAGATTGGCATAGAGTCCCAGCGCCTTGCGCAATCCGAGAAGCCCCTGCTCGGGCCGCAGTGCCACTTCGGCATTCGACCACCGATCGCCTCCCACCGCACCCAGCAGGATGGCGTCCGCGGCAGTGCAGCGCTCCAGAGTCTCTTCGGGCAACGGGGACCCGGCCCGGTCCAGGGCGATTCCGCCGATCAATGCCTCTTCGATTCCGATTTCCAGGCCGGCCTGCCGCGAAACGGCAGTCAGCACACGGGTGGCCTGAGCCGTAACCTCCGGGCCGATTCCGTCGCCCGGAAGAGCAACGACCGAAGACATCACGCGCCGGCCCGTTTCTCGAACCGCGAAATTTCCCCGGCGTGGTTCAGCAGGAAGCCGAGCTGGTCGACGCCGTTCAGGAGGCAGTAACGGGAAAAACTCTCCAGGGGAAACTCGGTGACGCGCCCGTCGGGAAGGGACAACGACCGGGATTCCACGTTCAGCGTCAACTCGACGCCCGGATTCGCCAGCAGCCAGCCGTGAATATCGGCGTCGGCAACCACCGGAAGGAAGCCGTTCTTGAGGGAATTGTTGCGGAAGATGTCGGCGATCTCGGTGCTGATGACGGCCTGGAATCCATGGTCCAGCAACGCCCAGGGCGCGTGTTCCCTGGAGGAGCCGCAGCCGAAGTTGCGTCCGGCAACCAGTATACGGGCGCCCCGGGCCTCAGGCCGATTCAGGACGAAGTCCGTATTTTTCTCGCCGTTGCTGTCGTAGCGCCAGTCGGCAAAGAGGTTTTCGCCGAGTCCTTCACGCACGGTGGTTCGCAGAAAGCGCGCCGGGATGATCTGGTCCGTATCGATATCTTCCAGCGGCAATACGGCCGTGCGCGACCTGATTTCAGTAATGGGTTCCATTCGTTTATCCGACCAATGGCCGCGGATCGCTGATCCTGCCGCTGATGGCGGAGGCGGCCGCCGTAAGGGGACTGGCCAGCACCGTCCGGGCGCCCTTGCCCTGGCGGCCCTCGAAGTTTCGGTTGCTGGTGCTGACGGCGAGCTTGCCGGCCGGCACGTAGTCGCCGTTCATGGCCAGGCACATGGAGCAACCGGGTTCACGCCACTCGGCCCCGGCCGCCTCGAAGACCTCGGGCAGACCCTCGGCTTCCGCCTCGCGCTTCACTTTGGCGGAACCCGGTACGACCAGCATCTGCACGCCGTCGGCTACCTGCCGCCCGGCGATGACCCCGGCAGCGGCCTTGAGGTCGCTCAGTCGGGAATTGGTGCAGCTGCCGATGAAAACCACGTCGACCGGTGTTCCCGCCAGGGGTCGGCCGGGCTCCAGCGCCATGTAGTCCAGCGCCTTGGCAAAGCCGGGATCGGAGCCGGCGGGGGAGGGGATCACATCGTCAACCGGTATCACCATTCCGGGATTCGTACCGAACGTCACCATGGGCCTGAGGGATGAGACATCAATGGACACTTCCTTGTCGAAACGGGCGCCGTCATCGCTGGGCAGCTCCCGCCACCGGCTCAGCGCTTCATCCCAATCCGCCCCCTGCGGGGACAGCGGCCGCCCCGCCAGGTACTCGTAGGTCGCGTCATCCGGCGCAAACATGCCGGTTCTGGCGCCACCCTCGATGGCCATGTTGCAGATGGTCATGCGTTCTTCGATGGACAGCGACGCAACCGCCGATCCGCGGTACTCGATCGCGTGTCCCGTTCCGCCGTCTACGCCAATTCTTCCGATGATGGCCAGAATGATGTCCTTGGCCGTCACGCCCGTCGGCAGTCTGCCCCTGAGGTTGACGGCAAACGTCCTGGGCTTGCGCTGCAACAGGCACTGGGTCGCGAGGACGTGGGCCACCTCGGTGGTGCCAATGCCGAAAGCCAACGCGCCGAGCGCACCGTGGGTACTGGTGTGGGAGTCCCCGCAGACGATCGTCTTGCCAGGCTGCGTGGCGCCAAGTTCCGGGCCGATGACATGGACGATACCGCGTTCGTCGCTGTCCATACCGCGCAGTTCAAGCCCGAAATCCTCGCAGTTACGCTCCATCTGGAGAATCTGCTGGAACGCGGCCGGCTCGCTGACCACCTTCAGTTCCTTCAGCGAACCGACCGGGATGGTCGGTGTGGAGTGATCCATGGTAGAGAGCGTCAGGTCCGGCCGACGCACCCTGAGGCCGGCATCGCGAAGCAGGCTGAACGCCTGGGGGCTGGTGACTTCGTGCACCAGGTGCAGGTCGATGTACAGGATCGCGGGCGTATCGGCGGTCTCCGGCACGACGATGTGCCGGTCCCAGACCTTTTCGAACAATGACTTGGCGGACATGCTTTCCTCGTTAAACAGCGATCTGCGGGCGGTCGATCCGCCGAACGTCTTCGCTCTCGATCGGCTCCAGCCAACCCCACTCATCGGGCGTGGACCCGTCGAACAGGCCGAAGAAGCGCTGTTGAAGTTTGTCGGTAACGGGGCCCTTGCGGCCGTTACCGATGGTAATCCTGTCCACGGAGCGGACCGGAGTGATTTCCGCAGCCGTACCGGTCAGGAACAGTTCGTCGGCGATGTAGAGCATCTCCCTGGGAATGTTCTGCTCGATGACGCTCAACCCGATGGAGCCCGCGAGCTGCATGACGAGATCCCGGGTCAGGCCGCCGAGAATCGAGGCGGACAGGGGCGGCGTATACAACTTGCCCTTGTTCATGAGAAACAGATTCTCGCCCGCACCCTCGCTGACATAACCCTCGCTGTTGAGTGCGATGCCCTCGGCAAATCCCAGGCGGCGCGCTTCAAGCGTTACCAGGATGCTGGACAGGTAATTGCCTCCGGCCTTGGCCATGGTGGGAATCGTGTTTGGGCTTGCCCGTTGCCAGGACGAAATACACACGTCAACGCCGCTGTCGATTCCGTCCTCTCCAAGATACGAGCCCCATTCCCAGGCCGCGACAATGCACTCGGCAGGCGCATCCGGGTCGCCGGCAACCCCCATTTCACCGTAACCGCGGAACGCCAGCGGCCTTACATAGGCACCGTTGTGGAGACCGTTGCGAATCACCACGTCCCTGCACGCCGCAACCAGTTCCTCTGGTTCGTAGGGGATTTCGAGATAGTAGATCTTCGCCGAGTCGTACATCCGGCTGACGTGGTCGGTGAGCCTGAGCCCTACGGGCCCGTTGGGGCCCCGATAGACCCTTATGCCCTCGAAGACCGACGAGCCGTAATGCAGCGCATGGGTCAGCACGTGAACCCTGGCGTCTTCCCAGCGGACCATCCGGCCGTCCTGCCAGATGTACTTGCTCGGCTGCATGGGCATGGTATGACTACCTCTCTGGATCAGGGCTGGCCGAATGCGATGGCTCTTCGGGGCCGTTGGTCGTCGGTGTCCCGGCGCCGCAGTATGCGGTTGATCACCTCCAGGTAGGCGATGGCTGCAGACTCCACGATATCCGTACTGACGGCGTGACCGCGAAAACTCTGCTGATTATATTCCACGGTCACCGTGACCTCACCCTGCGCATCGTCGCCGGTGGTTACGCCCCGTACTTCGAAGTTCTTCAATTCAAGCTCGATCCCCGTCGCCGCTTCCAGAGCGCCGAATGCGGCCGCGACGGGTCCGTCGCCCTTGGCTGCCTTGCGAGTCCGGCGGCCGTCCTGGTGGGAAAGGCTCAGCGCCGCGGCGGCCAACGTGCCGGTTCCGGCCGTGATCTGGAGTTCATCGATGACCCACGGCCCCGCCTTGCCCACGTCGACATTCATGATGATGGCTTCGATGTCCCGGTCGTACATGTGCTTCTTGCGGTCCGCCAGGCGCTTGAACTTCTCGAAACAACGGTTCAGTTCGATATCGTCGAGGTGAAAGCCCAGTTGTTCCACCCGGTCGCGGAACGCGTGGCGGCCGCTGTGCTTGCCCAGCACCAGGTTGGAGCGGGACAACCCGACCGCCTCGGGCTGCATGATTTCGTAGGTGGCCCTGTGCCGCAGCATGCCGTGCTGATGGATGCCGGCCTCGTGGGCGAAGGCATTCTCTCCGACGATGGCCTTGTTGCGCGGCGTATGCATGCCCGTGACGTTGGCGACAATTCGGCTCGTCGGGTAGAGCCGGGTGGTGTCCACGCCGGTGGTCACCCCGAAAAACTCCTCCCGAGTCTTGATGGCCATGACGATTTCTTCCAGCGAACAATTTCCCGCCCGCTCGCCGATACCGTTGATGGTGCATTCCACCTGGCGGGCCCCCGCCCGCACCGCGGCCAGGCTGTTGGCCACCGCCATGCCGAGGTCGTCGTGGCAGTGCGCACTCAGGCGAATGTTTTCGATCCCGGGGACATTGGCAATGAGATACTCGAAGACTTCCGCGAATTCTCCGGGTACCGCGTACCCCACGGTGTCGGGAATGTTCACCGTGGTCGCGCCGGCCTCGATCACCGCCTCCACTACTTCCGCCAGGTATTCCAGCTCGGTGCGCGAGGCGTCTTCGGGAGAAAACTCGATGTTGTCGCAGAAGCTTCTGGCATATGCCACCGATTCCACTGCGCTCTTCAGTATTTCCGCCTTGGCCATCTGCAGCTTGTGCTCGCGGTGAATCCGGCTGGTGGCGACGAAAACGTGAATTCGCGGACTGGCCGCATCCTTGACCGCATCCCAAACCCGCTTGATGTCCTGAGGATTGCAGCGCGCCAGACCGCAGATGGTCGGCCCCTCAATGGTCCTGGCGATGGTCCGCACGGCCTTGAAGTCCCCGGGGGACGCCGCGGGAAAGCCCGCTTCGATCACGTCGACGCGCAGGTCGCGGAGTGCGGAGGCGACACGGAGCTTTTCGTTGAGGGTCATGCTGCAGCCGGGGGCCTGCTCCCCATCCCTCAACGTGGTATCGAATATTACGACTCGATTGTCATCCATTGCGTTCACCTGCATCCTCCTCCTGTGAGGTTCACAGACTCTGCGTAACTCCGCTCTCGCGGTACCGTGACCGGCAGCGCCTTCCGGATCCTGTCCGGTTCCGCCCCGGTTTCACTCCTTCAACCAGGCCATGCGCCCGCGCAATTGGGCGCCGACCTGCTCGATCCTGCTGTTCAGGTCTTCCTGCATCAGCCGGTTGTATTCCGGCAACCCGGCTTCGTATTCGGATACCCAGTTCCGGGCAAAGGTCCCGTCCTGGATTTCCTTGAGGACACCCTGCATTTTTGCGGTGGTGTGATCGTCCACAACCTTCGGTCCGCTGGTCAGGTCGCCGTACTTGGCTGTTTCGCTGACGAATTCGTGCATCTTGGCCAAGCCGCCTTCATGCAGCAGGTCGACGATGAGCTTGACCTCGTGCATGCACTCGAAATAGGCGACTTCGGGCTGGTAGCCCGCTTCGACCAGCGTCTCGAATCCGCGCACGATCAGTTCCGACAGGCCGCCGCACAGTACCGCCTGCTCGCCGAACAGATCCGTTTCGGTCTCCTCTGCAAACGTTGTCGTCAGCACCCCGCCCCGCGTTCCGCCCAGCCCGTTGGCGTAAGCCAGTGCACGCGCCTGGGCCTGTCCCGTCACGTCCTGATGCACTGCCATCAGGCAGGGTACACCGCGGCCGGCTTCGTACTGGCGCCTCACAAGATCGCCGGGTCCCTTCGGCGCGATCAGGACCACGTCCAGATCGTCGCGGGGCACGATGCGCGCGTAATGGATATTGAAGCCATGGGCGAACAGAATCGTCGCACTCTCGCGGATCTTGGGCAGAATCTTGCCGTAGATATCGGCCTGGACCATGTCGGGCGTTAGAAAGGCGATCAGTCCGGCGCCCTCCGTGGCCTGCTCGAATGTCCGGACCGCAAATCCGTCGTTCTCCGCCCGGGCCCAGGTCTTGCCTTCCGGGCGCAGGCCTACCGCCACATCGTAGCCCGAGTCCCGCAGGTTCAGGGCATGGGCGCGTCCCTGGCTGCCGTAGCCCAGGACGGCGATTCGTTCACCGCCCAACGCCTCCGGATGGGCGTCCGATTCTTCAAACAGTTCCATTGCTTCGTCCTCTCAGATTCCTCAACTGTCCGCGAGCTATCCGCGGAATAAAAAAAACCCCGCAGCCTTTCGGGTGCGGGGCCTGTATCGGTTTTCGTCGTTACACCATACACCCGCACCTGCCGCGGCAAAGCAGCACGGGAAGGAGCAGGGCCTGGTGCGTCTGGTTCATCTCAGTCAGGTTCAGTTTCAAGATTGGGCATCATCCGGCAATGGCGGCGGATTGTCAATCCGATGGCCGGCGGAAAACGATTTCGCGGTCCGCCGTTCGCTGCCGCCAGGCGTGTGTCCGGTCAGGGCGGCGTCGACAACAGAATTCCGGCCGGAAATCAATTCGACTTTTGTGGCAACAATCGGCATTTTTACGCTATCCTTCGGCACCGGGCACGCGACCGTAAGGCGATATATTGACAATCGAAAGCCACGCACATGGTCTTTCGGCGGCAAAAGTACCTGAAATGCCGGGTCTGCGGCACAATATAAAGTTCACTAAAGCAAATTAAGATCATCAGGAATCCCAGGGATTTGAGGAGTGGGCATGAGAGCTAAACGTAGCGCGGCGCTGCTGTTCGGCACGCTTGGCGTGTTTCTTGCGGCAAATATGGCCGCGGGTCAGGGAGTGGATCGGCTGATCGAGGCCGAGGGGCTCCGGATTCAGCAGGCGCAGGCCTCACAGGATCAGATCGACGGCATCGTGGAGCAGACGCGGACGCTGGCCGAAGAATATCGGGCGGTGCTGAAGGAAGTGGAGGGCCTCGAGGTCTACAACACCTTGCTGGACCGGCAAATCGAGGACCAGGAGACCGAGCTTTCCAACCTCAGGACGTCCATCGACGAAGTGCAGGTGATCGAACGGCAGATCCTGCCGCTGTTGACGCGGATGGTCGATGGGCTGGAGCAGTTCGTCACGCTGGATGTACCGTTCCTGCTCGAGGAGCGCATGGAACGGGTCTCCCGCAACAGGGACCTTCTGGAACAGGCCAACGTGACCGCCGCGGAGAAATTCCGTGTGGTCATGGAAGCCTGGCAGATCGAGAACGATTACGCCCGGACGATCTCTACCTACACGGATGAAGTGGAAATCGACGGCGTTGCCAGAGAGGTCGACGTGTTGCAGATCGGCCGGGTTGCGTTGCTGTACCAGACGCCGGACGGCGCCCAGTCCGGCGCGTGGGACCAACGGGTACGCCAGTGGGTCCCGGTAGGCAATGAATACCGCAATTCGATACGCCAGGGAATCAGCCTGGCGCTGAACCAGTTGGCGCCGACATTGCTTCTCTTGCCCATGGCACCCCCGGAGGAAGGCTGATGAACATCCACAAACGACTGATCCCGGCGGCCGTGCTGGCAATTGCCCTGAGCGCGCCGCTTCAGGCACAGGACGCCGACATCCGGAGCCTGGACGAGCTGCTGGACCTGGTTGAAGAAGGCCGGGCCCGGGACAACGCGGAAGAGGAGGCGAGGATTCGGGAGTTTGAGCAGAATCAGGCCAACCAGCAGCAGCTTCTCAATGACGCGAATGCCCGGAGAGCCGCCGAGGAAGCCCGCAGCGCGCAACTGGAGACGACATTCGAGGAGAACGAACTGCTGATCGCGGACGTGACCGAACAGCTAAACGTGCGCCTGGGTTCGCTGCGCGAGTTGTTCGGCGTACTCCAGCAGGTGGCCGGCGACGCAAGGGGGTTGTTCGAGGCGTCCCTGACCAACATCGAGTACCCGGAGCGTTCCCAGTTTCTGACCGACCTGGCGGCAAAGATGGGATCCGGCAGCCAACTCGCATCCATCGAGGAAATCGAGCAGTTGTGGTTTGAACTGCAGCGGGAAGCGACAGAACTCGGCAAGGTCAAGCGCCTTCCGGAGTTCCAGGTGATCGCGGCCAACGGCGATATCCTCAGCGAGGACATCGTGCGCGTCGGCCCGTTCAATATATTGGCCGACGGCCGCTACCTGGAGCGCGACCCGGAAACCAATTCGGTGAGCGAACTCCAGCGCCAACCCGAGCAGAGGCGGTTCACGGGCAGTACAGTGGCAATGCTGGAAGCGGGGCCCGATGACGATTTCGTGAGGTTTGGCCTCGACCCGACATCCGGGCAGATTCTCGGACTGCTGGTGAGGGAGCCGAGCCTTCAGGAACGGCTTCAGCAGGGCGGAATCGTGGGTTACATCATTATCACGCTCGGTATTTTCGGCGTGTTGCTGTCCATCGAGCGCATCATCAGTCTCGGTATCGCGGGCAGAAAGGTGAAGGCTCAGCTCAAGAGCGAGACAGTGAGCGACAAGAATGCGCTGGGACGCGTACTGCAGGCCTACGAAAGCAACAGGGAAGTGGATACGGAAACGCTGGAGCTGAAGCTCGGCGAAGCGATTCTCAAGGAAGTTCCGCCCCTGCAGCGGGGAATCCTGATCATCAAGGTGATTTCGGTCGTCGCGCCGCTCCTGGGTCTGCTGGGCACCGTTACCGGAATGATCAACACGTTCCAGGCGATTACCCTGTTCGGTACCGGCGATCCCACGAGAATGGCCGGCGGTATCTCGCAGGCGCTCGTAACCACGCAGTTGGGGCTCTATGTGGCCGTTCCGACCGTGCTGTTGCATACGGTCGTCAGCGGCCGCAGCCGCGGGATCATCCAGATCCTGCAGGAACAGGCCGCCGGAATCGTCGCGGAGCAGTCCGAAAGAGCGCACTGAGATGCAGGCACTGATCGACGCCTATATCGCCATCCGGGACTTTCTTGAACTGGGAGGACCGGTTCTGCGGATGATCGGCGTGGTGATCCTGGTCATGTGGATTCTCATTCTCGAGCGGCTCATATTCTTCCGGACCGGCCTGAGAGCCCTTCGCAAGGAGGCATTCGACGCCTGGGAGAGCCGCAGCGAGCGAAAATCCTGGCACGCTCACCAGATCAGGACGGCGATGATTTCCAAGGTGTCCGAGGCCGCCAACGCCGGCCTGCCGATGATCCAGACGCTCGTCGCGCTGTGTCCGCTCATGGGCCTGTTGGGTACCGTGACCGGAATGATCGCGGTTTTCGAGGTCATGGCGGTTTCCGGCACCGGTAATCCGCGCTCCATGGCCTCGGGCGTTTCCATGGCCACCATCCCTACAATGGCCGGGATGGTGGGTGCGCTTTCGGGCGTATTTCTGGTCACCGTTCTTTCCCGTACTGCGAAGCGAAGCGTCCAGAAACTTGAAGACGGCATGACCATGGATCACTAGTCGGGCGGAGTTGCATATACCTAGAAACATGAGGTATAGTCGCTGACATGCGCAAATGAGGAGGCAAGGTGAAGAAACACATCACGAACATCAGGGTTGAGAACGAAGAAAATGAAATCAATCTCACGCCCATGCTGGACGTTGTGTTCATCATGTTGATCTTCTTCATCGTCACCGCGAGCTTTCTGCGGGAAGCCGGCCTCGACACAAACCGTCCGGACCAGGATCAGCCCGTTCAGACTCAGGATGAGGAGGGGGCGATTCTGGTCATTGTCGACGAAACCGACGACATCTGGATCGATAACCGGATCATCGATCCCAGGGCGGTTCGCCCCAACATCCAGCGGCTCCATGCCGAGAACCCGGACAGGCCCGTCGTCGTGCAGGTCAGCGCGTCATCCCGCGCCGAAACGCTGGTGACCGTGATGGACGCCTCCCGCCAGGCGGACGTGTACGACATTTCCATTGCCGAGGCGCCGTGAGCACTGGATTCGATCAACCGGTTTTGAAGGAACAGTAAGCCATGCGTGATTCCGTTTCCGAATCAATGGCCGAGGAAGAAGCCGAGATCAATCTCACGCCCATGCTGGACGTGGTTTTCATCATGCTGATCTTCTTCATCGTCACCGCCGTTTTTGTAAAGGAACCTGGAATTCTGGTGGACCGGCCCCAGGCCGTCACCGCCGAGATTCCCGAGGGCGGCTCGATCTTTATCGCGGTCAGCGCAAACAACGAATACTGGATCGACCAGCGCAGCGTGGACCTGGCGGGCCTGAAGCCCATCGTCGAACGCATGCACAGGGAAACGCCGGAAGGAGGCGTGGTTATCCAGGCGGATAACGAGGCGCAGAACGAATACGTCATCGCTGCGATGGATCTCGCCAAGGAGGTGGGCATCGAGGAGGTGACGCTGGCGGCGGTGGTACCGTAGTGGGCCGTCGAGATTTTTCCGGTGGCGCGGGGGGCGTTGCACCGATGAGCTCCGAGGAGCGCCTGGACCAGGACTTTGCAATGGAGGAGATGTCATGATTGCCCGATTCACTGCCGCTGTAGCCGTCGGCGGCGCCGTCACATTCGGCCTTTTGTTTATCATGCAGTTGCTGATTGCGACCGGCGAGGAAGCAGTCACCGATGCCGAACGCTTCAGAATGGATGAATTCGTGCGCGTGGAGCGCAATGAAATCGTCGAGACCAAGAAGCAGAAGCCCGAGAAGCCGCCCGAGCCGGAAGTGCCGCCCGAGATGCCGGAGCCGCAGAACTCGAACCAGTTCGACAACTCGATGGCCGTTTCCGTTACGGCCCCGACCACCAGCGTCAACCTGAACGTTTCCGGCGTCGGATTCGGTGTCAGCGACGGCGAATACCTGCCCATCGTCAAGGTCGCCCCGGTGTATCCGTCCAGAGCGCTTTCCCGAGGCCTCGAAGGCTATGTCATCGTGGAATTCACGGTCACCCAGGCCGGAGCGGTGAAGGACGTGTTCGTCGTGGAATCCACCAGCAGCCTGTTTGAACGTGCCGCGGTGGAAGCGGCCTACAAGTTCAAGTACAAGCCGCGCGTGATCGACGGGATCGCAGTTGAGGTACCCGGGGTCCGCAACAAGATCACTTTCGAGATCACCCAGTAGCGGAGGACTCATCCCATGCGTGGTACTCGAGCATTACTGCCTCTGGCGGCGACCGCGTTCGCAGCGGTACTGGCGGCTCCCGAGGCCTTTTCCCAGGGAATGGGCGGCATGCAGGGCGGGGAGGGCAGCGCTGCGGAGGCGCAGACCCGCAGGACGCCCGCCATGCGGGAGCGAGTCTACACCCGGCTTGCCGAGGCGCAGGAGTGCGCCGAAATGGACGACCTCGAGTGCGCCCAGCAGCGGCTGGCCCAGGTGCGCGAGATGGATGACCTGAACAGTTATGAACTGGCGCAGATGTGGAACTTCTACGCGTTCATCTACTTCGGTCAGGACAACTACAGGGAAGCCATTCGGGCCTACGAAATGGTGCTCCAGCAGCCCGACCTGCCGCTGGGCATGGAAACCACCACCATGTACACGCTCTGCCAGCTCTATTTCCAGCAGGAACGCTACGACGATTCGCTGGGCATGCTGGACCGCTGGTTCGCCCTTTCGGAGGACCCGGGAGCGGAGCCGTATGTGCTGAGGGCCCAGATCTTCTATTCCCTGCAGCGGTATCGAGAAGGTATCGAACCGGTACGGACAGCCATTCAGATCAATCAGGAACTGGAGCGGGAACCCCAGGAAAACTGGTATCGGTTGCTGAACGTCTTCTACTACGAGCTGGAGGACTATCCCAACGTCATCGACGTGCTCCGAACCATGATCGAGATTTGGCCCAAGCGGGAATACTTCGTGCAGCTTTCTGCCATGTACGGGCAGGAAGGCTACGACGAAGGGCAGTTGGGCCTCTATCAGGTTGCCCATGAAGCAGGATGGCTTACCCGGAGCAACGAACTCGTCCAGATGGCGCAGCTGCTTCTCCAGGCAGATGTCCCCGTGCAGGCGGCGAAGATCATCGAGGCGGGACTCGAAGACGGCACGATTGAATCCAACGAGCGCAACTGGCGATTGCTGGCCCAGTCCTGGCAGCTTGCCCAGGACGACACCGAAGCCGTCCCGGCGCTGACGCGCGCCGCCGGATTGGCCGAGGACGGCACACTTGACGTCAGCCTGGCGCAGTCCTACCAGAATCTCTACGAATGGGATGCCTGCGTGGACGCGGCCAGGGAAGGCATTCGAAAGGGTGACCTGCGGCGCGAGGACCAGGCGTACATGATTCTTGGCGCCTGCCTGTTCGAGCTCAAGGAATACACCGCGGCCCGGAATGCATTCGAAGAGGCTGCCGATGACGAACGCAGCCGGGGCAATGCCCGAAGCTGGATCCAGTACGTCAATTCGGAAGAGACCAGGGACCAGGAACTGGCAGCGGCTCTCGCCCGCTAGACTGCCCCCTAGCCAAACCATCTCTTGCCGCCCGCGAACTTCGCGGGCGGTTTAACTTTGAACAGGAGCTACCAGATCATGGCCATCAAAGTAGGCGACCCGGTCCCCGAGGGCACACTCACAAGGATGGGCAAGCAAGGGCCCGAACCTGTTACGACGGATGCTCTCTTCAAGGGCAGGAAGGTCGTCTTCTTTGCGGTCCCGGGCGCGTTCACGCCCACCTGCGCGATCAAGCACCTGCCCGGCTATCAGCGCGATGCGGACGCCATCAGGAACGGCGGCGTGGATGCGATCGCCTGCATGGCGGTCAATGACGTGTTCGTCATGGACGCGTGGGCGCAGTCCGCCGGCGCGGGAGACGACGTGCTCATGCTTGCCGACGGCAACGGCGACTATGCCGCCGCCCTGGGACTGTCGTGGGATCTCTCCGGGCTTGGGCTGGGTACCCGAAGCCAGCGATTTTCCATGATTGTGGACGATGGAGTCGTCACCCACCTGAACGTCGAACCGCCGGGAGAATTCGGCATCAGCGCCTCCGATAAAATCCTCGAACAGCTTCGCTGAAGCCGGGCCGCGGCTGCCAAATCAGGCGCGTCCATGGCGTCGCCATTAATTTCGGCGACGGCGCTCGCAGAGCGGCTGGGCGATTCCGGCTGGGTGGTGGTTGACTGCCGATTCGTACTGACGGATTCAGGCGCAGGTCATGCCGCGTATCTTCGCGGCCACATCCCGGGCGCCCGGTACGCTCACCTGGACAACGACCTTGCCGGCGTTCCTGGCCCGGCCGATGGCCGCCATCCGCTGCCGCGGGTGGAGGACTTCACGGCCACTTTGGGTGCCTGGGGAATTTCCAACGCCACCAGCGTGGTCGTTTATGACGACGCGTCGGGAGCCATCGCGGCGCGCTTGTGGTGGATGCTGCGGTGGATCGGACACAGTGCCGCATATGTTCTCGACGGTGGTTTGAAAGCGTGGGAAGGTGTGGGGTTGCCGCTGGACCGGGAGATTTCCCGCATCCGCGCCAGCCAATATGCCGCACGCGACGTGCGGCGTGACTGGGTTGTCCCGACCGCCCGGATTCCGTCGGAGCAGGCAAAGGGAGCGAGACTCGTGGACGCCCGCGTGCCGGAACGCTTTCAGGGTGTCACCGAGCCCATCGATCCCGTAGCCGGTCACGTCCCGGGCGCCGTCAACTGGCCGTATTCCGATGCGCTGCAGTCCGATGGGACCCTGTGTCCCGCCGAGGAACTCCGCGCACGCTTCGGGCACCTGACGGATCAACCCGGCGGGCTGATCGCCATGTGCGGGTCCGGAGTAACGGCATGTCATCTGCTCCTGGCAGTCAACGCGGCCGGACTGGGCGACGGTCGTATCTACATCGGCTCCTGGAGCGAGTGGATTCGCGATCCCGGGCGCCCGATCGCCACCGGAAAAGGGTCCTGACACGACCAACACGGACCACCCCCCTCAGGTTTTTTTCAGAATTTCCAGCACGTTTTGGTTGGCGTTTCGCTCACGATGTGTTAAAGCACTCCCGGTAAGGCACCGTCAGGGTCAGGTTGTGACGCATTCCTCCAAAATTGCACCAGGCCGAGCGCTCAGGTCCGTTCGTTACGAAATTCGCGGGCGGCTGGCACGGCGAGCGATGGAACTGGAGCGGCAGGGCTACGAAATCCTGTCGCTCAATATCGGTAATCCCGGCATCTTCGGCTTTCGAACGCCGGAGACGATGCGTCTGGCGATGATCGAAAACCTGGGTTCCAGCGAAGCATACTGTGGTCAGAAGGGCATCTTTCCCGCTCGCGAAGCGGTCGTCATGCGCCAGCAGAGCCGCGGCGTCATGGACACGACGGCCGAGGAGGTGTTCATCGGCAACGGCGTCAGCGAACTGATCGACCTGACGCTCAGGGCGTTGCTCAATCCCGGCGACGAGGTGTTGATTCCGAGTCCGGACTATCCGCTGTGGACCGCCGCAACGGTGCTTAACGGCGGAAAGGCAGTCTACTACCCTTGTCCGGAACAAAACGGGTATGCGCCCGACCCCGATGAAGTAGAAGGGTTGGTCACTTCCAAAACTCGGGCCATCGTCATCATCAACCCCAACAATCCCACCGGGGCCGTGTACAGCAAGGAGTGCCTGACCCGCCTGGCCGGGATCGCGAAGAAAAACGATCTGCTGATACTGGCCGACGAGATCTACGATCAGATGATTTACGGCGATGCGGAATTCGTACCCATGGCGACATTGTGCACAGGGTTGCTCTGTGCGACCTTCAGCGGGCTTTCCAAGGTGTACAGGGCATGCGGTTACCGGGTGGGATGGGTGGCCTTCAGCGGTGCTCTGGACCGATCCGGTGAATTGCTCGAGGCGATGGATCTGTTGGCCGCACTGCGCCTGTGCAGCAACGTACCGGGCCAGTGGGCCGTGCAAACGGCCCTGGGCGGCTACCAGAGCATTCGCAAGCTGTGTTCCGCGGACGGTCGGCTCTATCAGTCTCGCCAGGCAGTGATCTCGGCGGTGGAGCAGAGCCAGCACCTTACTCTGGTTCCTCCGGATGGCGCCATGTACGCTTTTGTCGGCGTCGATTCCCGCCGGTTCCCGGGATTCGATGACGAATCGTTCTGCATGGAATTGCTGGAGCGGCAACACGTGCTGGTCGCGCCCGGGTCCAGCTTCAACACGGGATACCGAGATCACTTCAGGATCACCACGCTCGCGGACGAAGACCTGATTGACGAGGTGTTCTGGCGCATCGACAATGTCCTGCGGGAAATGGCCAACCGTCCACCCATACTGGAGTCTGCCGGACCCTAGTAGTATCCAATGCCCGCCACCCTGACAGACCTTGCGGTCAAAGGGACTGCCGTGGTAACCGACGGCGGCATCGCCGCCCGGCAGATCGAAAGCTGCCTGGCCCGGCGGCATCTGGAGGAAGGGCGATCAGCGTGGCTGGCGCCGAACATCCTGTCCTGCAGGGATTGGGCGACCGCATTGTGGCGCAGGTACCTGGACGACGGCAGCCGCCACCTCCTCAGTCCTGGGCAGGTCGACGCGCTGTGGCGCCGGGTGATCGACGAATCCGGCACGGCCCTGCAGGGATCCCCGGGATATCGTCATGTATCCGCCTGGGCTCGGGAAGCCTCGCAGCGACGGCGCGACTGGAATGTCGATCTGGACGACTTGTACGCATTTCGCGACGATGCGGATTGCCGGGCATTGCTGCGCTGGGAGCGGGCCTATCGGCACGCATTGAACGACGCCGGTTGGCTGGACCCCGGAGACGTCGTGGATGCACTGGTCGACAGGACACCGTCACCGGCGGACAACGAGTCCGGTTCCGTCGTGTGGGCGGACCTTGCGTTGACGCCGGTTCAAACGCGGCTCGCGAAACAGCTTCACGAAACCGGATTCAAGTGTTCGGACTGGATACCACCGGCGTGCAATTTGCAATGCCGCCGGATACAGCTTGCCGATGCGGCGGATGAGGTCAGGGTAGCGGCCGCCTGGGTGGCTGCCAGACTTGCGCGCGAACCCCGACAGCGCGTGGCGATCGTCGTGCCCGGGTTGGAGACCCGGCGCGACGAGGTGGTCAACACGATTGAAGACACGCTGAGACCCGAGTGTTCGCGGTTGGGCGCCTGCGCCGGCCGGCGGGAAATCGTATGCCTGCAAGGTCAAGCCACCGCGATGGACAATCCGGTGATCGGTGCTGCGGTGAACGCGCTGGAGTTGTTCAGCAGTGCGGGTGATTTCCGTGTTCTGAGCCGCTGGCTGCGCTGTCCGTTTCTTGCAGCGCCGGACGATGCCGACTCGCGCAGCCTGCTGGAAGCACAGCTTCGCTCACACATTTCGTCACAGATGTCCTTCATGGATGCCTACCGCTCGGGCGGGCTTGCGAGGCGAATTCGGGCCGCGATACCGGCTCTCGCCGATGAACTCGAGGCAGCAATGTCACTCGTGACCGCTCAGCCCCGCCGCGCGACGCTGACGACCTGGGTATCCGTCTGGCGGAGGCTGTTGGCCGAACTTGGCTGGGGCGGCGGCGACTCGGCTGTACCCGAGGATTGGGAATCCGCGCTGAACGATCTGATGCTCCTGACGCCGATTCTGGGCAGGCTCGACCTAAGCGACGCAGTCGCGGAACTGGTGCGAATCCTCGCGCGCCCGCAACGGTTCGGGGCGATGCCGCTGTACGGCGTCTTTCTGCTATCCGATCCGGAGCAAGTGGGTCCGGGATACGACGCTGTATGGGTCAGCGGGCTCACCGACACCCGATGGCCCCAGGCACCGCACCCTGTCCCGTTGTTGCCGTTGACTGTGCAGCGCAGCTTCGGAATGCCGGCGGCGACCCCGGCCGCGGCGCTTGAGCAATCAAGGGTCACGATACGGCGGCTTGTGAACCGAGTGCCCGACCTGGTTCTGAGCTCGCCGGAAAACGTCCACGAGCATTCGGTTCGGCCCAGTCCGTTGATTGTTTCCTGTCCGCTGGTTACGGAAGCGGAACTATTGGGGTCCCGCGCGCGCCGCTCTCAGCACGTGGTACCCGACGACAGCCGCCTGGAAACGCGCCCGGATCCCGTTCCACCTGTCGAAGCTCCACAACTCAGGGGCGGAATTGGCACACTGTCGATGCATTCGAAGTGCCCGCTGCGCGCGTTCATCGAAAGCCGCCTTCTTGCGAAACCTCTGGAATCCGTCCGGCCGGGGTTCGACGCGCGCCAACGGGGCATCGCCGCGCGTGCGGCGGTCGGGCGCCTCTTCGGCGATCGGCCGGACCAGCAGGACGTCTTCTCCTGGAGCCCGGAGGAAAGGGCGCGTCGCATCGACCGAAGCTGCAATCTGGCGCTACGCGGCCTGTTTGGCGTAGCCGAAACTCGATTGGGAGCGCTTTTCGAACTGGAACTTGCACGACTGCGATCGATGCTAACCCATTTTCTGGAGATGGAAGCGACCAGAGCGCCGTTCCGGGTGGTCGGGGTAGAGCAGATTGTCCAGGCCGAAATAGGCGGCCTGAAGGTCAGCGGCCGGATCGATCGCATCGACAAACTGGGTTCCGACGGACCACTGGCGGTCATTGATTACAAGACCGGTACAGGAATCTACCCGAGCGACTGGCTGAAGGAACGGCCACGGGACCTGCAGTTGCCCTTCTATGCATCATTTCTCGAAAGGGATGTGGGGGCCGCGGTGATCGCGGCGCTAAACCCTGCAAGCCCGGAATACAAGGGTTTCTGGCACGAGGACGGATTTCCCGGACGCGCCCTGAAACTGCCGGCGGATAGTGCCTGGCCGATGCAGCGCGACCGATGGCGAGTTCAACTCGAAGAGCTGACGCGGGAGTTCAAGGACGGGGACGGACGAATCTTCCGAAAGGATATCAGGCAGGCAGAGGGTGCGATCGCACCGCTTACCCGGATTCACGAACGGTTGGCACAGACGCGAAAGGCGGAGCCGAGTGCGTCACGCAGCGGGTCATGAAGTGAGCGACTCAGCGCTGCGCCGACGCGCTCTGGAGACTGACCGATCCTTTATCGTTCAGGCGCCTGCAGGATCGGGCAAGACGGAATTGCTTATCCAGCGCTTTCTGGCCTTGCTGGCGACCGTAGAATTGCCCGAACAAGTCATCGCGATCACGTTTACCCGCAAGGCAGCCGCGCAGATGCGCGACCGCGTGCTGGCAGCCCTGGCCGCAGCGGATCGAGACGAGCGGCCAGAGCAGCCGCACCGGCTTCGGACCTACGAATTGGCCCGGCAAGCGTTGGACAGGGACCGGAAACTGGGCTGGTCTGTGGTCGAACAGCCAGCCCGGCTCAAGATCGATACCCTGGATGCGCTCAACGTCTGGCTCGCGCAACGGTTGCCGGTCGCGTCCGGCGGGATTGGGGCGGCACGTATCGTTGAAGACGCTTCAGAGCACTATCGAACTGCAGGAAGGCGAATGATTCGGCAGCTTGGAGACGCCTCTCCGGGAGCCCGCGCATTGCGTTTCCTGCTCGAGACTTCCGATACCGGCGCCGAGGGCATGGTGACGCTGTTGGCGCAGATGCTCGCCACTCGCGACCAGTGGCTGCCCCATGTGTTCGGCGCGGATGAGTCGGAATTGCGCGTTATGGTCGAACGGGCGTTGCACCGCTCGATCGAGGAGGATCTGATCTCAGTGGCGGAGTTGCTCCCCGAGTCGGCCTGCCGGCAGTTGGTACCCCTGTTGCGTCATGTGGCCAGTCATACGCCAGGTTTCCCTCGAATGTTCGAGCCCTGGTTGAATCTTGAAACAATGCCCGCCCCGTGCGTGGACCAACTCGAGGCCTGGAAGGCGTTGCCGGAACTGTTGCTGACCAGGCAGGGGACGTGGCGCAGGCAACCGGGCGCGATCGGGTTCTCCGGTCAATTCGCGCCCCTTGGCGGCGATCTGAAGGAACTGATCTCGTCACTTTCCGGTTCGGAGGAATTGCGCATTGCTCTGATGGAGTTGAGGAACATCCCGGAGTCGCTGCCGGGATCGGCATGGTGGGATGCCATGTCGGCACTTCGAATCCTGCTGCAGCACCTCGTGGCCGAACTGCGGGTCCTGTTCGCGGAACGGAATTCCGCGGATTTCATAGAACTGGCGCTGGCCGCGCAACACGCTCTCGGCAGCGCGGTGCGCCCATCGGACCTGCTGCTTGCCCTCGACAGGCGTATTCAGCACATTCTCGTGGACGAATTTCAGGATACCTCGCGTTCGCAGATCCGGCTTCTGGAACTGCTCACGTCCGGGTGGGAACGGGGCGACGGCCGCTCGCTGTTCCTGGTCGGAGATCCCATGCAGTCCATCTACCGGTTCCGGAACGCCGACATGTCGCTGTTCCTGCGGGCCAGGCACGCGGGCATCGGAGATATCCGATGCGCAACGCTGGACCTGACTCGAAACTTCCGCAGTGCTCCCGTTCTGATCGATTGGGTCAATGACGCGTTCACAGGTATCTTTCCGGCTGAGGATGACCTCAAGGCCGGCGCCGCCCGGTTCAGTTCTTGCGAAGCGGTCAGGGCGCCTTCAAGCCGGCAGGCCGTACAGGTGCACGCGCTTCGGGGGTCGGACCCGAATGCGGAGGCCCGGCGTGCCGCTGAGATCGTTGCCGCCGAAAGGGCCCGGTCCGAGTCCGGTTCGGTGGCTATCCTGGTGCGAAGCCGCAATCACCTTGCGGGCCTGCAGAGTCACCTTCGTACGCTCGGTCTGGATGCTCACGCGGTTCAATTGGAAGCACCCAACCAGCATCAGGTCACCCAGGATCTCATCGGGCTGACCCGGGCATTGACTCATCGCGGCGATCGTGTCGCGTGGCTGGCGGTACTGCGGGCACCCTGGTGCGGCTTGAGCTGGAGGGACCTGCACGTCCTGTGCCGGGACGATGCGGACAGCGCGGTATGGACGTTGATGCAGGATGCGGAACGGATTTCCGAATTGACCGGGGACGGCCGGGTTCGGCTGGAACGCCTGCAGGCTATCCTGCAGCTGGCCTTTCGCGAGCGGTCCAACCAGTCTCTGGCCCGCTGGGTGCGGCGCACCTGGGTGACCCTGGACGGGCCCGCGTGTCTTCCGGACTCCAGGGACACCGATCGCGCAGAGCATTTCTTTGCCATCCTCAGGGAGGCCACAGTCATGGGCGATCTGGACGATCCGGCCGCTCTGGGCAGCCTGTTCGACGATCCGGCCGCAATAGCGGACCGTCCCCGGGAAAGCGGCATCGAGATCATGACCGTGCACAAGGCCAAGGGACTGGAGTTCGACACGGTTGTGCTGATGGGGCTGGGGCGAGTACCGCAATCCGACAGGGGCAGGGCGCTGTACTGGCATGAACGCGTGCACGGCGACGGGGGGGAATCTGTCCTGTTGGCTCCGTTTTCCGCGGGCTCAGATAAACCGGATCCGTACAGGCAGTGGCTGAAGGGTATCGAACGGCGCAAGGAATACTCTGAACGCGCACGCCTTCTCTACGTGGCGACAACCCGTGCCAGGGAACGCCTGCACCTGATCGGCCAGCTTCCGCCAGGAAAGACCAACCCCCCGTCACGCAGTCTGTTGGCCTTCCTCTGGCCGCAGGTATCCGCTGCCTTCGAATCGGCCACGGTGGCAGACGATGCCGGTCAGCCGGTCGAGGAGGCTTTCGAGCCGAAGCTCAGACGCCTTGTCGCAACTGCGCGGCAACCCGGCGGCACAGCAATCGCCCGGGAAGAGGGCGAGCGACGCCCCCATTTCCAATGGGCAGGGCAGGCTGCATTGCAGGTCGGGGTCGTGGTTCACCAATGGTTGTATACCATTGCGAGGGAGGGGGTCGAGCATTGGGACCCGGAGCGCGTACGGGCCGGCATGGACCGCTACAGGGCGGAACTGAAGTTGCTGGGGGTGGACTGTGATGAGCTCCCGGAGGCGGCGAACCGGGTGATGCAGGCGCTCGAAGCCGTCCTGGACGATGCAACCGGACAGTGGATCCTGGCAGCTCGCCGGGAGGCCGACTCGGAGCTGCCGGTCTCGCGGGCTGCTGACGGACTCATCGAGAACTTGCGTCTGGACCGGACATTTGTCGACGACTCCGGAACGCGATGGATCATCGACTACAAGACCAGCGCCCACGAAGGTGGATCCACCGATGCATTCCTGGATTCGGAGGTGCAGCGATACCGGGGGCAGCTGGAAAGATACGCCAGGGCCTTGTCCTGCGTTGACAGCCGGCCCATCAGGGTAGGACTGTATTTTCCGCTGCTTCGCGCCTTCAGGCAGTGGCAGCCGCAGCTTGCCGACGGGGCCGCACAGGCTGTGGATCAGCCGCCCGGTAGCACCGTCATGGCACCTCCCGACTGATATCATCGCCAGACGGCCACCAGTATCGGAGACCGCTCGACATGGCAGTTCGCACCCTGGATCATTGTTCCATCCGGACCCTGGACCTGGAAGCCAGTCGGGCTTTCTATGTTGATTTGCTTGGGATGGAAGAAGGCAACCGGCCGGACTTTCCGTTTCCGGGCGCCTGGCTATACCTGGAAGGTCATGCGGTGATCCATCTGGTCGGCGTGGATCCCGATGATTCCGTTGGATTGGAGGAGTATCTGGGCGGTGATGTCGATCTGGACACCCTGAACGGCGGCGGATCCCTGGATCACATCGCTTTCTGTGCAACGGATGCGCCCGCGATGATCCGGCGCCTGCAACGAAACAACGTGCCATTTCGCGAACGGCAGGTACCGAACATGGCACTCAGCCAGATTTTCGTGGAGGACCCGAACGGGATTACCATCGAACTGAACTACTTTGGATCCGAAAAATAGTCGGTTCCGGCAGGGGATACAACGTCGGCTTCAACCCTTGCAGATATCGTTTCGAGTCTTTTCGATCAAAGCGTACCGGCAAAGCTGAAGGCACGCAGTCCTGCATCGTCCGGATCTCTGGTGAGCAGTTCGACGCCGCGCGTCAGGGCAGCGTTGGCCTCCGGTCGCGCCCGTACGACCCCCCCGATTTCATATTGCCCGGCTGCGGAAAGACTTGCCGATCCCCGAACCTGTAACGGACCTCCCCGATCTTCGAACAGGCCCTGCAGCCCGTCACCACCGGAAAGCGTGACGTCATAGTTGCCCAGGACGATGGGGTCGCTCCCCACGAGGGGTGGAACCATGATCCGGCCGAGGCGCAACTGGCCTTCGGCTGAGGCGGGCCAACCGTCCCGAACGGTCAGTTCGGCGAGCTCCAGACTCACCTGACCGCGGATTCCGGCGATGGGCAGCGCCGAGGCAAGAGCCGAAAGACTGCAGCTTGCCCGGACCTCCGTGAGGGAGACGGCGCCTGGCCCGACGCGGACATCGGCTTGCAGGAAACCGTCGCCGAGGCCGGCTTCGAAAGACCCTCCCGGTCGCGCCAGCAAAGCAGTCCATGGCCGCACCTGCCATCGGATACCGTGAAATCCCAACGGTCCTGCGGATCCAAGTGCGGCGCTGCCGGACCATACGGTGCCTTGAACACCGGACAAGCGAAACCCGTCGGGCGCGAACCAGCGATGGGCAACCTCTGCGGGGAAGAGGGCGATCGCAGAAGCCAGATAGGCGCCTGCACCGAGGGCGATCCACCTGACGGGCATGTCATGACCTCCGCAATACCAGGGAAGCGTTTACGAGTCCGGGCTGCTGCGTACCGTCCAGGTTTGCGGAAATCACCACGATTCCATGGCCCTGCTGCAATGCGCCGAGCCAACTGACCAGCCGGGCAAAGGGCACTCGTTGGAACGTGACGCGAATGCCGTCTTCCCCGTCGGGCTGATTGCGCGAAAGAGTACCGCCCAGACCGTGTGCGCGGTGAGTCTGATCCACCACCAGCACCAGCGACTCCCCGGGCGCCACCGACGGGACGGGCGGCGCACCCGGTGCCTGCAGTCGGCGCGCATCCGCGAGGATACTGTGTTTCTCCGCCACCCTCACATCCAGATCCAGCGTGGCATTGCGCAATGGTGACCACGCGAGACTCCAGGCGAGGATCAGCACGCCAACGGCACCGCCGGCAAGCAGGACGATGCGCTCGCGGCGCTGCAGCGTGTCGAACCAGTCCTTCATTGTGGACTCACGACGATCTGCAGTCGCCCGAGAATGCCGTCCTGCGTCGGATTCGCCGATTGAATCGATGCCTGCAAGCGGCCATTGCTGCTGATGTCACGTGAGAATTCGTCCAGTGCGGATACGCTTTGGGCAACGATACGCAGATCCATGACGCCGGTGCGGTAACTCAACGCTTCCAGGCGCGCGTCTTCATTCCAGGCCTGCGCCATCTCTTCAAGTGTCAGCAGGAAGCCTGCTTCGGTTCCGTCCACCGTGACAGCGAGACGTCGACGAATCTCCGCTTCGCACGATGCCAGGTCGACCGACTGTGTGTTTTGCCGGCACGCCGTCTCAAGCATTTCCGTGACAATACGGTCATCGCGGCTGAGTGCCAGGTACCGGACACCTTCTCCGGCAATTGCCAGCACGATCACTCCGAGCAGAAGCGATGCGGCAAGCCGCCAGGGCCGCACCCACGACTGCCAGTCAGGCTGCTTGCCATAGGGACCCTGGAGCAAGTCGCATCCTGGACGGCCAACGAGAGTCGCACCCAGCCGGGGCAGAACGCCCTCGCGCAACAGTTTTACGTCCAGGCTGACGCCCTGTTCGCGCAGCCAGGCGACATCACTTTCGCATAGCGCGTATCCGTCATTGTCGGCGAACAATGTCACGTGGGGCAGTTCGGAGGATTCGTCCGCACCGCCGTACGCTATCTGGAGCACTTCCGGCAATGTGAATCCCTGAAGCGCGAAGGCTGCCTCACCGGGCACGCGACCGTAAGTGCGGTCGCCTTCAGCAACCAGCGTCATGGCACCCGGTACAATGGGAACACCGTCCGCTTCGCAGTACACTCGGTCCGGGGCCAATCCCGCCTGTTCGCAGTCTTCCAGCCATGAATCCATTTGCCGCCGCGTCACCATGGTGACGGGAACCGTTCCCGAGGCGTCCCGCGGACCGGCCGCAAAATGCAGACGGTCGACATCCTCGGCGACGGTGTCCTCAAGCGAATAGGGAAGCATCTGCCGCAGCCGCTTCGGGCTCTTGACGGGCAACGTCGCCTGGCGGCTGGTTGCATCCAATCCGGACACCAGCACCAGAACGCGCCGACTTGCGGCCTGCGCGGCGGCATCCTCCAATGTACCGTGCGTCTGCGGTGACAGGCGTTGTCCGTCGGAGTCGAGTACGACCCACGAGACGTCGCCCGGACGCCTCGGCAATCGGACAACCAGATGCTCGAGCACGCTATTGAACTCCAAGGCTGCGAAAGACGGCGCCAACAAGGCCACTCTGGTGCCGTTGCAGGACAGAGTAAAGGGTGTACCGATGCGTGCCAAGTACCACGGTGGCAGTCAACAGGAAGTAATCGCTGGTCCCGTTGATTCGACCGCGAATGTCCGGCTCGAGCAAGCCTTCGAAGGTTCCATCGATGTCCACAAACTCCGCGTCGCCCCGCCGTTCCAGTAGTGCGGCGGCGGCGGCCAGGTCTATGTCATCCGACAGCGACGCGAGGACGGGAGCAGACGCCGTGTTGACATTCAATGGGGTGCCTGTCGGCAATGCGGCGACATGGGACAACAATGTCCGGTACCCTTCGGCTTCGATGCCGGACACTGCGGCCAGTTCGCTGGTGCTCGTGATGGGCCAGTTCGGCGTGCGATAAGGGGGAATCGAACCGGCGTATGCATCGTCTTCGGCGCCATTGGGAAAGTGGGTTTCTGCGTCCGCATCCAGCCAGTCGACAACGGCTCCGGCAACGGACGGGTCCAGGCCGAGCGTTGCCAGCAAACGCTCGAATTGTGCCAGGGCAAGCGGATCCGGTTCTCCCTGGGGCGTGACCAGGTTGTTCAGGTTGAATCGGCCCTGAAGGTCTTCCAGCCGGCCGTTGATGGCGCCTCCGTCCACGGGAAGGGGCGGCAGTTCCAGGGCCCAGAGTTCCCCCAGGTGATCGCTTTGCGGAAATTCAACCTTGTCCTGGCGGAGGATATCCCCTGCCCACGCCTCTGCGCCCTGCAGGTACGCAATCCCCTGGTCCGCGGCCAGTCCGGCCGAAGCCCGCCGCTGATCCAGGCTGGCACTCCACATCATGTTGACGGCAATCATCGTGCCCAGGGTCACGACCAGCATGGCCGTCAGGACAGCGACGCCACGCTGCAGTTCACCGGGAGGCTTCATCCACCGACCTCCACGGTGCGCCACAGGTGGCCGAAATCTTCCAGATACAGGTTGAACTCCACCAGGCGGGGCGGCATGACCAGGGAATCCGGAGCAGGCATGTCCAGCGGCGGCCATTCCAAGTGCCATTGGCCGTTTCGGTCCTGAAGTCTGATCTGTATGTCGTCGACACCGCCAAGCAGTTCGGTCCGCACCGGAGGCGTCGTCAGCGTACGGTCCACGGCCGGCCAGTGAAAGCGAACCAGCATGCTGCCGTTTTCCTCCCAGTCGTAGGCAACTCTCAGAACATGACCTCGTGGCAGTCCGGCAGGGTTGGCCCATCCGCCGCGGCTGAGTTCAACGGCAAACTGCTCGCTTACGCCAACCAGGAAACTGGGCTTCCAGACTTCGCCCGATTCATCCCGGGCGGCCCGGGGATGCAGCTGCGTCAGATCCTGGGCGATGACATGCATGGCGAACTGGATGTTGCGCCATCGCTGCGATCGCTCCTCCGCGATGGCCTGCTGCTGCAGGACCGTTGAAAGCCCGGTCAGCGCGATGACGCCGATCACGGCAACGATGGCCACCGCGACCAGCAGTTCCACCAGCGTGAATCCGCTGGCGGATGTCCGCTCCGGGAAGGGCATCGCGCGGTGATTCAGGGCGGATTTCATTGTCCCGTCCCGAGCGCACCGGGTAGCCAGTTCGGCGGTGGAATGCCCGGCGGGGGAGGGGGCTCCAGGAGGCCGGACACGGTATGGATGACCTGCTCGGGCTCATTCGCCAGCGACACGGATACATCGACGCGGCGAAGGTTCTCCACGGGCGTCTCCGAAATCCGTGTGCGCCAGACCCACGTTCGCCGAGCATAATCCACTTCATCCCGGGTCTCACCCAGCGGCGGCCATTGAGGCGCCACGCTGAGTTCTGCAATGCGGTTGGACGCAATCCAGCTGGCGAGAACCTTGTTTTCGATGATTACGGCGCCGATGGCGTAACGGTTGAGTTGCGCGTGTACCGCCATCATGCCGAGGGCGACAATGGCCAGAGCGACCATCACCTCAAGCAGGGTAAAACCCCGAACCCGGCTAGTCGAATCCACTTCGCGTGACCTCCAGCGAACCGTCAAGCATTCCCACCAGCAGGTATCGGCCGCCGGCCGGGTCGCGGAACAAGCGGGCCTCGAATGGTGTGATCTCCCCGCTCGCCAGCAGCATGACCTGCGGTTGAGGCTGTTGCCCGAATTCCGGCTCATATGCCGACTCGAGAACGACCTCCCTGTCTTCAAGGAACAGGGTCACCGCCAGCGGTGCGGTGAGTCGATGCTCTCTCAGAAACTCGTCCCCCACCGGATCGAGCCAGCTCAGTGACCGGTAATCGTAGACGAAGAACCTGTAACCGTTGTTCGTGAACAGCACGCCGTAGTCCCGGGTTTGCAGCACCGCTTCGTCCATCAGCGTATCCAGCAGGCTCTGGAGCCTCAGCGCTTCGCGCTCGAGCTCCCGGTCAACCCCGATCACGTTCAGCGACAGGACCGCCGTACCCGCGAACAGCCCGATGATGAACACCACCACCAGGAGTTCAATGAGCGAAAATCCCTTTGTGTCGTGCTTTGCGCACATGGTGCAAGCAGGGTTCGGGGCGGCTGAGGACGCGTTCACGGCCACCGCCATTCAGTGTGCATGCCGGTGGCGGTCAGCCGGACGGCTGGGCGTCAATTAAGGTCCCAGTTGCCGATGTCCGCATTGACATTCTCACCGCCCTGCACGCCGTCAGCGCCAAACGTGAACAGATCGAACTCGCTTCGCTGGCCGGGATATACGTACTGATAAGGCTGGTTCCATGGGTCTGACGGAAGACTGCGAAGGTAGGCCTTCCAGTTGGGCGCGGCTGCCTCCCCGGGATTGCGAACCAGGGCTTCCAGTCCCTGGTCGGTGGTGGGATAGCTGAAGTTGTCCAGCCTGTAGAGATTGAGCGCCGTTTCTATGCTGCGGATATCCGCTCTGGCCCGGTTCACTGCGGCGCGGTCGATGTTTCCGATCAGGCTGGGCGCCACCAGCGCCGCCAGCAGTCCGATGATGACGACCACCACCATGATCTCGATGAGCGTGAAACCGCGCTGGCCGCGCACAGCCGTTTTCCTGTCCGGCCCCAGTGCTTCCCGGCCGGACAGCCTGGCCCGGGAACCGGTGAGTCTGATTGACGGGCGAACCATTTCGATCTCTCGCCGTTCCTGCTGTGGCTGCCAAGATAACACACTAATTTCATGCTTTCGTGTCGCTCCCGGCATCGGCATATGGAACCCCGTCCGGCTGGAAACCGGCAGTCGCGACGCACGCCTCAGCGTATAATCGCGCCGGCACGAAATACAGGAAATACATTCCATGGAACTGGCACAGCTCGGGCGCTGGCCCGGTATCGAGGGGCGCGTGGCACTGGTGACGGGAGCTTCGCGCGGAATAGGGCGCGCCACGGCGCAGGCGCTGGCGTTGCAGGGCGCTGCCGTCGTGGGTACGGCGACCACCGAGCCTGGCGCTGCCGCGATATCCGAGCGGTTGGGGGCCGTCTCCCCCGACGCGCGCGGATTGGTGCTGGATGTGGCCGATCCTGAATCGATACAGGCACTCTTCGCTACGCTTTCGGAGTCGAAAACGCCTCCGACGATCCTGGTGAACAACGCCGGCATCACGCGCGACAATCTGTTCGCGCGCATGAAGCCGGACGAGTGGGACCGGGTTCTGGCGACCAATCTCTCCTCCCTCTACTGGGTCTGCAAGGCGGCCATCCGCGGCATGATGCGGGCGCGCTGGGGGCGTATCGTCAATATCGCTTCCGTGGTGGGTCTGACCGGCAACCCGGGGCAGGTGAACTATGCCGCGGCCAAGTCCGGGATGATCGGATTCGGCAAGTCCCTGGCGAAGGAGGTCGCCTCAAGAAATATCACGGTGAACACCGTCGCTCCGGGATTCATCGAGACGGACATGACCCGGGAGATGAGCGAATCCCAGCAGGAAGCGCTCAAGGGACAGATTCCGTCACGCAGCCTCGGCGCACCGCAAGACGTCGCCGCTGCGGTGGTATATCTGGCGTCTGACGCGGCACGATACGTCACCGGCGAAACCCTGAATGTCAACGGTGGGCTGCTGATGAGTTGAGGCTTGGCAAGCGAATATTGCCGATGCATGACGGACATGTGATTTTGCCGTGACATTGTGGATTGCCCCCGTTGTTCTCAGTACAATACGCGCCACGCAAGCGCGGCCATGGGCCTGCTGGCCGGTCATTTAGTTAAGGGGTACCCCACGCATGAGTAGTGTCGAAGACCAAGTCAGAGCGATCATCGCTGAACAGCTCGGTGTCAAGGCGGACGAAATCAACAACGATGCATCGTTTGTCGACGATTTGGGAGCCGACTCCCTGGACACTGTCGAGCTGGTAATGGCCCTGGAAGAGGAATTCGAGACCGAGATTCCGGATGAAGAAGCCGAGAAGATCACCACGGTCCAGCATGCCATCGACTACGTCAACGCGCACAAGGGCGATTCCTAGCCTCCCGCACGTCTTGCGCATCGTTTACTTTTCCTCTCAGGATCAGCCGGGGTCACCCTGATGACCAGGCGGCGAGTCGTCGTTACCGGGCTGGGCCTGATCTCTCCCAATGGGAACAACGTCGCCCAGGGCTGGGCGAACGTTCGCGACGGCGTCAGCGGTATCGGCCCGGTGGACTCTTTCGATACGACCGGATTCAGCACCACCTTCGCCGGCGTCATAAAGGACTTCAACGTGACCGATTACATGTCGGTCAAGGACAGCCGCAAGGCGGACCGCTTCATGCACTATGGCATAGCCGCCTGTACCGAGGCCTTCGAGGACGCGGGGCTTGCGGTTGCCGAATCGGACGCCCATCGGTTCGGGGTGATCATGGGATCCGGCATCGGCGGCATCGATACCATCGAAACGAACTACGAGAAGTACCGGAAGGCGGGAGCCCGCAGAATCTCACCGTTTTTCGTTCCCGGAAGTATTGTCAACATGATCTCCGGGCATGTCTCCATCAAGTACGGGCTCACGGGCCTCAACCTGGCCCTGGTGACCGCTTGTGCCACGTCCGCGCACTGCATCGGACTGGCCGGACGGTTGATCAGCATCGGCGAGGCGGATGTCATTCTGGCGGGCGGCGCGGAGTACGCCACCACTCCGTTGGGAATCGGCGGATTTGCGTCGGCGCGTGCGCTTTCGACACGCAATGACGACCCCGCCGGCGCGAGCCGGCCCTGGGACAGGGACAGGGACGGGTTTGTCCTCAGCGACGGGGCGGGCTGTCTGGTGCTGGAGGAGTACGAGCGCGCCCGGCGGCGAGGAGCTGGTATCTACGCCGAATTGATTGGCTCGGCCATGAACGGCGACGCGTACCATATCACCGCGCCCACCGAAGACGGCTCCGGCGCGGATCACTGCATGCGCCTGGCTCTTGAGGACGCGGGGGTGAACCTCGAAGATGTCGACTACATCAATGCGCACGGCACATCGACGCCCCTGGGTGACGTCGCCGAAACGCTGGCCGTCAAGCGGACGTTCGGCGAGCACGCAAAATCGTTGGTCATCAGTTCGACCAAGTCCACGACGGGCCACACGCTGGGCGCCGCCGGCGCCATCGAAGCGCTGTTCACCGTGATGGCGATCAAGGATGGGGTCGTGCCGCCGACCATCAACCTGAAGAACCAGGATCCCGAGTGCGATCTCTACTACACGCCGAACGTGGCTCTGGAACGCAAGGTGCGGATTGCCCTGTCCAACTCCTTCGGCTTCGGCGGAACAAACGGTACCCTGGTCTTCAGGCAACCGGACTGACCTGCCGATCTTCCTTGCCGGCCTGGCGCCGAACTGCGGACCGACGCAATCTCCCGCCTACTCTCCGTTCTCATCCTGTTACCATGGGCGACCCGGATCTTCGCACCTACGGCAGCACGACAGGACGAAATGCAGGCAACGAATCTGCGCTGGATCATGTTCACGGCGTTGTGCGGCAGTATCGTTGCCGTAGTATGCGCGACCCTGCTGATTGCCTGGAGGTCGCTGGATGCTCCCATGAATGTCGCTGACGGCGGACACAGGCTCGATGTGGTCCCGGGCACGTCGCTGACGGGAATCAGCGATGAACTCTCCCGGCGCGGCATTCTCGAGACGGCCTGGGCCCTCACCGCCTATGCGCGCTTTTCGGGCGACGCGAAACGGATCCAGGCCGGAGAGTACCTGATCGTCAGCGGAACCAGCCCCAGAGGGCTGCTGGATCAACTGGTGAGCGGCCGGGTTTTCCTGTACGACCTGACCATCATCGAGGGGTGGACATTCGCCGATACGGTTACGGCGTTGAGGAATCACGAGGCGGTAGATGCCCGCGATTTCGATTCGCAATCGATCATGGCCGATCTGGGCGATCCCGGACGCCACCCGGAAGGCCAGTTCTACCCGGATACTTACCGGTTTCCAAGAGGCACGCCGGCGATAGCGGTTCTCCGCCAGGCCCACGAGGCGATGCAGGACCTGCTGGAAGAAGTCTGGGGGGATTACCGGGCCACTACGGTGCTTGAGTCTCCTTACGAGGCGTTGACCCTGGCTTCGATCATCGAAAAGGAAACGGCACTGAACGAGGAACGTCGCCGCATCTCTGGAGTCTTCCACCGGCGATTGGAGCGCGGCATGCGCCTGCAGGCCGATCCGACCGTCATATACGGGCTCGGAGATGACTTTGACGGCGACCTGCGCCGCACGGACCTCTCCCGGGACACGCCCTACAACACCTATACGCGATCCGGGCTGCCCCCGACTCCCATCGCGCTTCCCGGTCGGCAGTCGCTGGCAGCGGCGGTGGACCCGGCGCCCGGTTCGGAACTGTACTTCGTTGCGACCGGCCTGGGGGACGGGAGTCATTATTTCTCTACCACACTGGATGAGCACCGGCAGGCGGTTGCCCGATACCAATCCGGTACTCCGCTGGCGGAGACTGCGGAGCGGTGAGGGGCGCATTCATTACCCTCGAGGGAACCGAAGGCGTCGGCAAGACGACATGCCTTGACTTCGTTCGAGGCACCCTCGCTGCAGCGGATATACCGGCCGTGGTCACAAGGGAGCCTGGTGGAACGGCGCTGGGGGAAATAATCCGGGACTGGATACTGAAGGGCAACCACGGCCGACTTTCCGCGGAAACTGAAACGCTCCTGATGTTTTCCGCCAGGGCGTTCCACGTCGATGAGGTCATCCGGCCGGCGCTCGATGCCGGACACTGGGTGATCTGCGATCGCTTCAGCGATGCAACGGTGGCATATCAGGGCGGCGGGCGACGTGCCGACAAGGATTGGATCATGTCCTTGCGTGCAGCCGTTCACGCGGACCTGGAACCGGACCTGACGTTATTGCTGGACGCACCGGTGGAGGTCGGCCTGAACAGGATCCGCGCCCGCGCGCCGGACCACTTCGAAAGGGAGAATCGGGATTTTTTCGCCCGCGTGCGGGCAGCCTATCTGGAATTGGCGCGAGACGAACCGCATCGGATCAAGGTGATCGACGCAACGCCCTCGCTGTCGGAAGTCGAGGCCCGGATCTCTGGCCAAATGGCCGCGTTCCTGGGCGAATTCGACCGTTAGGAACCCGTGGCCCGGCCTGTGCCCGCTTCTCCCTACGAGCTTCTCAGCAGCGGGATCTGCCCTTGGCTGCAGGTGCCCCTGTTGCAACTGGAGGCCGTACACGGAGCCGGCCGCCTGGGACATGGATGGCTGCTGGCCGGGCCGCGGGGAGTCGGCAAGATCAACCTGGCACTGGTTGCGGCGCGCCGGTTGCTGGAGGACTCCGGCGGTGACGTGGCGCCTCTGGAAGCCAACGAGGCTGCCACTGCCATGCTCCGGCGCCACGAGCCCGCGGACCGCCATCCCGACCTCCACTGGGTATTCCCCGAACCGAAGCGAAACACGTTGACTGTCGAGCAGGTCCGTGAGGCAACCCAGGCTCTTACGCTGACCAGCCTGACGGCTCAGGCCAAGGTGCTTGTCCTGGAGCCTGCCGATGCGATGACCACAGCGGCTGCCAACGCATTGCTAAAGACCCTGGAAGAACCCAGCGCCGATACCTATTTGCTGTTGATCTCACACCAGCCCGGGCGACTTCCGGCTACGATTCGCAGCCGTTGCCAGTCGCTGCCGGTACGTTGTCCTCCTGTTGCCGAAGCGCTCGCCTGGCTGGATGGTGCGGGGAAGGGCCCGGAGGGCGTGGACTGGATGCCTCTGCTGGATGCCGCTCGCGGAGCTCCGTTTCGAGCCATCGACTGGCAACAAAACGGATTTTATAATGTTTATAAAGAGTTAGAAACAATATTTTGTTCTATTTCTACTTATCGACTCGATCCCCAAGTGGTCGCAGACCAGTGGTTGGCGGGTGATATCGAGGCCGCGTTGAACTGGCTCTCGACGAGCTTGCAGTCTGTGATTCGGGCACGACTGGCGCCCGATGTCATTGAAGACGGAAAGCTGGCCTCCAGTGAACTTCGGAACGCCTGGAAACCGCTGACGACGCAATTTCTGTTCGAACAGCTCGAAAATGTGGAATTGCTTTTGGGGCAACTTGGCGGTGGAATCAACGTGGAACTGGCTGTCAGGGCGTTGTTGCCGGGTTTTCAGCCGAAGGGAGAACATCGATGAATTCGTCCGGAGCACTGGAGCTGATGCTTGAGGACAAGAACGCGCTTCGGCAGACGTACATGCCTTTTCTTCGCAACGGTGGTGTATTCGTGCGCACCAACGGTCCGTTCGAGCTCGGTGACGAAGTCTCGGTAACGATCCGTCTGTTCGATGCAGATGTGCCGATTGCCGTCAATGGCAAGATCGCCTGGGTGACACCGAACCGGGCCCAAGGTAGGCGAGCTGCGGGGGTAGGGGTGCAGTTTGAGGCTCAGGAACCCTGTAGAGCCCATTTCGAAGAACTACTTGGCGGAATTTCGGGCGGCGACGAACCTACCCACACACTCTGATCCACGCGGACGGTCTCGTCAGGTCGCGTTTTCCTCCTGCCGAGCCGGTTCCAGGGTCGCCCAATCGGGATGGGGAGTGAATCGGGGGCCGAGTGAAGCGGCAAACGACTCCATTCGCCCGACAATCGCTTCGATGCCTCGCAGACGCGCGTAGTGAATCGGGCCGCCCCGGAACGGTGCGAATCCCGTTCCGAAAATTATGCCGGCATCCACCAAGTCCGGATGGTCCACCACGCCGTCCGCATGACACGCCACCGCCGCGTTGAGCAGCGGCAGGATCAGCCGGTCCTGAAGGTCCCTGTCAGGCAACGCAGCACGCTTGGACTTGATCGGCCGGTTGTCGCGGAACCGGTAGAAGCCGGCCCCGCTCTTGGCGCCCAGTTCGCCCGCCTCGACCTTGCTTCGAAGGCGCAATGCTGCCTCTCCTGAATCCGTACCCAGGCTTTCGGCCGCATGCAGGACGACATCCAGTCCCACACGATCCGCAAGCTCCACGGGACCCATGGGCATTCCGAAGTCTTCGGCGGCCCGATCGATGGTTTCCAGCGCATAACCGTCATGGTGTGCGAACAGTGCCTCGGTGAGATAGGGCGCCAGAATTCGGTTGACGAGGAATCCCGGCGTATTGCGGCAGGGTAGAGGCAACTTTCCGATTCCATTGACGAAAGCCATTGCCCGCGCCATGTACTCGTCATCCGTGGAATCGCTGCGGACGACTTCCACCAGAGGAAGTCTGGCAACCGGGTTGAAAAAATGCAGTCCCAGGAAACGGCCACGGTGCGTGATCGCCTCCGAAAGGCGTTCCAGGTCGATACTTGACGTATTCGTTGCCAGCACCGCGTCGGGACGCATCCGCCTTTCCAATTCCCGATACAGGTCCTGCTTTGCGTCCAGTCGCTCGACGATGGCTTCGATGACCAGATCGGCTTCGGCGAATCCGTCCACATCGGCCACAAGACGCCGGCGGGCCTCATCGGCCGCCCCTGGGGCCCTGAGCCGGCGCCGGAAAAGTGCTTCCGCCCGCTCCAGTGCCGGTTCCACCAGCGCCGTGGAACGATCATGGACTGTCACCCTCATGCCACGCAGCGCGCACCATGCCGCGATGTCGCCGCCCATGACACCGGCCCCAACCACATGTACGTGTCCGATCCCGGAAGTCTTCGGCGCCAGGCCCCGCAGACGCTCGCGCAGGAAAAAGACACGCACCAGGTGACGCGATGTCGAGGTTTGCAACAAGCGCGCCATGGATCGCGCTTCGGCTTCGTAGGCTGATGGGCCCCTGGCGCCGTAACGTACCCACAGATCCACGATTGCGAACGGCGCCGGATAATGCTCGGGCCGCGCGCGTCTCCGGACCTGCGCCCGCAGGCGCCGGCCCAGCCACGGTCTCACGAACGGCAAGCCCAGCAGTCTCAGATGCGCGCGTGGGCGCCGTTTGGGTGGCCGCCCGGCTACGAATTTCCTCGCGGCCCGATCCAGTTGTCCGTCGGGTACGATGCGATCCAGTAGCCCGATGCGCCGGGCTTCCACCGCGGATAAGGACTTGCCGGTGAGCATCAGCTTCAGCGCCGCCGGAGCGCCCAGCAGACGCACGCTGCGGACCGTTCCACCCAGACCCGGGTGGATGCCCAGACGCACTTCGGGAAGGCCCAGATTGCGCTTGTGGCCCTCCACAGCGATCCGGTAGTCGCAGGCCAGTGCAAGCTCCAGGCCGCCGCCCAGTGCAAAGCCGTTGATGGCAGCAACGGTCGGGCAGGGCAGGCGCTCCAATTGATTCAACAGCCGTTGCCCCTGACTCACCAGCTCCCCGGCCTGCCCGGAATCCGCGAGGGCGCGAAACTCCGAAATATCGGCCCCTGCGATGAACCCCGATGCCTTGGCCGACTTGATCACCACGCCTGCGGGAGGGCTTGAGACCATCTCTTCGACAAGGTCAGCCAGTTCCCGGAGTACGTCCTGGGAAAGCACGTTGGTCCGGCTGTCCGCCTTGTCAAGAATCAGCCAGCGGACTCCGTCGGAATCGTCCTCGGTACGCCAATGCCGGGTCATGTGTCAGATCCGCGTGATACGAATGAACAGGACTATCGCAACGAACTGGGTGCGCGTCCGAATACGCGTCGAAACGCGCGTCTGAACCCTGCGGCGGATTCGTATCCGGCGTTTGCCGCGATGTCCTTTACAGGGGTGCCAGACCGGCGCAACTCGCGGCGCGCCTTGAGCATCCGCCAATACCGGAGGTAGCGCAGCGGCGGTTCTCCGACCCGCTGGTGAAACCGTTCCGCAAACGCTGCTCGCGACAGGCCCACCGACTTTGCCATTTCCGGCACATGCCAGGCACGGTCAAGCTGCGTGTGGATCCGCCTGAGCGCATCGTGAATGACGGGGTCGGAGAGTGCTGCCAGGAATACGGGGCGCGGCCCATCCACCTGGCATCTTCGCAGCAACTCCACCAGCATGATGTCCGCGATTCGCCGGGCGACATAGTCGAACCCCGGCCGCGCATTGATCAACTCGCCTTCCAGTAGCCAGACCGCCCGGCCCAGCTCGCTTTCGTCGGTGAGGTCCCGGGAACGCAGCAACAGTCGCCCGGGCAGGTGGCGCGCGAGCGGGTGAGGCAGGGCCCTGTCCAGGGCATAAACACTGTTCAGCAATCGGGCAGGGGATGACGATCTGCCCGATCCCGGCCGCAACTCATGCCGGTCGCCACCGGCGAGCAGTACACAATCCATGGAGCGAAGTCTGTATTTGGCGCCGTCGTCCGTGAACCTCAGCGTGCATCCGCCGGACACGACGAAATAGGCCTGCAGGGTCGCCTTGCGATCCGTGTTGACGCCGCCCGGGCCAATCGAATGGACGGAGGAACACCTCAGATCGAGTACTTCCAGTACTTCACCCAGAATATCCATACCCGTCCAAGGTATACGTAAACCCGGCAAATTTCATCAGGACCCGAACTCGCGATGGACTGAATGGCCTAACCTGCATAGACTGGTCGCCAGGGGAAAGAGCGCCATGTACCGAAGTCTTTACACCGCCGCACTTGCACTACTCGCCGGATGTGCGACGAATCCGAGCCAGGTTGTGTCGCCCCGCTGCGACCTGTTCGATAACTGTTTCGATCGGGACCGGGTACGGTCGTTCGAGTTTCTGGACCGGGACACCATCGTTGTGGAGGTCGGCCCCTACCGTTGTCCCTTCCTGGTGGAAGTTGATGGAATCGATTGCCAGTTGGCATTTTCCGGCCGCCTGATGTTCTACGACGACGACCGCCGCATCTGCGCCCTGGACGGCGCTGTATTGATCACGGATGCTTTCTCGCCGGTTTTTCCTCAGGATGTTTGCCGGGTTCGGGACGTCCGGGCCGTTTCCGAAGATGAACTCCTGGAACGGTACGCCACGTCGGGCAGAATCCCGCCACCGCCGCCGACGGGTACGGGGGAATTGCAGGTCGAAGAGAGTTCGGAGGCTACGGCTCCCGCCGTCGAACCGGGTGAAGATTCTCCCGAAACGGAATCTCCGGTCGAGACTGCGGAAACCACCTGACCGTGCCGTGAGGCACGTCGCCACCGACAGGAACTACAAACTGCCGGCCCTACGGCGCACAGATCGGGCGGCCGCGTTCTTCCAGAGTTTCATTGTAGGTGACCAGCGCCGGAGCCATGGATGAAACCAGGTCGTAGATGCGGCGATCATCCGACGGGTGAGTGGACGCAAATTCGGCCGGCTCTTCACCGTCCCGGCTTTCGGCCATGTTTTTCCAGAGCTCGATACTGGCCCGGGGATCGTATCCGGCCTCGGCCATGTATTCCATGCCCGTGAGATCCGCGTCGGACTCCTGGCCGCGGCTGAACGGGAACAGAAGCCCGAACTGCGCCAACGTTCGGCCCGCTTCTCGTCCGACACTGCTGCCGTAGCGCCCGTAATTGCCATAATACGGGTCGTAAATCCCACGGCCGATCTGCTCCCCGACCGCTCCGGCGAGAATCTCCAGGAAATCGCCGCCCATCTGCCGCCTTGCCCTTGCCATCACGTGATTCTCGGTCACGTGAGCAATTTCATGGCCGATGACGGCCGCCAGCGAATCCACTGTATCGGCCACCTTGAAGATACCCGTAAAGACGCCGATCTGTCCGCCGACCATGGCGAATGCGTTGATGGCTTCGTCGTCGAATACCACCACTTCCCAGTTCATCTCGGAATAGGGCTCTTCCAGAACCTCGATAATGCTCCAGGCAACGCATTCGACGAACGGTTGAATCCGCGGGTCGGCCGGCTTGGGAAGATCCCGCTTCATGGTGAGCCACTGAACACGGGTCTCACGCTCGATCTCCTTGGCGTTGGCAAACTGCGCCTGGGCGGTACCCACGGCCAGCATGGAGAGTCCAGCGGCTGCGGTGGTCAACTGTAGAGTACGGGATAACTTCCGGTGCATGGCTTGCCCCCAAAGATCAACAAACATAGACCGTTAGATGCCTCAGATACCAAGAGGTTCATCCGCAATCGGCACGATAGCATATGTGGGCAGGAAAATCGCTTGCGCAGATGGCGCGTCTCCGGACATGGATGGGAAGGGGGCGGCAGCACCTGGGGGACTGCATTGGCGTTGGCCCCTGGAGCGAATCCCTATTGGTTCGCATAATGTATATTATGTTAAAATAATGCAATAAGTATAATCCGGTTTCACCCGGCTCAAGTCGAGGAGATATGGCTTTACGCCAGAATTGAAAACTGCGGACCCATCAAAGGGTCCGCAGTCTTTCCGATCGCGATCGCCGCTCAGTCTTCGGTCAGTCGCTCGTAAGTTACCAGGGCGAAGATGGTCACACTCGCCGCAGCCAATGCCATTCCGGCACTGCTCAGAATGCTGGTAAGGTAACCTCCGATTGCAGGAATCGAATCCAGCGCACCATCGCCGCCCGCACCCAGAAACACGGCAAACAAGACAAGGGCAATCCGATTGTCGCTGGCCACGTAGTAACCGAGTACAAGTCCGACGATCGCCAGAATGAGTCCGCCCATTGGAATACCCGGGATCAGCGCGACCGCGAGTACGGCGACAACATTAACGATTCGAACGATTTTGGCTGGGCTCATGTTGCTCCTCCCACTGTTGTTTATTACTTTCTCGGATCCGATACCGTTCTTATTTGATATTTGGCATCCGGATCACTGAGTACCTATCCTATCACGACTGGGAGTCCACGCAGTATTTTCCGTACGGCGATCGACAAAGCATGATTTTCGATGTGCGTCTGGACGACGTATCGCTGGCCTTCGGCGATCAAGTAATCCTCCGGGAGGCCAAGCTGCGTCTCGACCCGGGCGAGCGCGTGTGCCTCATAGGCCGGAACGGCTCCGGAAAGTCGTCCACACTCAAACTGCTGACCGGTGACATCGAACCCGACGAAGGCCGCGTCGAAGTGCCCGCCCAAATGCGCCTGGCCATGTTGGACCAGGCGCTGGACGAACCCACCGAACGGTTCGTTCGCGACGTCGTGGCCGACGGAATGCACGCTCAACGCGGCCGAATCGAAGCGTTTCGCGCCCTCTCCAGCGAAGTCTCACCGGGCAAGGTCCATCTGCGTGAACTCGAAGCGTTGCAAGCCGCCATAGAGGCTGGCGGCGGCTGGTCCATCGACGTTCAGCTGGACGCCATCATCTCGCAACTCGAATTGCCTGCCGGCGAGCGCATGTGCGATCTGTCGGGCGGTTGGAGGCGCCGCGTGGCCCTGGCGCAGGCGCTGATCGGCAAGCCGGAATTGCTGTTGCTGGACGAACCGACCAATCACCTGGATATCACTACGATCGAGTGGCTTGAACAGGAAGTTCGCCGCTACGATGGCACGGTGCTGTTCGTGTCCCACGATCGGGGATTCGTGGAGCGCCTGGCGACGCGCATCGTCTCCATCGACCGGGGTTCCCTGCGGTCCTGGCCGGGAAACTACCGGGCGTACCTGCGTCAGAAACGCAAGGCTGACGCCGAAGAGGATCGCACCAACGCCCTTTTCGACAAGTTGCTGGCCGAGGAGGAGGCCTGGATACGCCGGGGCATCAAGGCGCGCGAGAGCCGCAACGAGGGGCGCGTTCGCGCGCTCGAGACCATGCGCGAGCAGCGCAGCCAGCGCATCAAGCGACCGGCGCAGGCGCGCATTCACATCAATGAATCAGCGCAGCTGTCTGGCAAGAAAGTTATCGAAGTACGTAATGTAACTCACGGTTATAGTGGAAAAACTTTGTTTCGAGGCTTTTCGCTGCGCATCATGCGCGGCGACCGGATCGGTATCATCGGCAACAACGGTGTCGGCAAGAGCACCCTGCTGCGCATTCTTCTGGGCGAAGTGAAGCCCGACACGGGGTCCGTCAAGCGCGGTACGCATCTGCAGGTGGCCTATTTCGACCAGCTTCGGCGCGAACTCGATACCACGAAAACAGTCGCGGAAATCGTTGGCGAGGGCCGCGACTACATCGACATTCAGGGTCGCAAGAAACACGTAGTCGGCTATCTGACCGACTTCCTGTTTTCGGCAAAGCGGGCCATGACGCGGGTTTCCGCACTGTCCGGCGGTGAGCGTAACCGGGTCATCCTTGCAAAACTGCTGATACAGCCAGCGAATCTGCTGATCTTCGATGAACCCACCAACGACCTGGACGTTGAAACCCTGGAAGCGCTGGAGTCGCGGCTGCTCGCGTATTCCTCAACCCTGATCGTCGTGAGCCACGACCGCTATTTTCTCGACCAGGTGGTTACGAGCACCCTGGTATTCGAAGGCGACGGTGTCGTGCATCGATACGCCGGCGGCTACAGCGACTGGGAACGGCTCCGGCGACAACTTGCGGTGGGGGACTCGCCTCCTCCCGGGACAGGAGCAGCCAGGAGGCCGTCAGTACGTCCCCCCTCCCCCGCCAGGAAACTCACCTACAAGCTGCAGCGCGAGCTCGACGGACTCCCACAGCGGATTCAAGCGCTGGAACAACGTGTGCAGGCAATGGAACAACAGGTCAACTCGGCAGAGTTCTATCGGCAACCGCACGAAACTGTGCAGGCGGCGCTGCGCGAATTGAAACGGATGCGTTCAGGTCTCGAGACGGCGGTGGAACGCTGGGCCGAACTGGAAACGCAGTCCCAGGCACTACGTTAGTCCGTTTCCGGCGTCAGCCTGCACCCGCACCCATTGACCAGCGGAACTGCTGCCCGGGGAGTCTCTTCATCCAGTCGCCACGTCCGAGCACTGTTCGGTACCGGACCGGACGTGCGTGGAGTTTCCCCGGTGGACTTGGGGCCGGCGATACAGCAGAATGCCTGCGGTCTGTCGGCTGCCGTCACAGGCTTTCGAGATGCCGTCAGGCAGACTCCGGGAACCGTTCCAGCTACAGCACACGGAAGAAAGATGGCCGAACCTGCAAGACAAAACCACCTGATACCCCAGACTACCTCGCAGAAACTCTACCTGGGATGGTTTCTGTTCTGTTTCCTGATGGTCTGGTTCGGCACCTGGGCCGTGAACGAGCCCGTGGCCGTTCTCGGGATGCCCATGGTGTATGTGTGGTGCAGCGGATGGGGCCTTGCGTGGCTCTTCGGCTGCCTGTACTTCGGCCTGAAAATTGAGGCCGAACGCGAAGCGGCCCGGGGAGAATAGCGATGGAATCCTGGCACTACACCATCATCATCGTCATTCTCTATGCGCTGCTCATCCTCTGGGTGGGCACCGGCCGCTGGACCAAGGTGGGCCGCGTGGCCATGGACGACTACTTCAAGGTCGCACCGGGTTTCGGGTTCATCGTTCTCTACCTGGGCATCGCAGGCGGCTTCCATACCGCCTTCGCCATCCCCGGCTCCATGGGGTTCTATCACGCGCATGGGGTCGCATTTGCGGCCAACGTTCTGTGGACCGTATTCACGCCCCTCGGCGTGATCTACTTCATTGGCTCGCGCATCACCTGTCTGGGCAGAAAGTTCAACTACATCACGCCCGCAGACCTGCTGGTGGACTATTTCGGGGACGGCAAATTTCGTGCGTTCATCGCCGTCTACATCCTGTCCTGCTGCATTCCGCTGATGACGGCCAACGTCACCGGGCCCGCCGTACTGCTCTCGGAAGGCACCCAGGGGAACATCCCCTACGTCGGCGCGCTGCTGATCATGGGCGTCATGGTGATGATCTACGTCACCTCAAGCGGTATTCGCGGCGTCACCTGGACGACAGTGGCCCAGGCCGTGTGGATGTTCGTGGCGGTGTGGGCGGCGGCCATCTGGTGCCTGAACCTGATCGACGGCAACCTCATGACGCTGTTCAACCGGATCCTAGAAACCGAGCCGTCGATGCTGACACTGCCGGGCCCCAACGGCCTGGCGACACCGGAGTGGTGGGTCACCTTCCCGGTCTTCGGGCTTGCCCTGTACTGGGCGATTTTGCCGCGCGGTTTCATGTTCTTCTATTCCGCGCGGGACGTGCAGACCACCCGGCGCATCGGGCTGACGGTGGGCTTTTACCTGATGACCCTGTACCTGCCCGCCATGGTGATCGGGTTCACCGCCTTCTATTTCCTGCCCGAAGCGGACTCGGACGGCTCATTCCCGCTGATGCTGGCAACCTACGCGCCGGCCTGGTTCGCCGGGCTCATCGTGGCGGGTGGCCTGGCGGCGGGCATGTCATCCCTGGATGCCGATACCAACGCCAATTCCGCCATGTTGACGAAGGACGTCTACGCCACGTTCGTGAGGAAGGACGCGCCGGACCGGCACTACATCACCATCGGGCGCCTGATCGTCGTTGGCCTGGTGGCGATTACGGTGGCTGCGGCGGCGTATCGCTGGGGTCTGGTCGTGCTCATGATCGGTGTAACGGCGTCGATGATTACCCAACTCCTGCCGGCCGTGCTGGCGGTCACCGTGCCGATGGGAATCCGCTTTACCAAGGCCGGTGTCACTGCAGGCATCCTCGCCGGGCTCGCGGTTTCGCTGCTGTCGCGCTTCTTCGCCGCGGACCTGCTGCCCGACGGATGGCGGTTCGATCCGTCCTTCTGGGGCCTGGTCGTCAATATCCCTGTGACCCTGATCGTGAGCCAGTTCACCACCCCGCCGGATCCCGAGCGGGTGGCCCGGATTCGGGCCGCGCTTGACGAAGAGTTCCGTCCAACGCCCGCGACCTGAGCAATCGTTTAAGCGGCCTGAAACTTTGTTTAATCACCGGTTCGCTCGCGCGAGTGGACTACCGAGGCGGTATAATTCTCGATTGTGCCGGCCATTCTTGAGGACAACTGAAATGAGCGATCAACCGTGGAAGACCGATGACTGGTTCAGCAGCGCCTGGAACTACAACGACCAGGTGACCAAGGATCTCAATTTCCCCGAGTCCATCAGGATTCACGACGTTTCGCTTCGTGACGGCGAGCAGCAGACTGCCATCGCCTACACCTACGACGACAAGATTCGCATCGCGGAGGCTCTGGCCGAAGCCGGTATCCACCGGATCGAAGCGGGCCTTCCGGCCGTCTCCAAGGACGATTTCCGCGCCATCGAGGCCATCGTCAAGCGCAACCTGGGGCCGGACATCTACTCCTTCTGCCGGTGCATGAAGGCCGATATCGACGCCTCCGTCGACTGCGGCGTCAAGGGCCTGATCATGGAGGTCCCGGCCAGCCCGCACCTGATCGAGTACGGCTACAAGTGGCCCCTGCAGAGGGCCATCGACCTGTCCGTC
>JAJDWR010000041.1 GCA_022825505.1 Gammaproteobacteria bacterium | reverse complement strand
CACGACCCTTGGCGTTCGAGTCGCCTGGGCCCGACCAAAGCCCTTTCACCAATGGCAAAATGACCCCATCAGCACAATCGGTGACGAATGCGGGTTAGAGTTCCGCTTCAACCTCTGAGGGTAGGTGCCTGCGGACAGCCCTTCCGCGCGTCGTGTGCTCGGCGCGGAGCCAGGGATGGCGGGAGCGCCGAGCGCCGATCCAAGCCCGCCAGGGATGGCGGGCTTGGTTTAGCGCGCAAGGTCTGTCCGCGACAGCCCGCGCGGCACCGGATCGAAGCAAAAACCAGCTACCGATTCTCCCTGCCGGCTCGTCCAATCACGTCCGGTGCATCCAGGGCCGGCAGATCGTCGCCAGCCCCCACCACCAGACTCAACCCCGAGCGAAACGCCAACGCCGCATTGTCCGCTTCCCCGAATTGATCCAGCAGTCGCCCGTAAAGCGCGTACGCATCGGTCCGCGGGTCGATCGCGAGGCTGGTTTCGAGGTAACTGCGAGCCTTGCCCCACAACTCCAGCACCATGCACAGCCGCGCCGCCGTCAGCAGCAGCGCCGGATCTTCCGGGCGGTCCTTGAGCCAGTTCTCCGCCTGGAGAAGCTGCTTGTCCGCCTTGGCTCCGCGTACCCGCCCGTAGGCGAGCACCAGGCTCTCCTCCCAGCCGCGCTTCAGCGCCTGGCGGATCTTCTTCTCCGCCTCCTCGCCCTGCCCCAGCGCGTTGAGCGCAATCCCCTGCTGGGCAATCAGCCGCGGCGCCTTGCGCAACGCCGCCGGCAGCCGCCCCCACAGCCGGTCCACGTCCACGCGGGTGACTCCTTCTCCCGTGGTGCACGCTTCCAGCGCCGCGGCGACAATGCCCTCCAGTTCGTCGGAATCCATCCGGACGTCCGCCAATTGCGGGCCCAGCGCCAAGAGCCGGTCCCAATCCTTCAACGCGTGATGGATCCGGGCCAACAGCGCCAGCGCCACCGGATGATCCGGGTGGGCTTCCTGGATGCGTTGCAGAGTCGCCAGCGCCCGTTCGTAATCGGAGTGCTCCAGTTGCAGTTCCGCCTGGGTAAGCAGCACCGCCGTCTCCGCTTCCGGCATTTCCTCGTAGGCGAGCTTCAACCAGTCGTCGCGGCGCTCGTCGGAACCCTGCAACTGAGCCGCCCGCGCGGCCATGAGATAGTGGATGAGCGGCGAGTCCGTGCCCCGAACGCTGCGGGCCAGCAGGCGCTCGCCCTTCGACCAGTCGCCCTCGGCCATGTGGATCAGGCCCTTCGTCAGCTTTTCCCCGGCGCGCCTCAGGCGCCGCTCGGCCACGACTTCGCCCAACCGGCGCGGCGCGCGCCACACCGCCAGCAACAGGCGCACGGCAAAGTACGCACCGATCAGCACCAGCACCAGCACCGGTACCGACATTTCGATGACGTAGCCGAGAAAGTTGACCAGTACGTAGCCGCGGTCGCGGAGCAGGAAATGCGCGGCAAAGGCGCCGACGAATACGGCGGCAATGCCCCAGAACCCGGCGCGCATCAGCCGTCTCTGGCTGCCAGTTCGCGCAACAGGCTCAGCGAGCCGCTGATATCGGGACGTTCAGGCTCGATGTCCAGTTGCGCCATGTCCTCAAGGAGCGTGACGGCGCTCTGCACGGCCTGTTCCGAACCATCGAAGTGCCGGGTCAACAGATCCCGGGCCGTCTCCACGCCGGTGCGGAAGACCTGGGTCTGGTTGCGCAGCAGGCCGAGGCGCGCCATTTCCAGTTCCAGTTCCAGTTGCCGGCGAAGCAGCGACTGCTCGCGCGCGGTCAGCGCAGGCGATTCAGCCGTGTCGCTGCGCTCCACGCTGATCATGCCGGAAATCGCCCCCCGGATGCTGAGCCAGACCCGGTTCCAGCCGGAATCCACGTTCTCCAACCCATCCGGTTCGGCGATCAGATTGGCCGGCACCGCGGCGCCCATGGGCAATTCGTCCACGCGGGCGGCCAGGCGGCCGAGCGTGTAGCTCAGGCCTTCCACATCGGCCAGTTCGGCGCTTTGCAGGGTCTGCAGATCTGCGGAAATCTGTTGGCGTACCCGTGCAAGCGCCGGATCAGCCAACTGCCGCAGCGCGTCATCGGCAAGGTCCAGTGCAATGATCGCAGTCTCCCAATGCCCGCCCAGGGAGAGTTCCGCGTTGCCAAGGTTCAGATAATGCTCCGCCTCGGCCAGCAGCCAGCGGCGCCGGGCGTCGCCCGTGACCCCCTGAAAGTCGTTGACACGAGACTCCAGCGCCTCGTACCGGACCGACAGTTCGTCCACATTGGCGCTAACTCGGGCCGACGCTTCAAGCTGGGCGGCATCCGACCGCTGCAGCGTGCCGACGCCCTCGTCGAGGGACTCGATAGCGGCGCGAATCTCGCCCACCGACAGGGCAGCCGCGCTGTCGCCCTGCGCCAGCGCCACCTCAAGCTGCCGCTGCTGCCACCACAACAGTCCGTTGGCGGCGGCGGCAGCCAGCGAGACCGTGATGGCCAGTACGAGCGTGAACCACAGTCCCTTCCGGCCGCGCGGCCCGGGGACAGGCGGTGGCTGCGGTGATTCCGCAGCCGGCTTCGGCGCCGGCGCCTTGACTTCGCCGGCTTGCTCTGTTGAATCGTTGCCGCTCATGCTGCAAAACTGACCTGTTGAACCCTGAAAGCGAGAGTATCATAGGGGGCATTTCCACGAGGATTGGCGAGAAATGCCCCTCCCACGGGCGCGCCTGTTCGATAACCATACGGGAAGGCAATGACAGAAAGATTCAATGGTCCGAAGCTGGACGAACTGGCCCGCAAACTGGCGGATTCCGTGCCGGGCAACATCAAGTCCATGCGCGAGGACATGGAGCGCAATTTCAAGTCGATGCTGCAGTCCACACTGGCTCGAATGGACCTGGTTACCCGTGAAGAATTCGACGTTCAACTGGCCGTGCTTGCCAGAACCCGCGAGAAGCTCGAGGCGCTGGAAGCCCGTCTGGCGTCATTTGAGGAGAACGCAACCGACTGAGCCGGGCGGACGCCTCGACGATATCGGCGCGAGGCGGGACTCCTGTTCCGGGCCGCAAGGCCCCCTGCCGGCCCGCTGACCGTGGGTCTCGCCCACTTGTTCAGCCGCGGCCAGATGGGCATGGAAGCCTATCAGACCCATGTCGAAGTTCATGTCGCGGGCGGCTTGCCTGCATTCACCATTGCGGGCCTTCCGGCGGCGGCCGTCCGGGAGAGCCGCGACCGCGTGCGCGCGGCGCTGCAGACCTGCGGGCACCCGGTACCGCCCAGCCGGGTCACCGTTCACCTCGGCCCCGCCGACATTCCCAAGGAAGGCGGCCGCTTCGACCTGCCCATCGCGCTGGGGGTGCTGCAGGTGGAAAGCGGCTGGAAATGGCCGGTGGAGGAATACGAATTCATCGGCGAACTGGCGTTGAGCGGCGCGCTGCGGCCCGTGCTGGGCGCCCTGCCGGCGGTCCTGGCGGCCCGCGACGCGGGCCGCGCGATGATCCTGCCCGCGGGCAATGCGGCCGAGGCTGCGCTGGTGGACGACGCCCGCGTATACCCCGCCGAGCATCTTATGGAGGTGGTGAAACATCTCAAGGGCGAAGAGCCGCTGAACAGGCTGAAGCCGTCTGCGCCGGATTCTGCGCAACCGTTTGCCGCGGACCTGTCCGACGTGCGCGGACACAGCGAGGGCAAGCGCGCCTTGCTCGTCGCCGCCGCCGGCGCGCATCACCTGCTCATGCTGGGCCCGCCGGGCAGCGGCAAGAGCATGCTGGCCCAGCGGCTCATCACGCTGCTGCCCCGCCTGTCGGCCGACGATATGCTCGGCGTGGCGAGCATCGCCTCCGTCGCGGGGGCGTCCATAAAGCCGATCCTGCGGGCCGAGCGGCCGTTCCGCAATCCGCACCACACCGCGTCGGCGGCGGCGCTGGTGGGGGGAGGGTCCCGGCCGAAACCCGGCGAGGTATCCCTCGCCCATCGGGGGGTGCTGTTCCTGGATGAACTGCCGGAGTTCTCCCGCAGTGCGCTGGAGGCGATGCGCGAACCGCTGGAAAACGGCACGATCACCATCTCGCGAAGCAACCGCCGCGTCCGGTATCCCTGCGAGTTTCAACTGGTGGCGGCCATGAATCCCTGCCCCTGCGGTCATCGGGGGGACGGCACGGGCCGTTGCCGTTGCACGGATTCGCGTATTGAGCACTACCGTGCAAGGCTCTCCGGCCCCCTTCTGGACCGATTCGACATTCAGATGGAAATACCCCGCATTGCCTTTGACGAGCTGGTTCGGCCCCTCGGCGAGGGCGAGAGCACGAACTTCGCCCGCGAGGCGTCCGCCGCACGCCAAAGGCAACTGGAGCGAAACGGCGTGCTCAACGCCAGGTTGACAAATCGGCAACTGTGGCGGACCGCGGCACTCACCCCGCAGGCGCGCAAGGTACTGATGAAGGCCGCAAACCACTGGCAGCTCAGCAATCGGGCCGTCACGCGGATTCTGAAGGTCGCGCGCACCGTCGCGGACCTTGCGGGCACCGAGGCGCTGACCCCGGAACACGTGGCCGAAGCGATTCACCTGCGGTGTCTCGACCGGCTGCTTTGATGAGCCAACGAGAATGGCTATACTCTGCGGCCCGCGCCCGAGGAACCGTTCTTGTCTTCCAGGAGTCAACGCTTTTACGACGGCTTCATGCTGATCCTGGGCGTCTTCGTTGGCGTGCTGGTCGGCATCGTCTTCATGAAGGCGTTCTCGGGCGGCTCCGGGCAGTTCGACGACCCCGACTTCATCGGCGCCACCGATGAACGGATTCGCCCCATCGGCCGCGTCGCGCTGATCGGCGACCCGGACGTTGGCGTCCGGCCCGTCGTGCATACGGTGGTCGACAGCGTGAGCGCGCCCATGTCGGGGCCGCAGGTCTACAACGAGAACTGCTACCTCTGCCACGCCGCCCCCGGTGTCGGCGGTGCGCCCGTGTTCGGCGATGTGCAGGCCTGGGCGCCCCGGATCGCCCAGGGACAGGAATTGCTCGTCGAACGGGTGATCAACGGCTACCAGGGCGAGATGGGCGTCATGCCGCCCAAGGGCGGACGAACGGACCTCAGCGACGAGGAGATTCTCGACGCGCTGGACTTCATGCTTGCCGAAGCGCAACCCTAGCGCTCCGTGGCAAGAACGCCGCCTCGCCCGACTGCACCTGCCCTGATGCCATTCTGCGCGGCCGTGCTGGCAGCCGCGTTCGCCGTACCCATCCTCGGCCAGGCTCAGGACTATCCTGAGGACCTGCTGGAACGCGTTCGCCAGGCGGCGGACGATGTGCCGGGGGCACTGCCGGACTCCATCAACTTCATCAAGTTTGCCGAGAGCCATCGCACCTTTGCCGCGGTCATTCAGGGCGGAACGGATGAGCCGTTCGTCTCGGCCCGGACCGCCTTTCAGGTCGTCTACCCGGACGGCAGCCTGATGATCGACGCGGGCATGGACGAGACCGTCCACCGGTTCTACGGGTTTGGCCGCGACGAACCCTATTGGCCGGAACGTAACGACCGGGTTCAGGCCGCATTGTCGGCCGCCAACCTGATCGTGGTCACCCACGAACACGGCGACCATGTCGCCGGCATCCTGCGCAGCCCCAACCGCGACTCGCTCGCCGCCAAGGCCATCCTGACCGAAACGCAGGTCCGCACGCTGACCACGGCGCCGCAACTGCCGGAAATCGGGATCACGGAACAGCAGGCGCGGGACTACCTGGTCGTGGACTACCGACTGTACCTTCCGGTGGCGCCCGGCGTGGTGCTGATCAGCGCTCCCGGTCATACGCCGGGGCACCAGATGGTCTACGTCCGCGTGGCCGGGGGGACCGAATTCCTGTTTATCGGCGACGTCGGCTGGCTGCTGGAAAACGTCACCGAGCTTAGGCTCCGTCCCGCGGAAACCATTGCGCGCATCGGCGAGGATCCGGATGCACTGATGTCGCAACTCCTCTGGCTGCGGGGCGTGGCGGAACAGGGGGTGGTGCTCGTACCTTCCCACGACGACCGTCTGCTGAGCCGCTACGCTGCGGAAGGGCTGCTCGGCGACGACCTCGTGCTTCCTTCCCTGGGCGACTGACGACCGGCGACAACACAGGCTGCCTGGGCGGCCACGAGTGCCCTGGCGCGCGCAGCGCCAGCTACATCGCGCCGGAGCGCCCGCCTCCCGAATTCCGAGTCCCCCGGCACGCGCGGCGCCGGATGGACGATGGGGAGCGCGCTACCTGATCGGCGGCCGGGGCAATCGCGACTTCCCGGATTCCATGGTCAACCTGTGTTCGAGGGTGTACCAGGGCGGCTCTATGGAGCTGCCGTCGGGATGCGGTTCGTCGTGACGCCTATAATGGCCGATCAGCGAGGCCGTGACGCCGAATTGGACATCGTCGTCCAGTCTGGGATCGTCGGCCGAATAGATCTGCGAGATGAGCGTCTTGTAACCCTGCTTGCGAGCCAGGGCGTGGAGATGGGCCGGCCGGAAGGGGTGGCGGCCCTGGGCCGACAGCAGCTTGCCGACCAGCCCGTCAGTGGGAATCGGATACCCGGCCGGCTTGATGGACACGAAACGGATGCACCCGTCTTCATCCGTGGTGAACTTGCCGCGGAGATTCATGTCCGCCTGCTCCGCGTCCTGGCTCTCGTACAAGCCCACTGTGGACGCGTGCCAGACATCCACCTCGACACCGGCGACCGGCGCGCCCTCCGTGTCCTCGTAGCGCAATTCCACAAACACTCTGGGCCCGGGCGTCGGCGAGCGCACGATGGAACCGCCATTCTCCGTGGGGGGCGAATTCAGGCGCCAGAACGGCCCCAGCATCGACCGGCTTGTCTCCGTTTGATCGCCGGTGTTCAGCAGGCAGACCAGCGAGGACACGCCCAGGGACCCGGCCATCAGCACGACCTCGTTGTTGGTATCCGTCTGCTGCTGACCGAGTTCGTTGAGCAGCGCCGCGGCCGCCTCGAACTCCTCTTCGGTGAGCCCGACATCGCGAACGAAGCCATGCAGATGCCGTATCAGGGAGACCATGATCTCGCGCAACCGCGGGTCCCCGGTGCGCTCCATCACCCGAAGCACCGCGCGCGTCAGATCTGCTTCATCACGAACGATCATCTGCCCGGAAACGACCGGTTTCTTTACCGCGCCCTGAGAGGATTGCGCGCCCGGAGGGATTCGAACCCCCGGCCCCTGCCTCCGGAGGGCAGTGCTCTATCCACTGAGCTACGGGCGCAATGCATGAAAATCAGTCACTTACAAGGCTGGTACATTCTGTTTCGGGCGTCATGACTGTGGCAAGAGGCACGTCATGGTTTCGATTTTATCAGCATCGAGGCACGCGATAGAGCGGCGAGCGAGATCGATGGGTGCCGAGGGCCGCTATGCTGCGAGTATCGACAACGTGGCCTGCCCGAGCAAAACGCACAGAATGACGGCACTGATGGCGAAGATCGCCGAGCGGTACGGTACCCGGTTGCAGGTCACGTGCACGAGGCTGTGCGCGAACCTTGTCGCGACATACGCCCAGGCGAGCCAGACCGTCACGCCGGTGACGCTGTCGATGAGGAAGTGGACCGTACAGCAGAAGTAGAACAGCACCGGCGATTCGAAGAGGTTGACGTAGTTGCGGTTCGCCAGCGAAACGGCGGCGGGCGTGTCCCCGGGCTCGCCTACGCCGAACGGTTCCATCTCCCCGGCGTCGTTGCGGTCGCGGCCGCGCATGAAACCCAGGCGCCGGATGGACACGAGCGCCAGCACGACGATGCTCCACCAGGCCAGCGCGAAGGCGGGATAGAGTACGGCTACGGAGTTCACCTGACGTTCATCCCGATAGCCAGGAACAAACCGATCGCCGACCGTGCAGCGCAAGAACCCGAGTAGCGTTGTCCCATGCTACCGAATCGTACTTGAGCGCACGGTGGAAGTGCATCCCCCGGGGCGCTCGCCCTCCGCAGGCCCGACTTCCCCGCAATATGACGCCCCGGCGGTCCAAACCCGGTGGCAAGCAGTAGCGCTGCGGTAAAATGTCCGGCCCCGCCGAAACACGGGAGCATCACCGCCATCGACGTCCGGATCGCGACATTCGAACCGATACGGGTGGCGTGTATTCGCGACGTCGGTGCGTGGCCGGATGTGAGTCCCTGTCTCCAACAGCTGTTCAGATGGGCGGCCACCCTGGGCGCGCCCACCGGCCGGTTGCTGACGCTGTCGTTTCAGCTGCCCGATGCTGCGCCATCGCAACGCTGGTACTGGAAGGCGGGGGTGGAGATGTTCACCCACGAACGCCCCCCGCCGGGGATCGAGTTCGACACACTCGGCGCCGGGCGACATGCGGTGCACCGGCTCGTGGGACCCCACGAGAAAATCAGCGAAACATATCGGCGGCTGTTCGAGGAGTGGTTGCCCGCCAGCGGCGAGACGGTCGCGGAACGCCCGTGCATGGAGTTGTACCGCAACACGCCCGCGGAGGTCGTCGCCACGCGCCTGATCACCGACCTGTGCGTGCCGCTGCTGGAACCGGAAGTGCATTGAGGGCCGACCCGCCGCGCAACCGGCGACCGGGTGGACGAGCCGGCTGGCGCGGCCACGCTCGCCGACGGCGATCTGCGCATCGTCGACGAGAGCGGCGAGGACTACCTGTATCCCGCCACCGCGTTCGTCGGCATCAACCTGCCGGGGAAGAGTCGCTTAACGACGCTCGCGCGGTCGCGCCTCGTTCACGCGCAACGGACGTCCGCCGACGTCCTTGCCGTTGAGGTTCGCGACAGCGGCTTCGGCCTCCGCGCGGTTGGGCATCTCGACGAAGCCGAAGCCCCTGGACCGGCCTGTTTCGCGGTCGGTCAGGATCTTGACCGAGGAGACCGCTCCGAAGTTTGCAAAGGCGTCACGCAGTTCCGATTCGCTCAGGGCGTAAGACAAGTTTCCGACATAGATATTCATTATCACCAGCTCTCGCGCCGTTCATCGTCTGCACAGCGAATCGACCAACGGCACGAGACCGAACGCTTCAAGAATCTACCCACGCCAACCCTTGCTGGACGACATTGTCCCATGTCTTCAACGATACGCTGCCCGTGCGCTCAACAAACACGCCACCCCGATATCCTGTCCTGCTCGCAGGACATGAATACGGGCCGTCGTGAATGTGCAACTGTACGGGTGATCCGGCGGGGGGTCAACAGGATTACCATTGCTTTTTCTTAAGGTTGGGGGCCGCCCAGGTCCAGGCGCAGAGGACGAGAAGAGACAACAGCCAGATCCAGAAGCCGGAACCGAACGACAGTTCCGGAATGGAATAGCCGGCGCGTGCCGCCAGCGGGCCGGTGGCCAGGCTCGAGAGTCCGAGCAGCAGGGTCAGCGCGGCGAGCACACGCGACGCCGTGTAGCGGCCTGCCAGCAGGAGGCCGATCGAACAGAAGAACAGGGGGTTCGCGAACCAGGCCCAGACTCCGGCGCCGGCGGCGCGCCATCCATCGAGCAGCAGCGTCCAGCCGCTCAGCGGGGCGCCTTCCCCCGCCTGCAGCGCCGGAAGGGCCAGCGACACGAGCCATCCCGTGCAGACGGCCAGGGCCACCAGCAGATCCGGGCGCCTCATGTGCGGTACCGCCCTGCGGTCACAGCCACCGGCTGACAAAGAGCATGGGATTGCTCCACGGCCCGAATTCCATGCGCTCGTACAAGCGTTTGGCATTGACGTTGTCCTCGCGCACTTCCAGGGTAACCTTCGCGCAACCGGCGTCCCGGGCGCGGCGCAGGACATCTTCAAGCAGCGCCCGGCCGACGCCTTTGCGGCGATGGGCGGCGGTCACGGCGAGGTCGTGAACGTTGATCAACGGCCTGCCGGCAAACGTCGAAAAGCCCCGAAAGCAGACCGCGACGCCGATTTGGTCTGCGCCGTCGCATGCGAACAGCACGAAGGCGCCCGGATGGCGTTGCAGTCCGGGAATGATCCGCGCTCGCACGTCTTCGGGGAGCGCCTGCGACTGCCCCATCGAGTGCCGCGCGTACTCGTCCAGCAGTACGACCACGGCCTGCGCATCGCCGGCCATGCTCAGGTCTGCCTCGCGAATCTCAATGGTCATCGGCTAATCACCTTGATTTGAATCGGCCTGCCTGCCCTCTGTACGCCGGCCACGCTGAAAAACCAGGCTGACGTTGTTTGCGGGCATCGCCACCCGCCTCTCCAGGGCAAAGCCCGCTTCGCCGGCCAGGCGCTCCACCTCTTCCATGTCCCGCAGCCCCCACTGGTCGTCCTGCATTCGAAGCCGCTCGTCGAAGGCGGCGTTGCTGGGCGCAGTATGGCCGCCGAAGCGGCGGTAGGGACCGTACAGGTAAAGGATCCCGCCGTCCGCGAGCACCTCCGCAGAGCCGCGCATCAGCGCCCCTGTTGCCGCCCAGGGCGTCACGTGGATCATGTTGATGTTGACGATGGCATCCGCGGCGGCGATCGGCCACGGCTGCTGCATCACGTCCAGGTCCAGCGGTTCGCGGATATTGGGTATCCCGGCGACGGCCGCGGAAATCATCCGGCGCAGTTGAGGGTCCGGTTCGCTGGGCTGCCAGAAGGGGCCGGCAAGCGCACCGGCGAAGTACGCCACGTGCCGGCCGGCGCCGCTGGCGATTTCCAGCACCAGCCCCCGTTCCGGAAGAACCTCCTTGAGGACTTCGAGTATGGGCCCGCTGTTTCGGTCCGCTGCAGAGCAACCCCACAAAGCGGTCTGATTCGCCACCGGATTAACGGCCCCAACGGGTCGAAGCGATCACGACCGCCGCGGCCAGCAAGGCCATTCCCGCCGAAATGCCCGTGGCGGCGCCGATGATCGCGCCGATCCCCGGGCTGCCGAAATACGCGCCCACCGCAGCGCCCGCAACGACGCCGACAAGGACGCCGGCCGGGATGCCGGCGACTCCCCAGACCGGAAAGATCCGGCGCGACATCGACTCAGCGTTCCCCGGAAACAGCTCTCGGGCCTTTTCCGGTCCGCAAGATCGCCAGAATCTCGCCCGGCTCCGGAAATCGGTCCTGCTTGTGCTTCGAAAACAGCAGCTTGCCGTCGAGCGTGACGTCGAACACGCCGCCCCCGCCCCGCACGAGTTCGACCTCCAGGCCCGGGTCGGCGTTCAGTTCCGCCTCCAGACCGGAGGCGCGCGGCAGGTAATTTCAGCGGCCGCAGTACTTGATGACTACTCTGGAAATGACGTTCACCTGCGAGTGTGGGCTGTCGTGCGCCGCGGGCTGCTACTGCGGGTTGTATCCCGCGGCGTGAAGGGCTTGGATCAACTGGATGTCGTCACCCGGAGGGACGCGGCTGCCCGAACCGCGGTACCGCGGCCCACCCTGCACCACCAGGTCCGGTTCGACCCCCGTGCCGTCGATGGAGCGGCCGCTCGGCGTGAAGTACTCGGACGTGGTGAGTTTCAGCGCGCCGCCGTCCGCCAGGGGGATGACAGTCTGTACCGAACCCTTGCCGAACGTGCGCTCGCCCACCACGCGCGCGCGGTCATTTTCCTGCAGGGCCGCAGCCACGATTTCCGACGCCGACGCCGACCGGTCGTCCACGAGCACGATCAAGGTCCGGCCGTCGATGACATCGCCGGGCGTCGCGTTTTCCTCGAATCGCGCCTCGTCGATCCGACCGTTGCCGCGCACGATCAAGCCCTCGTCCAGAAACGCGTCGGCGACGTCCACGGCCGCCCCCAGCGTGCCGCCCGGATTGTCCCGCACATCCAGAACCATCGCCCGCAGATCGTGTTCGGACAGCAGCTCTTCGGCCGCCTCGTGCAACTCGTCGCCCGTTCCGTCGGTAAAGCTGGAAAGCCTGATGTAGCCGAAGCCGTCGCCCAGGTAATCCGTATGCACGGTGGTGAGACGGACTTCGGCGCGGGTCAGGGCGAACCGCAGCGGATCCTCTACGCCGCTGCGCATCACGTCCAGCGTGACGCTGGTGCCCGGCTCGCCGCGCATGCGGCTGATGGCTTCCTGGGTGTTGTCCGGGTCCACCGGCACGTCGTCCACCGAGACGACCACGTCGTTGGGCAGAATGCCGGCGCGCTCCGCGGGCGTGCCCTCCAGCGGCGCTACCACGGTGACCTTGCCGTCATCCACGGAAACGTCCAGCCCCACGCCGGAGTAGTGGCTGGCGGCGCTGATGAGGATATCCGCGTAAGCGTCTTCGTCCAGGAACCGGGAATGCTCATCCAGGTCGGCGATGATCGACCGGATGGCATCTTCCACCAGGTCCGCCTCGTCCACGGAATCCACGTATTCCTCGCGGATGCGCTCCATGACTTCGGCGAACAATTCGACAGGTTCGACCGGCCGGCCGCCGGACTCGGGCCCGACCGGGTCGGTATCCACCACGTAGAAACCCACAAACGCTGCCAGTCCCAACACGGAACCCAGCAATACGGGGAAAATCCTTTGTAAATTCAATGGCATACGATCATCAGCGCCATTTGGTCCGGACCCCGCACAATAACACAGGCGGCCCGGTTGTTGAATAGACAGCGGTCAGCGGCGCCGATTTCGATGGGGGTCAGCGGGACAGCCGGGCGTTCATCCATGGACGGGGGTCGATGGGATCGCCGTCTTCGCGGATTTCGAAATACAGCGCGCTCTGCCGCTGCCCCCCGGAGTCGCCCACCTGGGCGATGGGCTGCCCCGCCGCCACCCCGGAGCCCGACTCGGTCAGGATGGCTTCGTTGTGGCCGTAGAGGCTCATGTAACCCATGCCATGGTCGACAATAACCAGCAATCCCAGCCCGGGAAGCCAGTCCGCGTAGACCACCCTTCCTGCATGCACCGAGCGAACCAGCGAGCCCTGCGGCGCGCCGACCATGACGCCGTTCCAGCGCAAATGGCCGTCAACGCGGGAATCGCCATAGTCGTTGATCAACGCGCCCGGGACCGGCCACGTCAGGCTTCCCCTGGCGTCCCTGAAGTCGATCGCCAGGTCGGCGGGAAATTCCGCCACCATTGCGTCCACCTCGGCGACGACCCGGGTGAGGCGCCGTTCCTCTTCCAGAAGCCGCTGCAGCTCGCTGTCCGCGCCCCGCATGTCTTCCTCGATCATGGCCAGGACCCGCCGCCGCTCCTCCCGGGCGCTCACCAGGCCCGACAGCTCATCCGCCTGCGCCTGTTCCAGGGAAGCCAGTTCCGCGACCACCTGCTCGCTCTCAACCGCCAGGCGCTCCCGCTCCTCGAGATTGCGGCTGACCGCGCCGATCCGCTCGCCCCGCGCACGGTTCAGGTAGTCGTAGTAGACAAGCAGGCGGCCCAGCCGCGCCGGGTTCTCCTGGTTGAGCAACAGCTTTGTCATCTCCCGCCGCCCGGAGAGATAGGCCGTACGGATCTGTTCCGCCAATTCCCGGCGTTCAACGGTCAGACTTTCACGCACTTCTGCGGCTTGCGCGCGAAGCTGCCCGGCCTGTTGATTCTGGTTGTCGAGGTCGTCGCGAATGCCGGCCAGTTCGCGGGTACCGGCAGCGATCGCCCTTTCCTGTTCCCGCAATGCCTGCTGTCCGGCGTCCAGTTCCCGATTCTGGCGCTCGAGCCGCTGCTGCAGCGCGCGAATCTCCGCCTGCAAGGCCTCTACGGTTTGCGCTCCGGTTTCCTGCGCGCCGACCGGCGCAACCAGCGCAAGGCAGACCAGCAGCGCCCTGAACAGGCCCGGCGGCATCCGGCTTGGCAGGGGCCGCCGATCCCCTGGCGGACCAGACGGACGAGCGACCGGAGGAACAGCGATCATGACAATGTACAGGATAACGCGCCAACGGCTCATTGCTATAATGCCGCGCCCCGATGACGGGGTTTCAAGCGCGGGATTTCCATGGAACGTCTGGTCGAATTCGCCCAAAACAACCTGTTCCTCGTTCTGGCCCTGCTGGCGACCTGGTCCGCCGTCATGTTCTACGAAATAAAGCTCAAATCGCGCGGACTGTTCCAGGTCTCCTCGGCAGACGCGCTGCGCATCATCAACAAGGGCGCCATGATCGTTGACGTTCGGCCCGCCGAGGCGTTCGGCAACGGACACATCGTGAATGCCCGCAACATCGCGCTGGAGGCCCTGCAGTCGGATCGTCCGCCCCTGAAGAGGAAGAACAAGGTCCTGCTCACCGTCTGCGAGAACGGCATCGATTCCGGCAAGGCGGCCAGCAGCCTGCGCAAGGCGGGCTTCGAGAGCGTCTTCAGCCTGCAGGGCGGCCTGACTCAGTGGCGCTCGGAAAACCTTCCCCTGGTCAAATGAGCCTCCCCGACCCCAGCGCCAGTCACGTGATCGTGTTCTCCTCTCCATTCTGCGGCTTCTGCGCGGCCGCAAAGCGCCTGCTGATGAAAAAGGACGCGGATTTCATCGAGATCAACATCCTGGGCAACCCCGAGCGACGGCAGGAAATGATCGACCTGAGCGGCCGGCGCAGCGTTCCGCAGGTCTTCATCGGCGGGCAACACGTCGGCGGGTACACGGAACTGCGCGACCTTGATGCCTCCGGCGAACTGGATGCCTTGCTGGCGGAAGGGCGCTAAGTCATTTACGCTTCGCTGGCGAGCCCGCTCCCGGCGTTTTTACGGATGAATTGAGGAAACCATGGCAGAACAAGATCAGGCCCAGGGCCAATCCAAGCAGCTGGTGCTGCAGAAAATCTATATCAAGGATTTCTCGTTCGAGTCGCCGCAGGCGCCGGATGTCTTTGCGACCCGGGTCACTCCCCAAACCCAGTTGAACATCCGCTCCGGCGCCAGGGAGGTTTCCGGCGGCGCTCATGAAGTCACGCTCACGCTGACGGTGGAGGCCAAGGACGAGGAGAGAACCCTGTTCCTGATCGAACTCGAGCAGGCGGGAGTCTTCCAGATTCAGGGCTATACGCCGGACGAGCACCAGATGCTCGTGGGCAGCTACTGCCCCGGCACGTTGTATCCCTTCGCGCGCGAAGCCATCTCCGACATGGTGTCGCGGGGCGGCTTCCCGCAGTTGCTGCTGCAGCCGATCAACTTCGACGCGCTCTACGCCCAAGCGTTGCGGGAACGGCAACAGAGCAACGGCGGTGAGCCCGTGGAAATCCCCCAGCAGGGGCACTAATGCCGGAACCACCCAACAATTGCGCATCGATCGGCGCCGGCACGGAATCGGGCCCTCAGGCCTGAACGCGCGATCCGCTTTCCATTCATGGATGGTTTCCGGCGGTAATTCGGGGCGGCTCGCATGAACCGCATCGCGGTGCTCGGTTCCGGATCGTGGGGCACGGCGCTGGCGATTCAATTCGCGCGCACGGGCCGTCCCACGATCATGTGGGGAATCGAGCGCGACGAGATCCAGGCCATGGCCCGGGAGCGTCGCAACGACGCCTACCTTCCGGGCGTGCCCTTCCCCGAACTGCTGGAAGTCACCACCCGGCTGGAAGACGCCCTGGGCGATGCGGAGGACGTCCTCATCGTCGTGCCCAGCCATGCGTTCCGGGAAACGCTGCAGCGCATCGCGGATTCCGGCGTGACGCCCAGGCACCTGTCCTGGGCGACGAAAGGATTCGAGACCGCAAGCGGGCTGCTGCCTCACCAGGTCGCCGAGCGCATGCTGGACCCGGGCGTTCCGACGGCCGTGATTTCCGGCCCGACCTTCGCCGCCGAAGTCGCCGCCGGGCTTCCCAGCGCCGTGACGGTCGCCTCCGCGGACGAAGGAAATGCAAGGCGCCTCGCCAGGGCCATCAGCACCACCACGTTTCGCGCCTACACCTCGCCGGATATCGTCGGGGTCGAAGTAGGCGGCGCGACCAAGAATGCGCTGGCGATCGGCGCCGGGATTTCCGATGGTCTCGGGTTCGGCGCCAACACCCGGATCGCCGTGGTCACCCGCGGACTGATGGAGATGACCCGGCTGGGTCTCGCACTGGGCGCCCAGCGGGAAACCTTCATGGGCCTGTCCGGGATCGGCGACCTGGTATTGACCTGTACGGACGACCAGTCGCGCAACCGGCGCTTCGGTCTGAGGCTCGCCCGGGGCGACTCCGTGGACGAAGCCCGCAAGGCCATCGGCCAGGTAGTCGAAGGCTACTACGCCGCCAGGGCCGTGCGCCTCGCCGCGGCCAGGCTGGATGTGGAAATGCCCATCGTGGAGCAGATCCATCGGATCATCTACGAGGGAATGGCGCCGCGCCAGGCAGTCGACGCACTGATGAACCGCCCCCTGGTGCCGGAGTAAGCGGCCTCCATCCGACGTCTCGCGGCAAAGGCCTCGCTGAACTCAACCACGCTAAAGCCGCAGCGCAGCCGCGGCTGGTCGTGGTCCGGCCTGGTCCGTCAGGGCCCGGTGCGACTTCCGATTGTGGCCTTGGCCGCGGGCGTTCGCCATAATGGCCGCGACCATGCGCATGCCGTCCGCAACATGACCGACCGCCTCTCGCTCGATTTCTGCGGACTGAAGTTGTCTTCTCCCGTGGTCCTGCTGTCCGGCTGCGTCGGATTCGGCGAGGAATACACCCGCGTCGCGGGCTTCTCGAACGGCGACGCAGGCGCCATCGTCCTCAAGGGCACGACTCAGGAACCGCGGCTCGGCAACGCGCCGCACCGAATCTGGGAAACGCCGGCCGGCATGCTCAACGCCATCGGACTGCAGAATCCCGGCGTGGATGTGGTCGTCAACGATATCCTGCCCACGCTGGACTTTGCCGAGACCCGCTTCCTCGCCAACGTGTGCGGTTCCACCATCGAAGAGTACGCTGAAGTGACGAGGCGCTTAGACGACTCCCCCATCGACGGGATGGAAATCAATATTTCCTGTCCGAACGTCAAGGAGGGCGGCGTCGCCTTCGGCAACTATCCCGACATGTCGGCCAGAGTCGTGGAGGCCTGCCGGGCAGTCACCTCAAAACCCCTCATAACCAAGCTCTCCCCCAACCAGACAGACATCGCCGCCAACGCCCGCGCCTGCATCGACGCGGGAACTGACGGACTTGCCGTCATCAACACCATCATGGGCATGGCCATCGACACGGAATCCCGGCGCCCCATCATCGGCAACGTCCAGGGCGGCCTCTCGGGCCCTGCCATCCGGCCCATTGCCCTGCTGAAGGTCCACCAGGTCTACGAAGTCGCCGGACCCCGGGGCATCCCCATCATCGGACAGGGCGGCATCGAAACTCCGCAGGACGCCATCGAATTCCTCCTCGCCGGCGCCACCACCGTCGGTCTCGGAACCGCTCTCTTCTACGACCCCATGGCCGCCAAACGCATCAACACCGGCATCGACGACTACCTCACCCGCCACGGCCTTGGCTCGGTGGGCGACCTCGTGGGCGGGATGAACACGGCCAATGTGGAGGACTCACCGACCAGCGGCTAGCCCGCAGGAGGCCTGTCCGCCGGGGTTGTTGAGGGGCACGATGCCCTCAAGATAATCGCCGAAACGCTCCTCCGACAGACCGAAGGCGTCGAACACGCCGCACACCGTGGGCGCTACCCCTTCCAATGCCACGCAGTTCCGCTCGCTCAACGCCCCATCCAGCAGCCCGGAAAGCAGAACGGGGCGGCCGTCGATCCAGGTCGCCAGAATGTCCTCGTCCGTTGCCGTCAACACCGCCTCGTACGCGTCGCCGCCGGCGTACCTGACCAGCATCAGATCGGCCCGCAGCCCGGGCTCGATCGCGCCGAACCGGTCTTCCAGGCCCAGCGCGTAAGCGCCGTTGACAGTGGCCATGCGCCACAGCGCCTCACCCGGCAACGCCGCATCGGCCAGTTCCGCCACCTGCCGCGCGCATGAGACCTCTTCCCGCATGTTGAAGGAACCGCTCGGCGACCAATCCGTCGAAAGCGCGACCCGCACGCCCTGCTCCACCGCGCCCGCGATGTCGACGGTCTGGCCATACAGGGCAAGATTGGAGCGCGGCGACCACACGAGCGTGACGTCGAGTTCGCGCATTGCAGCATAGTCCTCGCGGTCCGCGGCCACCCCGTGTACCAGGGAATGGCGTCGGTCGCGCCGCTGTACGCGTTGGAGATAGCGGGCTACCTCCGCCCGCGCCGCGCAGCTTGAGCGCCTGCCTTCGCCCACATGGGGAACATAGGCCATGAACGCAAGTTCCCCGTCCGGGGGCGGAAACCGGTGGGCGGGACCGCCGGCGCACTCATCCGCAAGGTCCTCGACGACGCGAACGGAGAAGGGAAAGGTCGAAACGTCCGCTTCGGCATCGTAGAGGGCGGGATCGCCTTCGCGAACGTGCCGGTTGATGTTCCGAATCACGCCCGGAACGCCGCCGGTCCCGGCGATCGCGGTCGCCCCGCCCAGCAGGTGGCGCAATTCCACTGCGACGAGAATCGCGGTTGATTCCGGATCGCCGGGATCGTAGTAGTGGGGCTGCGGCGACGGCAACTGCACCTTGCCCGCGAGTCCCAGCCGCCACTCGTCGCGATGAGCATAACCCGGATTCAGGTTCGGATCGGGGAATGCGTAACTGAAGGCCGCGTGTTCGTGGGCGTTGACGAAACCCGGCGACGCCACGGCCCTGCCACGGCAGTCCAGCACGGCGGCCTCCGGATAGGCATCCCGCACGGCCTCGAAGTCCGCCACCGCGCCGATACCGCCGTTGAAACGGATGTGCACACCGTAGTCGGGCCTGTGCCCATCGGGCAACAGCATATCGGCGCCGACAATCAACCCGGGGCCGCGGCCGCCGGTCACCGCCGCCGGCGACCATTCGCAGATTGGACCGTTCACGATCTGCGCATCGGCGTCGGCGCCGAGAAGGGCAAGCGCGTACACGCTCAGCCAAGGCGCCGGACGAAGCAGCGAATTCACGGCACTCTCGGCGAAGCGCATCGGCTCATCGCATGTGCAGCTCGACCACATCCGCGTCGGAGAGCCGATGCTCCGGCCCGATCTGCTGGCCATCGAAGACGCCCGATCCCCACGCCCGCGCATACTTCAGCGATCCCGCGATGTCCTTGTGAACCAGGCGGGCCACGTCCAGGACGGTGGCGCCGCGCCGAACCGTGAAGGGGCGATCCATTTCCGGCGGCCTGCCGGGCGTCTTCGTATATACGCGGACGATCTCCAGACCCCGAAACAGAAACTCCCCGATCTCATCCAGCCCCTGCCCGCTCACAGTCGAGGTCGCCACGGCCCGATAGTCGGCATCCAGGAGTTCCTGCAAGACGGCCACCTCTTCCGGGTCAGGCGCCAGGTCGATCTTGTTCACCACCAGCAGCGTGGGCAGGCGAATCCTGAACGGGTCGAACTCGTCATCCGGCTCCGGGCGGGCGCCGCCGTTCAGGCCGGGCCACTGTTCGATCAGGGAGATCCGTTTGTCGTCCAGGCGGGCCCCGACGGCCTCCAGTTGGTCGATGCACTCCGGGGCGGATATGTCCGCCACCAGCAATGCCGCATCCGCGGGTTGCAGCGCGTTGACGAACCAGCCTTCCATGTAGTCCTCCGATATCGGCGGCAGGTCCACCAGTTGAAAGGACACATCCCGGTACGGGAGCATGCCGGGCATGGGTTCGTGTGTCGTAAACGGATAGGGTCCCACATCGGCCCTGGATCCGGTCAGCTTGACGTGCAGGCTGGACTTGCCGGCGTTGGGCGGCCCGAGCAGCGCAACCTGCGCCGCGCCCTCCGGCCGCAGGGTGTGTACGGGCCCGGTCCGGGCGGCCCCCTTCTTCGGGCCGGCCAGCTCTTCGGTGAGTTGCTTGATGCGGCTCTTGATGTCCGCCTGCAGGTGCTCGGTGCCCTTGTGTTTCGGGATCGTGCGCAGCATGTCCCGCAGCCTGAGCAGCCTTTCCCGGTCTTCGGAGGCTTCCCGAAAGGCTTGCTCGGCTTTCTTGTACTCTGGGCTTAGATTCGCGGGCATGACGTTCCCTGACGCTGCCTATTATGCATCAGCGGGGCGGACGCAAACTTGCCCATGACCTCGATTGTGGTGTATCAGACCTCTGTCACGGGCTGCGGGCACCGCCACGCGAGTCAAGCATTGAATATTCACCCGACAGCCGTCGTCTCGGAGGAGGCATCGATCTCCACGGAGGCGGAGATCGGACCCTTCAGTGTCGTAGCCGGCAGGGTCGAGATCGGCGCCCATACTGTGGTGGAATCCCACGTGCGTGTGGGTAGCCTATATGGCGAGGTCATCATCGGCGAGCACAACCACATCCAGAGCGGCGCCGTGGTTGGCGGCCCCCCGCAGCACCGGGACTACGCGGATGGCTTTACCCGCCTCGTGATCGGCCGTCGCAACCGAATCGGCGAGGGCGCAACCATCAACCTCGGCAGCGAGTCCGGCGGCGGCGTGACATCGGTGGGTGACCGGGTTTTCCTCATGGCCAGTACCCACATCGGTCACGACTGCCGGATTTCCGATGACGTCGTGGTCACCAACCTGGCCCATCTGGGGGGGCACGTGGAGGTGGGGCGAAAGGCCGTTATCGCGGGCATGGTCGCCGTGACCCAGCATGTGCGAATCGGTGAATTCGCCTTCGTGGCGGCGCGGTCGGGGGTCAACAAGGACATATTGCCCTACACGGTGGCGGAGGGCCGCTGGGCGACATCGAGAGCCGTCAACAAGGTGGGGCTGCAGCGGGCCGGGGTTTCCGCCGTGGAATTGCGCAATATCCGCCGCGCGATCCGGCATCTCCTGAATACCTCGCTCACCGTTGACGGCGCCCTGAAGGCGATCGACGAGGAATGCGACGCAGACGACTGGATACGGCGTCTGGCGGAGTTTGCCGCCAACTCACCTCGGGGTCTCGCGCGGGGGCACGGGCCCGCCGGGGCATGACCCCGCGCGGGTATCGGCAAATAGCCTGGCAATGATCATGATAGACGAGCCGAAATACGGCACCCTGCGCGCGGCGGTCATCGGTGTCGGCCACCTGGGCCGGTTTCACGCCGGCAAGTACGCGGCCCTGAAGGATGTGGCACTGGTCGCGGTGTGCGATCTCGACCGCAGCCGCGCCCGGAAAGTGGCGGCCGCGCATGGCGCCCGGCCGGTGTTCGACCATCGCGAACTGCCGGGCCAGGTCGACATGGTCACCATCGCCGCCGACACCTCCGCGCACTTCGAACTGGCCCGCTTCTTCCTCGAGCACGGCGTCCACGTGCTGGTCGAGAAGCCCATGACCGCCACCAGCGCGGAGGGGCGCGAGCTGACCCGCATTGCCGACCGCAACGACCTGCGCCTGCAGGTCGGCCACGTGGAACGCTTCAATCCCGCGCTGCTCTCGGCCCGGGAGCGGCTGTCGTCGGTTCAGTTCATCGAGTGCCACCGTCTGGCGCCCTTCAAGGACCGGGGGGCGGACGTGAACGTGGTCCTGGACCTGATGATTCACGACCTGGACGTGATCCTGTCGCTCCTCGGAAGCCAGCCGGTGCGGGTCTCGGCGGTGGGCATATCCGTGCTGACCGATACCGCGGACATCGCCAACGCCCGCATCGAGTTCGACACCGGCGCCATCGCGAACGTCACCGCGTCGAGGGTTTCAACCGCGTCGCAGCGCAAGTTTCGCGTCTTCCACGAGGGCCATTACCTTTCCATCGATTTCGGCGAGGGCGAGGTTCAACTGGTCAGCCGAACCGAGTCGGACGAAGGGCTGGCGCTCCACGACGAGCGCTGGAGCCTTGCGAAGGGCGACGCGTTGCTGGCGGAAGTGGAGTCGTTCTGCAACGCCATTCGTACCCGGTCGCCCTGCGAAGTGTCCGGCCACGACGGCGTGCTGGCACTGGAGGTCGCGGAACGCATCATCGCCGATATCGAGGCCCGCGCCATTCGGCGTTGACTCCGGCAGCACCGCTTCAGCCCGTATCCGTGTCCAGGCCCAGTTCCCTGATCTTGCGGGTCAGGGTGTTGCGTCCCCAACCCAGCAACCTGGCGGCCTCCATGCGCCGCCCCCCGACCTGCCGCAAAACTGTCCGTATGAGCGTACGTTCGAATTCCGGTAGAGCCTGGGCCAGCAACGGCTCGCCGGGGGCCGCCGCGATTCGGTTCTCCACCCACGCCGCCAGGGCCTCCGTCCAGTCGCTCTGCCCCGGTCGGGATGCGGCAAATCCGGGCTCGGCGGGGAAATCCGCCAGGCCAATTTCCTGCCCGGCGCAGTTGACCGTCAACCGCCGGCAGAGATTCACCAGTTCGCGCACGTTTCCCGGCCAATCCCAGGCCATCATCGCCGCGAGCGCCTCCGTGCTCAGCCGCTTGGGGGCGATGCCGAGCTCTCCCGCCGCCTGTTCGAGCCAGACACTCGCAAGTTCCGGGATGTCCTCCTTACGGTCGCGAAGCGGCGGAATTGCCACCTGCATCACGTTCAGCCGGTGATAGAGATCTTCGCGAAACCGCTCCTCCTGAACGGCTGCATCAAGGTCCTGATGGGTAGCGGCAATGACGCGTACGTCCACCCGAACGGGCGTCTGCCCGCCGACACGGAAAAACTCGTTCTCGGCCAACACCCGGAGCAGCCGGGTCTGCAGCGCCACCGACATGTCGCCGATCTCATCGAGAAACAGCGTCCCGCCGTCCGCCTGCTCGAACCGGCCCAGCCGACGCCTGTCCGCCCCGGTAAAGGCGCCCCGCTCGTGGCCGAACAGCTCCGACTCAAGCAACTCGGGGGTGATGGCTGACGTATTCAGCGCCACGAACGGCTTCTTCGCGCGCGGAGAATTCTGGTGCAACGCCCTTGCCACCAGCTCCTTGCCTGTGCCGGTTTCACCGGTGATTAGCACCGTCATGCTGGAACGCGACAATCGGCCGATGGCCCGGAACACCTCCTGCATGGCCGGCGCCTGCCCGACCATCCGGGGCCCCTGAGGCGGTCCCGCCGGGCCCGGTTCGACGCCTTTCTGGCGCGCAGCCTTGGCGACCAGCGCCACAGTTTCGTCGATATCGAACGGCTTGGGCAGATATTCGAAGGCGCCGCCCTGGTACGCGGCCACCGCACTGTCGAGATCCGAAAACGCGGTGATGACGATGACCGGGATGTCCGCATGGCTGCGGGCGAGCTGCTCCATGAGCTCCAGTCCGCTCATGTCCGGCATGCGAATATCGGTGATGATGACATCCGGCCGTTCGTCGCGGAGCGCCCGGAAAAACATCTTGCCCGATTCGAAACAGCGGGGCGCCATCTCCGCCAGCGTCAATGCCTGCGCCAGAACCCACCGCACGGACTCGTCATCGTCGACGACCCAGACAGCGATGCCATCGTTTGCCATCAGTCGGCGCCCTGCTCATGCGCAACGACCGGCAGCCGCATTTGAAAAACCGTCGAACCCGGCACGCTTTCGAATTCCACAAGCCCCCCGTTGCGGCTCACCAGGTCCTGGGCAATGGTAAGACCGAGGCCGCTGCCCGAGGACCGTCCCGTAACCAGCGGAAAGAATATGGTACCCCGCAATTCCTCCGGGATACCCGGCCCGGAATCCTCCACCTCGGCAGACAGGACCGACCGGTAGCGCTTCCCGCCCAGCGAAAAATTACTCAGCGCACGGGTTCTGAAAATGAGCCTTCCTTCCTCGCCGACGGCCTGCAGCCCGTTTTTTGCCAGGTTCAGGAACGCCTGAATCAACTGGTCCCTGTCCGCGACCGTGGGCGGCAGGCTCGGATCGTAGTCCCGCTGCAGTTTCACCCCGGATGGCTTCTCCGCTTCAATGAGTCTGGCGACATGTTCGGTGACCTCGTGAAGGCTGAGTAACGACGGACTGGGCCGCCTGCCGGCCTTGAGAATCGTGTCCACCAGAGAGGCGAGCCGATCCGCTTCGTCGATTATGACATCGGTGTAGACCTGCAGACGCGCGTCGGGAAGCTGACGGGCCAGCAATTGGGCCGCACCCCTCAATCCGCCCAGGGGATTCCTCACTTCGTGCGCCAACTGCTGAATGATGCGCCGGCTGGCATTGCGCTGTGCGATCAGTTCGGCATCGCGGCGCACCTGCCGGTCCAGCTCGGTGTCCACCAGTTCCAGCACCAGGCCGGTTTCCGGGCCATGCAGGGGCGCGGCGCGGCTGTCCACGCGCGCCGGCCGGCCGCCCACCCGAACCCGGAGCTCCCTGGCACCGCAGGTGGCGCCCGTGGCTATCGCCCTGCGGCAAAGCCCGACCAGCTCCTCGGGCGGAGCAAAGAATTCGTCCAGCCTGCGCCCGGCCGCCAATCGGCGACTGACGCCCAGCAGGTGTTCTGCCGCCGAGTTGAGCCCGGTGACGATCAGGTCCGCATCGACGACCACCACCGCCGTGGTCAACCCCTGGAGAACGCGGTCGGCGTCCGGAGTTCTGGGCGCCCTCATCACGGTCCAACCGCCTTACCGGGCTCTGCCGGGATTTCGGGGGTAGTGGATGCTGGTCTGCTGGACGAAAAAGGTAACGGGCGCACTTTGCTGGAGCTGCCTGTCGGCGGCGTCCAGTACCACCGCCCGAACCGTGTGTTCGCCCCTAGGAACGGCCTCGATTTCGAAGCGCGTCGCACGACCCGCAGGCCCCGCACGCTCTCCATCCAGGTACAGCTCGACACGATGGCCGGGTTGCAGGTTGGGGGAAATGCCAATGGCGATGCCAACCTTTCCGCCCGTTCCCCAAAGGGTGTCCCGGGGAGCCGGCTCAAGCACTTCCAATGTTTCGTAACCTGCGGCGGCGGAGGGCTGTGGAACAACTGCCTGCGTTTGCGGCGGCGGAGAAGCAGGTTCGGCATCGGAAGAAGGCACGTCCGTGGGCACGTCGATCGGCACCGCTCCGGGAACGGGACGGTCGGTGTAGTTCACCTGACCGTTCTCATCCACCCACCGATACACCGGAACCGCCTGTGATGCGGATCCCAACAGCCAGACTGCAATCAACCACTTGTTCATGCTGCGCCAATCCTTGCTCCTGGCGCTGTCGGCAGATTTGCCCGGACAATAGCCCGGGCGACTCGACAACCAGGGAATACCGGAGCGCTCGGCAGCGGGGCTCACCGAGCCCCGCTGCACGCCCCTGTCAGACAGCGCCTGACCCGATCGGATCAGAGGCTGTAGTAAAGCTGGAATTCCACCGGGTGAGTGGACTTGCGCAGCAAGGTCAGTTCCTGTTCCTTCAACTCCAGGTAGCCGTCGATCAGATCGTCACTGAAGACATCGCCTACCTTGAGGAACGCCCGGTCATTGTCCAGTTCCTCCAGCGCCTGGTCCAGCGAGAAGCAGACGGTGGGAATCTGGCTCTCCTCCTCCGGCGCCAGGTCGTACAGGTCCTTGTCCACCGGCGGGCCCGGATCGATCTTGTTGGCGATCCCGTCGAGGCCTGCCATCAACATCGCGGCAAACTGGAAGTACGGGTTGCCGCAACTGTCGGGGAAGCGCACCTCGACCCTGGCCGCCTTCGGATTGGCGACGTAGGGAACGCGGACGGCGGCGGAACGGTTGCGTGCCGAATAGGCCAGCAACGTCGGCGCCTCGAATCCCTTGACCAGCCGCTTGTAGCTGTTCGTCGAGGCGTTGGTAAAGGCGTTGAGCGCACGCGCGTGCTTGATGATGCCGCCGATGTAGTAGAACGCCATCTGGGAAAGCCCGCCGTAACCGTCGCCGGTGAACAGGTTCTCGCCGTCCTTCACCAGCGACTGGTGAACGTGCGCGCCGTTGCCGTTGTCGTCCACCAGCGGCTTGGGCATGAAGGTGGCAGTCTTGCCGTAGCTGTGAGCCACGTTCATGAGCGTGTACTTGAGGATCTGCACCGCGTCGGCCTTGTTGACCAGTGAGTCGAACCGGACGCCGATCTCACCCTGACCGCCGGTGGCCACCTCGTGGTGATGGACCTCGGTCACGAGCCCCATCTCTTCCAGCGCCAGACAGATCGCGGAACGAATGTCGTGCAAAGAGTCCACCGGCGGGACCGGGAAGTAGCCGCCCTTGATGCCAGGGCGGTGGCCCATATTGCCGTCTTCGTACTCCTTGGCGGAGTGCCAGTGAGCCTCGATGGATTCGATCGCGTAGAACGAGCCGCTCATATCCACCTTCCAGCGAACGTCATCGAAAATGAAGAACTCATTCTCGGGTCCGAAGAAAGCCTGGTCAGCGATCCCGGTGGAATGCAGATAGGCTTCGGCGCGCTTGGCCAGCGAGCGCGGGCAGCGCGCATATCCCTGCATGGTCATGGGTTCGACGACGTCGCACCGCAGGTTGAGGGTCGTTTCCTCGGCAAACACGTCCAGCACCGCCGTGGGCGTGTCCGGCATCAGGATCATGTCCGACTCGTTGATGCCTTTCCAGCCCGCGACCGACGAGCCGTCGAACATCTTGCCGTCCTCCAGAAATTGCTCGTCGACGGCATGGCTGGGAACTGTCACATGCTGTTCCTTGCCGCGCGTATCGGTAAACCGCAAATCGACGAACTTGACGTTCTTTTCCTTGATGAGATTGAGAATGTCCGCAGACATGATTTTCCTCCGTTGTTTCGTGTCCAACAGCCGGTTATTCACACAAGAACAACCCCGGCGCAAGACGCCGCGTGGTTATTCCCGTCTCCAGCGCTTGATCAGATGCAGGTTTCGTGCCAGCCGCAAGCGATCCGGGACTTCCGTCCCTGCACCGCCCCTCGGCAGTATCCCGGCGAACCGCGCTGTTGCCTGCAAATCCCGCAAACCTGCCGATCCGAATACGGTGGCATTCGAAGAGCAAATCCACAGGGCGTGCGGGCCAGAACGGTGCGCGCGCTTTCTATAATGCACCAAAAAGGTGCATTTGGGGAACTTCCGCACAGATTTGCGCATCCCCGCTCCGTGGTCGAATCGCTATACTTGCGCGCCTTGCCCCCGATTGCGGCAATGGGAGAAGGATGATGGTCTCGATGGACAAGCTGGTTTCGCTCGCCAAGCGGCGCGGCTTCATTTTTCCGTCCAGCGAGATCTATGGCGGGCTCAACGGCTGTTGGGACTACGGTCCGCTGGGCGTGGAACTGAAGCGCAATGTCAAGGACGCCTGGTGGGAAGACATGGTGAGCCGGCACGACAACACGATGCCGGCCGATGGCGCTCCTGCTGCCTTCGACATGGTGGGTCTGGACTGCTCGATCCTGATGAACCCCCGGGTATGGGAAGCCAGCGGACACGTGGGCGGCTTCACCGATCCGATGGTGGACTGCCGGGAAACGAAGAACCGCTTTCGGGCCGATCAGCTCGGCGTTTTCGGTGTCGTGGGCGACGGAGACGACGACAGCAGCGTCATGGACGCCGGGCCGTTGTTCGCGGTGCCCGGGGAATCCGGGGCGGCTACGGGAGCCGAACTCGCCGCCGCACACGGGAAGCGCTTCAGGCGCGTGGTCCGGAATCGCCGCGGGTACCGTGTGGCCGCCGTTCCGGGCGCGCTGGACGACGTGGACCTGCGCGGTCGCACCTACGCGCCGGGCGCTTCCGAGCCGGGTACGCTGACCCCTCCCCGCACCTTCAACCTCATGTTCGAGACCCACGTGGGCGCCATGCGGGATGCTTCCAGCGTCGCGTACCTGCGGCCGGAGACGGCCCAGGGGATATTCGTCAACTTCAAGGCCGTCTGCGACACGTCGCGGGTGCGGGTTCCCTTCGGTATCGGGCAGATCGGCAAGGCGTTCCGCAACGAAATCAATCCGCGCAATTTCACGTTCCGAAGCCGCGAATTCGAGCAGATGGAGATCGAATTCTTCTGTGCGGCGGAGCAGGCGGGCGACTGGTACCGGTACTGGAGGGACCGGCGGTTCCAGTGGTACGTGGACCTCGGGCTGGACCGGGCGAAACTCACGTTGCGCGAGCACGAAACCGACGAACTGGCCCACTACGCCGCGTCCTGTGCCGATGTCGAATACGGGTTTCCCTTCGGTACCAGCGAGCTGGAAGGCATCGCCAACCGCACCGACTTCGACCTGGGGCGGCACACCGATGCCAGCGGCAAGGACTTGCGGTATTTCGACGTCCAGCAGGCGGATCCCGAAAAACGGCGTTTTCTGCCCCACGTTATCGAGCCTTCCGCCGGCGCCGACCGGGCCACGCTGGCGTTTCTGTGCGACGCCTACCACGAGGACCAGGTCAGTGGCGAAACCCGCACCGTTCTGAAGCTCCATCCGCGTCTCGCGCCCGTAAAGGCGGCGGTGTTTCCGCTGATCAGAAAGGCCGGGATGCCGGAACGGGCGCTCGCGCTGTTCCGGGCGTTGCGGTCGAGACTGAATGCCGTCTACGACGAGAAGGGCGCCATCGGCCGGCGCTACCGGCGCCAGGATGAAGCCGGTACACCGTTCTGTGTCACCGTGGACGGCGCGACCCTGGACGACGATACCGTCACGGTGCGCGAGCGGGACAGTTGCGAACAGGTCCGGATTCCCGGGCCGGAGGTCGTCAGCTACATCGTCGAGCGTATCGAAGCGTAGACCCACGTGCAGGCAGGTTCGGTGACTCAAGCGGTAAAGCCCGGCTCCAGGGGGTGCATCATTCTCGATCGCGATGGGGTGATCAATCACGACTCCCCCGAATACATACGGACTCCGGAGCAGTGGCAACCCATTGACGGCAGCATCGAGGCCATCGCCGACCTGTGCGCCGCCGGCTTCGCTCCGGTCGTCGTCAGCAATCAGTCCGGCGTGGGACGGGGGTTTTTCTCGGCAGGTGCGCTTGAGCGGATTCAGGCCCGCATGTCTCAAGCGGTGGACGCAGCCGGCGGCCGGCTTGCCGGAATCTACCACTGTCCACATACGCCGGACGCGGGTTGCGGCTGCCGCAAGCCGGCCGCCGGCATGGTTCGGAGAATGGAGCGCGAATTGGGATTCTCCGCACGGGGTGCCCCGCTGATCGGCGACAAGCGCTCCGATCTCGAACTGGCCCGGAACGCCGGGTCACGGCCCATACTGGTTCGTACAGGGTACGGCGAAAGCACGCTGGCCGAACTGCACGATTGCGAGGTAGAAGTGTTCGCAGACCTTGCACAGGCCGCAAAGGCATTGCTTCGGGAAGTTTCGGCATGAGCCGGGTGCGTCAGGCTGCAGGTTCGGTGGCGTTCACGGCATACCTGTTTGTCTCGGTCCTGCCGTACAGTTGCTGGGCGCTGCTCACGGCCCCCTTCGCTCCGCGTGATCATGCCTGGCGAGTGGCGTGTTCCTGGGCCGGCACTGTGATCGCCCTGCTGCGCATTCTTTGCGGGTTGAGCTATCGCATCGAAGGTACGGAACACCTGCCGCAACAACCGGCCGTGGTACTGATGAAGCACTCTTCGGCGTGGGAGACGATCGCCCAGTTGATCCTGTTTCCCAGGCATACCTGGGTCATGAAGCGGCAGCTTCTCTGGGTTCCGTTTTTCGGCTGGGCGCTGGCGCTCTTCAGCCCTATCGCCATCGACCGAAAGGGCGGACGCCGGGCAGTGGAGCAGGTGCTGCGGCAAGGTCAGGAGCGCCTGGCGGAAGGCCGGTGGGTCATGATCTTCCCCGAGGGTACCCGTGTGGCGCCGGGCGAGCGCCGCCGCTACGGCTTGAGCGGCGCCCTGCTGGCCGCCGTGTCGGAACGGCCGGTGATCCCGGTGACGCACAACGCCGGCGACTTCTGGCCGCGCCGGGGTCTGATGAAGCGACCCGGTACGATCCGTATGGTCGTTGGTCCACCGATAGAAGCGGCCGGGCGTTCCCCCCGCGACGTCAATCGGGATGTCGAGGCCTGGATCGAGAGCACACTGGAAGAAATCCGGCAAGAGGACGGGCAGGAAACCACCTAGATTGTTATAACTATATGATTTTTATATAGTTTTATCGGGTTCAGCATTAGAGCGTGCCTCCGGCGAGGCTCGGATTCCAGCGCAACCTTCCGGACGGCGCAAGAAGACTCTGCTGATGAGCTGCAAACCGGTTTGACTAGATGTCCAGATTGGCGACGGCCAGGGCGTTGCGCTCGATAAAGTCGCGCCGGGGTTCGACGTGGTCGCCCATCAGCGTGCTGAAGATTTCGTCCGCCGAGACAGCGTCCTCGATTCGGACCTGCGTGAGGCGCCGGGTCTCGGGATTGACGGTGGTGTCCCAGAGCTGCTGGGGATTCATTTCCCCGAGGCCCTTGTAGCGCTGAATGCTCTGGCTTTGCTTGGCCTGATCCATCAGCCACTCGATGGCTTCGGGGAAACGGCTGACCTCGAATCGCCGCTTGCCGCGCGTAACGTACGCGCCCGGCCCGATCAGCTCCTTGAACTCGGCGCCCGTGGCGGCGATGAGTTCATACTCGGGAGAGAGGAAAAACCCGCCATGAATCACTCGCTCCAGCTTCGTGCCATGGTGTTCGCGTTCAACCACCAGGGCCAGCCGGGCGTCCTCGCCGTTGGCATCGCCGGCATCCGCGTTGCGTTCCGCTCCCACCGTGCGCACCTGGTAGCGGGGCCCGCTCCCGTTCAGGATCTGCAGTTGCCGCTCCAGGCCCTCCGACCATTCCGTGATCGCCGTCTCGCTTTCGAGATCCGACCCGGTCACCCCGGGCAACCACATCATTGCGCGCAACACGTTTTCGTCGTAGCGCCGCCCCCAGCGGGCAATGATGGACTTGACATCGGTGTGCTTGCGGGCGAGGGCTTCAAGCGCCTCACCCTGAATGGGCGGAGCGTCGGCGTTCACATGCAGGTTTGCGCCGTTCAGCGCCGTTGCCAGCAGCAAGGCGTTGAGTTCCGCATCGTCCTTCACATAGTGTTCCTGTTTGCCCCGCTTGACCTTGTACAGCGGCGGCTGGGCTATGAATACGTAGCCGCGCTCGATCAGTTCGGGCATTTGCCGGTAGAAGAAGGTCAGCAACAGGGTGCGGATATGGGAACCGTCCACGTCCGCGTCGGTCATGATGATGATGCGGTGATAACGCAGGCTGTCCGGGTCGAAATCGCCGCGGCCAATGCCGCAACCCAGTGCGGTGATCAGCGTGCCGACTTCCTGGGACTGCAACATCTTGTCGAAACGGGCCTTCTCGACGTTCAGGATCTTGCCCTTCAGGGGCAGGATCGCCTGCGTGCGACGGTCGCGCCCCTGCTTGGCCGAGCCGCCGGCGGAATCACCCTCCACCAGGAACAGTTCCGAAAGCGAGGGGTCCTTTTCCTGGCAGTCGGCGAGTTTGCCCGGCAGTCCCGCCACGTCCAGTGCGCTCTTGCGGCGCGTCATTTCCCGGGCCTTGCGCGCCGCTTCCCTTGCCCTCGCCGCTTCGATGATCTTGCCGACCACCGCCTTGGCCTCGGCCGGGTGCTCCAGGAGAAATTCCTCCAGCCGGGCGCTGACCACGGAGTCCACGGCGCCCTTGACCTCGGAAGAGACCAGCTTGTCCTTGGTCTGCGAGGAGAATTTCGGATCCGGCAGCTTGATCGACAGCACGGCAGTGGCCCCTTCCCGGGCGTCATCGCCGGTGGCCGCCACCTTTTCCTTGCGGCGGATGCCTTCCCGCTCCATGTAGGTATTCAGGGTACGGGTGAGGGCCGCGCGGAATCCCGCCAGATGGGTGCCGCCGTCGCGCTGGGGAATGTTGTTGGTGTAGCAGAGCGTTCTTTCCTGGTAGCCGTCGCTCCACTGCAGGGCCAACTCCACCTGCACCTCGCCGCGGGTCTCGGAAAAATACAGCACCGTCGGGTGGATGGGCGTCTTGTTGCGATTCAGGTGGTTCACGAACGCCCGAATGCCCCCCTGGAAATGGAATACGTCGTTACGTCCGTCGCGTTCGTCGCGCAAGTGGACATGAACGCCCGAGTTCAGGAAGGAAAGCTCCCTCAGGCGCTTGGCCAGGACGTCGTAGTCGAACTCGATGTTGGAAAAGATGGTCCGGCTGGGCTTGAAGCGTATGGTGGTCCCGGTCTTGCCGGAGTTCTTGCCGACCACCCGGAGCGGGCCGGTCGGTTCGCCCAGGCGATAGGTCTGCTGATGGACGTTTCCGGCTCGATGTACCCGCAGGACCAATTCGTCCGACAGGGCGTTTACCACCGAAACGCCGACGCCATGCAAGCCGCCGGAAACCTTGTAGGAGTCATCGTCGAACTTCCCGCCGGCATGCAGAACCGTCATGATGACCTCGGCTGCGGAACGGCCTTCTTCCGGATGGACATCCACCGGTATTCCCCGTCCGTCGTCCGTCACGGTGATGGATTCATCCGAGTGAATGGTCACCGTGATGCTGTCGCAGAAGCCAGCCAGCGCCTCGTCGACCGAATTGTCGACCACCTCAAAGACCATGTGGTGCAGGCCCGTGCCGTCATCGGTATCGCCGATGTACATGCCGGGGCGTTTGCGGACTGCTTCCAGACCGCGTAACACTTTGATATTACTGGAAGTATAGTCGTCGGAGACCATCCTGCGACCCACGTTTAGCCAAACCGTCCCATTATAACATCGGATGCACGTGTCCTTGTTCCACGTGGAACCTTGAGGGCGGCTGCGACCCTGCCAGCGAGGTCTCGGTAAGGCCGGTAATGATTCGTTGTGCGGGCACATCTTCCAGAACGGCCAACAGCGCCCCCAGGGCCGAATCGTCCAGCTCCGCGGCAGGGTCGTCAACCAGCAACGTGCCTCCGTGTTCTTGCGCTCGCGCCAGCACGCGGACCTGCGCCAACACCAGCGCCGCCGCCGCCAGCTTTTGCTGACCCCTGGAGATTTCCTCGCGAACGCCCCTATCGCCCAACCTGATTTCCAGCTCCGCGCGGTGCGGCCCCACCTGAGTAGCGCCGGTTTGCCGATCCCGCTGGCGGGACTTTTGCAGCGCACCCTGCAGAGTACTGTCGGCCCGCCACCCAGGACGATAGTTCACTTCCAGCGGCAGCCCGAGCATCGCTTCGCCCATACCTTCCAACGCCTTTCGAAGTTCCTCCACGTATCGCTCGCGGGCCTTTGTGACTTGCATGCCCGCCGAGACAGTGACCTGGTCCCAGCTCGCGGGATCCTGCCCCGCCCGCAACGCGGCATTGCGCTGGCCAAGCACTCTCCTGTAGCGGCGCCAGGCGGGAATATAGCCCTGTTCCACGTGGAACACCCCCCAATCCAGAAAGCGCCGCCGTTCGCCGGGGCCACCTTCGATAAGAAAGTGAATGCTGGGCTCTATCACGAATACGGGCAGAATCCGGGCCAATTCGGTCATTGCCGGTCCGCTCTGGCCGTCAAGCCGCAGTTGCCGGCCACCCGCATCGACGCTAATACCCAGTTTGTGCCTGCGGTCGCGGGAGTGAACTTCACCGAATACTGTAAAGCCTCCTGCGTCGTATTGAATCAGCCGCTTGTTCTGGCGGAGGCGGAAGGATCGACCGCGCCCCAGGACATGTATCGCCTCCAGAAGACTTGTCTTACCCGCTCCGTTGGGCCCGAAGAAGTAGTTCTGCTGAGGGTCCAGATCCAGCTCGACTTGTGTCAAGCAGCGGAAAAACTCGATCCTCAGGCGTCTGAGCGGCACTCACAGGGTCCCTCGGCTGCCGGTAACGTTCATCTTGAGCGCATATCGGAGGGCGAGTCCAGCAACCGCCAGGTCTCAGCCCGGGATCGACCCTTGCCCGGCGGGCTACAGCCGCATGGGCATAACGACGAATTTTGTATCGGTCGCGGCCGGGCTGTTGATCAGACAACTGGAATTCGCGTCGCTCAGGCCCAACTGCACGCGATCATCGTCCACGGCTCCGAGTGCGTCCAGCAAATAGTTGACGTTGAAGCCGATTTCCATCTCATCTCCCTCGTATTCGACTTCGAGCTTCTCCACGGCTTCTTCCTGGTCCGGATTGTTCGCCCTGATGGTCACTGTTCCGTCCTTTACGTCCAGCCGCACCCCGCGGAATTTCTCGTTGGAGAGTATCGCCGCGCGTTGTAGTGAATGTCGCATGACGGCACAGTCTGCCGTGATCACCCTGCCGACATCCGACGGGATCACCCGACCGTATTCCGGGAAGCGGCCGTCGATCAGCTTGGAGGTAAATCGAATCGGACCCAGTTGTACACGCAAGTGGTTGGTCCCCAGCGCTAGCGCTACTTCACCGTCACCGTCCAGCAGACGCATCAGCTCCAGCACCGCCTTTCTGGGCAGAATGACCTGCTCGCTTTTCTGAGCCGGCGTATCCAGTTGCAGTTCGGACATGGCCAGCCGATGCCCGTCCGTGGCAACCGCGCGCAGCGTGTACCCGTCGGCCTCGACCAGCAGCCCGTTCAGGTAGTAGCGCACATCCTGCTGGGCCATCGAAAAGTGCGTCTTCTCCAGCAGCTTGCGCAAGCCATGCTGGTCCACGCGAACATCCTGCTGTGCGGCTATCTCCTCGACCACCGGAAAATCCTCGGCAGGAAGACTGGACAAGGTGAACCGGCTGCGGGCCGCCTTGAGCGTAACCCTGTCGCCGGAGACGCTCAGCTCGACATTGACTCCATCGGGAAGCGCCCTGCAGATATCGTGCAGTTTCCGCCCGGGTATCGTGATCTCCCCGGAAGCCTCCGCCTCCACTTCCGTCTCGGCTACAAGCTCCACTTCGAGGTCCGTAGCCGCAATGTGCAAGCGGTTGCCCTGGCTCGTCAGGAGAACATTGGAGAGGATAGGCATGGTCTGTCGGCGTTCAACCACCCCGATCACTGACTGAAGGGGCTTAAGAATTGCGTCCCGCGGTGCGCTGAGCTTCATCGTTTTCGGTACCCATCCAATAATTGGTTTATGTTAATGATATTGTTACTGTTAGTCACCGAGATAACTCGAATAAAGTCTATTTAACCTTATAAAACAGTAACTTGCGTATCCATCAATGACTTGTTTACCGGGCTTCCTTCCTGTGGTCTGACTGTGGATGAATCTCGGCGCTCGAGTTATGCACAGCTATTCCAGATCAGCCTGTCAGGGTTCTCAACAGGTTGCCGTAATCTTCCTCTACCCTGGTTTCGTTCTCCCTGAACTCCTTGACCCGGCGACAGGCGTGGATCACGGTCGTATGATCCCGGCCGCCGAAGGCATCCCCGATTTCGGGCAGGCTGTGGTCCGTCAATTCCCGTGCCAGGGCCATGGCTATCTGACGCGGGCGGGCGATCGAACGGCTGCGGCGCTTCGAATGCATGTCGGCGACGCGGACCTTGAAGTAGGCGGCTACGGTGCGCTGAATGTTCTCGATGGTCACCAGTTTCGCCTGCAACGCCAGCAGATCGCGAAGTGTCGTTCTGGTGAATTCCAGGGTGATGGGTTTGCCCGTGAAACGGGAGTTGGCGATGACCCGGCGCAGCGCGCCTTCCAACTCGCGAATGTTGGAACGGATGCGCTGGGCGATGAAGAAAGCGACTTCCTCCGGCAACAGCTCGCCTTCTGCAGCCGCCTTGCTCATCAGGATGGCCACGCTGGTCTCCAGTTCGGGTGGTTCGATGGCCACGGTCAGGCCCCAGCCAAAGCGGGACTTCAGACGGTCTTCGAGGCCTTCCACCTCCTTCGGATAGCGGTCGCAGGCAAGTACGATGCGACGCTGGCCCTCGAGAAGGGCATTGAATGTATGAAAGAACTCCTCCTGGCTGCGTTCCTTCTTGGCAAAGAGCTGAATGTCGTCTATCAGCAGCGCGTCCAGGGACCGGTAGTGCCGCTTGAACGCGTCGATGGTATTCGTCTGCAGACTGTGCACCATTTGCCGTACGAAGTCTTCCGACTGTACGTAGACCACGTTCGTGCTGAGTTCCCGCTCGCGAATCAGGTTGCCGATGGCATGCATGAGGTGAGTCTTGCCAAGTCCCACACCACCGTAGATGCACAGCGGGTTATAGGCCCTTCCCGGAGCCTTGGCCACCTGAATGGCGCCGGCGCGCGCCAATTGGTTGCTCTTGCCCTCGACGAAGTTGTCGAAGGTAAAAATGGGATCGAGCCGGCTGCCGGGCATCGTGGCGGTGCGCCGCCTGACGGGCGCATCGGCGACGGCGCGGGCTTTGAGCGGCGGTCGGCGGCTACCGACCTCCAGCACAATGGGCAACCCTCCACTGACCGAAACGATGTGGGGAAGGCAGTTCTGTCGCACCCAGTCCACCACAAACCGATTCGGCGCCAGCAGGCGCATGCCGCGATCCGTCTGTTCCGCCTGAAGCGGCCGGATCCACGTGTTGAATTCACGTTCGGTCAGCTTAAGTTCCAGTGCTTTCAGGCACTGGTTCCAGAGCGATGGCTGCGGTGCTGATGCCACGATCGATGGTAGTTGTTGGTCAGCCGTATTGGGGAAAAGTGCTTGGTGCCCTGAAGCGCCTACAAGTGTACAGTCCAACGGCGCCGACTATCCAGCCCAAATTTTGCCGCGGAGCGTCCGAACCCGATGCATTTGCAACTATTTCTTAATGTGCGTTTGGTAGCCTGACGAACCGGGTTCGGAAGCAGGATTGCCGGCTGCCGCTATTGACAGGCAGCCATCGCGCGCGTAGAGTTGCGCCCTCTTTCGCAAAGCACATGTCCTTGTTTTGCTTGAAACTTTTTCTGGTCGACCATGACCGGGATGCGGAAAACCCATGAAGAGAACCTTTCAACCGAGTAACCTCAGACGCAAACGCACCCATGGCTTCAGGGCGCGTATGGCGACAAAGGGCGGCCGTCTCGTGCTCAAGCGCCGGCGGGCGAAGGGGCGCACACGGCTCACTCCCTAGAATCGCCAGTGGCCATGCGGCCGTCGGCAACGTTCAGCCGCCGGCAGCGCCTCACGCTGTCCCGCGAGTTCGGGCGTGTATTTGCCCATCCCGTACGATCCACAGACGCGTATTTCACGGTACTCGCGCGGCGCAGTACCTGCGATAATCCACGCTTGGGGCTGGCGATCTCCAGAAAGGTGGCCAGGACGGCCTGCGCGAGGAATCGATTGCGGCGGCTGAGCCGCGAGACCTTCCGCTGCCTTGAATTGCCGGCCTGGGATTTCGTGGTCATGGCGAAAGCCGGCGCTCCCCGCGTGGAGAACAGGGTGTTACAACGAAGCCTGAAGGGGCACTTCAGACGCATCGCCCGAAAGGCGAAGGCGGGCCGACATGGATAACGTCCGGTTGATACTGTGGGCGACCTTCGGTCTCGTGCTTTGGTTCACCTACCGGGCGTGGGTACTCCAGTACCCGCCCGAAGCGCCGCTTGAGCAGGCCCCGGCAGGGCAAACCCAGGACGAACCTGCCCCCGGCGGCGAAGTCGACCTGCCGCAGTTGGACCAGTTGGATCAGGCAGCGCCTCAACTGACCCTGCCCATCTCACAGTCCGACGAGCCCGGACGCCCGATCCGTGTCCGCACGGATGTTTTCGAAGCGATCATCGACGGCCAGGGCGGGGACCTGGTGCGCGTCGATCTGCTCGACTACCCGGTGGACAAGAACGCCGAACCGCTGGTGCCCATGCGGCTGCTGGACTTTGCGGGCGATGATAGGTGGGTCTATCAGACCGGGTTGCGCAGCACGGCCGGCGAGGGGGAACCGAACCACCTGGCCACGTTTTCTTCGACGCTGAGCGACTATGTGCTCCCGGATTCCGCGGATGAACTGACCGTCAGCCTGGACTGGCAGTCGCCCGGGCCGCTGCGGGCCAGAAAGGTCTATACGTTCCGGCGGGGGCAATATGCCGTGGACCTGGACCTCGAGATCGAGAATGACAGCGAAGCGGCCTGGAACGGCGCGGCCTACGCGCAGATCCTGAGACGCCACAACCCCATAGGCCGCTCGTTTACCTCGGTGGATTCCTACTCCTTTACGGGACCGGTGCTCTATGACGGCGACCAGTTCGACAAGCTCGATGTGGACGATCTGCGCACCGATCCCATCAACCAGAGCCTGGCGGGCGGCTGGCATGCGAGTATCCAGCATCATTTTCTCGCCGCGGCGGTTCCGCCGCCCCCGGAGGAGATCCATTACCAGGCGTCCGCCCGGGGAGCCGACTATGTGCTGAGTGCGGTCACGAACGTGGTCGAGGTCCCGCCCGGCGCAAGCCGGAACTTCGACTTCACCCTGTTCGTCGGGCCGAAACTGCAGGATCAGCTTGCCGAAGCCGGTCCGCGCCTGGAACTCACCGTGGACTACGGGATCTTCACGTTCCTGGCGCTGCCCCTGTTCTGGGTTCTGGACAAGATTTTCGGGTTCGTGGGCAATTGGGGCTGGTCGATCGTGATCACGACCCTGCTGATCAAGCTGGCGTTCTACAAGCTCACCGAGACCAGCGGCCGCTCGATGGCGAAGATGCGCAAGCTGCAGCCGCGGATGAAGGCCCTGCAGGAAACCTACAAGGACAACCGCGAACAACTCAGCCGCCACATGATGGAGCTGTACAAGAAGGAGAAGGTCAACCCGGCTGCCGGCTGTCTGCCCATCCTGATCCAGATGCCCTTCTTCTTCGCCTTCTACTGGGTGCTCATCGAAAGCGTGGAACTGCGCCAGGCGCCGTTCATGCTCTGGATCGACGATCTGTCGTCACGGGACCCCTACTTCGTCATGCCGCTGCTCATGGGGGCTGCGATGCTGGTGCAGACCCGGCTGAACCCGGCCCCGCCGGATCCGATGCAGGCCAGGATCATGCAGATCATGCCCATCGTGTTTACTGCCTTTTTCGCCTTCTTTCCGGCCGGCCTGGTTCTTTACTGGCTCACCAACACGGCGCTCTCCATCCTGCAGCAATGGCGGATCAACAAGGTCATCGCCGCCGACTGAAGGAGTTCGTGCCGTCCGGATGATGTGACTGCAACCCGCCGTACGGGCGGAGGACGGGATCCCTGGTTTACGACGACACCATTGCGGCACTGGCCACCCCTCCGGGCAGGGGCGCGGTCTCCATCGTGCGGGTGTCGGGCGCGAAGGCGCTGGACATCGTCGTGGAACTGGCCGGCCTGCGGCCCCGCCCCCGTCATGCCCACGTGTGCACGTTCAGGGACAGGGCGGGTCTGCCCTTCGACCGGGGCATGGTGCTGTTCTTTCCCGGCCCGGGATCGGCCACCGGCGAGGATGTGATCGAGTTGCACGGCCACGGCGGCATGGTGGTGAGCGACTGGCTGCTGAGCCAGGCCTTCCGCCTCGGGGCGCGGCCAGCCGAGGCCGGCGAGTTTACGTTGCGGGCCTTTCTGAACGACAAGCTGGACCTGGCCCAGGCCGAAGCCGTGGCGGACTTGGTGGACAGCGGCTCGCGGGCGGCGGCCCGGGCGGCCGCGCGTTCCCTGTGCGGCGCGTTCTCGAAACGCGTACAGGAACTGCAGACAGCACTGACCGCGTTGCGGGTCCACCTGGAGGCGTGGCTGGACTTCCCGGACGAGGAACTGGAGCCGGACCCCGACGGCGAACTGGAAGCCGGATTCAGCGCCGTCTCGGAATCTCTCGAAGGGCTGCTGGGCGAGGCCAGGCAGGGCGCCGTACTTCGCGACGGCCTCAATGTGGTGATCGCCGGGCCGCCCAATGCGGGCAAGTCGAGCCTGATGAACCGGCTGGCCGGTTACGATGCCGCCATTGTCACGAAGATTCCCGGCACCACGCGCGATCCGCTGCGGGAATACCTGTCCGTGGATGGATTGCCGGTCTGCATTACCGATACCGCGGGCCTCAGGGCGGCTTCCGATCCCGTGGAAGCCGAGGGCGTACGGAGGGCGCAACGGGCAGTGGAACACGCCGACCGGGTGTTGTGGATGGTGGATATTCGCGGGGATCTGGCCACCGAAGTGACTCGCGCGCGATCTGAAATTGCCGGCGCATTGGCGCTCACGATCATACGGAACAAGGTGGACCTGGTTGCCCGCGAGCCCGGTCTGGAGGATCATGACGGGCTTCCGGTGATACGGCTTTCGGCCCTGACCGGCGAGGGAACCGAACTGTTGAGGGAGCATCTCAAGGCCATCTCGGGCTTCGGCGGGGAATCCGCCGGTACCTTCAGCGCCCGGTCGCGGCACCTGGATGCGCTCCTGCGGGCCAGGGTGCATATTCGCGCCGGTTTCGAGCAACTGAAGGCGGAAGGAGCTCTGGAACTGGCCGCGGAGGAATTGCGGGCGGCCCAGGGCGCACTGGGCGAGGTGACCGGCGAGGTGACGAGCGACGATTTGCTGGGCGAGATCTTTGCAAGTTTCTGTATCGGCAAGTAGATGAAGGGTTACCGCAACCGCTTGTTTTCGGGCGTGACGACATCGATGGATCGCCAGCGGCGTTTTTTGGGCACCCTGGTGAGGGAGCCGTTGTCGGTAGGCGCGGTGGCGCCGAGCAGCCGGCGACTGGCCGGTCACATGGCGGCGGACATCGCTCCGGGCTCTCGGGTCATCGAGCTGGGCGCCGGTACCGGGGTCCTGACCCGGGCAATCCTGGATTCCGGCGTCGCCGCGGCCGACCTCCTCGTGATCGAGCAGAATGAAGCCTTTTCCGGGATGCTGCGGAAACGATTTCCCGGGGTGGCCGTCAGAACCGGCAACGCGCTGGGATTGAAAAGGTATGCAGGCGAGCTGCCCGGTCCCGCGGACTTCGTGGTGAGCGGGCTGCCGTTGCTACTCTTTTCGCCCGGCCGCAAGCTTCGCCTCCTGCACCAGGTGTTTTCGGCCCTGACGGAGGATGGGGCGTTTCACCAGTTCACCTATGGTGGGCGTTGCCCGGTGGAACGGGCGGTGCTGCGGCGGCTCGGCCTTGAGGCCGCCCTGCTGCGGTTTACGCCGCTGAACATGCCGCCCGCCTTTGTCTATCGGCTGCAGAGGCGCCGATAAGGGTACGCTCGCCTGCGGGTCGCCGGTCGTACCCCGACTTGTAACCCCGCCGGCGCCCGGTGGATTCCGGGAAGTCGCCGGACTGATAGAATTCGGCCCTGAAAAGGCGAATGACCATGGATTATCCCGAGCATTTCGACTGTATCGTGGTGGGCGGCGGCCACGCCGGCACCGAGGCGGCCCTCGCCGCCGCGCGGGCCGGCGCACGGACGCTGCTGCTGACGCATAACCTGGATACGCTGGGCCAGATGAGCTGCAATCCGGCCATCGGCGGCATCGGCAAGGGTCATCTCGCGCGGGAGATCGATGCGCTGGGCGGCGCCATGGCCCGGGCTGCGGACCGGGCCGGCATTCACTTCCGCACGCTCAATGCCAGCAAGGGACCGGCAGTCCGCGCCACCCGCGCCCAGGCAGATCGTGTTCTGTACCGGAAGGCCATTCGCGGAATGCTCGAATCCCAGCCAGGGCTCCGTCTCCTGCAGCAGGGCGTGGACGATCTTCTGCTGCGCGGCGGCCGGGTTCGGGGCGTGGTCACCCGCACGGGGCTTCGAATCCAGGCGCAGACCGTGGTGTTGACCGTGGGCACCTTCCTCTCCGGCCGGATTCACGTGGGCGGCGCCAGCCATTCCGGCGGCCGCGCCGGCGATCCGGCGTCGGTCACGCTGGCCGAACGGCTGCGCGAAATGAAGCTCGGGGTGGGGCGGCTCAAGACCGGCACACCGCCGCGCATCGACGGGCGCAGCATCGACTTCAGCCGGCTTTCGCCGCAGCCCGGGGACGATCCCGCCCCGGTCTTCTCCTTCCTGGGCCGGCGCGCCGAGCATCCCGCACAGGTGCCCTGTTACATCACCCGGACCACGGAGAAGACCCACGACATCATCCGCGGCAACCTGCACCGCTCGCCCATGTTCAGCGGGGCCATCGAGGGGACCGGCCCCCGGTACTGCCCTTCGATCGAGGACAAGGTGGTGCGTTTCGCCGACAGGGGCTCGCACCAGATATTCGTCGAGCCCGAGGGCCTGGACACGCACGAGATCTATCCCAACGGCATCTCCACCAGCCTGCCCTTTGACGTGCAACACGAGTTCGTGCGCTCCATCGTCGGCTTCGAGGAGGCGCAGATCACCCGGCCGGGCTATGCCATCGAGTACGATTTCTTCGATCCGCGGGAACTTGCGCCCAGCCTGCGCACCAGGGCGGTCGAGGGTCTGTACTTCGCGGGCCAGATCAACGGCACTACGGGCTACGAGGAGGCCGCCGCGCAGGGGCTCGTCGCCGGGATCAACGCAGCGCGGGAGAGTCGCGGGCTGGCGCCCTGGACTCCGCGCCGGGACGAGGCCTACATCGGCGTCCTGATCGACGACCTGGTCACCAACGGCACGCTGGAGCCGTATCGCATGTTCACCTCACGCGCCGAGTACCGGCTGTCGCTGCGCGAGGACAATGCCGACCTGAGACTCACACCGAAGGGCAGGGAACTGGACATCGTCGACGATGAACGCTGGAGATTCTTTCAGGCCAAGCAGGGCGTCATTGCGTCCGAAACCGAACGCCTCGCCGCCATCGTGGTGCGGCCCGGGGATGTTCCGCCCGCCAGCCCCCTTGGATCGCTGCGGCGCGAGACACCCGCGCACCATCTTCTGAAGAGGCCGGAGTGCCGTTACGATGACCTGGTGGCGCTGCCGCGAGTGGGTGCCGGTCCCGAGGCGGAAGGTCTGAGCGACGAGATGTACGCACAGGTGGCCGGGCAACTGGAAATCCAGGCTCGCTACAAGGGCTACATCGAGCGCCAGTCCCGCGACATCGAAAGACAACGCAAGCACCAGAGCACGCCAGTTCCTGCCGGGCTGGACTACTCCCGCGTGCAGGGCCTTTCCAACGAAGTGCGGGAAAAGCTCGCCCGGGTGCGGCCTGCGAGCATCGGACAGGCGGCGCGAATATCCGGCGTCACCCCGGCAGCGGTATCGCTGCTGCTGATTCACCTCAAGAAACGCGAGTATCGCGAGAGCGCCTGAGCGCGCACGCAAGAGAGGGCAATTGCATGAACAGGAATCATTTTGTCGCGACCGTCCTGGTGACGATCAGCTTGTACGGCTGCGGTGCGGAAACGGATCAGGCAGAGCCCATCGGCGGGGCGAGCGGGCAGGAGCTTGCGGAAGAGCAGGTGCTCCGGTGGGGCAACGGCGCGGAACCGGGTTCGCTTGATCCCCACCGTACCCAGGGCGTACCCGGCTCCAATATCGGCCGCGATCTCTTCGAGGGGCTCACGAGCGAGGCGCCGGACGGGACCGTCATTGCAGGCGCGGCGGAGTCCTGGGAAATCAGCGACGACGGCAGGACCTACCGCTTTTTCCTGCGTCCGGAAGCGCGCTGGTCCAACGGCGATCCGGTCACCGCGGACGATTTCGTCTACAGCCTGCGGCGCAGCCTGGACCCGGCGACGTTGTCCAATTACACCTTCATCCTCAATCCCATCCTGAACGCCGAGGCGGTGGCGGCGGGGGAGTTACCCACAACCGAGGTGGGCGTGCGGGCGCTCGACACGCATACACTGGAAATCCAGCTCGAGAACACCACGCCCTACTTTCTCGGGCTGCTGACCCATTCCGCCAGTTATCCCGTTCATCCGCCCAGCGCCGAAGCGCATGGCAATCAGTACGCGCGACCGGGCAACCTGGTGTCCAATGGCGCCTACCGGCTCGAGGAATGGGTCGTGCAATCCCACGTGAAGCTGGTCCGCAACGAGAATTACTGGGACAACGGCCGTACGACGATCGACGAGGTCTGGTACTACCCGACCGAGGATCAGACGGCCGAACTCAGCCGTTTCCGGGCCGGCGAACTGGACCTCTCCAACGCCATTCCCAAGAGACAGGTGGACTGGATCCGCGAAAACCTGCCCGAAGAACTGGTGATCTCGCCCTACCTGGGCACCTATTATTTCGGTTTCAATCTGACGCGCCCACCGTTCCAGGACAGCCCGGAACTTCGACGCGCACTGGCCCTGGCCGTGGATCGGGACATCATCACGGGACAGGTGACCAATGCCGGTGAAGTGCCTGCCTACGGCTGGGTGCCCCCGGTGCAGAACTACGCGGGCCAGCAAATGCCCGAAGCGGCCTGGACCCAGGAAGAGCGGGTCGCGGAGGCGCGCCGGCTCTACGCCCTTGCCGGCTACTCGGAGGAAAATCCGCTACGCACACGGATTCTCTACAACACCCAGGAAGATCACCGGCGCATCGCCGTGGCCATCGCGTCCATGTGGAAACAGACTCTGGGCGTGGAGGTGGAGATTCTCAACCAGGAGTGGAAGGTTTTCCTGGATACGCGCCAGCAGAAGATCGAGACGGAGATCTATCGGAGCGGGTGGATCGGCGACTACAATGATGCCTATACGTTCGCGGAATTGTTCGCCTCGGGAAGCGGGCTCAACCACACGGGATACTCGAGTCCGGACTACGACCGGCTGCTTCGGGAAGCCTCGGCGGAAGGGGACATGAAGCGCCGCGCGGAACTCCTCCAGCAGGCCGAGCGCGTATTGGTGGAAGACCTGCCGATCATGCCGCTGTATTTCTACGTAACCGCGCGCCTGGTCAGACCCTGGGTGGGCGGTTTCACCCCCAACATCATGGATCACCACAGATCACAGAACTTCCATATTCTCAAGCACTAGTTCAGCCGCTGCGGCCGCGGTTCTGGTAGAGCCACAGGGAATGAAGGGTCAGGGGTAAGCACGTGTTTCGCTACGCGACCCGCCGCCTTCTCGGAGCGCTGCCCACACTCCTGATCCTGTTGGCGTTGGCCTTCTTCCTCATTCGCGTGGCGCCGGGCGGGCCGTTCGACGCGGAAAGGGCGCTGCTGCCGGAGATCGAGGCGAACCTCAGGGCGGCCTACCATCTGGACGAGCCGTTGTATCAGCAGTTCGGCCGGTATCTGTGGGGCCTGCTGCAGGCTGATTTCGGTCCGTCCTTCCAATACCGCGACTTTTCGGTCACGGAGCTGATCATGACGGGGTTCCCGGTCTCGCTGAGACTGGGCGGCAGCGCCATGGCCCTGGCGCTGCTGTTTGGCATCACCGCGGGAAGCATCGCGGCGCTGCGCCAGAATACGCGCGCCGACTACGCGGTGATGTCGGCTTCGATGACAGGGATTTCCATCCCCAACTTCGTCATGGCGCCGCTGCTGATCCTGGTATTCGCGGTCTATCTGGGATGGCTGCCGGCGGGTGGCCTTGGCGACGGCTCGCCGCGCAACATGGTGCTGCCGGTGATCGCGCTGGCGCTGCCCCAGATCGCCTACATCTCCCGGCTCACCCGCGGGAGCATGATCGAGGTGCTGCGCAGCAACTTCATCCGCACTGCCCGGGCGCAGGGCTTGCCCATGCGCAAGATCGTTCTGAGGCACGCGCTCAAGCCGGCGCTGCTGCCGGTGGTGTCGTACCTGGGTCCGGCCACGGCGGCGGTTATCACCGGGTCCGTGGTCATCGAGCAGATTTTCGGGGTCCCGGGCCTCGGGCGATTCTTTGTCCAGGGCGCGCTGAACCGCGACTACACGCTGGTGATGGGCGTGGTGGTGTTCTACGGGGTGCTGATCATCGCATTCAACCTGCTGGTGGACCTCGCCTACGCTTGGCTGGACCCCAAGGTGAAGTATTCGTGAACGCCGCAGCCGATGCCCTTCAGGCACAGGAGGAAGTTGCCGGCCGCAGCCTGTGGGTCGACGCCTGGCGGACGCTGCGCAAGAATCGCGCCGCCGTGGTTTCCGGCGTGGTCATCGGGGTCATGGCCGTGCTGGTCACCGTCGGGCCCTGGTTCAGTCCCTACAGCTACGACTTCACCGACTGGAGCAACCTGTCCATCGGCCCCAGCCTGGAGACGGGCCATCTGTTCGGCACCGACACGCTCGGGCGCGACCTGTTCGTGCGCACGCTCTACGGTGGCCGTATCTCGCTGATGGTGGGGCTGGCGGCAACGCTGGTTAGCCTCCTGATCGGCATCAGCTACGGCGCCATCGCCGGCTATTTCGGCGGCCGGCTGGACAACCTGATGATGCGCATCGTGGACATCCTCTACGCGATGCCCTTCATGTTCTTCGTCATACTGCTCATGGTGTTCTTCGGGCGGAACCTGTTCCTCATCTTCGTCGCCCTGGGCGCCATCATCTGGCTGGACATGGCACGAATCGTTCGCGGCCAGACCCTGAGCCTAAAGCATCGCGAGTTCGTCGAGGCGGCCAGGGCGCAGGGCGTGGGGACGTTTGCCGTGATCCGCCGGCACATCGTGCCGAACCTGCTGGGCGTGGTGGCCGTGTACGTGACGCTGACCATTCCCCAGGTCATCCTCATGGAATCGTTCCTCAGTTTCCTTGGCCTGGGCGTCCAGGAACCCATGACGTCGTGGGGCGCGCTGGTCAAGGACGGCTCGGACGAAATGCAGAGTTCGCCTTGGCTGCTGCTCTTCCCGGCGGTGTTTCTCGCCACCACCCTGTTTTGCTTTAACTTCCTCGGCGACGGCATGCGCGACGCGCTGGACCCGAAGGACCGCTAGCCGGCGCCTGGTTCGGTTGCGCTTCCGGTCATGAGCCTGCTCGAAGTCCGCAACCTGGATGTCCGCTTCGATACCCCGGACGGCGAAGTGCATGCCGTGCGGGATCTGAGCTTCGACCTTGATCGTGGGGAAACGCTGGGCGTGGTGGGCGAGTCGGGCTCCGGCAAGAGCCAGACGGTGCTGAGCCTGATGGGGCTGCTGGCGGACAATGGCCGCGCTACCGGCATCGCGACTTTTGACGGGAAGGACTTGCTGGGGCTCTCCGCCGTCGAGCTGCGTCGCATTCGCGGGCGGCGGATCTCGATGATCTTTCAGGATCCGATGACGTCGTTGAACCCCTACCTGACGGTCGCGCAGCAGATGACCGAAGTAGTGCGGGAGCACGATGGGGCGAGCCGCAAGGTGGCCCGGGAGCGGTGCCTGGAGATGCTGGAAGCGGTCAAGATACCCGACTCGGAATCCCGGCTGGACTGTTACCCCCACGAATTGTCGGGCGGCATGCGCCAGCGGGTCATGATCGCGGCGAGCCTGCTGCTGGATCCGCAGATCCTGGTGGCAGACGAGCCTACGACGGCGCTGGACGTGACCGTACAGGCGCAGATTCTCGAACTCATGCGGGACCTTAATCGCCGGCTCGGCACGGCCATCGTGCTTATCACCCACGATTTGGGCGTGATCGCCGGGTTGTGCGAGCGGGTTCTGGTGATGCACGACGGCGAGTCGAAGGAGCAGGGCAACGTTCGGGATGTCTTCTACCGACCGCGCCATCCCTACACGCAGGCACTGCTGCAGGCCGTGCCGAGGCTGGACGCGGAACGGGCCCAGCGGCTGGCCCCGGCGGCAAACGACGAGTCCGCGTCTTCGGCCACCGCATCCGCTGTCCCCGCACCGGCCGCCGCTGCGGCAGCGGCGCAGAATTCCTCGCTGTTGAGCGTGGATGACCTCAAGGTCCACTTTCCGGTGCGCACCGGCGGTTGGCTGGGGCGAAAGCAGCCGCTGCGGGCGGTGGACGGGGTGGACCTGGAGTTGCGCCCCGGGGAGACGCTGGGGATTGTGGGCGAATCCGGCTGCGGCAAGTCGACGCTTGCCCGCGCCATCCTGCGGCTCGTCCCGCCCACCGCCGGCAGCGTGTGGCTGCTCGGGCAGAGCGTGGGTGAGCTGGACAAACGCGCGCTCAGGGAAATGCGCCGGGATGCCCAGGTCATCTTTCAGGATCCCCTGGCTTCACTGAATCCACGCATGACGGTGGGCAACATCGTCAGCGAACCGCTGTGGACGCACTTTCCGAAACTCGGCGCGGAGGAGGTGCGGTCGCAGGTCGCCGACGTCCTCAGGCGAGTGGGGCTCAGCGGGCGCGAGCTGAATCGCTATCCCCACGAATTCTCCGGCGGCCAGTGCCAGCGCATCGGCATTGCCAGGGCCCTCGTGCTCAAGCCCAGGGTCATCATCTGCGACGAGCCGGTCAGCGCGCTGGACGTCTCCATCCAGGCGCAGATCATCAACCTGCTCATGGATCTGCAGGCGGAATTCGGCCTGGCGCTGATCTTCATCGCCCACGATCTGGCGGTGGTGCGGCACATCAGCCACCGGATCATGGTCATGTACCTGGGGCAGATCATG
>JAJDWR010000071.1 GCA_022825505.1 Gammaproteobacteria bacterium | reverse complement strand
GTGTGGACGCCCAACAACCAATGCGCCCGCGCTGCCACGGGCGGGCGCGCCCCGGGCCGGTTCGGGTCGTGGGCGCGGGGCGGGGCCTTGGTGGGCCTGGCGCGCCCCGCGCCGATGTGAGCCCGCCAGGGATGGCGGGCGAACTTTAGCGAACAGGCACTGTGCGCACACGCCCTTGGCAGCCCCCCCGCAACCAATACGGCGTTTACCCTGAATAGGCACACCCGTATAATTTCGCGTTTAGGCGGCGGGTGAGTTTGTCCATGCGGATACTTCACGAGGCTCTCACGTTCGACGACGTGATGCTCCAGCCCGCCTACTCCGAAGTCCTCCCCCGGGAAGTCGCCCTCGAAACGCGCCTCACGCGCGCGCTTTCCCTCAATATTCCCATCCTCTCCGCCGCCATGGACACGGTCACGGAGGCGCGCCTGGCCATCAGCCTGGCGCAGGTGGGCGGCATCGGCATCATTCACAAGAACATGCCGCCCGAGGAACAGGCCCGGCACGTGTTCCGGGTCAAGAAGTACGAGAGCGGGATCATCGGCGATCCGATCACCGTGGCGCCGGACACGTCCATTCAGGCGGTGATCGAGCTCACTCAGGCGAACAGCATTTCCGGCGTTCCGGTGGTGGAAGGCGAGGATCTCGTGGGCATCGTCACACACCGGGACCTGCGCTTCGAAACGCAGCTCGAGGCGCCTGTATCGTCGGTGATGACGCCCAAGAATCGCCTGGTCACCGTCAAGGAGAATCCGGACGAAGACGAGGTGTTGACGCTGCTGCACCGCCACCGAATCGAGAAGGTCCTGGTGGTGGACAACGACTTCCGCCTGCGGGGGATGATCACCGCCAAGGACTTCCAGAAGGCCACCGACTATCCCCTTGCGTCCAAGGACGAACTCGGCGCGCTGCGGGTGGGCGCCGCCGTGGGAACGGCCTGGGATACCGACGAACGCGTCGCCGCGCTGGTCGAGGCAGGTGTGGACGTGCTGGTCATCGACACCGCCCATGGCCATACGCGAAGCGTCCTCGACCGCGTCCGGCAGATCGGCGCGGACCACCCGGACCTGCCGCTGATCGCAGGCAACGTGGCCACGGGCGAGGGCGCCCGCGCCCTGGCCGAGGCCGGAGCCGACGCCGTCAAGGTGGGCATCGGGCCGGGCTCCATCTGCACCACACGGGTCATCGCCGGCGTGGGCGTACCCCAGATCACCGCCGTCGCGGAAGTGTCCGCGGCGCTGAAGCACACCGACGTGCCGGTGATTTCAGACGGCGGCATCCGCTATTCCGGCGACATCGCCAAGGCCATCGCCGCGGGCGCACACTGCGTGATGATCGGCAGCCTGTTTGCCGGCACCGAGGAATCGCCCGGCGAGGTGGAGCTGTACCAGGGCCGCTCCTACAAGTCCTACCGGGGCATGGGATCGCTGGGCGCCATGGCCCAGAATCACGGCTCGTCGGACCGGTACTTCCAGGACACCAGCGAAGAGCTGGAGAAACTGGTGCCCGAAGGCATCGAAGGGCGTGTCCCCTACAAGGGCAGCCTGGTACCCATCGTCGGCCAGTTGATGGGCGGCATGCGCGCGGCCATGGGTTATACGGGTAACGGCAGCATCGAGGAAATGCGCTCCAGCGCCTGCTTCGTCCGGATCACGGGCGCCGGGCGCAAGGAAAGCCACGTGCACGACGTCACCATCACCAAGGAACCTCCGAACTACCGCTCGGAGTAGCGGCCCGTGCAAGCAAACGACACTGCCCGCCGGGCCGGCGCCCCGACTGAACATGAGGCACGGGCAGCGGGTCATGTTCAGACCGATGAGCGGGCGAGGCGGGCCTCCGCACCCGACAGGGCGCGCATCCTCATTCTCGATTACGGGTCGCAGTACACACAGTTGATCGCCCGCCGGGTGCGCGAAGCGGGCGTCTACAGCGAGATTCACGCACCGGAAATCGCGCCCGACCGCCTGGCGGCGTTTGGCGCGTCGGGCATCATCCTGTCGGGGGGGCCGGAGTCGGTGGGTACCGAGAATGCCCCTACGGTAAGCGATGCAGTGGCGGAATCGGGCGTTCCGCTGCTGGGCATCTGTTACGGGATGCAGGCTCTTGCCGAGAAGTTCGGCGGTACGGTCCAGCCGTCCGCGCACCGGGAATTCGGTTACGCCGAGGTTAGCCTTGCATCCGGTGGCGGACTCGGAAATGGGATTCGGGACGGGCTCCTGGGGGGGCTGGCGGGCGACGGCGGGCGGCTGAAGGTCTGGATGAGCCACGGCGACCGAGTCGAAACGCTGCCTGCGGGTTTCGAGCGCATCGCCTCCACGGAGAACGCGCCGCTTGCCGGTATGGCGGACCCTGCGCGCCATATCTACGGACTGCAATTCCATCCGGAAGTCACCCACACGGAGCACGGCCAGACCATCGTCGAGCGCTTTGTGCGCGGCATCTGCGGGTGCCCCGACCGCTGGACGCCGGGCAATATCGTCACCGAGCATATCGAGCGGGTGCGCCGGGAAGTCGGAAAGGAGCGCGTCCTGCTGGGGCTTTCAGGGGGTGTGGATTCTTCCGTGGTGGCCGCCCTCCTGCACGCCGCCATCGGCGATCAACTGGTGTGCGTATTCGTTGACCACGGGCTGCTGCGGCTCGACGAGGGGGACCAGGTGATGGCCACGTTTCGCGAAAGCCTGGGCGCGAACGTGGTTCGGGTAAATGCCGAGGAGGCGTTTCTCGAGGCCTTGCGCGGCGTGGCGGATCCCGAAGACAAGCGCAAGATCATCGGTCGGAAATTCATCGAAGTGTTCGAAGATCAGGCGAAAAAACTGGCGGGGGTCCGCTGGCTGGCGCAGGGAACGATCTACCCCGACGTCATCGAGTCCGCCGGCGCATCCACCGGCGGCAAGGCGCACGTCATCAAGTCCCACCACAACGTGGGCGGACTGCCCGAGCGCATGCATCTGCGGCTGGTCGAACCGCTGCGGAGCCTGTTCAAGGACGAGGTGCGCAAGATCGGCCTGGAGCTCGGCCTGCCGCCGTCGCTGGTCGGCAGGCACCCGTTCCCCGGTCCGGGCCTGGGCGTGCGAATACTCGGGCCCGTCAGGAAGGAGTACGCGGACATCCTGCGGCGGGCCGATCACATCTTCGTGAGCGAACTGCTCGAGCAGGGACTCTACGATCGGGTCAGCCAGGCGTTCGCCGTGTTCATGCCCGTCAAGTCGGTGGGCGTGATGGGCGACGGCCGGCGGTACGACTACGTGGTCGCCTTGCGCGCGGTGGAGACTGTGGACTTCATGACCGCCCGCTGGGCCCACTTGCCCTACGATTTCCTGGACCACGTCTCGCGGCGGATCATCAACGAAATTCCGGGCATCTCGCGGGTGACCTATGACATCTCCGGGAAACCCCCCGCCACTATTGAATGGGAGTAGGGATCGCTTCGGCGCCCGGCCGATCCGATGTCTTCGAGGCGGATGCCTGTCAACCAGTCTGGGGTTGCTCACAGGCTTGGAATTGATGGTCGGGGCGACGATGATTTTCGCGAAGGTTGCGGCAAATTGAACATCGACGCCGAATACATGGCCCGCGCCCTGGAGATGGCCCGCGAAGCGCGGGAGCAGGGGGAAGTTCCGGTTGGCGCCGTGCTGGTGGGCCCCGGCGGCGAGAAACTGGCGGCGAGCGGCAATGCACCCATCGCCTCCCGTGACGCCACCGCCCACGCGGAAATCCGGGCATTGCGGGAGGCCGGCCGCGCCGTGGGCAACTACCGGCTTCCGGGCACGACGATGTACGTGACGCTGGAACCCTGCCCGATGTGCGCGGGGGCGCTGCTTCAGGCCCGCGTCGCCCGGCTCGTATTCGGCGCACCCGACCCTCGCACGGGCGCCTGCGGCAGCGTCATCGATCTACTGCGGGACAACCGCTGGAACCACCGGATCGAGGTGGTGGGCAGCGTGCTGGAGGAAGAGTGCGGGGCGCTGTTACGCGAATTCTTCGCGGCCCGCCGGTAGCCCGTAGCGTACGAAGGCTACCCTTCCACAAACCGGCTCGTTGCTTCCGGGTCGCACTCACCCGGGTACATCTGCAAGTGCGGCGAGTAATTCAGCTGCCGGCGGTGGATCATCGGCTCGGCCAGGTATTCGGGGTCTTCGAGCACGAACTCGAGATCGATGTGGGCGCCGTCTTCGGTTAACCGGTATCGCTCCACGACGTGCTTCTGTCCGCCCGATGGCACGCCGATCTGGTAGGGGGAACGATGGTCCGCGAAGTTGCGCGTGTCCACCACCAGGGTATCCCCGTCCCACCAGCCGATGGAGTGGCCGGTGACAAAGCGCTCGCCGGGGTCCGGATGCTCGCGGCCGTCCATGTACACGATCCGGACCTCGTCGTACCACTCGCTGCGGAGAATGACCGTCTGCTCCTCCTCGCGAACATCGATCTCCATCAGGTACAGGCTAGTGGACACCAGCGCCGCCGGTGTCGGCCGCCCGACGCAGGTCGATTCGGGATTTTCGTCGGACAGCGGATCGTAGGCAGCCTGGGCCGCGCGGCCGTTTTCGTTCAGGGTAAGCAGCGCATTGAAGAACCCGTCGAAACCGCCCGGATAGCTCATCGTGGCCGAACGGTCCGCGATCCACCTGCCTTCCAGCGTGGTGGCCGTAGCTGCCGCCGGCGCTCCGCCGGCCGCCTCCGCGAGCTGCAGGCCGCCGTCCTTGTCGATGGAATCGATAATTCCGTAGGGACGGCCGCTCACGGACGCGTGGGCCCGCACCGAAACCTCGTCGCCGGGTTGCAGCGTGTTCCGCCGCCAGCCGCGGCGGGAAAGCACGTTGACCGGACCCATCTGCAGTTCCCACGCGACGGCTTCGGCACCGTCGCCGGTGCGGTCTACCAACACGTAAACATGGGGATTTCGCCAGACAAAGTCCGTCACCACGCCTTCGAAGGCAACGATGGATTCCATGTCGATGCCGGCGTCGCTGTGGTGGGCGGACAGCGGCAAGGCGCAAATTGACACAATCGCGATGGACGCAGGCCCCAGGAGTCGAGCGGATAGTGTGGACACGGCGGGTTCCCCCGATTTTTTTCTGTTGCGCTACTTTACCACCGGGCTGATGGCTCGATCACCCACGGCCGTGGGCAACGGCGGCGAGTATTCTCTGGAGACCAACCCACGGTCGCGAGTGCAGGCGGCGAAGTTGCCACTGGAGACTAACCCCCGGCGGGGTAGGCGGTTTCCCCGGCCGGGTCGCCGGCCGTCATCCACTGCAGAATCTCGTAGTAGCGCCGGATGTTGTCCACATAGCGCACGGGTTCCCATCCGCGTGCGTAACCGTAGGACACGCGCTGGTACCAGTCGGGATCGGCGAGCAGCGGCAGACGCTCCCGCACCTGCTCCCACGAATCGGGGTCGCCGCCCTGAATCTCCGTGATGATCCTGGCGTCTTCCAGGTGCCCGAAGCCGACGTTATAGGCTGCCAGCGCGAGCCAGGTTCGATCGGGCTCGGCGATTCGCGACGGTATCTTGCCCGTCACCCGAATGAAGTAGGACGCGCCTCCCAGGATGCTCTCGAGCGCGTCCGTCCGATCCTCGACGCCCATCATCTGCGCCGTACCCCGGGTCAGCATCATCATGCCGCGCACGCCCGTGGACGATACCGCGTCGGGGTTCCAGTGGGATTCCTGGTAGGCCATCGCGGCCAGCAGGCGCCAGTCGACGCCCGTCTCCCCGGCCGCCCGGATGAAGAACGCCCTGTACCCGGGCAGCCGGGACTCGAATTGCCTGACGAATGCCTGCGAACCCACATAGTCGAATTCGTCATCGACATGAAAGTAGTAGCGGTCGATGATGCCGGCCAATTCGTCGGTGGCCTCCAGTGCCGCAAAGTATTCCGCGACCTTGTCCCGCAGCGATGAATCCGGACCCTTGCCGAGCGCCCATGCCACGGGCGTTTCCCCGCCCACCGCAAACGCGGCCTCAACGCCTGGAATCGAATGCCTGAGAAGGTCGAATAGGTTCGAGTCAACGACCGTGAAGTCGCTCTGTCCCTCGGCTACACGCCGCACGAGTGCTACCACACTCGTATCGGGAATTTCTTCCCATGTCAGCGCGGGCTGCTCCATACGGGAAGCCTCCAGCGCGCTCACGTAGGAGGTCCCGACCAGCACCTCCACTCGCCCGGTCAGGAGGTCCGAGAGATCTTCCGGTTTGCGGGCGCCGCGCCGATAGACCACCAGGGGCTGCACGTTCAGATAGGACGGGCCGAAATCAACCAACTCTCTGCGCGATTCCGTTGTGGACAGGCTGGCCGCTCCCACGTGCGCCTTGCCGGAGCGCACATCTTCCAGAATCTGGGGGAATTGGTCGACTGTGTAGATTTCAAGCTCGACACCCATCCAATCCGCAAAGCCCCTGGCCAGATCGTAGTCCACTCCCCGGGGTTCTTCGGGGCCATAGTAGAAGGTTCCCGGACCGTTGCGGGTCGCCACTCGTAACTCGCCCGAGAGCAGTACCTGCTCGAGTAAGCTGGGCGGCGATCCGCAGGTGACAAGCACCCCGCACGCCGCGACGATTCCAAGTGCGCGCATCAATTTACGGGCTCAAATAATCAATAAGTTGCAGCATATATTATATGTAGAATATTACTTATGTCTGCAACCCGTCCAGCCCCCATGACCCGACTGTTGCGTTTGCGGTTCCAGGCAGCGGTTGGAAAACCTTCGCATGGCATCGCTCCCGGAGAGGACGGAGCGCTCAGAAACCCAGGATTACGCCAGCGCTGAGTGTAGCGGCCCTGCCGGCATTCATGTCCACCAGCTCGTAATCGGCGCGAAGGGTCAAAATCGGCAGGGACCACTGGAATCCCACGATGGCCGTCGGCCCGTTATCCGTAGCACTGCCGCCGAGGCTGACCGGGCTCTGAACGCTTCCCAGGCCCGAGACGACCAGCCCCACGTTCTGGGTTGAACTGGTTTTCGCGTTGAAGTAGCCGAGCCCCCCGAACAACGCACCCACGCCAAACGGCAGATACCCCATGACTCGCGCCGATCCGATGTCGATGTTCGTGGAGAGGTTCGCGGAGACGGTCACGTCCCCGACCTGCTCGGTGTACGTGCTCGTCAGTTCGTTCGCCCGCCCGTAACTGACCTCGACCCCCAGATTGCGGCTTATGTTCCACCCGCCGTATACCTTCAGGGACAACTGCGAATCATCCAGCCGGCCCGAGATGGTTGGCGCCGTGCTGCCGATGATTTCGTCCACCGGACTAGCTTCCACTTCGACCGACAGGGGGCCGTGATCCTCCTCCAGCTGGAAGTTGCCGACGCTGACACCCGCATACAGCCCGAGGCCGCGCTGTTGCGCCGCAGCATTTGTGCTTAACAGAAGAAGAAAGAAGGCGAACGTGACTCTCACGGTGATGTGCTCTTTCCGGGATTCACACCGGGCAGGCTACACGCCGGCCGAAGCCGACGCAATTGCAAGAATGGGGAACAGGCGTCCTGCCTCTCTCCTACGCGACATGGCCTCGGCCGATGTCGGCAATGCGAACGGTTCCGGCCTGCTTCATGACGATTTCAAGCTCTCGCGCAAGCAGGTCGAGAACGGTTTCGACGCCCTCCTGCCCGAAGGCAGCCAGTCCCCACAGATACGGCCGGCCGATGGCGACGGCATCGGCCCCCAGCGCCAGAGCCTTGAAGATGTCCGTACCGCGGCGGAACCCGCCGTCCACGATCACCGGAATCCGCCCCCGGACCGCGTCCACGACTTCCGGCAGGCATTCGATGGTGCTGCGCCCGCTGTTTTCGGCGCGGCCTCCATGATTCGAGACGATGATCCCGTCGACTCCGCGCTCCACAGCGAGACTGGCATCTTCCGCGGTGACGATGCCCTTCAGCACGAGCTGCATGGAGGTAAAGTCTCTGAGCCGTTCGACATAGTCCCAGTTCATGAACGACGTGTTGGGCCTGTTGATCTCCGTACCCGCGTACATCGGCTTCCCGGGAATGACTCCCGCATCCGCAGCGTGGCAAACCAGACATTCCTCGTTCGTGTCGCGATGAAACCGCGCCAGCGCCTCACGGTTGCTGGCAGGCAGATCGACCGTCAACGCGAGCACGGGACAACCGCTCGCCTCCGCGCGCCTGACGATAGCCTGTGTGCCTTCCCAATCCGGATTGGTGTAGAGCTGGAACCAGACGGGTCGCCCGCGCGCCTCATTGACCTCCTCGACGGACGTGGACGTCACGGTGGAGAGTATCTGCTCCACTCCACGTGTCCGCGCCGCCCGGGCCACCGCGGCCTCGCCATCCGGGTGAAATGCCTTCTGGCTGCCGCAGGGCGCGATGAGTATCGGCAGCGGGTACGGCTCGCCGAACAGTTCCATGGACAGGTCGATTTCCCGGACATCGACGAGCCTGCGCATCCTCAGGCTGAACTGCTCGAATCCTGCACGGTTGGCCTGCAAGGTACCGCCGTCGTCCGTGCCCATGGCCATGTACGTGTAATGGCCCGGCAACAACACCTGTCTGGCGACTTCGTGGAAGTCGAAGACGTTGATGGCGTCGGCGGCGCTGGAGATCGCCTGCGGTGCATACAGTTCGGCAGGGCTTTGCGCCAGGATCGGCGGCGCGGCATACATGGCCGGACTGCTGGCCAGGAATTGCAGGAAGGATCTCCTGGAGGCAAGAGTTGAGGCGGCGTCCGTTGTCATTTTTTTCCTCCCGCGATCTGGCTTATTATATGGCTTCGCGACTGCGGAGCGATGTCCGAAATGTGGGTAAGGCGCATGCTGGTTGTTGTCGCAGGGATTGTCCTTGCCGGTTGCGCATCAACGCCCCCCGCCAATACCGCCAACGTCTGCGACATCTTCGTGGAAAAACGCTCCTGGTACCGGGACGCACGGCGCGCATCCCAGCGCTGGCAGGTGCCGGTGGGCGTGCTGATGGCATTCACTTACCAGGAATCCAGCTTCCGCGCCCGGGCGCGGCCGCCGCGGCGGCTCCTGCTCGGCTTCATCCCCTGGACACGCACGGCGGATGCCTACGGCTTCGCCCAGGCCACCGACGCGGCATGGTCCGACTACACGAATGCCACCGGCCGCCGGGGCGCCAGGCGCAACAACTTCGGCGACGCCATCGACTTCGTGGGCTGGTACAACGACCTCAGTTACCGCCGCAACCAGATCGACAAGACCGATGCCTACCGCCTGTACCTCGCCTACCACGAGGGCCACGGCGGATACTCGCGGCAAACCTACAGCGACAAGGCCTGGTTACTGGATGCCGCGCGAAATGTAGCGACCCGGGCCGACGAGTACGGCACCCAACTGCAGGGCTGCGAACGCCGCCTGCAGCGGCGCTGGTGGTGGCCGTTCTGAGGGAATTCCGTCCCGGATACCTTGGTCTGGACCGCTCGTTTACAAGTCGCGCTGCCGACCTCCGCATGATCGCCTTCGGGTCAAGAATCTGCGCGAGACTCCAGCCGCTTGCTGCCCTGGAATTTTTCGACAAACTCCACAAGGTTCTCGATCTTCTGAATCCTGCGATCATGATCGAGAAAATCCTTGTCCCTGGCCTTGGAATCCTCGCGGAACGCCAATGCCATATCGGCCACGGACCGCTCGAGTCGCTCGACGCGATCAACCAACCTGACGACATCTGCCAGCACTTCCATGATGCGCGAGGCTTTCATCCGCGCGCCTCGCGCGCCTGTTCCCTTGCGAGATAGAAATCCAGAGTCGCACGGACTTCCCTTTCCGCTCGTTCCACGGCCTCGTCGGCTCGCGATATACCCGCCTCCAGTGCGTTCACCAGCAATTCCAACTCGGGGTGATCGATCTCCCGGTCCTCCTCACCCTCATGATAGGCGTCCGCCGCCCGACGGTAGATTTCGCTGACCGAGCAATTCGACTTTAGCGCCAGCATACGCATGCGTTCCTTTTGCGCACTGGGAACCAGAATCTGCATACGTTCGAGCGGACTCGCGACCATTTATGCACCACTACTACACACGTTTAAGGTAAATCATACACAATATATGCATGACTATCGATTCACCGGATGAGAGCGGCGGCGGCGCAGCGTCCGATCAGACCCGCTATGAACCCGCGTTGCTGGCCTGCGTCTCACCGCCACTCAAATTGCCGCAGTCGTTCTGCAGGAAGTCGATGATCGAAGTGTAGAGTTCGATCTGGTGCTCGTAATAGAGCGTATTGTAGAAGTGATCGGCGCCTTCCAGTTCCACGTACTTGTAGTCCTTGCCCGCCCTGTCGAGCGCATCCCGATAGAGCTGGGCCTGCTTGGGCACCACCCGGGAATCCAGACTGCCGTGAATCAGCAGCAGCGGCACGTTGACGTTTTCGACTTCCCGAACGGGTTGCACCGCTCCATACTGAAAGACATCCCGAAGGATTCTCGCGGCGCCGGTAGGCGCGCGCCCCCTCATCGTATCGTTTGCAAAGGTGACGTAGTCCGAGACCGCCGCGCCGGCGATCGTGCACTGGTAGATCTGCGGTGTGCGCGATGCGGCAATCAATGCCGCATACCCGCCGTAGGACCATCCGTACATGGCCATGCGATCAGGGTCGGCGAGCCCCATATCGACGAGGTGCAGGGCCGCATCGTCCTTGTCGTCCTGCATCCTGCGGCCGGCCTGGCTCACCATGAGGCCGGAGGCACTGTCATCGATGATCGAACTCATGAAATGGTCGAACCCATAGCCCAGGGTCATCCGGAACTGCGGCTGTACAACCATGTAGCCGTTGTTCGCCAGCATCTGGGCCCATTCGTCAAAAAGCACGACCTCCCGCACGAAGGGCCCACCATGGGGCATTACGACGGTGGGGTAGGGCGGTTCGCCGGTGTTGGGAATCGTGACGAATGTGGCCATCGGGCGGCCGTCGCGCGCCGTGTACTGGATGTACTGCACATCGGCCAATTCCTCGCTGTCAAGCAACGGGTGGGTGCTTCCCAGGAATTCGAATTCGCCCTGGTGCAGAAGGTAATGCGTGCCGGGGTCCCGAGGTCCCACATTCCTGACGACCATCGTATTGCCTTCCCGGGAACGCGAGGTGATGGATACGTAGTGCGCATACGGAACGAGTTGTTCAAGCTGATTGAATGTCGCACCCTCGATTTCATCGAAATACTCGAAGTGCAACTTGTCCTTGAAATAGGAAACCGCCGTAATCCGGTCGGGATAGGTCCAGGAATTGCTGTGGTACCGCACGCCATAAACGTCCACATCGGAGCGGCGGTAGATCAGTTCGTCGAACGTCTTCGTCTCCGGATTGAATGACCAGAGGCCCAGCTTGTCATCGCCGTTGAACGCAAGCACCAGAATATTGCCCGGAACCGAGTCGTCCAGGCCAATCATGTCTTCGAATAAAAAGCCTTCGAACTGATCCTCGGTCCAGCGATAGACTTCGCGCCAGGAAGTCTCGCCCGGGTCGCGATAGTAAACCAGGTAGTCCCGAGCTCTGATGTCAAAGCCCTGCGCCACGCGCGGATTGCCGTCGCTGTCGAATTGGATTCGGCCCATATCCACTCTTCCGCGGATAATCAGTTGCTTGGTTCCCCTCTCGAGATTCACCGTATAATACGCACGGGGCCGGTATGCTTCCCGTACACCCACGGAATTGTCGAATCCCTCCTGCTCCGAGACGATGATCTGGTTCGGCTTGCCTTCAAGCACATTCTCTATTCTCGGAGCCGTGTTCGTATCGAAATCGTCAATACTCTCGTCGATGACATCGAGAATTGCGATGCGGTAACCAAAAACGCTGCCTTCCTGACCCTGAAGGCGATTGCGAACCTGCTGGCGAAACTGCAGGACGACGTGCCGGTCGCTCGTCCACTGATAACCGATGATCTCCATTGGGTCCGCATCGATCACCAGCGGGTCCGCGTCCAGGTCGTTCGTGTCGTAGATGTGCAGAATCGGGTTGCCGGTTCTTGACAATATTTTCAGCATCGCAAGACGTTCGCCGTCGGGCGAGACCGTTACGTTGTTGACAACCTCGCGCAGCGCGAAATACTCCAGCGGATAACGCTCGGCGCCGGCCGCTACCGCATGCACGGCGCCGTAGCCCAGCAGAAGCAGGCAAAGCCCGGAAACCGCAGGTCTTGTTCTCATAATCACACCACCCATTGGACGAATACTCCGAGACTCAATAGTGCTTGCAGGAATTCCAGCCCGCAACCCGCAAAAGTGCGTCTTTTGGACGGGAATGCGCCAACTGCAGGTGAGTCAGCCTACAGCAGGTTCGCGGTGATGTTCAGAAAGTAAGTTCTTCCCTGCCAATCATAGCCGCGGCCTAGCGGCGTGTTGTTATACACATAACTCACCTCGTCGCTGTCCACCTGTGGCGGCCAGGTGTTCCGCAGATTCCTGACGCCCCCGCCGACGGACCATGTGTCGCCTCGAAAATAGACGGAAACATCGTGGCGCATGTAGTTGTCGGCGTAGCCTACATCGCGGCATCGGAAATCATCCCTGGACGGGCCAAGGCACGTGGATGCGTCTCCGTCGAAGACATCGCTCCAGGCGTCAACTCCAACCGGGTCCTGCGCCACCGAGCCAATGTAACGAGTCGCCAACGTGAATCGCCAATTGCCGACGTCCGCGCGCACAACACCCAGGCCTTCCCACTCGGGAAATCCAAACTCGCCGACGTAGTCCTCCCTGTCTTCTTCGCCGGTTGTGGGATCGATATTGATCTGTTCGAGTTCCAGCTTGCGGTTGAAGTTCAGGTCGGCACTGAAATCGACCGCCCGGCCTGCGATTTGCGCGGGCCAATCGAACGCTATGTTGACATCGACACCGCGAGTCGACAATGCATCCTGATTGAAGAAAATCGCGTCGCTGGACTCGATCAGTCCGAATACGCCGCCTCCCAGGATTTCACGGAAAATATTGCCGCAGAACGCACTGTCGCCTTCCTCGTCGCCGTAGCAGTCATTGATGCTCGCCTGGGGGTGAAGCTGAACGACTTCGTCGCGAAGCGAAATATCGTAGTAGGTTGCTCCGACCGTGACATCGAATGCGTCCGAATAAGGCTCCTCCCACGAAAACCCGGCGGTCCACGATTCGGACTTCTCCTCGTCCAGCCCCAGCGATCCAACGCCGTAGACCTCGACCGAGTAATTCGCGCTGGTCTGCGTGGTATCGACCACGCCCAGCGTCGTGGGGTCGACGCCCGCCGCGCGGCAGTTATCGAGGACATGCCCGTCCCGCCCGTCGAGCGCGGGATTGTAGCCATCCAGCGCGTTGTACGCTTCCGAAGGAACGACGCAAGGATCGAACAGGGCAAGAAAACCGGACTGGCCAAGCATGAAGTTTTCGCGCAGATTGGGTGCGCGATACGACGTGCCAATGGTGCCGCGCAGGAGCAGCGTGTTATTGGGCCTGTAGGCATACTTGCCCGAATACGTCCAGGACCCGGGGTAGAACTCATCCTTTGTATAGCGCGCGGACAGGTTGACCGTGAATTCCTCGACTCCGGGCCGATTCGCGACCAGGGGCAACTCAATTTCCGCGATCAGTTCCTGCGTGTCCTTTTCGCCAACAGCGCCGCGGTCGGAGAAGAAACCCCAAAGCAGGCCATCGCGAGCCACTTCATTTGGAATCGAGTTCATCTCGTCGCGGCGCAACTCGAATCCGATGCCGCCAAGTGCCGTGTCCCCCGGAAGCGGGAACAGTTCCCCCGTCATGTAATAGGATAGCAGCGTCTGCGTGTACGTCGTTTCAAACTCGCGCGCGGCGTTCAAGTAGTCCCATTCCGCCTGGGTTGCAAACTGATTTTCAATGAGGCCCGCATACAACGATGGGGCGAAGAGGTTGACCGGCACGCAACCGTCGGACCCGTCGCCGCAAGTCACAATGCCGGAGACTGGATCTATCCTGCTCGTCGTCAGGGAATGTTCCAGACTCTCCTCGTTGATACCCGACCGCCACGCATCGCCCCTGGAATCGCTGCGGATGAATGACAGGTCGAACGACCAATTCTCCATCGAACCCATGTCGAGCTGGGGCAAATCGCCGGTGATGCCGCCAACGAAGCGCAACTGGGAGACATCCGTGGACACGCGGTCGCGGTCGTTCAGGATGGAGACGTGAGCCTCGAGCGGCACCGGTCCCGTCGCACTGCCGCAAAGAAAACCGAAGCCGGCTGCGCAGTAGGCCGCGGGGGACGCACCCCACCTGGCCACGAAACCCGGCACGTAACCGGGATGATTCAGAACATACCCCATGGCGAGGCCGCAATCGACGCCGGCCAGGCCGTCGGGGTTGCATGGGTTGAACGGATTGCCCGCGGGTACCTCCTCGAAGAGGCCCGCGCCCGGACTGTAGTTCTCGTGCGCGCGCTGGTTATACATCAATTCGAAGTAGGGCGTGATGTTCATGTCTCCCGCGAGGGTATATTCGCCGTAGGCAAATGCGCTTGTTCGCTCTATTTCCGGATAAAGGTCGCCGTGCCCAAGCGCTCCATTGACGTTGTAATCGGTAAAATCGACATCAGGCTGTCCATCCTGATTCAGGTCCAGCACGATATTGAAGAGATCGGCCTCCGAAAAATTCGGAATCGAAGTGTTGGACTCGCCCGGGGTGTAGTAGATCGAACCGAATCCGACGCCGGGATCCCAGATCCTGCGGCCGAAGCCGATTTTGCACGAGGTCACTTTCATTCCGTAAATCTCTCTGTATTCCAGGGCGTCGCTTCTTGTTTGTCCCCTCTGGTCGACCTCAAGGTGCCTGTTGCAACCCGCTGTCCAGGGCCGATCATCCAACGCAACCGACTCATTCCTGGTGACTTCGGCTGCAAATCCGAAAAATCCCCGGTCGAAGTTGCGTCCCCACGTAGCACTGAATGTGTTTTCCTCGCCATTGCCTTCCTCAGGCAATCGCGAAAAGGCCTCGAACTCGAAACCGTCGAAATCCTTGCGCAAAATGATGTTTGCAACACCGGCGATGGCATCCGATCCGTAGACCGATGACGCGCCGTCGAGAAGGATTTCATACTGTTGCACTGCCGCGCGGGGTATCAGGTTCAAGTCCGGGGATTGGGGCGCGCCTTCAACGCCCGCCGGAGACACGCGCCGGCCGTTGATCAGCACCAGCGTTCGCGTACTTCCCAGACCGCGCAGGTCGATGGCCGAATGACCCGGTCCGCTGTCCAGAACCAGGCCCGTGAACGTGATGTCGACCTGAGCGCCGGCGGCGGTGGTCGATTCCTGCAGAATTGTCGATGGGTCGATCTGCCCGATCTCGCGGGAAACCTGACCCGTGATGACCTGCAATGGCGAGATGCTGCTGTACGTGTCTCGCCTCAGTCGCGAACCGGTAACGACAACCTCCTCGACGACCGGTTGGGCGGCCTGCGCGGGGGCCTCCACCGGCGCAGTAGCGGCCGTCTCGGCCTCGTCTTCTTCGTCCTGTTGCCCAATGCCGACATTGGCAAACGCGCAGGACGCCAAAAGGACAACCGCAAATTTATTTGATGAGTGGAGTTTCATGGCGTACTCCTCACTTATTTCTGTGGCAGATTTGCCAATTCTACTCCCAATTCCAATTCCGGAGTAGCCCTGTTCAAAAGCGGCCATCACTTTCGTAATTGCGACATGCGGGGTACCGTGCGGAGATCGGCCGCAGCGGGAAGGATGCGTGCCGAATGTCGGCATTTGGCCGCAAAAGGGGTAGCAGGCGCCCTGCCAGGGGATCCTGGAATCGGAGCGATGGACCCTTCCGCTACCGGCTTCAAATTCCGCCGGGCCGGGGGTCTCGCCAAAGACGTTCAGGCCTCCCGGCACGAGAGTGAAATTGTCGCACACTTGCCACGCGAGCACGCGGGCCGGTCCCGCGACAAGCTCGACACACTATTGAGCGGCAATTTCGTGGGCTGTGCCGAAGGTCCCGCGGATCTGGCGAGCCGGTATAATCGAGTTTCCAATCAACCGAGGTCACCGGATGAAACGTCCAGCCATTGTCAAATTCGGTATTTTCGCGGTCGCCATGATCGTCTCCTGGATGGTCGGCGCCAACATCGCGCCCACCTGGACCGTCGAACAGATTTCGCTGGACGTTCAGGCCGATGCCGACGGTGCGCCGTTCTATATGTCGGGCGGAGACCAGAGCTATTTCGAGGCCGTTCCCGCGGACCAGTCGCAACTCGATCCCGCGTCGGTGACCGGCTCTACCACCCCGCCACCCCTCCAGGAGGAATTCGTCTCGGCGGTGGAAATTCGCGACGGGCAGGCGCAGGACGTCTACTACCAGCGCACGGCCCGGTTCCACTGGGGATTCTGGTCGCTGCTGCCCGCTCTGGTTGCCGTCGTGCTCTGCTGGATCACCAGGGAACCGGTCACGGCCCTGCTGAGCGGGATCCTCTCCGGGGCACTGATTCTCGGCCGCTACGACCTCTCCGGCGAAGTGCTGATTCCATCGCTCGCAACCACGAGCGCGGCCGGCGTGCTGCTGTTGTACCTTTGGCTGTTGGGCGGGCTCATGGGAATCTGGTCGCGTACCGGCGCGGCCCAGGCCTTCGCGGAATTCGTCACGGCGCGCTTCGTCCGGGGTCCCAGAACCGCCAAGCTGGTCGCCTGGATGCTGGGCATCGTCTTCTTCCAGGGCGGAACGGTCAGCACGGTGCTGGTGGGCACCACCGTCAAGCCCATCGCGGACAAGGAAAAGGTCAGTCATGAAGAACTGGCCTATATCGTGGACTCCACCGCCTCGCCCATCGCCTCCCAACTGGCGTTCAACGCCTGGCCGGGTTACGTGCAGGCGTTCATTTTCGTCTCCGGCGTCGGCTTTCTGGCTACCGAGGCGGACCGTATCGCGTTCTTTTTCCAGAGCGTGCCGTTCTGCTTCTACGCGATTTTCGCGGTACTGGGCACGTTTCTGCTCAGTATCGAGAAGCCGCTATTCCTGGGCAGTCAATTGCGCGAAGCCATGGACCGGGCCCGCACTACCGGACGGCTCGACGCGCCCGGGGCCGATCCGCTCAGCTCAAAGGAACTGCAGGGCAGCAACGTCCCCGAGGGCTACACGCCCCACGTGATCGAGTTCTTCCTGCCGCTGGGCACGCTGATCGGGCTGGCGGTGCTGACCTTCGTGGTCTACGGCTCGCCCAACGTGCACTGGGCGTTCGGCGCGGCGCTGGCGCTGGCGGCGGGCATGGCGCTGGCCAAGGGGATGTCCCTCAAGGACCTGATCGCAGGCTTCCATGACGGCATCAAGGGTGTGGTGCTCGGCTCCGTCATTCTCCTGCTCGCCATTACCATCGGCGGCCTCAGCCAGCAGACCGGCGGCGGCATCTATCTGGTGGATCAGCTCGGCGACAGCATCCCGTTCTTCCTGCTGCCGGTGATTCTGCAGATCATCACGGTGGTGATCGCGTTTTCCACAGGCACTAGCTGGGGCACCTACGCGGTGGCGTTCCCGCTGGCCATGCCGCTGGCTTGGGCGGTTGCGAACTCGCAAGGACTGTCTCATCCGGAGTTGTACATGACGTTGTGCTTTGCGGCGGTGATGGACGGCAGCGTCTACGGCGACCAGTGCTCACCGATCTCCGACACCACGGTGCTCAGTTCCGTATGCACGGGCTGCGACCTGATGGATCATGTCAAGACGCAGATCCCGCAGGCATCAATGGCGGCGATATTGGCGGCTGTGTGCTGGACGGCGGTTTCGTTCCTGACGGCTTGAGCGGAGGCCAGGCGGAGCCGGACGCATGATCGGACCGATGCGCCCGACCGAACCGGGCATGCCCTGCGGTCGTAGCGGGGAAAATGAGCTCCACGGCATCGGGGCCGAGGAAATCCGGCGGGCGATCGGCGAGCCGTATTTCTCTCGGGGACAGGCGTATCACCGGCGCGGGGCCGTGCGCAGCGTCGAGATTAAATCGCCGGACCGGGTGAAAGCCCAGGTGAAGGGAACGGCTTTGCAGCCGTATCTGCTCTCGGCGTTGCTCAAATACAGATCCGACGGGACGCTGGGCTCGGTCGAGGGCGATTGCTCCTGCCCGGTGGGATTCAACTGCAAGCACATCGCCGCAGCCTTGCTGGCGGCGGCGGGCGCCCGGCCGTTTGGCTCCGCAAGGACAGGCTCTCGGGGAACAGACTCCTGGACCCCGGATCTCCTGACGCCGGGTTCGTCGGTCCCAGGCCCCAGGACGCACTCGTTTGCGGGCGCGCACGGCGCGGGCCCCGGGCGCGGAGAGGTGCGCCAATGGCTCGACCGGCGGCCCCGGGCCCGCGCGAAGCCTGCCGCGATTCGCCAGTCAGGCCCCGTCCGGACCGGGCAGCAGCATCTGTTCTACGTCTTCCACCGGGACTGGCATGGCGGCATGCGCATCACGCCCTACCGGGCGTATCTGAAGAAGAATGGCGAGATCGGCGCAAACTACCGGGAGTTCACGAACCGGCGCTCGGCCTGGGCGCGCGGCAATCTGACGTTACAGGACGCCGCGCTGCTTGGGCAACTGGAGTTTTTCGGCGAAGGCGGATACCCGCAGGGCAGCAACTTGCCGGAGGGGCCGGAACTGGTGAAACTGATCCGGGTGATCGTCGAGACGGGCCGCGCCCTGGACGGCGGCATCCACGGACGCACGCTGTCATGGTCGGCGCCGCGGAAGTGCGAGCTGCGGTGGGAGGTGGGCGACGGCGGCGAACAGCGGGCGGTGGCACGCGGCCCGGAAGGGGCGCCGCTCACGCTGCTGGGGTTTGGCACGCCCTTCTACCTGGACCCGGAAACGGGCGAGGCCGGCGTGGCCGAAACCGCTCTCGAACCGCATCTGGCTAGCTGGCTGGCGCAGGCCCCGGCGGTGCCGCCCGATGCGGTGGAGTCGGTGACTTCGTCTCTGGACGGGATCGGCGGGCACGGACCCTTGCCGCGCCCGGCCCGCCTCGAGCAGCGCGCCGACGTGCCGCCAGAGCCCGTGCTGATCCTGTACGGCTGCGAGATACCTCCGCAGGTGCGATACGGCAATGACACGTTCGCCCGGCGCTTCGGAGCGCCCGCTCCCGCCGTGTACCCGTGCGCGCGGCTTGAGATCGCCTACGAGAGCGTCGCGAAACGGGTGCGCTCCGGCAAGGGCGCGAATCTGCTGACAGCCACAGGCGAACCCCCGGCGCTCATCCTCCGCGACCGCGCGGGAGAGTCGTAGGCGCGCCGGCTTCTACAGCTTTCGACCACTCATCCTCCGCGACCGCGCGGGAGAGTCCGCGCTGCTGCGCAGGTTGACCCGCGCGGGCGAACGCCACGGCGGGCGCGAGCCGCACGGACTGTATTTCGCTGCCGCGCCGCCCGAGGGGCTGCGCGACGCCGATGTGGTGCTGCCGGCCTTCAGGGAAGGGGACGGGGCCGCCGCAACCTCCGGCGTCGGGTTCGCCGCCCAGGCCGTAACCGAACTGCGGCAGGCGGGCTGGCGCGTCCGGATCGACGATACCTGGCCATTTCGCGTCTTTGACGGGCCCGTGTCGTTTTCCGCCACGGTCGAGCCCTCGGAACGGGACTGGTTTTCGCTATGCCTGCGCCTTGAGGCCAACGGCTCGCAATTCGACATTGCGCCGTTGGTGGTTCAGCTCGTTGACTCACTGCCGGTGGACGAACAGGGCCGACTGCGGGCAGGCTTCGACCTGGAAGGGCACCTGGCCGGCCGGCTGTTTCACGCGGAGCTTGACGACGGCGCCTACCTGGCGATCGACGCGTCGAGTTTCGCGGGCTTCGCCGAGGCGTTTTTGGAGGCGCAGGGGCTGATCGGGTTTCACCGCGCCGAGGCAGGGCGACTGTTCGATCTGGCCGAGGCGCTGGAAGGATGCGGGGCGCGGTGGACAGGGGGGCGCGAGCTGCTGGAGCTTGGCGCTCGCCTGAGGGCGTTGGCCGACGCGCCGGACGTGGCGCCGCCGGCGCCGCTCCGCGGAGAACTGCGCGCCTACCAGCGCACCGGCTTCGGGTGGCTCAAAGCTCTGTCGGAAAGCGGTTTCGGCGGCGTATTGGCCGACGACATGGGGTTGGGAAAGACCGTGCAGACGCTGGCGCTGCTTGCGCACCGGCATCTGGAACTCAAGGTTGGGCGCCCAAGCCTGCTTGTGGTGCCGACGAGCCTCGTGGGCAACTGGCGGCGCGAGGCCGAGCGATTCACGCCAGGCCTCAAGGTGCTGGTGCTGCATGGGCCTCAACGGCGGCGGCGCTTCGGGGAGATTCCGGACCGCCATCTCGTGGTCACGACGTATCCGCTCGTGAACCGCGACCACGAAGCGCTGTTCGCGCACGAGTACGACACTGCGGTACTCGACGAGGCCCAGGCCGTGAAGAACCCGGCCGCAGGAGTATCCAAACGCATTCGGGACATTCGCGCCCGCCACCGCCTGGCGCTCACCGGCACGCCGCTGGAGAACAGCCTGCAGGAACTGTGGTCGCTGTACGACTGGCTTGTCCCGGGGCTGCTCGGCGCGAGAAGGGAGTTCACGAAAAACTACCTCACTCCGATCGAAAAACACGGCGACGCGGCCCGCCAGCGGATGCTCTCGACGCGCATCAAGCCATTCCTGATGCGGCGCACCAAGGAGGAGGTGGCCGCGGAGCTGCCCGCGAAGACGGTGATCGACGAGCGCGTGCCGCTGGCAGGCGGGCAGGCGGCGCTCTACGAGAGCATCCGCACGGCCATGGACGCGCGCGTGCGCGAAGCGGTCGCAGCCCGGGGCTTGGCAGCGTCGCGCATCGCGATCCTGGACGCCCTGCTGAAGCTTCGCCAAGCCTGCTGCGACCCGGGCCTCGTGAAGCTGGACGCGGCCCGCAAGGTAAAGGCGAGCGCCAAGCGCACGCGGCTGCTGGAGTTGCTGGAATCGCTCATCGCCGAAGGGCGACGGGTGCTTGTGTTCTCGCAGTTCGTCCAGATGCTGCGCTTGCTGGAATCCGATATAGCGGGCCGGGGCTGGGACTACGCGATGCTCCACGGCGGCACCAGGGACCGCGACGGGCAGGTCGCGCGCTTTCAGTCCGGCGCCGTACCGCTGTTCCTGATCAGCCTGAAGGCGGGCGGCACGGGACTCAATTTGACCGCGGCCGACACCGTCATCGTTTACGACCCGTGGTGGAACCCCGCCGTGGAACGCCAGGCCATGGACCGCGCGCACCGCATCGGCCAGGACAAGCCCGTTTTCGTCTACCGGCTGATCGCCGAAAGTACCGTGGAGGCAGCCATTCAGCGCATGCAGGCCCGGAAACAGGCGCTGGCCGACGCCCTGTTCGAGGGCGCGGGCAGCGGCCCTCTCGGGATCACCGACGCGGACCTGGACGCGCTTTTCGCCGCCTCTCCCAGCCGGGAGACAGGTAACGGTTGATCGCTGCGGCCGGCTCGTTTACGGCGCCTCGATGACGTGCATCTCGAAGCGCCGTCCCCTGTTCCCCGCGGTCAGGTGTGGCGGCGGTCCGGGTGGGCGGTCTTGTCGAAGAGGTGATCGTCCTTGGCGATCACGTCGCCGCTTGAGCCGACGATCAGGGGATCGGGTTTTCCGACCCGCGCCTTGTCCTTGGCCGGGTAGGGAAGTTGCGAGAGGAAATGCCGCATGGCGTTCAGGCGGGCGCGCTTCTTGTCGTCCGACTTGACAATGGTCCAGGGTGCGTCGGCCGTGTCCGTGTAGAAGAACATCGCCTCCTTGGCGTCCGTATAGTCATCCCACATCTTGAGCGACTGACGGTCGATCGGGGAGATTTTCCACTTCTTCAGGGCCTCTGTCTCGCGCGACTCGAAGCGCCTGATCTGCTCTTCGCTGGTCACGGAGAACCAGTACTTGAAGAGGATGATGCCGCTGCGCACCAGCATCCTTTCGAACTCGGGAGCCTGGCGCATGAATTCAAGATACTCGTTCGGCGTGCAAAACCCCATGACCCGCTCGACGCCGGCGCGGTTGTACCAGGAGCGATCGAAGAAGACGATTTCGCCGGCTGACGGAAGATGCCGGACGTAGCGCTGGAAGTACCACTGGGACCGTTCCCGTTCCGTGGGCTTGTCCAGCGCCACGACGCGCGCACCGCGAGGGTTCAGGTGCTCGGCAAATCGCTTGATGGTCCCGCCCTTGCCCGCCGCGTCCCGGCCCTCGAAGAGAATGACGATCCTCCGACCGTTGGCCTTCACCCACTCCTGCACCTTGAGCAGTTCGATCTGCAGTTCCTTTTTCTGCCGCTGATAGAACTTGCGGCCGATCTTCTGCTTGTAGGGATACTCTCCGGTTTCGAAGAACCGGCGGATCGAGTCGCGGTCCCTGCGGATAGCCGCCAGCCGACTGGCGGAACCTGCCGGCATCTCGGCCGAGGCTTCGGCCTTTTCGGTGTCTGCCGGCTTGCGGTCGCCGGGCACGCCGGTCTCCCTGGAACCCGCGATTTCCAACGGTTCCCCGTTCCCGGCGGCATCGGATTTGAGGGCCATTTCTGTGTGTCTCGCAGAATTCGGATTGAAGATAATAGCCGATCGGGTGCCGCCCCGACACTGAGCCCCGCGGATGCCCGGCGCGACCCGGAGTGGCCGGTCGACTCCATTCAAGCCTGACCAATCAAGAGGATCGGTGGAAAACCCCCAGCTCTACATGGTGTAGGATTCGACCGTCCGGCCGGTCGGCCGGGGAACGCATTGACAGGCTTCATACGCAGAAATGGACACTCTGGCCGCAACCGCTTGCGTGCTGATCATCGGCAACGAAATCCTGTCCGGCAAGACTCAGGACGCCAACCTTCAGTTCCTGGGCGCCGAGTTGGCGGACAAGGGCATCACGCTGGTGGAAGCCCGCGTGGTGCGGGATGACAAGGCCGCCATCGTCGCCGCGGTGAACGAGTGCCGGGCCGCGTACACGTATGTATTCACCACCGGGGGCATCGGCCCGACCCACGACGACATCACCGCCGAGTGCATCGCCGCCGCGTTCGGCCGCGACATTGTCCTTCATGAGGAAGCCGTGCAACGCCTCCGCAGGCGCGGACTCGAACTCAACGCAGCGCGCCTGAAGATGGCGCACGTGCCCGAAGGAGCCAGCCTCATCGACAACCCCCTGAGCGGAGCACCCGGTTTTCGCATGGAAAACGTCTTCGTCATGGCCGGCATTCCGGCCGTGGCCCGCGGCATGTTCTCCACCCTGGACGAAGAGCTATCCGGCGGCGCGCCCATCCATTCCCGCAATGTCGACGTCTACCTCCCGGAAGGCGAACTGGCCGCCCCGCTGGAGACCATCGTCCACAAGTATCCCCAGGTAGAAATCGGCAGCTACCCCTTCTTCCGCGAACGCCGCTACGGCGCCAACCTCGTAGTCCGCGGCACCGACGCGGACCTGGTCGACAGCGTCCTCAAGGAAATCATCGCCACCATGACCAAACTCGGCGCCGAAACCGCCTGACCCACCGGAGCAACACCAGGGGTTGCGCCTCCCACGGAGCGTGGGCGATCCACGCTCAATACGGAACTTATATGGTCAACGGTGGTCCAATTTCCGCTCGGCGGAGACGTGCACGGATCCCATTGAGTCGATGAGCGGAGATCTCCGCCCCAAGGCGCGATTCACCGCTGACAATTCAACCGGCACGTACACGAGCGACCCTACAGTGCGGGGAAGGACCACGCTCTTGTATGCGCGATACACAGATGATGGATCCAGACGATGATGGCCATTGACGCCAGGTTCAGGAATGACGTGCTGATCGCCACGGCAACAGGCCGCATCGACGGCACCAATGTGCGGGATTTCGAAGCCGCCCTCCAATCGGCTGTGCGCGGCCGCAAATGCCCGATCGTCATCGACTGCCGGGAGCTGTTCTTTCTCAGCAGTATCGGGCTGCGTGCCATCCTGCTGATCGCACGGTCGCAGAAGGCCCGGGACGCAAGTTTTGCCTTGTGCTCGATGTCGGCGCCGCTGGCCCGCACATTGCGCAAGACCGGAATCAGCCGGATCATTGCCACGTATGCCACCCTGCAGGAAGCTCTCGGCGCGGTCCGTCCCGTGCACTAGCCGATTTGAACGATTCAACGGCCATCTGTCGAAACTATTGATAGGCTCCCCCAATCCCAGTGGGAAACGGAGCCCGAAATGAAAGCGTCCGATCTGATGGTCAAGTGCCTGGAAGCCGAGGGGATCGAGTACGTGTTCGGTGTCCCCGGCGAGGAAAACGCCGATTTCATCCTCTCGCTCGAGGAATCCGACTCCATCCAGTTCATTCTCACCCGCCACGAGCAGGGCGCCGCCTTCATGGCCGAGGCCTACGGACGGCTCACCGGCCAGGCCGCCGGCTGCCTCGGAACCCTCGGCCCCGGCGCCACCAACCTCATCACCGGCGTTGCCGACTCGAACATGGACCGGTCGCCCATGCTGGTCCTGACCGGCCAGGGATCCACTCGCCGCCTGCACAAGGAGTCCCACCAGATTATGGACGTGGTGGAGATGTTCGGTCCGGTAACCAAGTGGGCCACCACCATTCTGCACGAAGACACCATTCCGGAAGTGATCCGCAAGGCCGTCCGCGTGGCGCGTACGGAGAAACCGGGCGCCGTTCACGTTGAACTGCCGGAGGATATCGCCGGCCGCGAGACGGACGCCCAACCGCTGACGCCGGTACGATTCCGTCGCCCCGTGCCCGACGACAAGATAGTCAATCGCGCGTTCGAACTGCTCCGGTCCGCCCGGCGCCCAGTCATCCTCGCGGGCAACGGCTGCATTCGAAAGCGGGCAAGCAAGCAGCTCCGGCTGTTCTGCGAGCAAACCGGCATCGGCGTGCTCTCCACCTTCATGGCGAAGGGCGCCGTCGACCGCTCCGCCGACTACTGCCTGTTCACCATCGGGCTCGGTGCAAAGGACCTGCCCACGCTGGTCATCGACGAGGCGGACCTCGTCTTCTCGCTCGGCTTCGACATGGTGGAATACCATCCCCGGCTCTGGAATCCCGACAAGAACAAGCGGATCATTCACGCCGACTTTCTTCCGGCGGAGATCGACGACCACTACCTCGTCGAGGTCGAACTGGTAGGGGACCTCGCCCATACATTGTGGATGTTCAACGAGCGGCTGGCCTTGGGACCGCCGCTGGAACTGGATCTCTCCGAACAGCGGCGAAAGCGCGCTTCGATGCTGGAGGAGTTTGCGGCCTGCGCCGGGGACGACACCGAAGGCACGCTTCGCCCGCAGAAAGTGCTCTGGGACGTCCGGGTCGCGCTGGGACCGGGCGACTTCCTGCTGTCCGATGTCGGCGCGCACAAGATGTGGATTGCACGCTACTACCAGTGCGACGAGCCCAACACCTGCCTGATTCCGAACGGTTTCTGCTCCATGGGCTTTGCGCTCCCGGGCGCGATTGCCGCGAACCTGGTCCATCCGCAAAACAGGGTTCTCGCCATCGCCGGAGACGGCGGCTTCCTGATGAACGTGCAGGAGATGGAGACCGCCAGGCGCCTGAACAGCAACATCGTGGTCATGGTCTGGGAGGACGGCGGGTATGGGCTGATCCAGTGGAAGCAGCAGGACCACTTCGACCGGCATTCCAATCTCGGGTTCGGAAACCCCGACTGGCTACGGCTGGCGGAGTCGTTCGGTTGGCACGGCCACCTGGTCACCCGCAGCCGGGATCTGGCGAACGCACTGGAGGCTGCGTTCGGCGAACAGGGCCCCAGCCTCGTGGTCGTACCCATCGATTACCGGGAAAACCTGGAACTGACAAGGCGAATGGGCGTGCTGACCCAGACCATGGCCTGAGACGGCGGGTACGGAACGGCGTCAACCCTGAAACTTCAAATCACGGCGCAGACAACTGCTGCTCGGGCTTGCGGCCGCCGCCGGCCCAGGACATGGCGCCCAGCGAGGCCAACCCCAGAAAGGCGAAACCGCCCACCAGCGGTATCAGCGTGCCGTCGTAGAACTGACCGATCAGCCCGCCCAGCAACATCGACAGCAGCGTGGTAAACGACCCGATCAGCGCGGCGGCGATGCCCGCTATGTGCCCGAACGGCTCCATGGCCAGGGCGTTGACGTTGCCGAAGACCACGCCGAGGCAGAAGAATGCCGCCCCGCCCCAGGCCATGAAACTCCACAGAGGCGCCTCGCCCGGCATCTGAACAAGAACAACCAGGAATCCGGCCGACAACAGGCAAAGAGCCATCAGGCTGCGAACCGCCAACTTGCGCATGCCATGGCGAATGACCAGGTGCCCGTTCAGGTAGGATGCCGCGGCGAACGCCAGCGAAAGCACCGCGAAAAACAACGGGAACAGCGAGCCCAGCTGGTACTGCTCCTGGAATATCTGCTGAGCCGAGTTCAGGTAGCCCAGGAAGCCGCCGAATACCAGCCCGGTGGCCACCGTGTAACCCACGGCCCGGCGACTCCCGCCGACCTCCCCGACTGCAGCGGCAAGCGGACCGATAGACAAGGGAACGCGCCGTTCCGGCGTCAGCGTTTCCGGCTGCCGGATTGCGAACCACATCAACGCGGTCGCGGCGAACGCCAGCAACGCACCGAAAATCGCCCGCCAACCGGAAACCAGCAGGATCACCTGCCCCAGGGCCGGGGCGACCGTGGGGACGATGACGAATACGGCGAAGATGAACGACATGACCCGGGCCATTTCGCGGCCCTCGTAGCGGTCACGGACCAGCGCCAGACAGACGATACGCGGACCGGCTGCGCCGATGCCCTGCAGGAATCGGCCGGCGAGCATCACCGGGTAGCTCCACGCGGCCATGGACAGCAGGCAACCCAGCACGAAAAGCCCGAGCCCGATGTACATGCCGGGTTTCCTGCCGAACCGGTCGGACAGGGGACCGTAGACGATCTGCCCCAGAGCAAGCCCCAGGAAAAGCGCGGAGATCACCAGTTGCCGATTGTTTTCCCGCACAACGCCAAGCTCGCTGCCGATCTCGCCAAGCGCCGGCAGCATGGCGTCGATAGCCATCGCGGCCATGGCCGTGAGCATGGCGATCAGCAGGGCGAACTCACGCGCCGGAAGCTCTCTTTTCATTGGACTCAGCCGGCGGAACGGAACAACAGGGCGACACCGAGTCCGGCGGCAGACCAGCCGGGCCAGGTGGGCGCCGCTTCGAGCCCCAGCCAGAGCACGCCGCAGATGGCGAGGGCGCCGCCGGCGATGACAGCATGAAGGCCGGCCGGGTTACCGGCACGTTCGGGAGGGCCGGACCCGGGAGCAGCGTCGGCCAACGGATCGCCGCTTTCGGCGGCACGGCGCGGTACCTGCTGGATCGCCTCGGGCACCAGCAACAGATCCTCCGCCACGCGTGGCCAGTTCTCCAGCAACTGCCGAAGATGCGTGCGCGGGTCGGTGCGCCGGGCCATCCACTTCTCCAGCACCGGCTTGGCGGTGGCCCACAGGTCCAGCTCCGGGTAGAGCTGGCGGCCCAGGCCCTCGATGTTCAGGAGTGTCTTCTGCAGCAGTACCAGTTGGGGCTGCACCTGCATGTCGAACTGGCGCGCCGTCTGGAACAGGCGCAGCAGCACCAGCCCGAACGAGATGTCCTTCAGAGGCTTGTTGAAGATGGGCTCGCAGACCGCGCGGATGGCCGCTTCCAGTTCCGTCACCCGCGTATTCGGCGGGACCCAGCCGGAATCCACGTGCAGCCGGGCCACGCGGTAGTAGTCGCGCTTGAAGAAGGCGAGAAAGTTGGCGGCCAGGTAATGCTGATCCCGCGGGCTCAGGGTGCCCACGATGCCGAAATCGACGGCAATGTAACGCGGCTGCTCCGGATCCGTCACGTCGACGAAGATGTTCCCCGGATGCATGTCCGCGTGAAAGAAATTGTGGGTGAATACCTGGTTGAAGAAGATCTCGACGCCGTTTTCGGCCAAGCGACGGATGTTGGTGCCGCGGGACTGCAGTTCCTCCAGGTCGCTGATCGGCACACCGGCAATTCGCTCCATGGTCAGGACGTTGGAACGGCAGTAGTTCCAGTACACGTCCGGCACGTAGAGTGTGGCGGAACCTTCGAAATTTCGCCGTAGCTGGGCCGCGTTGGCCGCTTCGCGCATCAGGTCCAGCTCCTTGAAGAGCGTTGCCTCGAACTCCTGCACTACCTCCCGGGGGCGCAGCCGCCGCGCATCGGACCAGTACCTTTCGGCGAGTTCGGCGATGGCGTAGAGCACCGCCAGGTCCTTACGCACCGACTTGTGGACTCCCGGGCGCAGGACCTTGACCACGACTTCCCGGCCATCGTGCAGCCGTGCGACGTGGACCTGCGCCACCGAAGCCGCCGCCAGCGGTGTCCGCTGGAACTCCTGGAATACGTCGTCCGCCGGGCGGCCGAACGCCTCGGCGAGAATGTCCAGCACTTCACTGGTGGCGAACGGCGGCACCTGATCCTGGAGTTTCGCGAGTTCGTCGGCGATGTCTGCCGGCAGCAGGTCCCGCCGGGTCGACACAGCCTGGCCGAATTTCACGAAGATGGGCCCGAGTTCTTCCAGGGCCACGCGGATTCTTGCCCCCAGGGGCGCGTGACGGGATCGTTTCGGCAGAAGTGTGCGCAACCAGCCGACGGGCCTGAACAGGTGGGTTGCCCAGACAAAGTCGTCGAGCCCGTGCCGCATCAGCGTGCGCTGGATGGCAAGGAGCCTGGCCAGTTGCCTCAGGCGGCCCATGCCGCTATCCCTGCTCCGCCGCGGCATCGGCGGCGGCTCCGCGAGAGGGGGCGCGGCGCCCAAGCTGCTCAAGTCTGGCGAGGCGTTGCGCCGCCCGTTCGACGTCGTCGCGCAGGTGCTCCACGTCCCGTCCGAAGGCATTCACTTCGACGCGCGGCGGCAACTGCCGCGCCTCCTCCTGGAGAAACTCGGAGGTATTCATTGTCAGTGCCGAGCCGGCCTGCCGAGCCCAGTCGTCCGTGCGCCGCGCCGCGCCGGCCACTTCGTGGGCGGCAATGTCGCCTATCCATCCGGACAGTTCCTCCTCCAGGTCCGGGCGCGCATGGCCCAGCAATTCGGCAAAGGCTTCCGCCGTCTGCGCATCGCCCGACAGGCTGACTCCGGATTCCCTGAACGCTTCCGGCCCCGCGCTGCCGAGCAGGCCCAGCAGGGCCAGGGGCGTGCCCTCCACGGTCGCCGTAGCGGAGTGCTCGGAGCGCGCCGAAGAGGCGCTCACCGCAAGGTGTGTCTTCGAAGCGCCCAGCCGCAGGCGGATCCCGAGCCCCTGAACCACGATCGCCAGGCTTCTGCCGTCCAGGTCTTCCAGGAGTTCTTCGGCGCGCGTCGACTCCCGGATACAGCGATTGACCACGGACTCGAGCCCGAACGCGCTGGCCGCCGCCGCATCGAAAGATTCGGAGGCCGCGGCGGACGTACGCAGCAGCAGGCGAGCAAGCGTGGCGAGCGGCGTAGACATGGCTGCTATAACCGAAAGCCCACGTGCAGGGAGACAATGCCGCCGCTGAGGTTATGGTACTCGCAGCGCTCGAAACCCTGTTCGGCCATCATCGACTTGAGCGTTTCCTGGTCCGGGTGAACGCGTATGGACTCCGCCAGGTAGCGGTAACTGTCGGCATCATCGACGACCAGTTGGCCCAACCGCGGGAGCACATTCAGGCAGTAGTATTCGTAGGCGGAATCCAGCAGTTCGAGCTTCGGCCGCGAGAATTCCAGAACCAGCAGCCGGCCACCGGGCCGGAGCACCCGGAACATTTCAGCCAGCGCCGCGTCCTTGTCGGTGACGTTTCGCAACCCGAAGCCGATGCTGACGCAGTCGAACGCAGAGCCGCCAACGGGCAGCCGCTGCGCATCGGCCTGCAGGTAGTGGATGTTCGCCACGAGGCCGGCATCGATCATTCGGGAGCGCCCCAGCCCGAGCATCGTGCCGTTGATGTCGGTCACCACCACCCGCCCGGCGGAACCCACCTGCCGGGCCATCCCTTCGCTCAGGTCGCCGCTGCCGGCGGCAACGTCCAGCGCCGACTGACCGGCGCGAAGCCCGGTTCGGGCGAGCGCAAACCGCTTCCAGACGCGGTGCAGGCCCGCCGACATGAGGTCGTTCATGAGATCGTATCGGTGGGCGACGGAGTCGAATACGCCCCGCACCCGGCGCTGCTTCTCGCCCGGGGAGACCTTGTCGAAACCGAAGTCGACGAACTCGCCGGTAGTGTTTTCGCTAGCCGCCATCCTCTGCCGCCGCCCGCTGATGCCCTGCCTCCCGCAACCGTTCCAGGTACCGCTGCCAGTTGGCCCGGTACTTGCTGCCGAGGCGGTAAAGTATAGGCCACGTGTACAGGCCGGTATCGTGGCCGTCGTCGAACACCAGCCGGACCGCGTACCGCCCGATGGGCTCGATTCGCTCGATATTCACTCGTTCCTTGCCGACCACCAGCACACCCTCCCCCGCGCCATGCCCCTGCACTTCCGCGGAGGGCGAATGAACCCGCAGGTACTCGGCGGAAAGATCGAAGGTTTCGCCGTTGGAGAAACCGACTTCCAGCCGGCGCGAACGCCGCCGCAGTTTCAGACTGACAGGATGAGGGCCGGATTCGGACACGGTCTGGGGCGATGTTCAGCTAGCGAGGCTTTGCCTCGGACCCACGAGGCATGCGGTGCGATCTCTCCGAATGCCTGTTGCAGAAAACCTGACTCATGTAAACGTATATCTCGCTCAAGCAGTCTAGAGGATGTAGCGCGTCAGATCCTCGTCCTGAACGAGTTCACCCAGGTGTTCGTTTACGTAGGCGTCGTCCACCACCATGGTCTGCCCGCCGCGGTCGGCCGCTTCGAACGAAACGGTCTCCAGCAACCGCTCCAGGACGGTGTGCAGCCGCCGCGCGCCGATGTTCTCGGTACGCTCGTTGACGTGGAAGGCGACCTCCGCGACCCGCTTGACGCCGGACGGTTCGAAGATCAGGCTGACTCTCTCGGTGGCCATCAGCGCCGTGTACTGCTCCGTCAGGGAGGCGTCGGGCTCGGTGAGGATGCGTACGAAATCGTCGGCATCCAGCGCGTCCAGTTCGACGCGAATCGGGAAGCGCCCCTGCAGCTCCGGGATGAGATCGGAAGGCTTGGCGACGTTGAACGCCCCGGATGCGATGAACAGCACATGATCGGTACGTATCATCCCGTATCGGGTGCTGACGGTACAGCCTTCCACCAGCGGCAGGAGGTCCCGCTGCACGCCTTCCCTCGAGACGTCGGCGCCCAGCGTGTCGGAACGGCGGGCGACCTTGTCGATCTCGTCCAGGAAGACGATGCCGTTCTGTTCCACGGCGTTGAGCGCCTTGAGCTTGATTTCCTCCTCGTTGATCATCTTGCCGGCTTCTTCGTCCGTCAGCAGCCGCAGCGCCTCGCTCACCCTGAGCTTGCGCGTGCTTCGGCGGCCGGAGGACATGCCCTGGAACATGCTTTGCAACTGGCTCGTCATGTCCTCCATGCCCGGAGGCGCCATGATCTCCACGCCGACGCGGGGGGCCTGAACGTCGATTTCCACCTCCCGCCGGTCCAACTCTCCTTCGCGCAGCAGTTTGCGGAACCGCTGCCGGGTATCGCCTTGCCCGTCCGCTTCCGATCCGGGCAGCAGCGCATCCAGCAGGCGATCCTCCGCTGCATCCTCGGCGCGGTGGCTGACCTTGCCGATTTCATGCTCCCGGGTCATCTTGACCGCCATGTCGGCCAGGTCGCGGATGATGGAATCCACCTCGCGGCCAACGTAACCCACCTCGGTGAACTTGGTCGCTTCCACCTTGATGAACGGCGCCCGGGCCAGCCGCGCCAGTCGCCGGGCGATTTCCGTCTTGCCCACGCCGGTGGGCCCGATCATGAGGATGTTCTTCGGCGTGATCTCGCTGCCCAGCGGCTCGCCCACCTGAACGCGCCGCCAGCGATTGCGCAGCGCGATGGCCACGGCCCGCTTGGCCTCGTCCTGGCCGATGATGTGCTTGTCCAGTTCCTGGGCGATTTCCCGGGGTGTCATCGACATGGGCGCCTACAGTTCCTCGATGGTGATCGAGGCGTTGGTATAAATGCAGATTTCGCAGGCGATGGCCAGCGACTTCTCGACGATGCTGCGGGCGTCCAGTTCCGTATTCTCCAGCAGGGCTCGGGCCGCAGCCTGACAATAGGCGCCGCCGGAACCGATGGCCAGCACATTCTGTTCAGGCTCGATCAGGTCACCGGTGCCCGAGATCAACAGCGACTTGGAGCGATCGGCCACCACCATCAGCGCCTCCAGGCGCCTGAGCATGCGATCCGTGCGCCAGTCCTTGGCAAGCTCGACCGCCGCGCGCGTCAGATTGCCGTACTGGTCGAGTTTCTTCTCGAAGAGTTCGAACAGGGTAAAGGCGTCGGCCGTACCGCCCGCGAACCCCGCCAGGACCTTGTCGTCGTGCAACCGCCGCACCTTGCAGGCATTGCCCTTCATGATCTTGTCGCCCAGGGTGACCTGGCCGTCGCCGCCCATGGCCACGCGGCCGCCGCGACGGACACAGACGATGGTTGTAGCGTGTTGATCCTGCATTTCCTTCCCTGACTCACACCGCCTGGAGAGCCCGGTTCGGACCGAACCCGATGATTCAGTCCGTGCGGTCGTCGCCGACGCCCGGTTCGCGCCGGCGCTTCGCTCTGGGGTGCGCCTTATCGTATATCTGTGCCAGATGCTGAAAATCAAGGTGCGTATACACCTGGGTGGTGGAAATGCTCGCGTGGCCGAGAAGTTCCTGGACCGCGCGCAGGTCGCCGCTGGACTCGAGCATGTGGCTGGCGAAGGAATGCCTGAGCATGTGCGGGTGAACGCCCACCGGTGTGCCCCGGCGCCGCGCCCACAGCTTCACCCGCTGCTGTATGGACCGGCGGGCGAGCCGCGTCCCCCGCCCGGCATACCGCGTACGCCGCAGACTGACGAAGATCGCCGTTTCCCCAGGTGCGGCGATATCCACGCGCACCGCAAGCCAGGCCCTGAGCGCTTCCAGCGCCGGCACGCCCACCGGTACGACGCGCACCTTGTCGCCCTTGCCGGTCACCCGTACCGTGCGGTCGGCGGCATCCAGGTCCACAAGGTCCAGTCCCGCAAGCTCGGCAAGCCGGAGCCCGGAGGAGTAGAACAACTCGAGGATGGCGCGATCCCTAGCCATCAGCGGATCGCTCTCGTCGATGCCGGGACCGCCCTGCCGCGCCGATCCGGCATCGCCTGGCCGCGCCGCCGGGTCGTCGTCCGGCGCGAGCAGACTCGCCATCTGGTCGGCGTCCAGCGTCGACGGCAGCCGCCGCTTTGGCCTGGGCGCCTGAACATCGGCCGCCGGATTCGATCCGATGATCCGCGATCTCAGCAGCCAGGCATAGAAGCAGCGCACCGCGGACAGCCGGCGGGCCACGCTTCGGGGACTCAGGCCGCGAGGTGCCCTCCCGGGGCGGGAGGCTCCACCGCGCCGATGACACTCCGCTGCAAACCGCCGCACCGCGTGAGAATCCATTTCCTCGATCGGGATGGAGTGGCGGCGCGCGAAACCCAGCAGGGACTGCAGGTCGCGCCGGTACGCGCTCAGTGTATGGGGCGAAAGCCGTCGCTCGGTTTCGAGATGCCTGAGGTAGGCATCGATTCGCTGCTCAGGTTCCACTTGCCTTCGGGCCGCTCTTCGCATCGGAGTCGGCGCGGTTGGCGCTCAACGCCATCGTCACGACTTCTCCCAGACGTCCCAGGTAGTCCGCGCGCTTGCCCGGATGGAAGTGGTCGGGGTCGCGGCTGGCGATGACGATAAATCCGGCTTCCGCATGCCTCCCCAATGGGACCAACGCCGCCGATTTCAGCTCCGCTTGCCCGCCACCGAATGCAAAACGCCGCTGCGCCGGGCGCAACCGCACGCAAAGGGGCTCACTGGACTTGAGGAAACTCGCGAATGACTTGAGCCTCGCATCCCCGCGCTCGACCACCTTGAGGAAGGGATCGCGCGACGTGATCGGGTACGGCTCCGCGAACAGTATCAGGACCGCATTCTCGATCCCGAAGTCCTTTTTCAGCCGTGTCCTGAGCAAGCGTACGCGCCGCTTGACGTCAACCTCGCCCACAAGCGATACGGCCAGTTGATGGATCTTCTCCACCAACTCCTGGTTGTCCCTGGCAACGGCGACGAGATCCTTGAGTTGCGCGTGCAGTTCCTCGTTCTGCTTTCGCAGCACCTCCACCTGGCGCTGCACCAGCGATACCGCCGCGCCCCCGGGCTGGTGCTGGAGTTCCATCTCGAGCAGGACCCGCGGGTAGCGCGCGAAAAAGTCCGGATGGGCGCACAGGTACTCGGCTACCTCGCGGCCGGTCAACGTGGGCTCTGCGGCCTCGTTCTGTTCGGCGGACTCGTGTCGCTCGGCCGCAATCTCCCCGCCGTCGGTCCCTTCGCGCCCGACAGCTGCCGTGTCGCGCTTCCGACTCGTCATGTCCTCCACCGTCGAGTCATGCCCCGCTCCCGGTCCGTCATATGGCGATTCTCCCCGCAAAGACCCGAATGGCCGTGCCCGACAGCCAGACCGGGTGTCCCGGTCCGGGCCAGGCGGTTTGCAGAACCCCGCCCGTGACCTCCACTCTCACGGCTTCTCCCAGCTCACCCCACAGCCTGCCGACAGCCGCCGCAGCGGCCGCGCCCGTACCGCAGGCCGCGGTTTCGCCCGCCCCCCGTTCATAGACGCGAAGGCGGATACTGGCTGCATCGCGAAACTCCACGAAGCCGACATTGACGCCCTCCGGGAACGACGGGTGAGCTTGCAGTTGCGGCCCGATTATACCGACCGGCGCCCCATCCAACGAATTCACCGGGATGACAGCATGGGGATTGCCCACCGACACGGCGCCGAATTCCACTGTCCCCGCGTCCAGTTCCAGCCGGTATCGCGACTCCTGGCTGGCGCCGGTGGCCTGACCGGCGCGAGTCGCCTGACCGGCGCGAGTCGCCTGACCGGCGCGAGTCGCCTGACGGGCGCGAGTCGCCTGACGGGCGCGAGTCGCCTGACGGGCGCGAAACGGCAGCGACCCCGGAGCGAAGTCGGGCTCGCCCAAGTTGACGCTGACGTGGCCGCCCGCCTCAAGCCGGGCTTTCACCGTGCCGGCCCGGCTGCCCAGCATCAGCGTATCCCCTGCCCCGTCAGGCACCAGGAAGCGCGCGATGCAGCGCACGCCGTTGCCGCATTGCTGCACTTCGGCCCCGTCGGCGTTGAATACATGGTAGAACGCAGCCAGGTCCGGATGCTCCGACGCGCGCACCAGCAACAACTGATCGAACCCCACACCGGCGCGACGGTCCGCCCACCGCCGCACCGTACCGGCATCGGGCAGACTCCTCTCCTCCGGCCAACGGGCAACCATGAAGTCGTTACCCGCGCCGTGCATTTTTGCGAACGCCAGTTCCATGGCGCCAGAATAACCCGCGATCATTGCATTGAGGTAGTCTGCCGCGCCTGCCCGTGAACCGCGCTCCGGGCGCCTCGCCTGAACCTCGCAAAGTTTCCAGGGCTCTGGCAATGTTCCGCGTCCGCGGTTAACTTGGGCGGTCGCGATACATGGTGCGAGACATATGTGGGCCGGAACCCAGACCAGGTTTGAGGATCTCAGGGCTTTCCTGAACCATCTCGAAACCCGCGAAGAACTGCGGCGTGTCGACGTGCCGGTGGACCCGCGGCTGGAATTGACCGAAGTCTGCCGGCGCACGCTTCAGCGCGAGGGGCCCGCTCTGCTGTTCACCCGGCCTACCGGCAGCGATATTCGCGTGCTGGGCAACCTGTTCGGCACGGCCAGTCGCATCGCCGCCGCGCTGGGTTCCGATTCCACCGACGTGTTCGGCGAGCTGGGGCAGTTGCTGGCGTCGCTGCGCGCGCCGGAGCCGCCTCGCAGCGCCGGCGAAGTCTGGCAGAAACTGCCCCTGGTCAAGGAAGTGCTGAAGATGGCGCCGCAGACCGCTCGCCGGGGCCCCTGCCAGGAAAACGTGCTCGAGGGAGACAATGTCGACCTGGGCGACTGGCCCATCCAGACGTGCTGGCCCGGAGACGCCGGGCCGCTGATCACCTGGGGGCTGACCACCACCCGCAGCCCTGCGGGCGAGGCAGTAGGCAAGCGCCAAAACGTCGGCATCTACCGCCAGCAGGTGATCGGCCGCAACCGCATCATCATGCGGTGGCTGCCGCATCGCGGCGGCGCCACCGATTACAAGGCCTGGTGCGCCCGCCATCCGGAGGAACCTTTCGAGGTAGCAATCAGCATCGGCGCCGACCCGGCCACCATCCTGGCGGCAGTAACACCGATTCCCGACACCCTGTCGGAATACGCCTTCGCCGGCCTCATGCGGGGAGCGCGTACGCAACTGGTGAAATGCATCGGCTCGGACCTCCGCGTCCCAGCCACCGCCGAGATCACCCTGGAGGGCCACATCGCCCCCGGCGACACGGCCCTGGAAGGCCCCTTCGGCGACCATACCGGCTATTACAACGAAGCGGAACGTTTCCCGGTCATGACGGTGGAGCGCATCACCCACCGCAACGACCCGATCTACCACACCACCTACACGGGCCGTCCGCCCGATGAGCCCGCCGTCCTGGGCCTCGCGCTCAACGACGTCTTCGTGCCCATCCTCAAGACCCAGTTCCCCGAAATCGAGGATTTCTACCTCCCCAGCGAAGCCTGCTCCTACCGGGTCGCCGTGGTCAGCATCCGCAAGCAGTATCCCGGGCACGCCCGCCGCATCATGTTCGGCATCTGGTCCTACCTGCGCCAGTTCACCTACACGAAACTGGTCATCGTCGTGGACGACGACATCGACGCACGCAACTGGCCCGACGTCATCTGGGCCGTAAGCACCCGCATGGACCCCGCCCGGGATACCCACATCGCCGAGTCAACCCCCATGGACTACCTCGACTTCGCCTCACCCGTCGCCGGCCTGGGCTCGAAAATGGGCTTCGACGCCACCAACAAATGGCCCGGCGAAACCCAACGCGACTGGGGCAACCCCATCCAAATGACCCCCGAAGTCATCGAACGCGTAGACCGCATCTGGACCGACCTGGCCCTCGATTAACCAACGAGCGTGGGCTGTCGCGGACAGACCTTGCGCGCGTCGTGTGTTCGGCGCGGAGCCTTGGATGGCAGGCGCGCCGAACGCCGATCCAAGCCCGCCAGGGATGGCGGGCTTGGTTTAGCGCGCA
>JAJDWR010000001.1 GCA_022825505.1 Gammaproteobacteria bacterium | reverse complement strand
TGGAGAGGATGTGTTGCCCTTGAACCCCAATAATCCGGACGATGAAGTGTTACGTTTCGATTAGTTGTTTTTTTACAAATAAATAATTTATTTCTTGACAAACCCATGCCGAAGCCCCGTAACCATCGAGTTTCCAGGCCTGCACTGGGTCCGTTGCGGGCCGGTTCGGAGGCAGGCACGGCCCGGAAGCGGGGTCCAGCTGGTTCCGAAACGCACGTTTCAGCACGCGCGACCGCTGCCACGGTGGCCGATGTCGCGAGGCGTTACCTGCGGCTGCATGTGGCGGTGAACTGCAAGCCGAAGTCCATGGACCTGTATCGGACGGTTATCGACAATCACATCGTGCTGGCCCTGGGGGACCGTCCCATGGGCGCGGTGCGGCGCAGCGATGTTGCGGCGCTGCAGTACTCGCTGCACGACCGGCCGGCCGTGGCCAACAGCACCATCCAGGTGCTGACGCAGCTATTCCGCAAGGCCCAGCAGTGGGGGCTCGCGCCGGAGGGTCCCAATCCCTGCCGGTCGATTCGAAAATACAAGCTGCGCCTGCGGGACCGTCATCTCACCCGGGACGAGTACCGGCGGCTGGGCCAGACGCTGCGTGACGGGGAGGCCGGCGGCTGGGTCTCCGCGCCGGCCGCCGCGGCCCTGCGCCTGCTGATCCTGACCGGGTGCCGGCGCGGCGAGATCCTCGGCCTGCGCTGGGAGGAGGTCGACCTCAAGGCCCGGGAACTGCGCAAGCGGGCGGGGCTGGACGACGTGCGGTTGCACGACCTGCGCCACAGCTTTGCCTCCAGCGCGCTGGCGCTGGGGGAGAGCCTGCCGATGATCGCGAGGCTGCTGGGTCATCGGCAGATTGCCAGCACGGCCCGCTACGCGCACCTGGCGCGGGCGTCGGTGCACGAGGCGGCGGCGCGGGTGGCGGAGAGTCTGGCGGAGGATGTGTTGTAGGGGCCTGCCTTTCTGGTCAATTCGCCCGGAAATTCAGCCTTGACACTCCCCTCCGGCAGGCCTAAGTTGGATTCATGAACGGACGGGCGTAATCGCCAGGCGGAAGATGACATCTACCGAGAAAATTCTCGTTGGCTTCGGCGGCTTGATTGTCACCCTGCAGATCGCAACCTTCGCCAGCGTTGGGGCAATCTATTGGAAGATGGTCGAGCTGACGGAGAATGTCGCGGTGGCAGAGACGCGCCTTGACTCGGTGGAGTCCCACATGGAGATCTTCCGTGAAGACATGTCCGGTTTACGAAGCGATATATCCTTCCTGACGCGACTGCACATGGAGACAGGGCCATAACCGGGCGAAACCGGTAGCTTGCTGCGGCCTACACACCTAACGGTTATAGGTATAAGTTATACATCGAAGTACAAGGTATAAACTGTTTGTGCGGGAGGTTCACGCGCCGTTCGGAGGCTCCATGCGGTAACCCACTCCGCGGTGCGTGTGAATCAGCGCCGGTTCGTTCGCGTCGTCGCCCAGCCTGGCGCGCAGCCGCTGGATAAACGAGCGCACCAGCCGCCGGTTGCCGCGGCCCTTCCAGACCCGCCGGCGCAGCGAGTCGTAGCTCATTACGCGCCCGGCGTTGAGCGCGAGCGCGCGCGCGAGATCGAACTCCCTCGCGGTCAGTTTCACGTCGCGGCCTTGCATCGTCACCCGGCGGCGGGCGTAGTCGATCGTCAACGCGCCCAGTTCGAACGGCTGCTCTTCGGCGCGGCCCCGCAGCGCCGCCTCCACCCGGGCGACCAGTTCCGTCGCGGAGAAAGGCTTGACGATGTAGTCCGCCGCGCCGCTCTTCAGCGCTTTGGCAACTGTCTCGTCGCGGCCGTAGGCGGAAATGAACACGACAGGAACTTCCGAGAGTTCCGGCACGCTCTGCATCAGCCGGATACCGTCGGTTCCGGGCAGCATCAGGTCCAGCAGGACGAGTTGCGGCGCCTGCGCGCGGATCACGTCCCCCAGGCCGTTGTGCTCGCCGGTCACCACCACTCGGTAGCCTTCGGCGTTCAGCGCATTGCGTACAAGCCGCAATGTCTGGGGATCGTCGTCGACGACGAGTATGGGCGACGGCTCCCGAGTCTCGCCTGCCGCCTCCGTCGGGCCGTCGCCGCGTGCCTGGTCCGCCACCGGGAGCGTGAACGTGAACCGTGCGCCCAGCCCGGGACCGCGGCTCTCGGCCCAGATGCGCCCGCCGTGCGCTTCCACCAGTCCCCTGCATATCACCAGCCCCAGGCTGCCGCCCAGCCCGTCGCCCTTCTTGCCGTGTTTGTCGAACAGCCGCTCCAGCCGCTCGGGTTCAATGCCCCGGCCCTTGTCGGAGACCGAAACGGACACGTGGCTCCGGTCGTGCGTGACGGACACCCGGATGGGCGAGTCCGCCGGGGAGTGGCGCGCGGCGTTGTAGAACAGGTTGCTCAGCACCTGCACGATGCGGCGCCGCTCGGCCATCACGCGGGGCAGATCCGGCGGCAGGTCCATGCGCACCGGATGCGGACTGCCGCCGCTGAGAAACGTGCTTCTGGCCCGGTCCAGCAACTCGGCGACCTCCGACGGTTCGGGCCGCACCGACAGCGTGCCCGCCTCGATGTGCCCCACGTCCAGCAGGTCGCCGATCAGCCCCCGCATCTGCGCCGCGTGCTCGTCGATGATCCGCGCGTACTCGCGCACTTCCCCGGGGGCGGCCGACTCGGACGTGTCGCGCAGCGAGACCGCCGAACCCTGGATGGCCATCAACGGCGCCCGCAACTCGTGACTGACCAGGCTCACGAACTGCGCGCGCAAACGCTCCATCTCCTCCAGCGCCGCCAGGTCCTGCATCGTCACGACCACCGACACCACCCGGCCGTCGCCGCGCGTGATCGGGGTGCAGTTGACCAGCACCTTCACGCGGCGTCCGTCCGACACGGAAAGCTCCATTTCCTCCCCGCGCAGCGTCTCCGCGCGGCTGAGCGCTTCGGCCAGCGGAAACTCCGCGAGCGAAACTTCCCGCCCGTCCCCGAGCCGGCTGGTGATGCACTGCAGCAGGTGCTCGGCCGGTTGCCCCCGATCGCGCAGCGGCTCGACCAGGCGAAGCGCCTCGCGGTTGAACGACACCGGCCGTGCGTCGGCGGCATTGAACACCGCCACGCCCACGGGCGACGTTTCCACCAGTGTCTCCAGATCCGCCCTCGCGCGCCGCTCCTTGCGGTAGGCGCGCGCGTTGGCGACGGCTACCGCCGCGTGGGCGGCGAACACCATGAGGATTTCCTCGTCCTGTGCGTTAAAGGTCTGCCCGCCCGCCTTGCCGGCCAGATAGAAGTTTCCCACGTGCAGGCCGCGGTGGCGCATGGGCATGCCCAGAAACGTTTTTTCGGGCAGCACTTCGGCGGAGAAGCCCAATGCCTGAACGTAGGCCGACATGTCCGCCACGGCCAGCGGGCCGTCCAGGTCGCGCAGGCGCTCGAACAGCCTCGGCCCGTCGGCCCAGGACGTCATCCGGCAGTGCTCGCTGTGCGACAGGCCGCACGAGAAGAAGTCCTTCGCGCGTCCTTCCTCGTCGAACGTGGCGATGACGCCGCAGCGCGCCGCGGTCAGCGTCTTCGCCGCCTCCACCACCTCCTGCAGCACGGTCTCCGGCTCCAGGCTCGCGTTGATGCGCAGGCACGCGTCGGCCAGCCGCGAGATGAACGCGCGTCCCGAGCCGTCGTCCGATCCTGCGTACGAGTTGTCCGTCAATGTCCCGCCCGAAAATTCGCGAAAACGTTATGCGTTTTCGTGGTTGTACATGATCCGGTGATGATCATTTGTGGCAGATTATACCTTTGCCGGGGAACCCCATCGACCCTCCGGCCAACCGTTACGGCGGTTACCGATGCAGTCAGATCATGCCGATTCGATGCCGCCGCGCAAACCACGCTCGGAACCGCAGCGCGGCGCGACGCTCACCGCACTGCTGGACAAGGCCCGGTGCGGCGTCATCCAACTGGACTCGAGTGGCCGTATCGTGACGGCGAACGAACGTGCCATGATAACCCTTCAGGCCCAAAAGGGGATTTCGGGCGAAGGTGGATATCTGAGTGCGGTGCGCCGAGCCGACGATGATGCGCTGCAGGCGTTGCTGGCTCGGGCGCTGCCTGACGAGGGGGACCAGGGGCATGTGCCCCGGCGGGGCTCGATCACGGTGAGCCGGCCGAGGGGGCATCCTTGCCTGTTCCTGCATGTCATTCCCGTGAGTGGACCGGCCGGGGGGGACACTGGTGACGTAGCTGCTTACGTGCTCGCGGTGGAGCTGCCGAGGAGGGCGCGCGTCGATGCGAATCTCGTGGCAGGCGCCCTCGGACTTTCGCCCGCAGAGGCTCGTTTGGCGGCCATGCTGGCGCAAGGTCACAAGCTGCGCGAAATCGCCGCGCTCACCGGGCCGAGCTACGGAACGCTGCGCTGGCACCTGCAGAACATTTTCGCCAAGTGCGGGGTGTCCAATCAGATGGATTTGGTGCACCTGGTGCTTTCCGTATCTGTTGATGCGGGCGGGCGGGGCTAAAGTTTTTCTGTTGGGGCTGCTGGACGCTGCCGCCGCCGCGCAGGGGCCGGCGGGGCCGGACGACCACGGAGGCATGCTACAAGATGGGCCTGAGCGAGAAGAGGTTCCGGCGCCGCTCACGCGTTAGAATGACAGGCAGTGTATCGCCTCAGGAGGAAGTATGGCCAGAAAAACGATATTGATTGCCGCGTCAGTTGTCGCCTTGTTGTTGTCCTCCGGAATCGTGCAGCTGTCTGCACAGGAAAATGCGCAAATTTTGAGCCCGGACAGAGTCGCGGTATTCCGATGCGTAACGGACCCAAATGGAAGCATTACGGTGCGTAACTCAAGCGCAACCTCGGCCGCCGGGGTGTCGATCCAACAAGGCGATCGATGTGCCGCGACGATATCAGCCTTGCAGCAAGCGGGCATGAGGATGGTGGGAGGACCCCAGGTCACGCGTAATCCTTTCGACAGTGAAGTGAGCTTCAGTTTCGTCTTCATCGTCGGCTATGACGACGATTACTACGATGATGACGACGACGATGACGATGATGACGACGATTGAGGCGTCGGCGAAACCACTCCCGATTTGTCCCGTTTCTGGGCAAATTCCGCAGTTTCGCTGATCGAGTTCGGCTAGCCGTTGTGCGAAAATGGCTTCGTGTTTGGGGCGGTCCCGGAGGGAATGGGGAATGAGTACGGAAACGCGGATCAATGTCGGTGCCGTGATCGGCATGGGAATGCTGCTGGTCACTGTCATGGTGTTCCAGAGCGCCTCCACGAACGCCCGAATCGACCGGCTGGACGCTCGCATGGAGGGGTTGCGAGTCGATGTCAACACCCGATTCGACCGGCAGGACGCCCGATTCGACCGGCTGGACGCCCGCATCGACCGGCAGGACACCCGCATGGACAGTCTGCGTTCGGACATGCGCGAGGACCACGCAGCACTCGTTGCGCGCCTGGATGCCTTTCAGGGGACTCTGGCCGAGATCCTCCAGCGGCTTGCCCATATCGAAGGACGCCTTGGAATGCCGCGCGGCGGGGACGCCGAGGACGCGCCGGGGAATTAGGCTGCCGCCCCGCCGGTAGGCTTGCCTGCGCGCAGCGCCACAGAATGAGATGCCGCAAGCGCCCGGGACGCGTCGGCGCGGCCCGTGCCGGCAACATCCGCCGCTCCCGATTTGTCCCGTTTCTGGGCAAATTCCTCAGTTTCGGTAATCGAGTTCGGCTAGCCGTTGTGCGAAAATGGCTTCGAGTTCGGGGCGGTCCCGGAGGGGTTGGGGAATGAGTACGGAAACGCGGATCAACGTTGGCGCCGTGATCGGCATGGGAATGCTGCTGGTCACTGTCATGGTGTTCCAGAGCGCTTCCACGAACGCTCGTATCGACGGGTTGGGAGTCGATGTCAACGCCCGAATCGACCGGCTGGACACTCGCGTGGAGGGGTTGCGAGTCGATTTCAACACCCGATTCGACCGGCTGGACGCCCGCATCGACCGGCTGGACGCTCGCATCGACGGGCAGGACACCCGATTCGACCGGCTGGATGCCCGCGTGGACAGTCTGCGTTCTGACATGCGCGAGGACCACGCAGCCATCGATGTGCGTCTGGATGCCTTTCAGGGGATTCTGGCCGAGATCCTCCAGCGACTTGCCCATATCGAAGGACGCCTTGGAATGCCACGCGGCGGGGACGCCGAAGCCGCGCCGGGGAATTAGGCTGCCGGCCCGCTAGCAGCAGACGAGACTCGCATGGCGTACGGCATCGGCTGCCGTGAAGCGTGGACAGCGGGTAGTGAAGCGTCGGGGACTCCTTCCCCGTACCCCTCCAATTGACAGGTTGCGTTCCGCGTCGATTTCTGCAACCTTGGAATCCCAGCCTCGTGCCTGGTTGGCGGGAGATTTCCTGGCGATGTGGATTGACATTCGGGGGAAGCAAGCGAAAACGCTCCAGTTCGCGTTCGCGGCAACCTCTGCATGCCTTCTGGCCGCCGGTTGCGCTCGCAACGAACCTCCAGCGATCTCCGTCGGCCCTGATCTCAACGGCGAGGCGGGCGCCACCGCCGAGATGACAGTGGCCGTGGAACCGTACGGCAGCCTGGAGGTCGCGTTGTCCGGAACCGTTCGCAACCACGCCACGCATGCGCCCATCGAGGGCGCGTCCGTGACGGTGAGCCAGTTCGGCGACGGCATCCCGCATCGCGTCGGCGATACCCTGAGCGACGCGGATGGCGCCTACGCGATCGAAGTCCCCGCCAACCCCGGACGCCTGGCCGTGCATGCCGAGGCGGAGGGTTTCGCCGCGCAGTCGGCCGTCGTCACCCTGCTGGACGCGACCGCGGGCCGCGACGTGCACCTGAACATGGTCCCCGTTCAGGCCGTCCGGGAGTTCGACGCGGCCGAGGGCGTAGATGTAAGCGTCGACGGCCTATCGGTAGTGACGCTGCCGGCCAATGCAATGACGACCGGGGACGGAAACGCCTATACCGGTCGCGCGGTGGCCTCCGTGGCCGTGCTCGATCCCTCCCGGGATCCCTCGCTGATGCCCGGCGATTTCCAGAGTTGGAACACCGGCTCGCAGACCGCCGCGCCGATCGAGTCCTACGGCGCCGTCAGCGTGGATCTTCGGGCGGACAACGGGGAGCGGCTGCAACTGGCCGCTGGCGATGTCGCTCAGCTATCCATTCCCCTGGCCGCTGGGCGCAGCCCGCAGGACGCGCCGCCAGCGATGCCGTTGTATTACTGGTCCGGGGAACCCGGCTACTGGATCGAGGAAGGCGAGGCGCGGCTGGCGGAAGTGTCTCCGGGCAACTGGGCGTATGTGGGCGCGGTGGGACACTTCTCCACCTGGAACGCCGATGTCATCTACGAGTCCGTTTCGATCACTGGTTGCGTGCTGGATGGGAACGGCGACCCCGTCAGTTACGCGGAGCTGACCGCCAGGGGGATCGATTACACGGGTACGTCCTCGGCGGTCGCCGACGCGGACGGGCGGTTCGAGATCGAGGTTCGGCCGAACTCCGAACTCGAACTGGTGGCCGCGTCGGGCGAGGCATCCTCCGACTCGATGACGATTTCCAGCGGCGACAGCGACTTCTCGTTGGAGCTGTGCCTGGTGGTTCAGGGCGAACGGGGCCTTGAGGACTTTCCCGTCCGGATCGAGGGCGAGACCGGCACCATCGACATCTGCGTGCGCGACCACGAGTGCGAGGACGGCGACGCGATCGACGTGGACGTCGACGGAAGGAACGTGTTCTCGGGCGAGATCGTGAACGAGGCGATGTGCAGCGCGCTGGAGGTCGAGGCGGGCCGGGAGTATGTCATTGAGCTGACGGCGCTTAACGGTACCGGGTTCAGGGGTGCTTGCAACTTTGCAGATGCGAACACTGGAGAGATCGTTGTCCGGGGGCTGAACTCGGAGACTCGGGTTTGGCGGCACCGGGAAGGCGCGGGTTCGCGGGCGCGGATTGTGGTGACCGCCGGCGTGCCTCAGCGGTTCTCGATCGTGCCGACGCCGCCGGACGCAACGGTACGGTTTGCGGCCGATGCCTCGCGCGGCTATGAGCCGGGGATGGAACTGCCGGCGGGAGACTATCGAGTCGAAGTCAGCGCGCCGGGTTACGAAACCCGCGAGGTGACGGTTGCTCATGAGGCGGACGTGCAGACGATTTTTGAGGTTGTGCTGGAGAGCTTGTTCGAACCTGGCGAAGAGTTCAGCGATGCGCTGGCGTCGGGCGGTCAGGGTCCCGAAATGGTGGTGATACCGGCGGGACGGTTTCGGATGGGCTGCGTATCGGGTCAGAATTGCGAGAACAACGAGTTTCCGGTTCACGACGTGATGATTCCTCAGGCATTCGCGGTGTCGAAGTACGAAGTGACATTCGCGCAATGGGACGCGTGCGTGGCCGGTGGCGGTTGCGGTGGTTATCGTCCGGACGACGAGGGTTGGGGCCGGGGTCGGCGCCCGGCGATCAACGTGTCGTGGGAAGACGCTCAGAGCTACGTGTCTTGGTTGTCAATCCAAACTGGAGAGGATTACCGGTTACTGAGCGAGGCGGAATGGGAGTACGTGGCGCGGGCGGGCTCGTCGACCGCGTACAGCTGGGGCAACGATATCGGTTCTGATCGGGCGCACTGTAGAGGATGCGGCAGTCAATGGGGCAGCAGACAAACAGCACCGTCAGGATCGTTCTCCCCGAATGCGTTTGGCGTGCACGACATGCACGGCAATGTGTGGGAGTGGGTGGAGGATTGTTCGAACGACAGTTACGGTGGCGCGCCGTCGGATGGAAGTGCCTGGCGAAGCGGTGGGTGCGGTGTTCGCGTGTTGCGTGGCGGTTCCTGGAGCAGCTACCCGCGGGACCTGCGCTCGGCGTCACGCGCCGTGGACCTCTTCGGGAACTGGTACTACAGCCACGGATTCCGCGTGGCCCGGACGCTAACCCCATGAATCTGCAATGGGCAGGCAGTGGCATCGCAAGCCTAATGGCAATACCGGTTGGTTGTCGGCTTGAGTCAATCGCTTGTTCACTAAACTAACGACCGGCGCGGAGGCCCCATGAAAAAAATTATTGTACTTTCCGACGGCACGGGCAACAGCGCCGCGAAGCGGCACAAGACCAACGTCTGGCGCTTGTACCGTGCTCTGGATCTGCATCGCAAAGACCAAATCGCAATGTACGACGACGGTGTCGGGACGCAACAGTTTCTGCTGTTCAAGTTGCTCGGCGGCGCATTCGGTTTTGGCCTGAAGCGCAATGTCATCGAACTGTACAAGTTTCTGTGCCGCAACTACGAGACGGATGGCACAGAGGAAGGGTCCGACAAGATCTATCTCTTCGGCTTCAGCAGAGGTGCCTTCACGGTACGTGTGCTCGCCGGATTGATTGCCAGGTGCGGGTTGGTCGAGGTTTTTCAATCAGAACGCGATTTGCACAGGCAGGCATGTCAGAACTTTGACGAGTATAGGACGAGGTACAGGCTCGCGTATTCGGGTTTGTTTTCCAAAGGGCGCTCCAGGAACAATAAATGCAACGATGATTGCCCCGAGATCGAATTCATCGGCGTTTGGGACACGGTCGACGCGTATGGTTTCCCCATCGATGAAATCGCAATTTTCTGGGACAAGTGGATCTACCCGCTGCGATTTCCAGACCAAGGATTGTGGAAACGCGTTGTCAGAGCTTGCCATGCCGTATCGATCGACGATGAGCGGCATACGTTTCACCCCGTCCTTTGGGACGAACGGGGGAACGAGGATTCCGAGAGAATCGAGCAGGTCTGGTTTCCGGGCGTGCACTCCGATGTTGGCGGGGGTTATCCCAGATCCGAGCTTGCGCTGGTCTCGCTCGATTGGATGATTTCCAGAGTCGAGGAATCCGCCACCGGTGGCTCCGGCCTGCACTTCAGAGCCGATCTGCGGGGAGAATACCGGCACCGAAGCGACTGGCATGGCGCACAGCACGATTCGCGGTCGGTACTGGCCGCCTACTATCGGTACAAGCCCAGAAACATCGCGGATCTCTGCAACGGCCGAGATGCGGAAAAGGCGAATGTCAAGATCGACCTGCCCAAAATCCACCGCAGCGTCTTCGAGCGAATCCGGGGGAAAGTCGTGCCTTACGCGCCGACCGACCTGCCCGAAAAGTACAGGATCGTATCAACGCGAGGGAAGATAGACGAAAAATCCGAGTTCGAATCCGAAATACAGAGAACGGTGCGTGCGAAAGAGATGAAGAGCGCGTTGGCAGTGACAGGCTGGAGACGATGGCTCTATTGGGTGTTTTTGGTGGCCACGGCTATGCTGCCCGCTTCCCAGTTCTATCTCGATTGGGCTGCCGGCACTCCCTGCAAGACAGCCACTTGCCCGCCGGATCCGGCATTGAAGTTGATCGGGGACTTGCTGCCGGATTTCGTCTTCGGCTGGGTCGAGGCCCTGCGGCAAAATCCGGAGTGGATGGTGGCTTTCGCCATTCTTTTCGGTGCGTTGACTGTGTTGAAGCGGGCAGCATCGGCGGAAACGCTGAACAGGGCCATGGCGGCATGGTCTCACTTGAATGGCCGGGCTAACGGTTCTTCCCCGTCACCGCGTGGCGACAAGTAACGTCGGAGATTGTCAGGCGGTCGAGAGCTTCGAAGACTTCTGTGGCCGATTGTGGTGGCAGTCGCGCTCATGACTCTCCTGGCAATCGTCGTCTTGGCAGTCGAACGCCTGTCGTTTCGAGTTTGCGATCACATGGGATGGCTTTGCCAGCCAAAGGGTACTGAGAACCTGACAGCAGACTGGGGATCGTCCGACTTCGAGGCAGCCAACCCATGCTTGGCCACGCAGGCTGACTTGGTGGCCGGACGGACCTATGGTTCGACGTGCAAATCGAAGCGCCTTGGGCGGATGGAAATCTTGCTGCGGGGCTGGATCGCCTAGTTTGTGTCGCTGGGCTTGAAAATCGACGACTAATGCAACGCGTCCATTTCAGCGTTCGGCATTGCTCACTGGCGAATGGCGGCAATTCGGCCCTTCCTGCAACCTCTCGGATTTTGTAGACTTGCGAATACAAACAACGCTTAGGCAAAGTTAGTTATGGAATTTACCTATGAATCGCTTGTAGCGATGATATTGGGCGCCGGAGCGCTTGGCAACGCAGCGTTCGGAATAGTTCAGGTACTGAAGTTCGCACCGTTACGTTTAGCGGGCTTTGGGCAGATCGAAAACCTACTGCGCGGACCGCTTATGGAAGCCGTCCAGAGCACGCTGGGAACCAATTCGATCGATGTGCTGAGAGCGCAATATCGTCAGGGGCGCGGTGCCGGACGCTTGGGACAAACCCTTCGGCAGGGAATTCGAATAGGTCTCACAAAATCCAGTGCGCATGGACTTGCACACGCTGTAGGAGGTGTGGTTGACAGTGAACGGCTCAAAGATGTCGCGACAGCGCTCGCCGAGTCGGGAACACTCGATGATGCACAGCGTGGAGTACTGGCTCGTTACGAATTGGCCGCCGATGCCCGCGTTGACGCTTCGCTGGCACTTGCCGAGGCATCCTACACACAATATGTGCGTCTTTGGGCGGCAGTAGTAGCTGTCGTATTGGCCACGATAGCCACATTTCTTGTAGCCATGCAGCAAGGCGGCCCTGACAGCCTATCGTTGTATATCAAGGGGCTGATTGTTGGAGTTGCCGCAATACCCTTGGCTCCTATCTCGCACGACTTGGTAAAGGGATTCAACTCTGCGCGCGGAGCGGTAGTAGGACGCCTACAGCGGACGCAATCCTGATGATATACGTATTGAGTTTTCGCGATAACGAGCGAATATCAGGTGGTGCGGTTTTTGATGGTCAGCTCCAGCAGTGGGACGCGGACGGTAGGTGTCGTGTTGGATGCGAATTGGTGTCGGAGCTTGCCTCCGAACCACGCATCACTTTCTTGATTCACGGGTTTGATGTCAATCGCCCAAAGGGTAGAGATAGCTTGCAGAGGCTCGCTAGTATGCTCAATGGTCGAGTTCGCGGGGGGATTGTCGCGACGCTTTGGCCTGGCGACTCATTTCTTAGAGCATTAAGCTATTCTTTTGAGGGTCACGACGCTGACGATACGGCTGAAAACCTTACAAGATTCATCGTTCGGTATCTCCAACCAGCCCCTCGGCTCAGCTTCGTTACCCACAGCCTAGGTGCTAGGGTAGCAATGGGAGCAATCAGCGGATTACTCGAGCATGGTATCCACATCGACCAAGTGTGCCTCATGGCGCCGGCAATTGATGGCGACTCTCTTGCTGATTCCGCAGCTTATCGTGACGCAACCATGTACTCCAAGCGGGTTGGCGTACTGCACTCGAGAAAGGATCGGGTCCTAAGTCTTGCCTATCCGCTTGGCGATCTTCTGCAGGCATTTCTTTTCTTCAGGGACTCACCTGGCCTCGCACTTGGTTTCAATGGACCCAAGGAACACGACCTGCCCGTGCCAGATAACGTGATTGACGTGTCCCTAGGTCACCGCAATGTCCGGCACGGAGACTACTTGCCGCCAGCAGGCGGCGGTCGTCTGAATGAAAATCAGAAGTCCGCCGCAGGATATGCTTGCGACGTCCTGACTGGAGTGAGCAATCCCAAATATCTGTAAGCGCAAGTGTAGTGACTCGTAGATTCAGGGACATATCGAACCGAGCATTCAAGTGCAGATATCAAACAGCAGATGAAGGGAGCGTATGCAGCTGGTCAGCATTCGGCAACCGGTGGGGTGGAGCCATGGTTTCGGTGCCGTTGAATTAAATTGCAGCCAGCGGACTCCGATAGCGGTAACGACCGGCAAGGGCGACCCAAGACTGTCTCGATTGGCTGCCCGCGGCTGGGCGCGACACAGTCGGACAGGGAAAACGGCTGAGACACGTCCAATGGAAGAAAGAACAGCGTTTTGGAGATTACGCCCTCTGATAGCGATGCTCGCGGCGTTATCGCTCCCGCCCTGCCTGAGCCAGGAACTATCGCCGGAAATCCGGATCGACCGCCTGCTGGTGCAGGCCGAGCGGGAGAGCGCCAACGGCGAGTATTGGTCCGGGGCGGTCACGCTGGAGCGGGTTCTTGAAGTCTACAACGAGCACGGTCTGGCGATTCCTGCCGATTTCTGGTTCCGCCATGCCGGCGCGCTGCAGGAGGCGGGGCTGCATGAGCAGGCTGTGGAGGCGTCGACACGCTACCTTCGGGAGGCCGGCCGCGAAGGGGAACACTACCAGGCCGCGTTGAGAATCCTGGATGCAGCGGAGCTCGATCTGGAGGAAACCCGAAGAGCCGAGGCGCGGGCTCGTGCCGCCGCGGAACGCGCCGAACGAGAAGCTGCGGAACGGGCTGCGGCGATTGCCGCGTCGATTCCCGAAATGGTCGCAATTCCCGCCGGGACGTTCCGAATGGGATGCGTGACCCGCGGCAACTGCGACAACGTCGAACGTCCGGTACACGAGGTCCGCGTTTCCGCTTTCGAGCTGTCCCGGTACGAGGTTACCTTCGCCCAGTGGGATGTCTGCGCCGAGTACGGCGATTGCCGCTGGGTCGGCGACGAAGGCTGGGGCCGTGGCGACCGTCCGGTGATCAACGTGAGCTGGGACGACACGCAGCAGTACTTGGCCTGGCTGTCTCGGCAGACGGGCGCGACATTCCGGCTGCCAAGCGAGGCGGAATGGGAGTATGCGGCCCGCGCCGGCACCGAATCACGGTACTGGTGGGGTAACGACGTTGGTCGCAACCGAGCGAACTGCGATGGTTGCGGGAGCCGGTGGGACGGAGCACAAACGGCCCCTGTGGCTTCATTCCCGCCGAACGGATTCGGTTTGTACGACGTTCACGGCAACGCTAGAGAGTGGGTGCAGGATTGTTGGAACGACAGTTACCGAGCCGCGCCTTCTGACGGTGGCGCGTGGACGCGCGGGGATTGTTCGTGGCGCGTTCTGCGTGGCGGCGCGTGGGGGTCCAGTGCAAGGTATGTGCGTGTTTCGAATCGGGGGGCGCTGTCTTCGGACAGATTCAACGGGGGCACGGGCTTTCGCATCGCACGAACGCTGTTGCCTTGAGTACCAAGAGCGTCATCTCCTTGCTAGAGTGCCAACGACATGGTCCTTTTTCAGAACGACAATGGGCAAGTGTCGAATGCCGCCAAACGCTGCTGACCGGCGAAACCACAGGGTTGCTCGACAAACGATTGCGATGGGGGCGTGGGCGTGCTTGGTGGTTGCCGATTGCGCGCGCAAAGAACCCCCCTCGGTGTCGGTCGGCGCGGACCGCACCGCAGACGCCGGCGAGCGCGAAACGCTGACGGGCGAGGGATCCCGTCCGGTTGGGCCCGTGCAACGGTACTGCCACATGGAAGAAAAACAGGGTCCGCGCTGAAGTTATCGTTCATGATTGATTTACGCATTTTCTTCACCGCCGTTGCCATCGTTGTCTTGTTCTTTTGCATATTGGATCGCGTGGTGCTGTCCATTCGGTCAGTCTCTGGGTGCCTCTGTCAACCGTCTGCAAATGGAGTCGAACCAATCGGCCCTGAGCAACGCTTGTCGTTCCCTATCGACGATCCTTGCTGGGGTTCCGGCGTCCGGTTGGAGAAAGGGTCGGTCTACCGTTTCGAGGTAGAGAACGGACAGAACTTGATGGATGGGGACTCTCGCGCCAACGCCGATGGCGTTCTATCGCCGACTTGGCGGCACCATTTGGGCGTTCCGATGCGGCGCCACGTGCTACAGCCCTGGCTCAAACTGATGGGCAAGGTCGGAGCACGCGGGGCCGAGACGATTTCCATTGGCTCTGGACCCATCGACTATAGTCCCAAATCAGACGGCGAACTGTTCCTGTATGTGAACGATGCGGTTTTCGGTCTGGCGCCATGTCGCCGCTGGGCATTGCCGTATTCCTGGAGTTGGGGGGAAAACAAGGGTCAGGTAACCTTGACGATTCGGCGGCTCTAGACGTTCGGTCGAAATACACTGATTCCGAGCCATCAAACTGCCCAACGAACCAGGACCACCTCAACGGATTTACCATGCATCAAGTGAATCGTAAGCTCCACGCGTTGGAGGTATTGAGCAAAAAATGCCGGCGATCGGCGAGTGAAAAACGCAATAGCGGCCGACTGGCGCCGCGCGCACGCGCTACCGTACGGCCGCAAGGCGAAACTGGCGCATCGGTATGCCGAGCAGCATTTGCGTGCATGGTCGCCTTGCTGCTCAGCAATGCAGCGCTCGCCCAGGAACCTGAGCCTACTCTGGAGGAGACGGTCGGTTACCTGAACTCCAAGCTGGCATTGTGTCCGGTCGGATTCTCGCAGGAAATAGCACTTCAAGGCGGCAACTCCATGCGGGTTACTGGACACTCGGTGGGGCGACCCGGTCAATACAGAACGAGAATAGAGGAAGTCGAACGGCGACACGAGGTCCGATTCGCGCTGGCGGACCTGAGACTCAACTTGAGAGTCGCGACTTTGGAGGAGGACGGGCACATGATCGGAGACGAACGCTTCGATGTGACCGTCGTGACAGCGATGTGCGCGGAGGTCGGATGTGTCGATGTAATCACGCCCACGACGCAAGATCGTTCAGGTACCGATGTCGATGGATTCCTGAGCGAGAGATTCTTGTACGACCGGGATACAGCGACGCAGTATCACTTCTTTCTCTGCGGCGATGACGACGCACAACGATTCGAGAACGCGCTCATGCACGCGCTCGAACTTGGGGGTGCACAGACGGAGTTGTTCTGACGCAGAAAGGTTTTCCGGCGGCGCACGTCGGCGGGGCGGCGTGGGGAATGCTCCAGTTACCACCCTCAGCATTCCGGCTTTTGCCCAGTACTTATGAAGAGCCGTCAGAGTCCGGAGCATTAGGGATGTGATTCCCGGATGAGAGAGTCTTTGGACGTTTCCAGTGCCTCGCCGAAGTTATGGTGAAATTCTATTTCATTATTCGAGGTAACTGAACATTCGGTGTTAAGGTCAACGTGGGCTATCGCCAGGAGCAAATTAACGTGCGTCAACAATCAAATTGCCCGATCCGCCTTGTCCTGAGGCTGGTATCGACAACGCTGGCAGCATGTGCCGCACACGCGCAGGACGGCGACAAAATTTACTGCCTGCAATTCCACCGTGACACAGGAACCAGCGAGGTCTACTTCACCGGGGTGTTTGCCGGAGACTACGGTTTCACGCTCGGATACGAGAACGACTTCTACGACTATCTTGAAAGCGTGGGGTTCGAGCCCGACATCACCGACTCCTACTGCTTCTTCGAGCCGACAATTCCGGAGGCCCGGCTGGCGCTGCTCAGAGACATCGAAGACGCAAGGCGCGACGGCTACACTGTCGTGCAAACGGACTGGCGACCGGAGGGATCCGCAGCCCCAGCCGACGAACCGTTCTCTCCCCAGCCCCTCCGGGACTTCCGCATCCCGGTGCCGGAGAATCCCTACGAAGTGCAAGTGTGTGTGCGGGATCATGAGTGCGAGGACGGTGACCGGGTGCGCGTGTCGATCAACGGCATCGAGTTGCTGGATGAAGAGATCGTCAACGCCTGGTCGTGCCGGACGCTCTCGCTGCGGGAGGGGCGACACGATATCGAGCTGTTCGCCGTTAACGGCACCGGCTTCAAGGGAGAGGACTGCAATCATGCCGACATGAACACTGGCGAGATCCGAGTGACGGGGGAGTATTCTCAGACGCAGTCGTGGCGTCACCGGGGTGGGGCGGGATCGAGCGCGAGCATCGAGGTGACGGTGAGGTAGTGGGTACGCGGTCACGCGCTGCGCCGGGCGCGATGCTCGGTGAATAGGGCGGTCACTGCGAACGACTGGGCAATTTCACGCATGGACAAGACTACAGGCAGGCGGCGTACGAAAACTTACCTGGGATGGGCCTGCGAAGAGGATCATCGGGACCGGTTCACCTCCATCACGCACGAGGAGTTGCCCATTCACTACGTTCGGATCGGGTCAGCGTTCGCGCTATCCAAGTTCACGGTGACTATGTCGTGTAACTTGCGGTGCTACGCGTTGAAGAGCAGACTGCAGTTCATCCTGGAGGCAAGATAGTGACAGACAAGAATGCGCAGGCGCAGTGCACCAGCCGGACAATCATCGAGTGTTTCGTCGCTACGTTCATATTCGCCTGTCAGGTGGTTGCCGCACAAGAAACGATCGCGGAAGGGAGCTTCTCGGACACTCTGAGTTCGGGCGGCCAGGGTCCGGAGATGGTGATTTTGCCCGCTGGCAGTTTTCGTATGGGTTGCCTTGCACCATATGCTCCTGACGGCTACGTGCCTGAGGACTGCCAATCCGTCCGTTTCAGTCACTCATTGCCGGCCCATGAAGTTCGGATCCCACAGCCGTTCGGACTGTCAAAGTACGAGGTTACTTTCGGAGAGTGGGACGCGTGCGTGGTAGCTGGCGGCTGCAACGGTTTCCGGCCAGAGAATCCGGGTTTTCATCGCGGTGCCGTCCACGACAGGTCGCCGGTGGTGAATGTGAGCTGGGATGACGCGCAAGCATACGTGAGTTGGTTGTCCAAGGAGGCCGGGCAGACCTATCGCCTGCCGAGCGAGGCGGAGTGGGAGTACGCAGCGCGGGCGGGGACAGCGATGGTTTTCGCTTGGGGAAATGAGGAGGGTCAAGGTCTGGCAAACTGCGAAGATGCCGCCTGCGGCGACGATTGGAGGTACACGGCTCCAGCGGGATCGTTTCTTCCCAACGCGTTTGGTCTCCATGACATGCATGGAAACGTTCGTGAGTGGGTGGAGGATTGTTGGAACGACAGTTACGAGGGCGCGCCCTCGGACGGCAGCGCATGGTTGAGTGGCGATTGCTCGCAAAGCGTAACGCGTGGCGGTTCCTGGTACCGCTCGTCTTCGTACATGCGCTCCGCTTACCGCCTCGAGCGCAGTGCGGATTACCGGAGCCAGACGATAGGCTTCCGCGTGGCCCGTATACTTACCCCCTGAATTCTCTTGGCTTGGAAACCTGTGTATGGCCTCCGCATCGTCCGGCTCGGATTTGGCAGTTAAAGAACATTCTATCTGTTCCAGACTGGGTTAGTTGCATTCTTCGCGGCGGGAAACATGGAAGGCGCCCATTGGCTATCTGTCAGTGTTGTGGTGCCATAGAACCCTTGGTAAGCAGGGCAGCCATTGCCTTGCTGTCAACATCCGCCGTAAGCGAGTCAATTCTGGAGACGATGCGCTTACGAATGGGGTTTGTCGCCGCAGCGGCGTTACTGGCTGGCTGCAAAATCGTCCAGACCTCCACGTCAGGCGGATCCATCGTCTCCGCCTCGGGCGACCACGACTGCGCCGAAGAAAACACCTGCGAAATCGATATCCCCAACGGCGATCCGTTCAGCGAAACCTTCACCGCCGTGACCCGCTACGGCTACGCGTTCGCCGGATGGCGCGGCACGGAGAGCTATCTCTGCGCGGGTAGCGCACCGGCCTGCACGGTGGATATTCCGGGTTCCATCACGGCCTACGACGCCACCGGCTACATGACCGCGGAGTTCTACCACCAACCCGAGTTGATCTACCCGGGCATGATCACCGTGGAATACGGCATCTGGAGCGCCGACGTGACGCTCGAGTCCGGCGCCGCCACGATCTTCGCGGGCGATTTCGATGGCGACGGCGACGATGACGTGGTGTTCACCGCCGGCACGTATCCCGGCGAGGAATTCATCGCTTCCAGGCAAGGCGCGTTCCTGATCAACGAAGGCAACTACTCGTTCACGGTGGCCGAAGGCGACCGCCCCGACAGCGTGCATCCCCGGGAAGTGCTGATGGCGGATTTCAACGGGGACGGGAGAAATGATTTCTTCATCGCCGATCATGGCTATGACGTGGATCCGTTCCCCGGCTGGTCGAATCAACTGCTGCTTGCCACCGAAACCGGCTACGACGACGCCAGCGATAGGCTCCCGGACGACAGCACGGGCTTTACCCACAATGCCGCGGTGGGCGACGTGGACGGCGACGGGGATATCGATATCCTTGTGGCCAATAACGGCGGGGAGTTCCTGGGCGGCGCGCCATACCTGTTGCTCAACGACGGCTCGGCCAACTTCACGGTGGACCAGGAGAGGCTGCCCGAGCGGGTCGTGAACGACAACAACTATTGGCCCTGGGCCGCCGACATGCCGGATCTCGATTCGGACGGGCACGTGGACCTGCTGATGGGCGGCAAGGACGATTCCGGGCAGTCGTACATCCACTGGGGACCGGATTTCGATGAGCTGACCGTATTGCCGGCCTCGGACTACTTCGTCGGGTTCGGGGGAGCGGTGGTCATTTCAACTGCGGTTCACGACATCGACGGGGACGGGCGGACGGACATCCTGCTGGGCGGCTACAACGACGCGCTGAACCGCGGCCTGCAGGTGCTGATCAACGCGGGCGACCGGACGTTCGTGGACCAGACGCAGCGGCGCCTGGGACGTTCGGCGTGGTCGCCGCATGAAGAATGGCACAGGGAACATCGATTTCTCGATTTCAACGGCGACGGCACCCTCGACATCGTGCCTCAGCAATATGCCTACGATAACGGCAACGTGCTGGCCTGGCTGAACGACGGTACCGGGCACTACGTGGCGCTAAAGACCACGATGTTCTCGGACGCCGAGGCGCTGTTCCGGCTGACCTGGGGCGTGAAGGTGCGCGAGGGCGAGGCGTTCAAGTCGGTGGAGTTCTTCACGGCCGAGGACGGCTTGCGTGCCAATGCCGGGGTCGTGATGGACGGAGCGCAGATTACGCTGGCGACAGCGCCATCTCCGCCAGCGGACACACCCTGATTCTCGCATTGGCCGAACGCAGCCGACCAAAACACTTCGCGGTTTACAGGCGCCGATTCTGGTCAAACAGCGTTTCCCTTGCGAATATCTGCCCCTTTCGAGTACCCCTGTCAACTGCCAGGGACCATGCATACTCTATTCGCAGTAACCCCTTGCAGTTGAAAGGTATAAAGGCGGCGCCGGTTGACCAGTGAAACTGCTGTGATCGGTATGTCGTGCATGCACGACAACCCGGGGCCGGACTCGCCCAACCCGGATCATTGGTCCGGTTCCGGCAGTCTGCGCACCTTGACCCGCCAGCGTTTGGCGCGTTCCACCACCGCCAGCGAAAAATCCCGGTCAGCGCCCTCCAGGGGATCGAGTTCCACCCAGAACATCTCTCCGCCCCGAGCCAGCGCATCGTGCAGTGCATCGGTGCGCTCGCGGTAGCCCAGCCGTTCCAGCAAGTAGCCCAGCCGCTGTGCCACCGACCGCTCGAATGCGCCCGAAAGCGCGGCCAGCCTGTCGGGGTCGATCTGCGGGCCAAGGTCTGCCAGCACGGTCGCGATAGGGTCAATTCCTCCGGTTGCACGCGGATAACGCAACAAGTCCAGGGCGGTCAGTTCGGCACCGGAGATCTGCATGCGGCCGGTGTCGGTCTTGCGCTGTTCGATGCCGTCGGCAACCCCCTCCATGTCCTTGCGGTACCGGAACACGAGTTGGGATCGTCCCGCTCGAATCGGCCCCAGTTGCCGGTCGGTGATCACCTGAAATTCCGTCACCCCCTGGTGGCTCGCGCCGTGCAGCTCCGCTGCCGTGAGCAAGCCGACGTAGTAGGGCCGGTCCGAATGCGCCATCAGATCGTCGATGTACCACGGCGGCGGCGGGGCGCCCCAACGGTGAAACTGTGGCGGGACGATGACATAGAATCCGTGGCGCGGCCTGATCAGGTGATTGCGCTTCTGCTGCCGCTCCGCCGCATCGAGCAGCGCGCCCGCGCTGATGCCGAGCGCCTCCAGCGCCTCCGATGCCGTGAACACCACGCGTCCCTCGGACTGAAGCTTCGTGAGATACGAGGGGAACGTGGAACGCTTCTGATTCATCCTGGTCAATCGCCCGCCCTATGCGCGGAGTAGTGGATATAAATACCAAGAAGTAGTATTCATAGTTATATATCCGCATTATACGCGGATTCTTACATATGAAAACAAGGGCTCTGGCACTTTGCCGCCACGTCGCGATCAGCGCCACCGAGGCCCGGCGATGAAAATACCGATCATCTTCTGGAGTTCGACCGTTTTCGCTGGTGACATCGAAACAGGCCTTTTCTCGCCGATTCGGGGAGAAATGGCCGTTGACGCACCGCATTTCGTGTGTAAGATTGTTACACATCCTGTTTCGGAGATTTCGGCGTGGCAAGAGTTCAACTGGTGATTCCCGACGACGATCAGGCCCGCTTTCTCCAGCAGGCGCGGTTGGAGGGCATGTCGTTCAGCGCCTGGCTTCGGACCGCGGCGCGGGACCGGCTGCAGCGCATGCGTTCGCAACGGCGATTTGGCTCGCCCGGGCAGCTTCAATCATTCTTCGCCGAGTGCGATGCCTCGGAAGGGCCGGCAAGAGAGCCCGATTGGGAGCAACACAAGGAGGCCATCGACCGGTCTCGACGGCTTGGTTTGCCCGAATCGTGACTTTCGTCGATACCAATGTGTTCATGTACGCCGTCGGGCGCGCCCATCCGCTTCGAGAGGAGGCGCGGCGTTTTTTCGCCGGCGCACTGGAACGGCAAATGCCGTTGGCGACCTCGGCCGAGGTGCTGCAGGAGCTGCTTCACGCCTACCTCCCCGTGGGCAGAAAGGCCACGTTTGAACGCGCGATGGCCCTTCTGGAAGGCCTTGCCGTCACCGTCTGGCCACTGGAGCGGGAGGACGTCATTCTCGCCGGCCAGCTCCACGGCCGGTTTGCAACGCTCGAAGTCCGCGACCTGTGCTGCCTTGCCTGTTGCAGGCGTCGAAACGTCGCGGAAATCAGGACCTTCGACAAGGCGCTGGCGTCAGCGGCAGGATAGATCCCCATTCTCCGCAGTCCGGACCGGCACCCGTTGGACGTCAGGCTGTTTTCCAGGCGATGAGCCGTCAGCGCGGTTCGCCCATGCGGTACCCGACGCCGCGTTCGGAGAAGATGCAGGTTGGCGCGGAGGCGTCGTCGCCCAGTTTGCTGCGCAGGCTGCGGATGAAGGCGCGCACGAGTTTCCGGTTGCCGTGCTTGCGCCCGTGCCATACCTGGCGGATCAGCGAATCGAACGTGACGACGCGTCCGGCGCCCAGCGAGAGCACGCGCAGCAGTTCGTACTCGGTGGCGGTGAGGTCCACCGGCCGCCCGGCCACGGTGACCCGGCGCTGGTCGTAGCGGACGGCAAGCTCGCCCAGCACGAACGGTTCCGGTTCGGCCCGCTTGCGCAGCGCCGCCCCGATCCGCGCCGTCAGTTCCGTGGCGGAGAACGGCTTGGCGATGTAGTCGGCGGCGCCGCTTGCAAGCGCCTTCGCAATGGTTTCGTCCCCTCCGTAGCCCGACAGGACGATCACCGGCACTTCGGACAGCTCCGGTACCTGCCCGATCAGTTCGATGCCGCCGCTGCCCGGGCCCAGCAGGTCCAGCAGCACCAGCCGGGGCGCCTCGGTGCGGATGAGCTGGCCCAGCGCCCGGTGGTCGCCCGTCACCACCGGGCGGTAGCCGGCCTCGGCGAGCGCGTCGCGAACGTAGCGCAGGGTGGGGGGATCGTCTCCCGCCATCAGCACGGAGCCGTGATTCCGCGTCTCGCCCCGCGCCGATGGCTGCCCCGGACTGTCGGCCGTTTCCCCGGCCGCCGGCAGCGTGAACGTGAAGCGGGCGCCCTGGCGTGGCCCGGCGCTCTCGGCCCAGATTCGCCCGCCGTGCGCCTCCACCAGTCCCTTGCAGATGGCCAGGCCCAGCCCGCCCCCGAGTTTGCCCTTTGCCGTGCCGGTGTATTTCCGGAACAGGTGCGGCAGGCGTTCCGGCGGCACGCCCTGGCCCTCGTCGGTCACCGAAACCGCCACGTGGGCGCCGTCGCGCAGGGCGGAGACCCGGATGGGCGAGGAGGGCGGCGCGTTGCGGGCGGCGTTGGCGAACAGGTTGTTCAGCACCTGCACGATGCGGCGGCGCTCGGCCATGACCCGGGGCAGGTCGGGCGGCAGATCCACGAGCACGCTGTGCGGGCTGCCGCCCCGCAGGAACGTTTGCCGCGCCCGCTCCACCAGCGCGCCGACGTCGCAGGACTCCGGCCGCACCGAAAGGGTGCCCGTTTCGATGCGTCCGGCGTCGAGCAGTTCGCTGATCAGCTCGCGCATCCGGTCGGCCTGCTCGTCGATGATGCGGGCGTACTCGCGCCGCTCGTCCGGGTCCAGCGCAGCGGCCGTGTCCAGCAGTGCGGCGGCCGAACCCTTGATGGAGGTCAGCGGCGCGCGCAGTTCCTGGCTCACCATCCCCACGAACTGCGCCCGCAGGCGCTCGATCTCCTGCAGCGGCCCCAGGTCCTGCATGGTGGCCACCGCCGATTCGATGGAGCCGTCCGCCGCAAAGATGGGCGTGGCGTTGACCAGCGCGGCGACGCTGCGCCCGTCGGGGACGGAGAATTCCATTTCCATGGCCCGCAGCGTGTCCTGGTCCTTGCTGAGCTGGCGCGCCACGGGGAATTCCCTGAAGGAGATTTCGAGGCCGTCGGACCGGCGGCTCGTCACCACCTCGAGCAACTGCTCGATGGTCTGGCCCGGGTCGCGCAGGCGTTCCACGATGCGCCTGGCCTCGCGATTGACGGACACCGGCCGCCCGGTCCTGCCGTCGAACACCACCACGCCGACCGGTGAGGTGTCCACCAGGGCTTCCAGGTCCGCCCGCGCCCGCTGCTCCTTGCGGAAGGTGCGCGCATTGGCGATCGCCACGGCCGCCTGGGAGGCGAACGCCACGAGAATCTCCTCGTCCTCGTCGGTGAATGTCCGCCCGCCCTGCTTGCCGCCCAGGTAGAAGTAGCCGATCTGCCGGCCGCGGTGGCCCAGGGCCGTACAGTACAACGGTTCTACCGGAATGGGGTGCGGCGCAAGGCCCAGGTCGTCGATGTAGGCGGAAATGTCGTCGATGCGCACGGGGTCCTGCAGGCCGCGCAGATGCTCGAACAGGCGCAGCCCGTCGGGCCATGCGCGCATCTGCCGGAAGTCCTCCCCGGTGAGGCCGGAATAGACGAATTCCCGTGGCTGTCCGGCCTCGTCGATGGAGATGATGAGGGCATACCGCGCCCCGGTCAGCTCGCGGGCGTTCTCCGCGACCTGGCGCAGGACCTCGTCGACATCGAGGCTCGCATTGACGAGCAGGCTCGCCTCGGTCAGCCGGGCAAGCCGTTCGCGCAGTGCCTTGATCGTGCTTTGGGGCGAGTCGGATGAATTCACGGAGTCTTTACGAATGAGCCGATTTCTTTACGAAATAGGGTCGTATTCTTATGTACAGTCTTGCGGGATGCAAGAAGTTGTCGAATAGAGGGTGTGAAGCGGTTTTCCGTCCTTTTGGCGATTTCTTTCGCGATCACGCTTGCCTGCATGCCTCCCGCAGCCCGATCTGTCACGCAAATATGGAACATACTCCGTATTTCAGCGTAATATATGGAGTATGATCCATATTTGAAATAGTGCTTTCCGTATGTTCGACCGTATTCTGCAGACCACCCGCGGCAACTCCTTCTTCCTGTTCGGCGCGCGCGGCACGGGCAAGACCACCTGGATCCGGGGCGCCTTCGACCCGGACGAATCCCTGTATATCGATCTGCTCGATCCGGAGATCGAGGACACCTATCGCCGGACTCCCCACCGCCTGGAGCATCAGGTTCGAGCGCTGCCGGACAACATCGAGTGGGTCCTGATCGACGAAGTGCAGCGTGCGCCACGCCTTCTGGACGTGGCCCATCGGCTGATCGAGACTACCCGCAGGCGCTTCGTGCTGACCGGGTCCAGCGGCAGGAAGCTCCGGCGCGGCGCTTCGAATCTCCTGGCGGGAAGGGCGTTCGTCTACAACCTCTACCCGCTCACGGCCCCGGAACTCGGAGACGCTTTCGAGCTGGACGATGCCCTGCGCTGGGGTACTTTACCGGGGATTTACTCACTTGGGGCAGAGGACGACAAGCAAGCGTACCTGCGCGCGTACGCGTTGACCTACCTGAAAGAGGAAATCGTGGCCGAACAGATCGTCAGGAGGCTCGACCCGTTCAGGCAGTTTCTGGAGGTTGCCGCGCAGTCGAACGGCACGATCGTGAACTACGCCAACATTGCCCGGGACGTGGGCGTGGATCCCAAGACCGTCTTATCCTATTTCAGCATCCTAGAAGACACGCTGGTGGGCTTCCTCCTTCCCGCATACCACCGCTCCGTCAGGAAGCAGCAGCGCGCCAATCCGAAGTTCTATTTCTTCGACCCCGGCGTAAAGCGCTCGCTGGACCGAACGCTTCAGGTTCCGCTAAACGCCGGAACCTACGAATACGGCAAGGCGTTCGAGCACTTTATCGTCACCCAGATCGCGCATCTGGCTCGATACCGTTGTCCGGACTGGCGGCTTTCCCACCTGCGCACCGGGTCCGGAGCGGAAATCGACCTGGTGATCGAACGCCCCGGCCAACCGGAGGCGATCGTCGAAATCAAGTCGTCGCCGCGCGTCGACGATCGGGACGTGCGCAGTCTCGCCCGTTTCACCGGAGATTTCGCGAACGCGGCCGCACTTTGCATCAGTCGGGACCCGGCACGGATGCGCATGAACGGTGTCCTGTGCCTGCATTGGCGCGATGCGCTTGCGGAACTCGGGCTGGCGTGAGGCGCTCTCACGAGCGGGCAAGGTTCGACGCCCGGCTGTTCTCCCGGCGATGAACGGCCGCGCAGCGCCTTGACCGTGCATTGGGACGGGTCGGTCGAATTCACGGAGTCTTTACGAACGAGCTGATTTCTTCACGAAATAGGGTCGTTTTTTTATGTACAGTCTTGCGGGATGCAAGAAGTTTTCGAAAAGCGCGTGTGAAGCGGTCTGCCTTCCATGGAGGGTTGAGTTGAGCGGCTTGCCAATCGAGTCGCCGGAGAGGGAGTGCCTGGTCAGCTGCCTGGCCGTTCCCGGTCTGCCGCGACGCATCGAAGACGCCGCTGACGACAGGACCAGGAAAACGTTCCGCCTGGTCCGGCACTTCACGCAGTGGTACGGCGGTGAAACGCAGGGCAGCGTCGGCGAACCGGTGTGCATTGACGACGGCGGTTCCGGACCCGGCGCCGCGAGTATCGTTCGGACGAGGCCCATCGGCCCGAACGCCGGCAGTATTCCGCTGATCCTGGAACTGCTGGACCTGCTGCACATTCAGCTCGAGTGCCTGGCCGGCGAACGGATCGTCCGCGGCGCGGTGGTGATCGGCGGCCTGCAGGTCGCGGCGAACGAGGCTACCTTCCCGCGCATAACCGTGGCGGACGAAATCGTCAGGCAGTTGAGGTCCGACGAATCCCTGCGCACGGCCGACCATTTCCTGCGCGCCGAGATGGACCTGGTCGACTGCATGCTGCGCGGGGACGGATCGCGCGGGCACTACATCGACTACCTGCGGGCGGGACTGGGCGAGTTCGGCTACGACTTCGATCGGTACGCCGCGTTCCTGGGACACCACAAGCGAATCGTCGAATCCGGGCTCGCCGGTACGCCGCCCTGGAGCACGCCCGGCACCTGCGACTGGCTGAAGCGCTACCACAACGCACGGATAGACGACGACCTCACGCGGCCGGCGGATGGAATTGCCAGGGCGGACGAATGCGACCGCGGCATGGCCGGCACCCTCACACCCCTGCGTATCGCCTGAACGGCGCGGGACGTTCGGCCCGGCCGGCGCGCTGACACCCATGCACGTTGACTGAACGGCGCGGGTCTTGCGGCCCGGCCGGCACTCGTGGTCACTTGCCTTTCAGGGCGCGTCGGCGGCAGGCTCGGTGCGCTGCGCGGTGCCCTCCAGGACGATCCAGTCGCGAAATGCCCGCACCTCGGTCCGGTGGCGCGAAGCGTTTGAGGAAACCAGGCAGCAGGTCACGCGCGGGCCGGTATCGGCGTCGAACAGCGCAACCAGCGACCCCTGCCGCAATTCCCTTTCCATGGTGGACGGGCTGCCGATGGCGACGCCCATGCCCTCCACGGCGGCCTGCACCACCATGCTGAAGAGGCTGAATCCGGAGGCGCGGGACAGGTCCGGGACCATGGTCTCATGGACGGAAAACCAGTTCTGCCAGTCCGTGCGCCTTCCCAGGTGGCAGAGCAGCGGCCAGCCATGCAGGTCCGCGGCGCGGGAAGGTGGTGAGCGCTTCTCGATCAGCGCGGGGCTGCACATGGGGAACAGGGTCTCCTCGAACAGCGTCTCGTGCCGGGCCTCGGGTGCGGGCGGCGCGCCGGCCTCGCCCGCGTAGGTGATCCACAGGTCCACGTCCGCGCCCTTCGGATCGGTGCCCGCAACGTCTGTCTCGATCCTGATGGCGATTTCCGGCTCCAGCGCCGCAAAGTCCGCCAGCCTCGGCATCAGCCACCGCTCGGCGATGGGCTCCACCGCCGCGATGCTGAGCCGCCGCGGCGGCTGGCCGGATCCATAGATCTCGCTGAACACGCGGATGTCGGCGAGCACGCGCTGCACGTCGCGCAGGCAGGCGCTGCCGCGGGCGTTCAGCGACACGCTGCGCCCGTGGCGCTCGAACAGCGTCCGTCCGAGGTGTTCCTCCAGCACATTGACCCGGTAGGCGACTGCCGCCGGGGTCACGCCGATTTCCCTTGCCGCCCTCACAAAGCTCTCCAGCCGAGCGGCGGCCTCGAAGTACCGCAGACACTCCAGTGGCGGCAACTTCTGCCGGGACGCACCGCTTGAAGATTCTGGCATTCCGCGATTATGCCATACCGCATTTCCATGCAATCGGCGCAGATCTGGGGGGTGTTCCGGCGCGGTTGACACTGTAGGTTAGGGAGTCAAGAATGGCTTGGCGATGAAGGGACGATGCAAGTGGGAGCGGCGAGCACGCAGACGGGCGGCATGGGCATGGTGATTTTCGACACACTGGCTGCGGCACGCGATCTTGAGGCGGCCGGAATCGAGCCGAAGCACGCCGAAGCGATCGTTTCGATACAACGCAAAACCGCTGGCGAACTGGCAACAAAGACCGATCTCGACAACGCCGTTTCCAAACTGGCGACGAAGGTTGAACTCGACAGCGCCGTCTCCAGACTGGCGACGAAGGCCGATCTCTCCAACGCTGTCTCCAAACTGGCGACGAAGGCCGAACTCAATAATCTCGCGACGAAGACCGAACTGGCCATCGCCAACCTGGCGACAAAAGTTGAACTCGCCGAGTTAAGGGCCGAAATCAAGGCCGACATGCTCAAGGTGGCGGTGGGCATCGTGATCGCCAATGCAGCGTTGACGGCCGCTCTTGTAAGACTGCTCTGATACGCCACTTTTCTTCCCGCGTACGCTCAGCACTCCACCACGCTGACCGGGATCTCGATGACGTTCACCGCCAGGCCGCCGCGGGAAGTTTCCTTGTACTTGTCCTTCATGTCGCGGCCGGTGTCGCGCAGGGTCTTGATGACCTGGTCCAGCGAGACGAAGTGCTGGCCGTCGCCGCGCAGGGCCAGGCGCGCGGCGTGGATGGCCTTGATGGACGCCATGGCGTTGCGTTCGATGCACGGCACCTGCACCAGTCCGCCCACCGGGTCGCAGGTCAGCCCGAGATTGTGCTCCATGGCGATCTCGGCGGCGTTCTCCACCTGCTGCGGCGTGCCGCCGAGCACTTCGGCCAGCCCGCCCGCGGCCATGGAACAGGCTGAACCGACCTCGCCCTGACAGCCCACCTCGGCGCCGCTGATGGAGGCGTTCTCCTTGAACAGCACGCCGATGGCGGCGGCGGTGAGCAGGAAGCGGACCACGCCGCCGGCGTCGGCGCCGGGGACGAACCGGGCGTAGTAGTGCAGCACCGCCGGGACGATGCCGGCCGCGCCGTTGGTGGGCGCGGTCACCACCCGGCTGCCCGCGGCGTTCTCCTCGTTGACGGCAAGCGCGTAGAGCGTGACCCAGTCGAGCGCCGTAAGCGGGTCCGACAGCGACGCCTCGGGCCTGGCCAGCAACTGCTGGTAGAGCCGGGGGGCGCGCCGCGGCAGCTTGAGCCCGCCGGGCAGGACGCCCTCGTTGCGGCAGCCGCGCTCGACGCACGCCTGCATGACATCCCAGATCCGGAGCAGGCCGTAGCGCGTCTCCGCCTCCTGCCGCCACGCCTTCTCGTTGGCGAGCATGACGCCGGAGATGCTGAGGCGGGACGTGTCGCAGTGGGCCAGCAGTTCGGCCGCCGTGGTGAACGGGTAGGTGAGGCGCCGGGCGTCCTCGACGATGGAGCCGACGCCGGCGCCGGACTCGTCCAGCACGAATCCGCCGCCGACGGAGTAGTAGGTGCGGGTGAGGAGTTGCTCGTGACCGTAAGCCGTGAAGCGCATGCCGTTGGGGTGCAGCGGCAGACTCATGCGCCGATGCAGCAGCAGGTCTTCCTTCTCGTTGAAGGCGACGGGGTGATCGCCGTTCAGCCGCAGGAGCCTCTCCTTGCGGATCGCCTCGATCCGCCCGGGAATCGCGTCCACATCGACGCTCTGCGGCCGCTCGCCCTCCAGGCCCAGCATGACCGCCTTCGGCGTGCCGTGGCCCCGCCCGGTGGCGCCCAGCGAGCCGTACATCTCGGCCTTGATGCGCGCGACGTCCCCCAGCACGCCGGCGCTGCGCAGACTGCCGACGAACAGCGCCGCCGCCCGCATGGGCCCGACAGTATGGGAACTGGAAGGACCGATCCCGATCTTGAAAAGGTCAAACGTACTGATGGCCATTCGACGTCCGCCCCCGGCAGTGTCGCGCTACTCTAATCCATTAGACTGCCGGCACGGGAAATAGCTCCGCAGTTCTCGGGCGAAATGCCCGGTTTACGTCCCGCCGGTTATCGAATTCGTCGCATTCTCAGGGGAGGTCTTCGAGCTTTGTCACTGGCGCCAGGCAGTGGGTTCCGTGGCAGACGTAGGCCACGATGTTGCCGCGCGGCGTCCGCTCGGCGAGTGCGCCGGGCAGGTCGGTCTCGTCGGCGGGGATTCCGAAGCTCAGCCGGCGTGGATTGAATCCTGCGTCGACGCGGTGTTTCCATTGCTCGATATCGTCCATGGACCGGCCGCGGATGACGATCGTCTCCGGCTCGTCCAGGGCCAGTTCCAGGTTGTGCAGCAGTGTGCCGTGGGCCTCCGGGAACCGCTCCAGCATGGGCCAGGCGGCCACCAGCGCCCGGCGGGCCGCTTCGAGGTATCGCGTCTCGCCCAACAGGCTTCCGAGGCAGAGCAGAACCCGAACCGCCACCCCGTTCCCTGACGGCGTGGCCTCGTCCGCCAGCGGCCTGGGCCGGTGGATCAGCGCCTCGTGATCGTCGGCGGTGAAGAAGAAACCGCCCCCGGGATCGGCGAAGCGCTCCAGCATCACGTCGGCCAGCTCGCACGCCAGCGCCAGGTCCCGGGACCGCCAGCGGACCTGGAGCAGTTCGATGAGGCCGTCGGCCAGGAAGGCGTAGTCGTCCAGGTACGCGGGGAAGCGCGCGCGGCCGTCCTTGTAGCAGGCCAGCAGCCGGCCGTCGCGCCACAGGTGCGCGCGGAGGAAGTCCACGGCGCGGGTGGCCGAGTCGGCCAGGTCGTCCTGCTCCAGCAGCCGCGCCGCGCGCGCCATGGCGCGGATCATCAGGCCGTTCCAGCCCGTCAGCACTTTCTCGTCCCGCCCGGGGCGAACCCGTCGGCCGCGGACCGCCAGCAGCTTGCGCCGCGCCGAATCGAGCATGTCCAGCGCCGATTCGGCGGAGAGGCCCGGCGCCAGCTCCCCGGTGGGATTCCGTATCTGCAGGTGCCATTCCCGGCCCTCGAAGTTGGGTTGCCCGGTCAGGCCGAACAAAGGTCCGAAAACCGCGTATTCGTCCTTGTCCAGCACGCGGCGCACCTGCAGTTGCGTCCACAGGTAGAACTTGCCTTCCTCGCCCTCCGAATCGGCATCCAGGGTGGCGTAGTAGCCGCCTTCGGGGTCCTGCATCTCGTTCATTACCCAGTCGGCGGTTTCCGCGGCGATGCCGGCGAAAAACCCGTCGGCCGTCGCGGCATGGGCGTCGGCCAGCGCAGCCAGCAGCTCGGCGTTGTCGTAGAGCATCTTCTCGAAATGAGGGATATCCCAGCGCTCGTCCACCGAGTAGCGGAAGAACCCGCCGGCGAGATGATCGTAGAGGCCGCCCTGGGCCATCCGGGCGAGCGTCATCGTTGCCATGTGCAACGCCTGGTCGTCGCGTTCCTGTTGCGAGGCGGTCCGCCGCCAGGCCCTCAGCAGCGTGGCGACATGGTTCGGGTGCGGGAACTTGGGCGCGCCGCCGAAGCCGCCGTACTCGTCATCGAACGACTGTCCCAGCCGCTCCCTGGCGGCCTCGAGCGGGCCCGGGTCAAGCTCTGCCGTGCCGTCGCCCGCGACATTGATGCTGTTCAGCGCCGTGCGCAGCGCGTCGCCCCGGGCGAGGGCCTGCTCCCGGTTGCCGCGGTAGAAGCTCTCGACCCGGGCAAGCACCTGCTGGAAGACGTCGCGGGAAAAGTACGTGCCGGTGAGGATCGGCAGTTGCTCCGGGGTGAGGAACACCGTCAGCGGCCAGCCACCCGCCGATCGCGTGGCCAGTTGATGCGCAGTCTGGTAGATCTTGTCGATGTCCGGGCGCTCTTCGCGGTCCACCTTGATGTTGACGTAGAGCCGGTTCATCAGCCGCGCGGTGGCCTCGTCCTCGAAGGACTCGTGGGCCATGACGTGGCACCAGTGGCAGGCGGAATATCCGATGGACAGCAGGATCGGCTTGTTCCGGTCCCGCGCCAGGGTCAGCGACGCGTCGTTCCAGGGCAGCCAGTCCACCGGGTTGTCGGCGTGCTGCAGCAGGTACGGGCTGGTTTCGTTGGCGAGTTCGTTGGGCATCGGCGGACTATAGCAGCAGTGGCCGGCGCCGGCGCTCCCCCGGCTGGTGCGCAATGAGCCGCCAGTTCACTGCCGATTCGACTCATGGCGGCCGATCGGTACGCGGCAGCCCCGCTTCCGGCCCTATCCCCGGCGCGCCGCGGGGATTACACTCAAGGCCCGTGTTTGAATACCCGCAATTCGATCCCGTCGCGTTCGCCGTCGGACCGCTTCAGGTGCGCTGGTATGGGCTGATGTACCTGTTCGGGTTCGTGCTGGCCTGGCTCGGGATGCGCTCGCGGGCGCGCCGGGCCGACAGTCCCGTCACGCAGTTGCAGGTCTCGGACCTGGTCTTTTATGTGGCGGTGGGCCTGATCCTGGGCGGGCGGCTCGGTTACATGGTGTTCTACGGGTTCGCCGGGTTGCTGGAGAATCCGCTGTCGGTGTTCCGCGTCTGGGAGGGCGGCATGTCGTTCCACGGCGGGCTCATCGGCGTCATCGTGGCGCTGGTGCTCTATGCCCGCAAGATCGGGCAGCCGGTGATGGCGGTGGCCGATTTCCAGGCGCCCTGGGTGGCGCCGGGGCTGGGGCTGGGACGGTTGGGCAACTTCATCAACGGCGAGCTCTGGGGTGCGCCGGTGAGTCCGGACGCGTTCTACGCGGTGTGGGTGAACGGCGTTCCGCGGCATGCGAGTCAGCTTTACGAGGCGTTCCTCGAGGGCCTCGTGCTGTTCGGGATCCTGTGGTGGTTCTCCCGCAAGCCGCGGCCGATGATGGCCGTTTGCGGGTCATTCCTGTTCTTCTACGGTGTGTTCCGCGTCGCCGTGGAGTTCGTGCGCCTGCCCGACGTGCACCTGAACCCGGCCGCCGGCGGCTACCTGGCGTTCGACTGGCTCACCATGGGGCAGGTGCTGTCGGCGCCGATGATCGTGGCGGGCGGGGCCATGGCCGTGATGGCGTATCGGATCAACCGGTTTGCGGAGCCCGCGGGCCGCGTCCGCGTGACGCGGCGGTCCGGGACGGCATGACGGGATTCCCGCAACGGGCGCCGGCATGAAGCAATACCTGGATTTGCTCAGGACGATCCGCGAAAAGGGCGTTCGCAAGGACGACCGTACGGGTACGGGCACGCTGAGCATCTTCGGTCACCAGCTTCGCTGCGATCTGGGCGAGGGATTCCCGGTGCTCACCACCAAGAAGCTGCACCTGCGCTCCATCATCCATGAACTGCTCTGGTTCCTGAACGGCGACACGAACATCGCGTACCTCAACGAGAACGGCGTCCGGATCTGGGACGAGTGGGCGGATGAATCGGGCGACCTGGGACCGGTCTACGGCGCCCAGTGGCGGGGGTGGGCCACGGCCCGGGGCGGGACGGTGGACCAGATCGGCGAGGCGGTCGAGCAGATTCGCACCAACCCGGACTCGCGCCGGATTATCGTCAGCGCCTGGAACGTCGGCGAACTGGCCAACATGGCGCTGCCGCCCTGTCACTTGATGTTTCAGTTCTACGTGGCCGGGGGCCGGTTGTCCTGCCAGCTTTACCAGCGGAGTTGCGATGTCTTCCTGGGCGTGCCGTTCAACATTGCCTCATACGCGCTGCTGACCTGCATGGTGGCGCAGCAGACGGACCTTGAGCCCGGAGAATTCGTCTGGACCGGCGGCGACTGCCACCTGTACCGGAACCACCTGGAGCAGGCCGACCTGCAGCTTGCCCGCACGCCGCTGCCGCTGCCGCGGCTCAGGATCGGGCGGCGCCCGGCGTCATTGTTCGACTACCGCTACGAGGATTTCGAACTCGTCGGCTACGAGTCGCATGCGCACATACCTGCGAAGGTGTCGGTCTGAGGGAGCAGTTGAGCGCCGGAGTTACGTGCGCAACCAGCTTTCCACCAGCGCGTACAGCGAGCTCAGAACCAGGATGATCATGCTCCCGTGAAGCCACAGGTAGCGATAGATTTCGCTCTTCTGCTCGGCAATCGCGGCGGTTTGCTCGCCCAGGCTTTTTTCCATGTAGGCTCGCTGCTCTGCCAACGCGGCGGTTTGCGCGCCCAGGCTTTTTTCCAGGCTCGCGCGTTGCTCGGCCAAGCCCGTTTCCAGGCTCGCGCGCTGCTCTGCCAACGCGACGGTTTGTTCGCCCAGGCTTTTTTCCAGGTAGGCGGTTTGCTCGCCCAAGCGCTTTTCCAGGTAGGCGCGCTGCTCGGCCAGGCCCGTTTCCAGGCTCGCGCGCTGCTCGGCCAGGCTTTTTTCCAGGTAGGCGGTCTGTTCGGCCAGGCGTTTGTCCAGGTAGGCGGTCTGCCCGGCCATCGCCGCTTCGAACCGGCTTTCGGTGAGCAGCCCGTCCGTCGCGCGGCTCGCGGCGTTCACGATCGCCTCGGCGTGGGCTGCCTCGATTCCGGCGGCCCGCAGGTCCCTGGTCGTGGCCAGGGTGTCGAATTCAGCGGATGGCATCGTCTTTCGCCTTCATTGCTGGGAGAATGCCATTCTCCTCCGCAAAAAACGGCGTTACGAGCGGCATTTCTGGCTGAATCGTCCACATTTGGCGTCGGCGAGGGGGTTGCCGACAGTTTAGCAGACGGATTCGTGACGAAGAGCGGCGGTTCCACTTCAGGGCAGCGCTTCTTCCCTGCACTCGACCGCGACCGGTTTTCCCAACGGGTCGACCGGCAGCGCGGTCAGGGATCGGCCCCAGACGCAGCCGGTGTCCATACAGGTGAAGCGGGGCAGGTGCGTGAGCCCGAGCGACGCCCAGTGCCCGAACACCACGTGGACATTGCCCACATTGCACATCTCGTACCATGGACTCAATTCCCGCGGTTGCGACCCCGGCGGTCCGTTGTACCGGAAGTCGAGCCGGCCGGCCGCGTCGACGAAGCGCATGCGGGTCAGCGCGTTGATGGTGAAACGGCGCCGGTCGGCAGGGTCAAGCCCGGTCGACCAGATGCTCGGCTCGTTGCCGTACAGCGACTGCAGCGCATCCCGCCAACCCGTTCCCGCCAGCGCGTCGGTCACCTCCCCGGCGCGCACCTGGCACTCCACCAGCGACCACCCCGGCGGCAGGCCGGCGTGAACCATTGCAGTGTCGATGGCCTCCTCGTAATGCAGCAGCGCCTGGTGCCGCAGCCAGTCCACAATCCGGTCCAGGTCCGGCGCCGCGAGAATCTCCTCGAACGTATCGCCCTCCAATGGCGGCCGCACCCCGGCCACGATGGCGAGCAGGTGCAGGTCATGATTACCCAGCACGACCACCGCGCGGTCCCCCAGCGCCATCACCCTGCGCAGCACGCCGAGCGAGTCGGGACCCCGGTTTACCAGGTCGCCGGCCAGCCACAGCCGATCCGCCGCCGGGTCGAAGGCGATGGCCTCAAGCAGCGCGTCGAAACTCAGCGCGCAGCCCTGGATGTCGCCGATGGCCCAGGTGGTCACGGTCCGGCTCCTGCCCGCCGTGCCCGAACCAGGCGTTCGAACGCTTCCGGCGGCAATTGCTCCGGACGCGCCAGCGGATCCACGCCCGCCTCGGCGATCTCCTGCCGCGTCAACCACGGGCGCAGCGACCTTGCCAGGGTCTTGCGGCGCATGGAGAACACCCGCGCCACCAGCTTCGCGAACCGGTCCGGGTCCTTCATCGCGAACAGCGGCGACGCGCGCGGCACCATCTGCACCATGGTCGAGCGCACCCTGGGCGGCGGCGCAAAGGCGCCGGGACCCACGTGGAAACAGGTGCGGACCTCCATCCACGGCGCCAGCATGACCGTCAGCCGCCCATAAACCTTGCTTCCGGGTCCGGCGGCGATTCGCTCGGCCACTTCCCGCTGCAGCATCAGGTGCATGTCCCGGATCGCCGCGCGCTGTTCCAGGAGGTGGAACAGCAGGGGCGTGGAGATGTTGTAGGGGAGGTTGCCCACCACGCGCAACGTCCCCGGCTTCGCGGCCAGCGACGCGAAATCGAACTTCAGCGCATCGGCCCGGTGCAGGATGAGCTGCTCGGGCCGCGCAACGCCGCTCTCGAGTTTCTCCGCCAGCCGGGTATCGAGTTCCACCACGTGCAGGCGCCTCACCGTTTCCAGCAACGGCCGCGTCAGCGCCCCCCGGCCGCCGCCGACCTCCACCATGCAATCATCGGCCGCCGGCGCGATGGTCCTCACCAGCCTGGCGATGACGGCCGGATCGTGGAGAAAGTGCTGCCCCAGCCTCTTTCGCGGCCGCAGGGACATCAGCGCGGTACCCGCGTCAACGCCGCACCCGCGTCACCATCGCACTCGCGTGAGCGCCACACTCGCATCACCATCGTACCCGCATCATCGCCGCACCTGCATCAGCCCTGCATCGGCATCCGCCCACACGCACCTCACCCGGCCACCAAACTCAACGCCAACTCCGCGGCGTGATACAGACTCTCCGGGTCCGCCTCCCCGGACCCTGCCAGATCCAGTGCCGTGCCGTGATCCACCGAGGTGCGCACGATCGGCAGCCCAAGGGTCACATTCACCGTCTCGCCGAACGACAGCGCCTTGATCACCGGCAGCCCCTGGTCGTGGTACATGGCCAGCACCGCATCGCAGCAGCGCAGCCGCCGGGGCGTAAACGCCGTATCCGCCGGGACCGGACCGCTCACCGCCAGCCCCCGCCGGGCCAGCGAGCGCAGCAAGGGCTCCACGATCTCGATTTCCTCCCGCCCCAGTACCCCATCCTCGCCCGCATGGGGATTGAGCCCCAGCACCATGATGCGCGGCGAGTCGATGCCGAATCGCGACCGCAGGTCCTCATGCAGCACGGTGATGGTCGCCTCCAGCCGTTCCGCCGTAATCTCGCCGGCCACCCCGCTCAGGGGCAGGTGCGTCGTGACCAGCGCGACACGCAGGTCCGGCGACGCCAGCATCATCACGGGACAGCCGGCGCCGGTGCGCGCGGCGAGCCACTCGGTGTGGCCGGTGAAGGGGAATCCGGCCGAGTGGATCGTACTTTTCTGCACGGGGGCGGTGACCAGGGCGCAGCGGTCGAGATCGGTGCAAAGCTGCACGCCGCGGTCCAGGAGGTCCAGCACGTAGCGCGCATTGCCGGCATCCAGCCGCCCCGCCCGCACGGGCCTTGCCGCATTCACCCCCAACACCTGCATTACACCCGGCCGATGGGGCCGGGTGGCGGCCGGATCGCTCAGTGTCTCCACTGCAACGGGCAAGCCCAGATTCCGAATACGTTCCGCAATAACGTCGGGGTCACCCAGAAAGATCAGCCGCCCTACAGGGTCGCCCGCCGCCGAGACCGCTCCCGCCGCATCGGCCACGGCCGAATCTGCTCCCCCGGGGGCGCCCCCCGCCACACTCCGCATCGCGAGCATGGCGCAGATGTCCGGACCGATGCCCGCGGGCTCTCCGGTGGTGACGGCGAGGGTGGGCAGCGGATTGGCGGCTGGTGCCGGGCGCCCCGCGTTGCGGCGCAGGCCCCTAGAGGCGGACTTCGACAAATGCCTCATCTCTGAGGCGGCGCAACCAGAGTTGTTGTTCTTCTTCCATCTTGCCGGCGCGGATCTGTTCCACGCACTGCTGCTCGCGCAGTTCCTCGGTGGTGTCGTGGGTGCGGGTTTCCAGCAGCTCGGCGATGTGCCAGCCGTAGCGGGTCTCGAAGGGCAGGCTGAGCTGGCCCATCTCCAGGGTGTCGATCACCTGCTCGAATTCCGGTACGAAGACGCCCCGTGGCGTCCACCCCAGATCGCCGCCGTCGGCCGCGGAAACCGGATCTTCGGACACGCCCCGGGCGACGGCGGCAAAGTCGTCGCCCGCCAGGATGTCGTCGCGCAGGCCCGTGAGCCGCTGGCGCACCGCCGGCGCGTCCATGACCTCGTTGGGCCGCAGCAGGATGTGGCGGATCCTCATCTGGTCCTGCAGCACCGGCTGCACGCCGCGCACCTCGTTGAGACGGATGATGTGGAAACCGCTGCCGCTCTGGATCGGCGGGGAATGATCGCCCGGCTGCATGTTCGGGATGAGGTCGGCGAACAGGCTCGGCAGCTCGATGCCCCGGCGCCACCCCAGCGAGCCGCCCTCCAGCGCGTTCTGTCCGTCCGAATAGGTGATGGCCAGGTCGGAGAAATTCTCCCCGGCATCCAGCCGCTGCAGGATGTCCCCGACCTGCGCCCGCGCCTGCTCGATCTCGTCCCGGGTCGCCGTGGAGGAGATGCCGATCAGCAGGTGCGAGGTATTGTATTCCTGGTTCAGGTACTGGTCGGTATTGCTCTGGGAGAGGCACATCTCCATGTCCCGCGGCGCCACGATGATGGAAGCGCCCACCTCGCGCTGCCTGAGCTGCTCCAGGACCAGCGTCTGCCGGGTCTCCTCCCGGTACTGCGCGTAGTCGATGCCCTCGACCGCCAGCGCCTGGGGAAACTGGTCCAGCGTCAGTCCCACGCCCTGGGCGATGGAGCCGATGGCCTGGTTGAGCATCTCGTCGCCCACGATGATCCCGAAGCGCTCGGCGCGCTGAAGCTGGATCTGCTCGAGGATCAGCTGCTCCAGCACCTGTTCCTCGATGACCGACAGCGGCGGCAGGTTGCCGCGCTGCTCGGGAGGCAACTGCGCCTGGGAGCGCATCAGGTTGTCCGTCACCACGGCGACCCGCTGATCGAATTCGCTCCTGAGGACGACGCCTTCCTCCACCAGCGCGGCGATGCCGTCCAGCAGTTCGCCGGATCCGCCGAGTTCGCGGGTCTGCGCTGCGGCGTCCCGGGGCGCCGGCAACGCCGCCGCGAGGGCCGCTGCCAATGCGATCGTCAGGGTTCGTTTGGTGGTCGCGATGGTCATGTTCATCAGGGCAGATCGTCGAATCGACGGTAGCCAAGAATACCACGCTCCAGCAGCGACTCGGCAGACTCTCCGGGGTCCGTGAAGCCCCTCAGCAGGAACTGCACATTCAGCGAGCGGTCCGATTCGCCGGTGCGCCGGCTGATGAAGTCGCGGCTGTAGACTTGCATGCGCCAGCAGCACGACACGTACTCCCAGCCGATGAAGCGCTCCAGCGGCTTCTCGTCCAGGAAGGAGTAATTGACTCGGCCGATGATCTTCCAGGCGTCGCCGATCGGCCATGCAATGGAGAAGTCGCCCTGTTCCAGCACGTTCTCCTGGTAGCGGTAGGAGAATCCCAGCATCCGGTCCTGGTTGGGCCGGTATTCGAACCGCGCCTCGGTGCGCGAGGTCTCGGCGGCTTCGGTGTCCCACTGGTAGTCCAGGCCCAGGCGCCAGGACGCCTGCAGGCTCATGACCACCTCGGCGATGTAGTCCGAGCCGCTGGCCAGCGCAAGGGACTTCTGGTGCAGGGTCACACGCTGGGGGCTCAGGTAACGGGTCTGGCCCAGGGTGCCGGCGAGCCGTTCGCGGCCGGTCTCGAGGTCGATCAGCCGGGTCGTCACGCCGACGCTGAGCTGATCCGTGTCCGCGATCCGGTCGGTGCCCAGGTAGCGGTAGGTGCGGAACAGCTGCACGAAGTTGAACGTCGGTTCCACCGTATCGAACACCGGCAGGTGGGACTGCTCCTCGAACGGAACGTGTACGTACAGCGCCCGCGGCTCGATGGTCTGCACCCAGCCGCGCCCGGGCGCGGTGCGCTCGAACGTCAGGCCGGCGTCGAGGCTGGCCACGGGCAGCGTGCGCGAGATCTCCGTCTCCCGGACGCCGCCGAAGCCGAAGCGTTCCACGCTGTCCTCGTCCAGCCAGTAGTTCGTCTGCCGCAGGGCCAGGGAGGGGGTCAGGAACATGCCGGGGCGCCTGAAGTCGAGGTTCAACTCCTCCTCCAGGTCGAGCCGCCAGCCGGTCACGCCGATGTGACGGTCGAACTGCACCAGTTCGTTGCGCGAATTCAGGCGAAACACGTTGCGGCGCCAGTTGCCCGACATGAGGAACTGCGGCAGGCGCCGGTAGGGTTCGAGTCCCGGGCCGATGAACGGATCGATGGTCTGGACATCCTGCGCCCGGGCCAGAAACGACCAGCGCCGCGCCCGGTAGCTCAATTCGACCGCCCGGTTGAGATGGGTCTGGCTGGCCACGCTCAGGCTGTTGCGCATGTCCTCGAAGTAGAACGGATCGGAGATTTCCTGCAGGTCCGCAATGAGCTGCCAGGACTCCCCCAGGTCGGTGTCGTTGCGGTAACTGAAATACTGGCGCGAGATGCCCAGCCTGGCATCCTCAGGAAGGTATTCGAATCGAACCTGGCCCTCTGTGCGGGGGAGCAGGTAGCGGAACTCGGTGTTGGCCTGGGCGCCGCGTTCGCGCATGTAGCGCGTGGTGAGGGTCAGGTCGTAGTTGGGGGCCAGGTTCAGGTAGACGGGCAGGGAGATATCCACGCCGGTCCGGTCGCGGTTGGAGAAGCTCGGCGTGAGCACGCCGCTCTTGCGGCGGTCGTCCAGGGGAAAGGTCACCCAGGGCGAACCCATGACCGGGAGGCCCTTGAACATGAGCCGGAAGCCGCGCGCGGTGCCGAAGCCGCTGTCCACGTCCATCTCCAGTTCCCGGGCCAGCAGTTCCCAGTCCGGCGGGTCGGTCACGCAGGTGGTGAAGTTGACCCCCTGCAGGCCGATGGTGTTGTCGCCCCGTATGCGGATGGCTTCGGCGGAGCCCTGCGCGCCCCGCAGCGGCAGTTCGAAGCCGCCGCCGCGAAACGTGACGGTCCGCCCGCGGGTATCCACCGAGGCGTCCTCGCCGTAGATCGTGACCTGCGGGTCCCGGTAGGCGACGGTGCCGTTGACCTCCGCGGTCTCGGTCTGCAGGTCGAAGCTGGCGCGCTCCGCGGAGATGCTGCGCTGCCCGTACCGGAACGCCAGCCCGCCGTCGAACTCCACCCGGTTCTCGTCCACCAGGTTGATCTGCCCGGCGGTGATCGTCAGCCGCTCCTCGCCGTCTTCCGTGAGCGCCGGCTCCGGGATCGGGATATCGACGGCGGGAACGTCCGTCGCCCCGGCAAAGCAGAGTTGCTGCGCGGCGGCGGGGGACGGGATGGCCCCGGCAAGCGCCGCCGCAACGAAGGTGGCAAGCAATGTTCGCAAAGGCGTCAGCGGGACAAAGACAGCTACAATGTAACACTCATTTTATCGCTTCAATGAATTGGACAGAAATCTGCGAGTGCCCGATGCACGCGCCCGGAGGGGTGCGTGCAGCTTTCCGCGCCCCCGGAGGGGCCGATGAAGGCCATGCTGCTGGCCGCCGGACGCGGCGAGCGGATGGGGCCGCTCACCGCGGATTTGCCCAAGCCGCTGCTGTCGCTGGGCCCGGAAACGCTGATTGAGCGCCACCTGCGGAGGCTCGCGGCCGCAGGCTTCGGCGAAATCGTCATCAATCTTTCGTACCGGGGCGGGCAGATCCGTTCCGCTGTCGGGGAGGCGACCCCCTGGGGCCAGGCCGTGGCCTACAGCGAGGAGGGGGAACCGCCGCTGGAGACTGCCGGCGGCATCGTGCAGGCGCTGCCGCTGCTTGGGGACGAGGCGTTCCTCGCGGTGAGCACGGATGTGGTGACGGACTGTGATTTCGCGGCGCTGAGGGCGGCCGGCGCCCGGCTCGGCCGCGGCTCCGACGCAACCGGCCACCTGGTTCTCGTGCCCAACCCGCCCCACCATCCTGAAGGCGACTTCGGCCTGACGCCGGACGGGCGGCTCTCGGCCACGCCGCCGCGCTACACGTTCAGCGGCATCGCCGTGCTGCACCCGGCGCTGTTCCGCGGCCTCGCGCCCGGGATCCGGCCGCTGCGCGACGTGCTGCACCCCGCCGTGCGCCGGGGTGCGCTGCTGGGCCAGGTGTACGGCGGCCTGTGGCGCGACGTCGGCACGCCCGAACGGCTCGCCGAAGTGCGCGCTCTCGTGGGGACCGGCTGATGTTCGCCCCCGTCCTGCGCAACCGCAACTTCTCCATCTACATGGTGGGCAGCACCTTCTCGCTGCACGGCCTGTGGATCCAGCGGGTCGCCATCGGCTGGCTGGCCTGGGAGCTGACCGAATCGGAGACCTGGCTCGGAATCATCGCGCTCTCGGAATTCCTGCCCATCATGTTCTTCGGACCGCTGTTCGGCGTGCTCGCCGACCGCTGGCACCGCAAGACCGTGGCCTTCGCGGCCAACGTGCTCAACGGCCTGCTGGCGGCGCTGCTGTTCGTGCTGGTGCTGCTTCAGGTCATCGACATCTACCTGCTGTTCGCCATCACCATGTGCCTGGGCATCGTCAGCAGCGCGTTCCAGCCGGTGCGGATGTCGCTGATCCCGAGCCTCGTGCCGGACGACCTGCTGGCGCCCGCGGTGGCAGCGCAGTCCATCGTCTTCAACGTGTCGCGCTTCCTCGGCCCGGCGATCGCGGGCGTGGCCATCGCCACGGCGGGGCTGGCGTCGGCGTTCGCCATCAACGCCGTGACCTATCTCGCGATGCTGCTGGCGCTGCTGCTGGTGAAGCTGCGCAGGGCCCGCTCCGGAGGCGAGCAGAGCCACTTCTTCGCGGAGTTGAAGGACGGCATCGACTACACGGTCACCCACGTGGACATCCGCCAGCAACTCATCATCGTGGCGCTGTCGGCGCTGTTCGGGCGCGCCGTCATCGTCATGCTGCCGGCGTTCGCGGGCAGCATCTTCGGCGGCGGCAGCAGCACCCTGGCCACGCTGACCTCGGTCTCGGGCGCCGGCGCCGTGGTGGCCGGATTCTACCTGACGGTCATCGGTTCCGGCGACAGGCTGCTGTGGTCCACGGTGTTCGGCACCGTGGCCACCGGCATCATCATGACGCTGCTCGGCGCGACGTCCAGCTACGTGCTGGGCATCGGCCTGGTGGCCGTGCTCGGATTCTCGCTGACGCTGGTGGGCGTGGGCTCCCAGGCGCGTATCCAGACCATCGTCGCCGAAACCATGCGCGGCCGGGTGCTCAGCCTCTGGGCCGCGGTGGCCTTTTCCGCGCCGGCGCTGGGCAGCGTGATCATCGGCGCCATCGCCGACGTGCACGGCCTGGGCATCACCGTGGTGATCGGCGGCGCCATCTGCACGGTGCTGTCGCTGGTGCTGGCGTGGAGCGTGGCGAGGCTGGCGCCGGAGCCGTAGCTTCTTTCGGTGACCGTGGTCGTTCGGGCGAAGTTCTGCGAGCCGTTCACCCTGTCGGGGCCGCGTCAGTGTGCGCCGGCTTTCTATGTCAAGAATACCCAAGAGGCATTGCACGGCTTCCTGCGCGGCCATAGTCTGTCCACTGCCGACCCCGTCGGCCAACCAATGACAACTGGATTCTTACCAGGGAGACAACCACAGTGAAGAAACTCATACTCGCCCCCACGGCATTGCTTCTGGCGTTCGCCGCGCAATTCGCGCTGTCGCAGGGCATGGCCCCGCTGACATTCGCCGGTCTGGACACCGACTCCGATGGCGCGATCTCCGCCGAGGAACTGGCCGCAGCGCCTCCCGTTCAGGGTGGATTCATTGCGGCGGATGCCCTCATGACCGCCTGGGACGCCGACGGCAACGGCAGCGTTTCCGAGGAAGAGTTCAACAACCGGCCCCAGGGCATGGGCGGCATGGGCATGGGCGGCTAGCCCCCCCGCGCGCATTCCCGCGCAAGGCGCATTCCCGCAGGCAGACGCCGTTCCCCGGCCTTCAGTGCGTCATCGCGTAGATCACGTAGTTGACGGCGAAGCGGTAGGCCATCGCCGTCATGGGCTCGGGATAGCCCGGGGTGTCGGCATGCTCCCAGGCATCGCCCAGGTCCATGTTGAAGTTGATGGCGACGAGCAGTCGTCCCTTGTCGTCGTAGATGCCCCGCCAGTGGGGATTGAAGCCGTCTTCTTCCCAGGTTCGCCCGCTGTACAGGGCGCGAACCCCGGGGATCTGCGTGCTCTTGTCCAGGTCGTACAGCACGTGCATGACTTCGTCGCTTTCGGGGATCTCGACCCAGGGGCGGTCCGGGAAGACCCGCTTGAGGGACTCGTTGAAACCGAACCAGCCGCGGCTGCCGTGAAAGTCGTCCACCATGAGGAAACCGCCTCGGAGCAGGTACTCCCGCAGCCGCGCGGCCTCGAACTCGTCCAGGTACCAGTCGCCCACCTCCACGGCGTAGAGCCAGGGGTAGTCGAACAGCGCGTCGTCCCTGAGGCTCACCATGCGGCCGCCGTTGCCGTCGTAGCGGCTGACGATGGCGCCGTCGACACGGGTGAGGCGGGTGAGGCCCTGCATGAAGTGGTACTCGGCGTCGGGCCAGTCCACCAGCGCCGAGCCGCGGCCCCAGCCGTAGCCGCTGGGGTAGATGAGCCGCGAAAACTGGAACTCCGCGATGGGCGACTCGGTCAAAAGCGGGGACTGCTGCGCGGACGGGAGATGCTGGGCAGGAACGGCCAGCGGCAGCGCGGCGGCGGCGCATGCAAGGAGCAGTTTGGCGTGGTGAACCAGGGTCTGCATATGGCGGCTACTCTATCACGGCAGTGTGAGCGGCCGCCGCTGCGGCCGCCGTCCGTAGTGCTATCATCGGCGGCTGCAAATCGGCACTCCCCGGCTGAATCGGATCATCGTGTTTGAGTTTCTCTTCAAGTATTCTCCGACCGTTTTCGAGAACGGCGAACTGGTCCTTGCCAGCGGCTGGCCCGTCTGGCTGCTCGCCGCAGGCGTGGCCGCGGCGGCGGCGGCGATCGGGGTCAGCCTGTCCAGGCGGCGGGATACGCTTTCGGTGCCCCGGCTCGCCGTGATCGGCCTGTTCCAGGTTGCCATGGTGGCGGTCGTCCTGACGTTGCTGTGGCGGCCCTCGCTGTCCACCCAGACCCTGCGCGCCCAGGAAAATTCCGTGGCGCTGCTGCTGGATACCTCCGCCAGCATGAGCTATGGCGAGGACGGGGAATCCCGCCTGCAGCAGGCCGTGGCGGCACTGGAGGACGGCGCCCTGGACGACCTGGCCGAGCTGTTCGAGGTGCGTCCGTACGCCTTCGCCGGCGCATCCGAAGCCATCGACGGGCTCTACGACGTGCCCGCCCCCGGCGACGCCACCCGCATCGGCAGTGCGCTGGTGGACGTGCTCAGGGAGGCGCGTTCCTCGGCCCTGGGCGCGGTGGTGCTGATCAGCGACGGCGCCGACAACTCGGGCGAACTGGATGCCGCGCGCCTGGCGGAGATCGCGGGCTACGGCGTGCCGGTGCACGCGGTCGGCGTCGGCCGCGAGTCCATACCCGAGGATATCGAGCTCGAGAGCGTGGCGGTCTCGGACCAGGTCATGCCCGGCTCCAGGATCAGCGCCCAGGTCAGCATCCGCTATGCCGAGCCGGGCGAGGCCCGGCTGCGGGTCTACGACGGCGATGCGGTCATGGCTTCCGAAATGGTGACCCTGCCCGCGGGCGCCGGGATCACCACCCGCTGGGTGGAATTCGACGTGGGCGATGCCGGGGTCAAGGACCTGCGCTTCAGCCTGGACCCGCTGCCCGGCGAGGGCAACGTCACCAACAATACCCAGTACCGCACGGTGGTCGTGCCCGAGGCCCGGCGCTCGATCCTGTACGTGGAAGGCGAGCCGCGCTGGGAGTACAAGTTCATCCGCCGGGCGGTGGACGAGGACGCGGCCGTGCGCCTGGCAAGCCTCCTGCGGACCACGCCGAACAAGTTCTACCGCCAGGGCATCGATTCCCCGGACGAACTGGAGGGCGGCTTCCCCGGGGACCGCGAGACGCTGTTCCGGTACGACGGGCTCGTCATCGGCAGCTTCTCGGCGGCCGGGCTGACCGAGGAACAACAGGACAACATCCGGGATTTCGTCAGCGAGCGCGGCGGCAGCCTGCTGATGCTGGGCGGGCGGCGCGGCCTCGCCGACGGCGGCTGGGGCAACAGCGTGGTGGCCGAAGTGCTGCCGGTGCAGCTTCCGGACCTGGACGCCGCCAGCTTCATGCGCGTGCCGGTGCCGGTCGAGCTGACCGCCGAGGGCCAGGAGTCCCTGGTGACCCGCCTGGACGCGGACCGCGAAACCAACAGCGAACTCTGGCTGGGGATGCCGGACATCGCCGACTTCCAGTACGTGGGCGCGGTCAAGCCCGGCGCGGTGACCCTGCTGGAAGCCGAGGTCCGGGGCACGGCGCAGCCGCTGCTGGTGCACCAGCGGTTCGGCCGCGGCCAGGTCTACGTGCTCGCCAGCGGCGGCACCTGGCGGTGGCAGATGCAGTTGCCGTCCGAGGACCAGCGGCACGAGACGTTCTGGCGCCAAATCTTGCACGCGCTGGTCTCGGCCACGCCGGAACGGGTGGTGCTCACCGCGGAGCGGCCCTACTACGTGGACGAGGACGAGGTGGTGCTCCGGGCGCGGGTCCGCGACGGCGGTTTCGAACCCATCGGCGATGCCAGCGTGGAGTTGTCGGTATCGGGCGACGCCATCGCCGGCGATCCCGCCGCCGCGGAGCCTCTGGTCATGCAGCCGGTGGCCGGCGAGCCGGGCGCCTACGAGGCGACGGTGGTCGCCGATGCCGCCGGGCTGTACCGTTTCGAAGCCCGCGCCGAGCTGGGCGAGGAGACCCTGGGCCGGGCCGATTACTCGGTACGGCGCGCCACCGGAATCTCCGAACATTTCCAGATCCAGCAGAACCGCCCGCTGCTGGAGCGCCTCGCCTCGATGACCGGCGGCCGCTACTTCACCCTGGGGCAGTTGGACGAGCTGCCGGAGACCATCCAGTTCTCCGAGGCGGGCATCGTCGAACGGGAATTGCTGGACCTGTGGAACATGCCCTTCGTCTTCCTGCTGCTGCTGTTGCTCAAGGCCGGCGAATGGGTGCTGCGGCTGTTCTGGGGGCGGCTGTGAGGACGTTTCGGCTGGCGCTGCTGCTGACGCCGCTGTGGCTGGCGCCGGCGGCCCAGGCGGAGTTGTATTACCTCATCGTCGGCGGCCTGGGCGGCGAGCCCGCCTATGCCAACCGGTTCCTGGCGCAGACCGAGACCCTGGCCGATGCCGCGGCGCGCTCGCTGGGCGGCGACGCCCGGGTCACGCTGCTGAACGGCGAGGCCGCCACCCGTGAGGCGCTCACCGAAGCGCTGCAGGGACTGGCCGGCACCGTCACGCCCGCCGATACCCTGGCGGTCTTCCTGGTCGGCCACGGCACCTACGACGGCTACGCCTACAAGTACAACCTGCCGGGCCGCGATCTCGACGGCGAGGAACTGGGCGAACTGCTCGGCGCCGTGCCCGCCGGCCGCCAGCTGGTGGTCAACACCACCAGTTCCAGCGGCGCGGTGCTGGAGTCCTGGGAGCGGGAAGGGCGCACGCTGATCACCGCCACCCGCAGCGGCGGCGAGCGCAATGCCACGCGCTTCGCCGAGCACTGGACGGCGGCGCTGTCCAGCGAGAACGCCGACACCAACCGCAACGGCATCATCACCGCCCAGGAGGCCTTCGACTACACCGAGCGGATGGTGGCCGAGAGCTACGAGAACGAAGGCACGCTGGCCACCGAACACCCGCAACTGACGGGCGAACCGGCGGAGTCGTTCACCGCCGCACGGCTGGCGGCCCGGGTGGCGCTCACCCAGGAACTGGAACGGATGTTCGCGGAACTCGATGACCTGGAGGGCCAGATCCAGGCCCTGCGCACCCGGCGCAACGAGATGGACAGCGATGTCTACCTGAACGAACTGCAGGCCCTGTTGCTCGAGTTGGCGCTGGTCCAGCAGCGGATCGACGATGCCCGCGGCGAAGAGTAGGCGGGGGCGGTGCTTGTCGCAGGCTGCGGCGATGGCGGTCGTCGCGGCCGGGGCCGCGGCGCTCGTTTCAACCGCCTCGGCGCAGTCCATCGGCGCACAGCCCTTCGATTACTACCCTGACCGGGACGCCGTTCTGCGGCCGTGCGACGAGCTTTACCACCGCGGCGAGCGGGCCGAGGCGGCGGTCTGTTACACGCGGGTCTCCGCGGAGAGCCTCGATGCCGTCGTCCGCGCCGAAGCGGCCTGGCGGCTCGGCGACCTGCAGGCCGCCAATGCCTTCTTCCGCACCGCGCTGGAAATTGATCCCGAGTCCTTTACCGTCCGGCACCGCTGGGGACGGCTGTTCCTGGCGACCCACCAGGCGGACGAGGCCGCCCGGCTGTTCATCGAGGCGCTGGACCTGAACGAGGACTACACGCCGGCCAGACTGGGCATCGCGGCGGTCGCCCTGGGCCGCTTCGAGGACCGCGCCAGGACCATCGTGGAGGAGGTCCTGGACGGCGGCGGGCGGCACCTGGAAGCGCACCTGATCGCGGCCCGGATGAGCCTGGAGCTCGGCGCGGTGGAGCCCGCCCGGGACGACCTGGACGAGGCGCTGGAGATCGCCGAGGCGCAGGACCTGCCGCCGCTGGAGGTCTATGCGCTTTATGCCGCGGCGGACGTGCTCCAGGGCGTCACCGACAGCGAGTGGACGGATCGGGCCCTGGCGTACAACCCCTCCTACGGGGAGATCTACGCCACGCCGGCCTACTACTACCTCATCAACCGGCGTTACCGGGAGGCCGTCGAGCTGCTCTTCGAGGCGGTACGCATCCAGCCCGACCTCTGGACCGCCCACGCGGAACTGGGCGTCAACCTGCTGCGCCAGAACCGCGTCGAGGAGGCGCAGGCGCACCTGGCGCGGGCCTACCAGGGCGATCCGTTCAGCGCCCAGACCGTCAACACGCTCCGGCTGATCGACAGTTTCGACAACTTCGTGGTCCTGAGGCGGGAGCTGCCGGAGCGGGAGGTTGGCGCGCCGCAGGCCAGCGAGGATGTGGATTCGGAGATCGGCGCGGAAGGGGAAACGGCTGCCGATGTTTCCGCGGAAACAACTACCGGGCCGGAGGAAACAATGGATGTTTCCGCTGAAACACCAGCCGCGTCGGGAGAAACCACCGCCGTGTCCGGCGAGATCACAGCCGATGTTTCCGCGGAAACAACCACGCCGCCCGGAATGCTGCTGCGTCTCCACAAGGACGAGGCGTCCGTCATCGACAGCTACGTCACCGACCTCGTCACCGACAGCGTTCGGGCCTTCACGGAGCGCTACCAGTTCGAGCTCAAGGAAGACGTGGTGGTAGAGCTCTACCCCGAGCACGACGACTTTGCCGTGCGCACCCTCGGCCTGCCCGGCATCGGCCTGCTGGGCGTGGCGTTCGGCTACCTGGTGGCCATGGACAGCCCCTCCGGCAGCCGCGAGGGCGAGTTCCACTGGGGCACCACGCTGTGGCACGAGATTGCCCACATCTTCACCCTGGAAGCCACCGGCAACCTGGTGCCGCGCTGGTTCAGCGAGGGCGTTTCGGTGTTCGAGGAATGGAGCACCGGTCCGCTGCCCGGGCGGCACATTCCGGTGCGCGTACTCGAAGCCATGGCCGACGACCGCTTCCTGCCCGTCGCCGAGCTGGACAGCGGCTTCATGCGCCCCACCTACGAAGGCCAGGTGATCGTTTCCTATACCCAGGCCGGGCTGCTGTGCCAGTACATCGCCCGGGAATGGGGCCAGCAGGGGCTGGTGGACATGCTGACGGGCTTTGCCGAAGGTCTCGGTACCGTCGCGGCGATTCGCCAGGGCCTGGGCGTTGCGCCGGAGGACCTGGACAGCGGCTTCAGGGACTTCCTGGAGGCGGAGTTTCGAACCACGCTGGACGGGCTGGAAGAATGGCGCGAGCGCACCCGCGCGACCTACGAAGCCCTGGACGCGGGCGACTTCGAGGCCGTGCTGGAACGCGCCGAGGCTGCCATAGCAGCGTATCCCGACTACGTCGACGCCAACGACGCCTATATCCCCATGGCCCTGGCCCTGGAAGAACTCGACCGGCGCCCGGAGGCGATGGACACGCTGGAGACCTACTGGCGGCTCGGCGGCTACTCGCCGGGCGCGCTGCGGCGGCTGGGCACCTGGCTGCACGAGGCCGGCCGCCCCGATGATGCCATCGCCGTCTACGACGACCTGATCATGGTCACGCCGCTGGACGCGGAGGTGCACACTACGCTGGGCGACTGGATGCTGGCCGAAGGCATGGCGGAGGGCGCCCTGCGCGAGTACCGGGCGCTGATGGCCACGCAACCCCATGACCTGGCGGGCACCCATTTCCGCCTCGCCAGGGCCCATTTGGAGCTTGAGGATCAAGCCGGGACCCGGGAGCATCTGTTGTATGCTCTGGAAATCGCGCCCCACTACCGTGAGGCGCAGCAACTGCTATTGGAGATCGTACGTTGAGCAATGCACTGGATACGGAAGAAGCCCGCAGCGTGATCGAATCCTTCCACACCGCGCTTGCAGGCATTCGCGAGCAGGTCGGCAGGGTCATCATCGGCCAGGAGGAGGTCGTGGACCATCTGCTGGTGACCCTGCTGGTGGGCGGCCACTGCCTCATCACCGGCATGCCCGGCACCGCCAAGACGCTGCTGGTGCGCACGCTGGCCATCGCGCTGGGCCTGAAGTTCAAGCGCATCCAGTTCACCCCGGACCTGATGCCCACGGACGTCACCGGCACCGACGTGATCGAGGAAGACATCACCACCGGGCACCGCACCTGGACGTTCGTGCCCGGGCCGATCTTCGCCAACGTGCTGCTGGCGGACGAGATCAACCGCACGCCGCCCAAGACCCAGTCGGCGCTGCTGGAGGCCATGCAGGAACTCACGGTGACGGTGCGCGGCGACCTGCACGAGATCGACCCGCCGTTCTTCGTGCTGGCGACCCAGAACCCCATCGAACTGGAGGGCACCTACCCGTTGCCCGAGGCGCAGCTCGACCGGTTCCTGTTCAACGTGATCCTGGACTACCTGGACGACGACGAGGAACTGGCGGTGGTGGACCGCTACACCACGCGCATGGACATTCCCTCGGTGGATGCCTGCACCGGTCCGGAGGAGATCATCCGGTTCCAGAGCCTGGTGCGGCAGGTGCCGGTGGCCGAATCGGTAAGCCGGTTCGCCGTGGAACTGGTGCGGGCCACCCGGCCCACCGATCCCGCGGCGCCGGACGTGGTCAAGCGTTACGTGCAGTACGGCGCCAGTGTGCGCGCCACCATGTTCCTGACCCTGGCCGCCAAGGCCCGGGCCCTGATGGCGGGCCGCTACCACGTCACCCGGGACGACATTTGCGCGCTGGCGCTGCCGGTCATGCGCCACCGCGTGCTGACCAACTACTTCGCCGAGTCCGACAAGGTGGAGGTGGACGACGTGCTCCGGCAGCTCGTGGACTACATGCGCGCCGAGGCGCCGGCCGCGAAGGCCGGCTGAGGCGGCCGGTGGCAGACGTGAGCGAAACGCAGGCCGTACCTTGGCTGCGGTAACCGCAACCGCGCCGGGCGCGGCCTACGACCTGCTCAGGCCCGAGGTGCTGGCGAGCCTGTCCAACCTGGAACTGGTGGCCCGGGCCGCGGTGCACGGGTTCCTCAACGGGCTGCACCGCTCGCCGCTGTTCGGCTTCAGCCAGGAGTTCGCCGAGTACCGCGCCTACGCGGAGGGCGACGATCCGCGGTTCGTGGACTGGAACGTCTACGCCCGCACCGAGCGCACCTACATCAAGCGCTACCTGGGCGAGACCAACACCCGGCTGGTGATCCTGCTGGATGCCAGCGCCTCCATGGGCTACGGCTCGGGCTCCGTCACCAAGCTGCAGTACGCGAAATTCCTGGCCGCCACGCTGGCCTATCTCGCCTCGAAACAGCACGACGCCGTGGGCCTCATCGTCTTCGACGAGCAGGTGCGCGAGCACCGCCCGCCGTCCTCCCGCGTGGGCAAGCTGAGCGGTGTGCTGCACGCCATCGACCGGGCCGAACCCGGCGTGGGCACGGACCTGCGGGTGCCCTTCGAGACCTTCCGCCAGTTCGAGCGGGGCCGGGGGCTGGTGGTGGTGATTTCCGATTTCTACTGCGTGCCCGAGGCGATGATCAAGGGCGTTCAGCCGCTGGCCTACCAGGGCCAGGACGTGGTGCTGTTCCAGTTGCTGGATCCCCAGGAGCTTCAACCGCAGATGCGCGAGTCGGCGCTGCTGGAGGACATGGAAACCGGCGAGGCGATGGAGGTGTCCCCCATCTTCATGCGGTCGCGCTACCGGGAGCGCATCGGCGAGCATATAGGGGACCTGGAGGAATGCGCCGCGGGAGCCGGCATCGACCATGAACTGGTGAACATCTCCGAATCCCTGGAAGGCGCGCTGCGCGACTACCTGCTGTTCCGGCAGAGGCGGCTGCGGTGACCTTTCTGGCGCCGGCATTCCTGCTCGGGCTCCTGGCCATCGGCGTGCCGATCTGGCTGCACCGGCTCTCGTCCACCAATCCCAACCGGCAGCTCTTCAGTTCCGCGATGTTCCTGGAACCCGGCGAGCCGCGCCGGGTGCTGGCGAAGAAGCTGCAGTACCTGCTGCTGCTGGCGCTGCGCATCGGCGTGCTGGTGCTGCTGGCGCTGGCGTTCGCGGGACCCGCTCTGCAGGGCGCGGTGCAGAACCTGGTGGCCGAGACCGCCCGCCTGCACGTCGTCGTCATGGACCTCTCGGCCTCCATGGGCCACGGCGGGCGCTGGCAGCGCGCCGGGGCGGCCGCGGACGCCGTAATCGCGGACCTCGGCGCCGGCGACGCGGCGCAGTTGGTGGCGGCCGGGCGCATCGTGGAGGTTATCGAGGAACCCACCCTGGACCGTGACGCCGTTCGCCGGGGCGTGGCCACGCTGAACCCCGGGCCCTTCGCCCTGGACTACGGTCAGTTGATGCGCTCGGTGGACAGCCTCGCGAGGGGCGCCGAACTGCCGGTCACCGTCCACCTGGTCACCGACGCCCAGCAGAGCGCCCTGCCGCCCCGGTTCGCGGACCTCGCCCCGCGCACGCCGCTGGAGCTGGTCCTCCACGACGTGTCGGCCGCGGCGGAGAGCAATCTGAGCGTGGACGGGCTGGCCTGGTCGCCGGTGTCGGGCGACTTCGTCGCCGGCGTTCGAAGCTACGCGGACGAGGCGGCGGAACGGACCGTGACGCTCAGGCTCAATGGCGCCCTGGCGGGCGAACGGCTGGTTTCGGTGGGGCCCGGCGAAACGGCGCAGGTGACCTTCGAAGGACTGGAACTGGCGGCCGGGGGCAACCGCGTCACCGCCGAACTGACGCCCGGCGACGACCTGGCGGTGGACGACACGCGCTACCTGGTGGTCAAGCGCCCGGAGCCGCGCCCGGTGCTGATGGTCAGCGCCGACGGCCGCGGCGGCGCCTCGCCGTTCTTCGCCTCGGCGCTGGGCACGCTGGCGGCGCAGGACTACCGCATCGATCCGGTCACCGCGGCAGGTCTCGCGGAACGCACGCTGGAAGACTACGTATTCGTCGTGGTGACCGACGCAGGTGTGCTTGCAGACGAAGACGCCGCCCTGCTGCGGGACTACGTGGAGGCTGGCGGCGCCCTGTTCATGGCGCTGTCGAGGCGCTCGGCGGGTCTCGCGGCGGCGCCGGTCACCGGGCACGAATTCGAGCCCTTTTCCGATTTCGGCCGGCTGGACGGCGAGTTCCTGGTGGTGGGCACCCTGGACCGCTCCCACCCCGCGCTTGGACGCATGGACGACGTGCGCCGGGCCCGGTTCTATCGCCACGTGGCGGTGGAACCGCAGGGTAGCGACCGGGTGCTCATGCGCCTGGACGAGGGCGGACCGCTGCTCATCGAGCACGCCCTGGGCGCCGGCCGGGTGCTGCTGTACGGTTCGTCCCTGGACCGGGAGTGGAACGACCTGCCGGTGCAGCCCGTGTTCGTGCCCATGATCGCGCAACTGGCCGCGTACCTGGCGGGCGACCTGCAGGTCAGTTTCGAGGCGCGGCTGGGCGCGGCGCTCTCGGCCCGGGCCATGGGATTCGCGGGCGCCCAGGTGTTCGCGCCCGGCGGCGACATGGCGCTGGGCATCGCCGGCGCCGGGGCGGGGGACGACGTGCTGGTGGACCGGATCGGCTTCTACGAGGTGGTCGGCGCCGGGCGCACGGAACTCGTCGCGGTCAATGTGGATCCAACGGAATCGGACCCTGCCGCGATGGCGGAGGACGAGCTGGCCCGGTGGCGCGAACTGGGTCCCGGCGCGGAACAGGGCGACGCGGATTTATCGGGTATGATGGAAGTACCGCCCACCGAGTTGTGGCCATGGATTCTGGCCCTGCTCGCAGCGCTCGTGTTGGCGGAGTCCTGGATAGGTAACAGGCACCTGAGGGTGCGACGGGGAATAGCCGCATGAAGGCACAGGAACGACTCGAAGAATACCTCGGCGGATTCCGCCAGCGGCTGCGGACGCTGATCCTGGCAAGGGGCGCCGCGGTGCTTTGCGCGGCGGCGCTGGGGGTGACCCTGCTGGCCGTCTACGTCGGTACCCGCCAGGCCTTTCCGGCCGAACTGATGAACGGCGCGCGGCTGGTGCTGGCGCTGTCCCTGGGCGCCGTCGCGGCGCTGTTGCTGATTCGCCCTCTCAAGGCGCTGCGGCGCACCCGGGGCGTGGCCGATATCGAACGGCGCGCGCCGGACTTCGACGGGCGCATCGAGACCTACGACGAACTGGCCGGCGGCAAGGGGCAGGATGCCGCGCAGCCTTCCCCCTTCCTCGGTCTGCTGGCCGAGGACGCCTGGCGCCTGGCGCGCGGCATTCCCGCGGCGCTCAGGGTGCCGGGCCGTGAAATCATGGTACCGGGCGCGCTGGCCGGGGCCGCCCTGGCGGCGCTGGTGTGGTTCGCGGCGTTCGGCCCGGACAACTGGCGTTACGGGGTCCGCCACGTGTGGGCGGGCTGGGCCATGGAAGACACGCTGCCGCCGCAGCGGATCGTCGTCAATCCGGGCGACGGCGCCGTGCGCCGGGGCGGGGACCTGGTCATCGACGCCCGTGCGGAAGGCTTCGATCCGGTGGCCGCCGAGGTGTTCGCGCGCTTCCAGAGCAGCGAGGACTGGGAAAGCGCGCCCATGCTGGCGGATGGCGGGGAGTTCGAGTTCACGTTCTTCGCGGTGCGCGAACCGGTGAGCTACTACGTGGTCGCCGCCGGCGTCCACAGCGAGGAATTCCAGGTGGAGGTGGTCGACCTGCCCCGGGTGAGGAACGTCCGGCTCACCTATAACTACCCGCGCTGGACGGGGCTTGAAAGCGAGACCGAGGACCCGGGCGACGACATCGCCGCGGTGGCGGGCACGCAGGTGGAGGTGGCGGTCACCACCGATCAGCCCCTGGGCGAAGCCGAGCTGATCGTCAACGGCGAGACGCTGGAAATGAGCACCGACGGCACCGCAGCCACGGGCGTGCTCGAGGTGAGCGAGTCGGGCGAGTACTACGTCTCGACGTTCTTCGCCGACGATCCGGTGCGCCTCACCGACGACTACTTCATCGACGTGATCCCCGACAACAAGCCGGAGGTCAGCGTGACAAGGCCCGGGCGCGACTACCGGGCGAACAATATCGAGGAGGTCTCCATCCAGGTGGAGGCCGAAGACGACTTCGGCCTGGACCGGTTGGAACTGCACTACTCGATCAACGGCGGCACTTGGAACGTGGTCGAACTCGACGTGGACGGCGCCTTCGCCGAGAGCAACGAGGTGCTGTACCTGGAGGAGATGGACAAGCCGGCGAGCACCGGCGCCGCCGGCGGCCTGCAGGACCTGCTGGAAGGCAACCGCCTGACGGTGGAGAATCTCGACGAGGTCCGGGAAGCGGTCGTCGCGGGCGCGGCGGAAGCGGACGCCAACGCCACCAGCGCCCTGGAACCCGGCGATCTGATCTCCTACTACGCCGAAGCCCATGACCGCGACGCTTCGGAGCGGACCGACCTGTTCTTCGTGGAAGTCCAGCCCTTCGAACGCTCCTACACGCAGTCCATGCAGGGCGGCGGCGGTGGCGGCGGGGGTGGCGGCGGCGGGGAGCAGAACGAGATCTCCCAGCGCCAGAAGGAAATCCTCCTGGCCACCTGGAACCTGATCCGCGAACAGGAACAGGTCGCCGGCTTCCTGGATGAACAGCAACTCGGGGACAACGCCAACATGCTGGCGGAGCTGCAGCGGACCCTGGCCGACCAGGCCCGCACGCTGGCCAACCGGACCCGGGCGCGGCAGCTCACCCAGGTGGACGAGCAGATCCAGACCTTCGTGAACAGCCTGGAGAGCGCGGCCGAGGCCATGGTGCCGGCGGCGGAGCGGCTGGCGGACCTGCAGTTCGACGAGGCGGTGCCCTCCGAGCAGGAGGCGCTTCAGCACCTGCTCAAGGCCGAGTCGGTGTTCACCGATATCCAGGTGTCGTTCAACCAGGGCGGCGGCGGGGGCGGCGGCGCCGGCGGATTCGCCGGACGCGACCTGGCGGAACTGTTCGAACTGGAAATGGACCTGGAGAAGAACCAGTACGAGACCGAATCCGCAGTGTCCTTCGATACGCCGGAGGCGGAGTTCGACGAGGCCATCGCCAAGCTCCAGGAACTGGCGCGGCGGCAGGAGAACCTGGCCCGCCAGGCCGGCCGGCAGCAGCAGATGACGGAGCAGGAACGCTGGCAGCAGGAGCAACTGCGCCGCGAGACGGAGGAACTGCGCCGCCAGCTTGAGGAACTGCGGCAGGCGGCGGCCGAGCAGCAGCAACAGCAGTCCGGCCAGCAGGGCGGACAGCCGCAGAGCGGCCAGGGTGGACAGCAGTCCGGGCAGCCCGGCCAGTTGGCCAATGCCGCCGGCGAAGCCATCCGGCAACTGGACAATGCCCTGCAGGCGATGGACCGGGCCCAGGCCCAGGGCGAGATGACGCCCGAGCAGGCCCAGCGCGCCATCGAACAGGCCCGCCGGCAACTGGACCAGGCGCTGGAGCAACTGACCGATCAACGCCAGGCGGTGGCCGAAGCCGCGTTCTCGGAACTGCACGAACGCGCCGAGGCGTTGCTGGAGGACCAGCGGCGCATTGCGGCGGAGTTGCAGCGGGTGGCCAACGATGCGTTCCGGAACCGCAATGCGGACGGGACCCGCGACAACCCGCTGAGCTACGACGAAGCGGTGGACCTGTCGGAGCGCAAGTGGGTGATGCAGGAGGAACTGGAAGCGCTTGAGCAGGATATCCAGTCGGTGGCGAACCAGTTCAGGGCGCAGACGCCCGAGGCCTCGGAGGAACTCTACCAGGCGCTGGCGGACCTGCAGCAGAACCAGACGTCGCTGCGCCTGGGCGCCGCGGGGGACCGCATCCGCCGCGGACTGGCGGACGAACTGGCGCCGTTCGAGGGCGTGACGACGGCGTCGCTGGAGGACCTGCGCAGCGATACGGAACGCGCGCTGGCCACGGCGAGCCGGGAAGCGCGCGAAGGGCAGCAGATGGAGGAGGATGCCACCTCCGAGCTGGTGGCGGAATTGCAGGCGTTGCGTCGCGAACTGGCGGCATTCCAGAACGGTGTCCAGCCGGGCCAGCCGGGCCAGAACGGGCAGCCCGGTCAGGCGGGCGGCGCCCAACCCGGTCAGCAGGCCGGCGGTGCACTGGGCGGCAACCGGTTCGGGCCGGGCGGCGGGGGCGTGTTCGACACGGACCGGCGCGGGCTGGGATTCTGGGATCCGACGGGGCCGTTGGCGCTGGACCCGCAGATGCGGGAGCGCCTGGAAGACGAACTGCGGGCCGCGGGGAGCGACTTGCTTGCGCTGGGTACGCGGTTGCGGGGGGAGGATGCGCTGACGGCGGAGGAGCTGGATGCGATTCGGCGGTTGGGGGATGCGTTGCGGGCCGGGCTGACGAGGGGCGCCAATGAGGCGATCGTGGAGCAGGAATACCTGGCGATGCTGAACCTGATGGAGCAGTTGGAGTTGCAGCTTGTTTCGGCTGATTCGGCCGAAGGGGAAACGGCGGTCAGGACTGAGGCGCCGGCTGGGGTTGCGGCGGAATATGAAGAAGCGGTGGCTGAGTACTTTCGGCGGTTGAGCAGGTCGGAAGAGCCTTAAGTCGCGATTATCCGGCGCCGCGAGGGTGTGCGCGGATGGCCCTTGCAAGCTAAACCTCGCCCGCCATCCATGGCGGGCTCGGATCGGCGCTCGGCGCTCCTGGCCATCCATGGCCCCGCGCCGAGCACACGACGCTTGCAAGGGCCATCCACGCACACCCTCGCTCTTGAGGGTTTCCGGGCTCGGATTGCGCTCCTGGCCGTCCATGGCTCCGCGCCGCGCCCACGACGCTTGCAAGGGCCATCCGCGCACACCCTCGCTCTTTGGGTTGTTCGTGCTCAGGCTCGTGGCGCTGGGGTTCGCCCGGCGGGGGCGGGGGTTACTGGCGGTAGCGGAAGCGGATGTAGAGGGTGCGGCCCTTGATGTCGTGGACGAAGCCGTCGTAGCCGGGGCGCAGGTTGTGGCGGTGGACGCCGTCGCGGCCGGTGGGTAGTGGGGGCGGGTCCTTGTCGGCGAGGTTTCGGGCGCCCAGGAAGAGGGTGGTTTCGCCGCCGCCGGGCAGGTTGGTGAGTTCGTAGCCGTAGTTTGCGTCCAGGGTTGTCCAGGCGGCGATTTTCGGCAGGGAAGCGACCTCGTCGTTCTTGTAGGAATCGATGTGGCGGACGGTCAGGGCGGCCGCATGGGGTCCGCGGCGCCAGGTGAGGCCGAGGTTCAGGCGCAGTTCGGGGGTGGGGGCGAAGCCGTTGGTGTCGTTGCGATTGCCGAGCTGGTCGGTGAAACCACGGCCGGCGAAACCCACGTCGAAGCGGGTCAACAACGTGGCGTCGGCGCTGAGGCGGATGTCACCGGCGCTCGACAGGAAGTCGTAGTAGGCGTTGATGTCCAGGCCCGCGCTGCTCACGGCGCCGACGTTTTCGTAGTCGGTGGTCACGACGCTGAGCTGACCCGAGGAGTCCCGCTGTATTCTCGGGTCGCTGGTCCGGCCGTCGTCGCGGCAATCGTCGTCCACGATGGCCTGGAAGCTGCGTCCCTGGGCGATGACGCTGGTGTAGTCCAGCGTCCAATAGTCCAGGCTGACGGCGGTGTTGTTCCGGGGCTGCAGGAGCAGGCCGAAGTTGGCCAGGCGCGCGGTCTGCGGCTTCAATCCGCCGCCTCGCAGTATGGTGGTGACGGCGAAGTTGTCGCCGCGGTTCAGGATCTCACCGGAGGGGCCGATCGTGCAGCGTCCGACACCCTGCCCATCGAAGCGAAACGGGTCGGTGAGCGTGCGCGAGCTGGTGTTGCCGGCGGCCTGGAAGACGCTGGGCGCCTGGAAGGACGTGCCCCAGGAGCCGCGCAGCGTGAGCCAGTCGTTGGCGTAGATCTGCCCGGCGATCTTCGGGTCCGTGGAGCCGCCGGCCTGGTCGTAGCGCTCGTGGCGCACGGCGAGCTGCAACTCGGAGCGATCGCCCGGGTACATCAGGCTCTCGGCGAAGACCGCCCAGACGCGCTGGTCCGCGTCTCTGGCAAAGTCGCGAATCTCCCGCGGACCCTCGCCGGCGGCGTTCAGCGGGTCGGGCCGATACGAGTATTGCAGGTCGCGGTACTGTGCGCCGGTGGCCAGCGTCACCGGCTGGCCGCGCCACTCGAACAGGTCGCCGCTGGCCACGAACTCCGCCACGTTCTGCCTGCTTGCGGCGCTTTCGGTGCGAACACTCTCGAATCCGCGCATTGTCTCCGGGTCGTTGGCGGCGCGCCGGCCCGCCAACGCCGGCGCCAGCCCGTCCTCCTGCACGGTCTTGGGCGTGACCAGGTCCGGTGCGACCAGCCGCGTGCCGAAGGGGTTCCACTGCCCCTCGGCCACCGCGCGGGCAAATTCCGCCGCGATCCAGTGGCGTTCGGAACTCACGGCCAGATCGGAGCTGGCGTGGGAGAAATAGCCTTCGCCCGTCCAGCCGCCGGGCAGCTCCGCCTCCAGGCCGACCATCACCCTCAGGTTCTCGAAATCCCGCAGCTCGTCGCCGGAGTTCTGCCCGGCGGCCTCCGCGCCCAGCGGGCGCCCGAAATAGCCCAGCGGCACCGCATCGTGCACGCCGGGCGTCCAGTCGGACGGGTCGACATAGGTGAGCACGCCGTCGTTATCCGGATCGGTCCAGAAGTTGAAGGGGTGCTCCGCGGGCACGAAGAATTCGTTGGTGCCCTCCACGTTGCCCCGGAAGAGCAGCATGTTGCCCACGCGGTCCGTCACCTCGTTCAGCGAATAACCGATTTCGGAGAACACCGTCAGCCCGCCCGTGAGCGTGAACTCGGCGTCGGCGTAGTACTGCGCCCGCTGTTCGGCGGCGATCATCGTGCGCTGGTCGGAGAAATCCATCCGGCACAGCGAGCCGCTGGGGTAGCCGCCCCCCGCCCGGCAGTCGGGATCCGGAATGCGGGGCGCGTCCACGCCTCCGACCCGGTACGGCGCGTAACTGCCGTCGCCGTTGGCCACCGCGCGGCGGAAGCTGCCCGGCGAGCCCCTGCCGGAATCGAACGAGCCTTCCACGATGTCGCCGTCGCCGTCCGGGTCGACGACCCTGGGAATCAACCAGTCGAACTCCCTGCGAAAGTTCTCGTCCTGCCCGAGCCACGCGCCGTACACGCTGACATAGCCTCTCGGGCCCTCAAGGCCCGCGGCAAGATTCAGGTCGTACCCGCGGTTGCTGGCCGTCCGGTACCCGCCGGTGATCTCAACGCCCGTAAAGCCCCTTCGGGTAACGATATTCGCGACCCCCGCCACCGCCTGGGAACCGTACGTGGCCGAGGCGCCGTCCCGAAGAATCTCCACCCTCTCAATCAGCAGCACGGGCAGCGTGTTGATATCGAAAAAACTCTGCCCCACGTCGTTGGACACTGGCGCAAACCCCGCCCTGCGCCCATTGATCAGCGTCAGCGTCGACGACAGCCCCACGCCGCGCAGGCTGAATTGCGCAACGCCCTGCAGATAATTCTGCTGCGTCGCGAGATAGGACCCCGTATTTGCCGTCAGGCTCGAAAGCACATCCACCGGCTGCGCGGCGCCCACCGACTCGAACAGCTCGGCATCCAGCGTCTGCACCGGCGCACGCCCCTCGTACACGACCCGGCGCCTGATCAGCGACCCGACAACCACCACCTCCTCCAACACCGCTTCAACGTCTTCGGAACCGTCCGCGACCTGCGCCGCCGCCGGACACGACACGAAAAGCGCAACAAGAGTCCACGCAATGCCAAGCCCCCGAATTCCCTGCCTGCTGGTCAAACGTGATCCCCGATCCATGTGACGAGCGCAAGTATATAGCCCAACCCCGGAACGACCCACAGAGCGAGGGTGTGCGTGGATGGCCCTTGCAAGCGTCGTGGGCGCGGCGCGGGGCCATGGATGGCCAGGAGCGCCGCAACCCGATCCGAAGCCCGCCAGGGATGGCGGGCGTAGGTTGAGCTTGCAAGGGCCATCCACGCACACCCTCGCGGCGCCGGATCAGCGCAATCAGCGTCTGCAAGGCCCATCCACGCACACCCTCGCGGCGCCGGATCAGCGCAAT
>JAJDWR010000051.1 GCA_022825505.1 Gammaproteobacteria bacterium | reverse complement strand
GATGTAGTGCATTTCACCCGCCTGTATGGCGTTGGTTGGCGTTAGGCGGCTGCCATCCAGCAGGCGCACGCTGGACTCGGCGCAGAACCGGCGTACCCGGCCGCCGCTGGCATCGCTGAGCACCCGAAGCGTCCCTCGATCAAAGAAGTATCCCGGTCCGCCCGGCAAGCCATCTTCAATCGCCGCAGGTGGCTGGGGAACCACCATGTGGAGCAGTTCCACACTGGTTCCCGAAGCCTCGAACCGAGCCGGCTCGTGCGGCGCCAGCAGGATGCCTGCGCCTTGCCCGGCGCGGTGCGTCTCGCCGCCGTAATCCACGAAACAACTGACCGGATCGTTCATGACGTACAGGACGTGATAGAAATCGCCTGCCTGAACGTCAAACTCTCGACCCGGCAGGACGGTTCGCCTGTAAACGGTCAGCGTTTGCGAACCGCAAATGCCGGGGCTGCACAGTTTGCGGCGCACTCCGGATGGGACGGAATCTGGCTTTGCCGTATTCGAATCGATGATGTGAATGTCCTGGATGCTTGCCATTTTTGCCTGGACCTCGAACTTACTGGTGCGGGCTGTTTTCTCGGCTGTTCCTGCCGCGCCCCCATCAGGGCGTGATGGTACCAACCGCAAGGATTGGTGTCCCGCCAATTCACTCGCATATCATATCGATCTGTCTCGGTACTCTCCCGGATTACGTTAGATTGGGCAAGTGAGCCTTTACCAAGTTCAAAAGCTGGTGCAGTCCGTCAACCGCGACCCGGAATCGCGGTCGAGGTTTCTGGAGTCACGCAAATCCTTCGCGCAGGAATTCGAATTGACCGACGAAGAACGTGACGCACTGGTGAACATGAATTTGTACGATCTCTACGACATGGGCGTTCACCCGCTGCTGCTGCGCCCGTTCACGATCATTCACGGAGTCTCGGAGCCGGACTACCTGCAAGCCATCCGGGAACGAGGCTGATCCCATGCCCATGGTATTCGCCTGTTCGGTCAGCCACACGCCGGGGATTCGCGCCTGGGCGGAGGCACCGCCTGCCGATCAGAAAGAGCGCTTCTATGCCGGCTACGATTTTCTGCGGGAGCGATTGTGGACAGCGCAGCCCGATACCATCCTCATTGTCAGCAGCGAACACTTCGCTAATTTCTTCCTGGACAGCATGCCGGCATTCGCGATCGGGCAGGCGGAACGCTATTTTGGGCCCATCGAACCCTGGGTGAAGATCGCGCAGGGATACACGAGCGGCGATCCGGAGTTGTCCGGGCAGTTGCTGCATACCTGTTATGCGAAGGGCCTTGAACTCAACTACGCCAGCGAGTTGAAGCTCGATCACGGCATCATGATTCCGCTGAGCTTCCTGGACCCGGAGCGCGAACTCCCGGTCGTGCCGCTGATCGTCAACTGCATGACCTACCCGATGCCGACACAGAAACGGTGCTACGAGTTGGGCCGCGTCCTGGCGAAAGCGCTCGAGTCCCACGACCGCCGGGTTGCGGTGGTCGCGGCAGGAGGACTCAGTCACGCGCCCGGTGAACGCATGCATGGCAACATCGATGCGGAGTTCGACCGGTCGTTTCTCCAGCAACTGGAATCCGGCGATGTGGACGCCTTGGTCGCGCATACGGATGAGGCGCTTGAAGAAAGGGGGCTCGGGACGCATGAGATTCGCACCTGGGTGACCCTTGCCGGCGTCGCCGACGGCGCGCGGGCGCAGACGATCTTCTACGAGCCGGTCGTCGAATGGGCCACGGGATGCGCCCTGCTCTACTATGAATGACCATGGCCGAGTACGAAACAGGTTGCGGAATCGGGCACGAACCCAATCACCGGCCGGATTCGGAACCGGTTGCGGACCCCGGCATAAGCCCGATACGCGGCCGGAAAAGGAACCCGGCATGGACGCGATCACCCTCATGAAACGATTCACGCTGTTCCCGATGGGCCTCCTGGTGGCCCTCTCCGCCACCGCCCAGGAAGACGAGCGGCTGGCCCTTTCCCGTGACGCCGCGGCGCAACTGGGCCAGGAACTGACCGCTACCCTGCTGACCGCACTGGGGACCGACGGACCCGTTGAAGCCATCGATGTCTGCAGCGTGGAAGCGTCTCCCATTGCGGAGCGGCTGTCCGAACAGGCCGGCGCCCGGGTGGGCCGAACCGCGCTGAGAGTCCGCAATCCGGAGAACGCGCCGGACGACGCGGCACGCGAAGTGATGGCGGCGTTCGCCCGCGATCTGGCAGCGGGCGCCCCGGCGCCGCCCGAGCATTTCGAGACACGGCCCGACGGTAGCGCCCGTTACATGAGCGCCATCGTCCTGCAACCCCTCTGCGTGACCTGTCACGGGTCTGAAATCGCACCGGAACTCGCCACGGCCATCGCCGGGCACTATCCGGCAGATCAGGCAACCGGATTCGCGGTGGGTGACCTGCGCGGGGCCTTCATCGTCGAGTGGCCGGCTCCCGGGGCGCAGATTCAGTAGCTCCCCGCGTCACAAGCTGAACATTAGTTAAGCCAATTTGTCTGCCGGAAAGCGTATGCTTCAGGCGCGTTTCGGAGAATGGGGCCAGTGAGAACGACAACCTGGAGGGACTGGCCACGCCGCCTCCCCGGAATCTGCCTCTTGCTATGGGCCGGCCTGGCCTGCGGACAATCGCAAGACGGCCGCGTCGGCGTCGAACGCAAGGTCAGCGAGATCGCCCGAACCTCCACGCCCCCGACGCTGGACGGCAGGCTGGACGATGCGGTCTGGGCGCAGGCGACGGTCATCGAAGACCTGCACCAGTACGATCCGGTCGAAAACGGCGAGCCGACGGAAACGTCCCGGTTCTACGTGCTCTACGACGATGACAACCTGTACGTGGGCGCTCGGCTGATGGACAGCAATCCGGGCGAAATCGATGCCCGGCAGCTCATTCAGGACCAGTCGGTGGAGGTCGACGACCGCATCGAGTTGGTCATCGACCCCTTCAACAACCTGCGCACGGGATACCGGTTCCAGATCAATCCCAACGGGATTCGCCGCGACGGCATCTATGAGGGGCCGACCGAGATCAACGAGGAATGGGACGGCATCTGGGCCGCCGAAGCCCGCATCGACGAGGACGGATGGACCGGCGAAATCGCGATTCCCTTCAAGACGCTCAACTTCGATCCGGACAACCCGGACTGGGGCTTTACCGTGGGCCGGGTGATCCCGCGGAGAAACGAGAAAATCGCCTGGACCTCCTTCGACCGGGAAATCAATCCGGCCGCCGCCGGTGTTCTCACCGGCTTTTCCGGGCTTCGGCAGGGCAAGGGCCTGGACATCGTCCCGTCGGTCAACCTGGGCGGCCGCAGGAACCACATGACGGCGGCCGAGAGCACCCACGCGGACCCGTCGCTGGACCTGTTCTACAACATCACCCCCTCGCTGACCGGCGTGCTGACGCTGAACACGGATTTCTCGGATACGGAAGTGGACGACCGGCAGGTCAACCTGACCCGGTTCCCAACATTTTTTCCGGAGAAAAGGGATTTCTTCCTGCAGGATGCCGACATCTTCGCGTTCGGCCTCAAGGGCAGCGACAACAACAACCGCAACGGCATTCCCTTTTTCTCCCGGCGCATCGGCCTGAGCGATGCCGGCCGGCCCGTGGACCTGGACGTCGGCACCAAGCTCACCGGACGCGCCGGGCGCTTCAACATCGGCGCACTGGGCGTCACCCAGGCCGGTTACCGGGGCCGCAACGGCTACGTCGAAGAAGACGAACTGTTTGTCGGGCGCCTGTCGGCCAACGTGCTGGAGGAATCCAGCCTGGGGATGATCGTTACCCAGGGCGACCCCCGATCGAACCTGGACAATTCGCTGATGGGCGCGGACTTCCGTTACCGCAATACCCGCCTGCCCGGCGGGCGGTCCCTGGAAGGCGCCGCCTGGTATCAGCAGACCGACACCGAGGGCATGGATACGGATCAGTCGGCGTGGGGATTCCGCGCCTCATTGCCATCCAGCGAGGGCATCAACGCGGCAATGGAGCACGAAGTCTTCCAAGCCAATTTCAATCCGGCGCTGGGGTTCATCAATCGCAAAAACATTGGGCGGACCAGGATCTGGGGCGGATATCGGCACCGGCCCGACGACCACGATTGGATGCGTTATGTTCAGGTTTTCCTGTCCTGGCAGGAGTTCTGGAACGCTTCTACCGGTGAGCTGGAGACCCGAAACGTCTGGGTAAGGCCGTTTCGCCTGGAAAACCACCGCGGCGACCGGTTCGGCTTTATTCTGCGCGGCACCCGCGAGGTGCTCACGGAACCGTTCGAGATTTCCGAGGGCGTCGTCATCCCGCCCGGCGATTACGACTTCGATGCGTACCGCCTGGAACTGGAATTGGCGGGCGAGCGCACCCTGGCGCCCACGGCCGAAATCAACAAGGGCGATTTCTACGACGGCACCTGGCTGCAGGTGGACGCTGCCGTGGAGTGGCGGCCGAGCAGCCGATGGTTCTTCAGCACCGGGTACCAGTTCACGGAAGTCGACCTGCCGGCGGGCAGCTTCACCACCCGGCTGATCCAGTTGCGCGCCAACCTGGCCTTCAACGCCAGGTGGTCATGGGTGAACCTGATCCAGTACGACAACGTTCTGGACACCGTCGGCATCAACGGCCGCCTGCGCTGGAACCCCCGCGCCGGCGAGGATCTCTACCTCGTGCTCAACCACGAGTCCGAAGCCATGGCGGCGTTTTCGGGCCTCCGGGCGCGGGCCTCGGAAGTCACCGTAAAGTACAGCCGAACTTTCCGGTTCTAGCCGACTGCGCCGACGCCGGGAACTTGCGCCGGCGACCCTGATTCGCCCCTGTTCCATTCGCATGTTGTCGCGGGTGATCAGGCCCGGCGCCGTCCTCACCGGACTCGCAATAGCCCCACCTACCGGCGCACGTACTTTCTTACCGTCTCCGCGCCCACTTCCGCGCCGAATATTTCCCCTGTGGCATTGGCCGCAAGCCCGTGAGCGCCCGTTGCCGCACTGTTCCCTGGATCGAATGCCGGGTCCCGGATGAATGCCGCCACCGACCCATCGCGCGAACTGCCCACTCGTATCCCCCTCTCCCATCCCGGATTTCGAGCGGCATTGGACTGGTTGTCCGACACGTAAAGGGTGTCGTCGTCCCCTATGAACAGCCCGCTGGCTCTGCCGAACTGATGCCATTGGTCCAGGAACACACCATCCTGATCGAAGATCTGGATCCGGTTATTGTCCCGGTCGGCAACGAAGAGCCGGCCGCGGGAGTCCATGGCAATGTCGTGGGGCACGATGAACTCGCCCGGACCGGAGCCCGTTCCACCGAAACTCGCCAGGAATTCACCGTCCGGAGAAAACTTCTGAACGCGATTGTTGGAGTCCGGGTCGTGCCCTTCCGTAACGAAAATATCCCCGTTGGGCGCAACGACGACGCCGGTGGGGCCGTTGAATTGCCCGGGAGCCGTGCCGGCCACCCCGGCCTCGCCCAACGTCATCAGGATGTCTCCTTCCGGGCTGAACTTGAAGACCTGGTGCCCGCGCTGGCCGTCGCCGTCCGCATCCGTGACCCAGATGTTGCCATCCGCGTCGACGTAGATTCCGTGAGGCCAGACGAACAGGCCCTCGCCGAAACCCCGGACCCACCGGCCCGACGGATCGTACAAGAGGACGGGCGCAAGCCCATCCCGGCCAACGCAACTGTTCTGGCCGCATCGCTCGGCGATCCACAGGTTGCCCTCAGCGTCCGGATAGATGGAACTCACCGAACCCAGCATTCCTGAATTCGGTGGCTGGATCCATTCGGCCACTTCGTCATAGGCCAAATTCTGGGCGCTGGCCATACCGCAGACGCCCACAATCGCAATCTGTACAACGTATCGCATTGCCCCTGTGGCGAGCCTGGACAACGTCTTGCCTCGTGAACTCATGCCGTTCACGCGTTCCGCATTTGTGCGTCCAAAAGACTTGCCAAGCTGACTCGAAATAGACATTATCCGCCTGAGAGATTATTTATATTTTTTGCATTACTAATATTTGATATTATTTTTGTAAATACTAATAGCGACGAATCAATGTTCAATAGGCTGATCAAGTATCCAATTTCAGGCTATGGTCCTGAGGCCCGTTCCTCCCACGGAACCGCTACGATAGCAGCCTTTTCGCGCGCGGTGGCGGAATGCTTCCCGGAGACCGGAGCCTGATATGTCCCGCTCCGTCATCATCACGTGTGCCCTGACCGGATCTGCGCCGACACCCGCCCGCAACTCCGCCGTTCCGGTATCCCCGCGCGAGATTGCCACGTCGGCCATCGGTGCAGCTCGCGCCGGCGCCGCGATCGTGCACATCCATGTTCGAAACCCGGAGACCGCCGAGCCCAGCATGGAACTGGAGCATTATCGCGAAGTAGTGGCCCGCATACGCGACAGCGACGTCGACGTCCTGGTAAATCTCACCACCGGTCCCGGCGCCCGCTTTGTGCCTGACCGGTACCATCCGACCCGGCCCGCCCGGGGGACGACATTGCGCGCGGCGTCCAGCCGGGTCGCTCACGTGCTGGAACTCGAACCGGAGATCTGCAGTATCGATTTCGCCACGATGAACCGGGATGGATTTACCCTGATCAACGTTCCCGATCACCTGCGGGAAATGATGCAGTCGATCCAGGCCGCAGGCGTCAAGCCGGAAATGGAAGTCTTTGACGGCGGACACCTGGAGTTGCTGCGCGAACTCATTACCGAATCCCCGCCGGCGCCACCGCATTTCATCCAGTTCTGCCTGGGCATCAAGTGGGGGATGCCTGCCGAGAAGAACGCCCTGGCGTACCTGGTGTCCCGACTCCCCGGGAATTCGGTCTGGTCCGCATTCGGTATCGGACGGCACTCCCTGGCCATTGCCAGCGAGTCGATCCGCCTCGGCGGCCACATCCGCGTGGGATTCGAAGACAACATCTATCTGGAACGGGGCGTACTCGCGGACTCGAACTCCGCCCTGGTCGACCAAGCCGTCAACCTGGTTTCTCGACTCGGACATTCAGTGGCCACCGCCGAGGATACACGGCGTATACTCCGCCTTCGTGGGAGTGAACTCCGCCAGCATGCGCGCCAACTGCAGTCCGCGTCACTTTGATGAGTTACGCTGATTATCGACCCTTTGTACCCACCCCCGAGCAATCCCGCATAGCCGGTGAGACTCCGGAGGCGCACACCGCGGGCCGCATGGCCACCAAGCGTGCACAGACCGTTTTCGAGGAGTGGCGCGCCCTCTACGACACCCCGTTCCTGGGCATCACCGCCGACGGAACCGTCAAGGAAGGCCTGTTCACCCTGAAGGACAGCGGCGCGCCTGTCGAGCGGATGGCCAGTACGGCCTCGGCGGTACTCGACATCCTGACGCCCGACGAACGCAAGGCCTGCCTGCATCCGGTCGGCTCGCGACTGTGGCGCAAATGGCAGAACACGGAGATGTTCGTCGAAGATTACGGCCTGCGCCTGGAACATGCCAGGACCGCGGTGCGGGAGCGAATCCTGGAGGTCCTGCGCGCAAGCCTGAGCACCACCGGATACGAAAGCACCCTAGGCGTCATGAAGCTGAACGAGTTTCTCGGCGAGGTGATGAATGCCAGGGGCGTACTGAACCAGTGGAGCTTCAACTTCTGCATTTTCGGCGCGCCATCGACGAGCGAACCGTGGGGCTGGCAACTCTTTGGCCATCACCTTGTCCTCAACTGTTTCTGCCTCGGAGGTCAGATGGTGCTGACGCCGTTCTTCCAGGGCGCCGAGATCGTTTACGCCGACAAGGGACCGCACAAGGGTCTGACGCTGTTCCGGGACCACGAACGTAAGGGCCTGGAATTGATGAATTCGCTGCCGGAAAAGTTGCAGCGCCGGGCCGTCGTCGGCCATTCCATCATGGGCGAGGATCTGCCCGAAGGCCGCCGGCACTTCGCGGACTACATGCACCTCGGCGGCGCGTACCAGGACAATCGAATCGTGCCCTACGAGGGTGTCGACACGAAGCTATTCGGCGCCGGGCACCGGAACCGTCTGCTGGACCTCGTGGCGGAATACATCAGGCCGCTACCACAGGGACCGCGCCAGGCAAAGCTGGAAGAGTTCGAACGACACCTGGACGACACGCACTTCTGCTGGATCGGCGGTCACGGGCCCGAGGATGCGTTCTACTACCGGATTCAGAGCCCCGTCGTGTTCGTCGAATTCGACCACCATCCGGGCCTGTTCCTGACGAACGAGGTGCCACTGAAGTTCCACATACACACCATCGTGCGCACCCCGAATGGAAACGACTACGGTATCGACCTGCTGCGCCAGCACTATCGGCAGTCGCACAAGCACGGTCATGGACATTCGCACGATCACGGCTAGACTCTGAATCCATGGATCTCGGAATCAAGGGCAGGACGGCCTTGCTGTGCGCATCGAGTCAGGGCCTTGGCTACGCCTGTGCGCAGGCGCTGGCCAGAGAGGGAGTGAACGTCGTGCTCAACGGTCGCGACGAAGACAAGCTCGGGAAGGCCGCCGAAACCTTGTCGGAACACAGTGAGCAGGAAGTGCGCCACGTGGCCGCTGACGTCACCACCGACGCAGGGCGCGCCGCGCTTCTCGATGCATGCCCGGCGCCCGACATCCTGCTGAACAACAACGCCGGACCCAGCGCAAAACAATTCCTCGACACCGAACCATCGGACTGGCACGCAACGCTTGGAGGCAACATGATTGCGCCGGTCCTTCTGATACACGCCGTACTGCCGGGGATGATCGAGCGGAAGTTCGGCCGCATCGTCAACATCACGTCCGCCATGGTGACGGCGCCCAAACCTCACCACACGCTGTCCGCCGGCGCGCGCGCGGGTCTGACAGCTTCCCTGAAGGCCTTGTCGCTGGACGTCGCCAAACACAACGTGACGATCAACAACATGCTTCCCGAGCGATTCGACACCCATCGTCAGGAGCAGATGGCAAGAGCGTGGATGAAACGCGAGGACATTACCTACGAACAGGCACGAGCGCTGCAGGTGAAGGCCATCGCCGCCAATCGGCTCGGCAGGCCGGAGGAATTCGGTGCAGCGTTTGCGTTCCTGTGCAGCGTGCATGCCAGCTACATATCCGGTCAGAACCTGCACCTCGACGGCGGTTCCTACCCGGCACTGCTGTAGGTCGGTCGTACAAGCGCGCGATTCGAGCGCTGCACCCGAACCTGACCCGGATCACGCCCCCCATACGGTGACGATGCGACCGCCGCGCGATTCCGTCCGGCGGTAGATTTTCTCCTCCCAGGACTTGTTCTCGTCGCGGTCAAACACCACCAGGTGGCCGGACTCGCCGTTGCAGCGGTCCATGTAGTCCAGCGTCTGCTTCAATCCCTCCCGAATCGTCGCCTCAAGACCCTTGCGCACGACCTTGCACTCGATGACGTAACGCCGCGGCGGCTCGGCCGCTTCGCTCCTTGCGGAGAGAGTGCCTCCGAATCGATTCGCGAACTTTCCGGGCGGCCACACGATCAACAGATCCGTGCGCCGCCGCCCCAGACCGTACTCCCGCTCGATCCGCCCGCCGCCGTTGACGACTCGCTGCAAAAACGCCTGCAACAGCAACTGCGGACCCGCCTCCCGGTACTCGAAACGCTCGATCCAATGCTCGGAATGCTCCCGGAAGAAATCCTGGAACGCCGCCAGCAACCCCACGACGTCCAGACCCCCGTCTGGCTTCACGTACCATTCGGTCTCCTGCGCGATGGTGTCCTCCTGGGCGTACATGAGTTCCCTCGGAATCACCTCGCGGTAAATGGGATTGGCGATGCGCCGGGCGCCCCGCCGCGCCACCAACCCGAGATCGCGCACGTACTCCACGTCATCCGGACCCGCATCCCCGGTCACCTCGCCGCTCAACAGCGGCTCAATCACCCGCCGCACGCGCGGCTCCCGAAGCTTGTCCGCCAACTGGTGCAGGTGCGTCTGCCGGCCCAGTATCAACGCCTCCTGCGCTTCCATGACGGCCTCCCCGCCGATCATCCGGGAACGGTCGCGATGCTCCAGGTTCTCAAAGCACGCCTGGTGTGCCAGGGCGTTCACCAGCCAGGGCTGGCCGCGGGTCTGCCGCCAAACTGCCTCCAGCGCCCCTTCCGTAAACGCCTGCCCCGTCTCCATTGTGTGCTGGCCCAGCAGCTCGCGCACATCGGCCTCGGAAAAATCCCCCAGCCGCAACGATTTCGCCTTGATGTTGAACGCGCTGCCGCCGGCAATGATGTCCTTCGTCGAGTCCGACCGGATACGATAGTCGCGCACATCGCGGACCCCGCACAGGATCACGCTCTGGGGAAACGCTCCGGGCCGCTCGTCATAACCGGCGCGCAACTGCCTCAGCACCGAAATCAGCGTGTCGCCGACCAGGGAATCGATTTCGTCCAGGAACAGCACCAGGGGCCTGACATCCTCCAGACACCAGCGCGCCAGCAATTCGTTCAATGCGCCATGCCCGCCGTGGGAGGCCAGCACATCCTCCCAGATGCCGTCCGGAAAGTCGTCCTGCAGTGTCCGGCGCGCCCGCGAGGCGATCGCCCCCAGCATGGCGCGCATCGCCGTGTTGACATCCTCGCGTGCAGATTGGCCGACTTCGAAGTTGACGTACAGGCAGCGGTACTCGCCGGCGCCGTTCAACAGGTCCCGCAGCGCCAGCAGCGCCGAGGTCTTGCCGGTCTGGCGCGGCGCATGCAGCACGAAATAACGCTTCGCGCGAATCAGACGCAGGATTTCGTCGAGGTCGAAGCGCTCCAACGGCGGAATACAGTAGTGGTCGGCCGGAAATACCGGGCCGGCGGTGTTGAAGAAGCGCTCAGTCTCGGGCATGTTCTGGTCTGATTTGGAATCCCGCATCGATTGTAACGATCCTGCCCGGATTGTAACGCCTCGATCCGCCGCGATTGCAGTGTGACTCTCATTTCCGTTGCCTTTGCTCCGTGGAGCATCAGCGGTCCGCAGCCGATGCGGCGGGCAAAAGCTGCGTCATCGACCGGAGGAATTCGGTGCAGCGTTTGCGTTCCTATGCAGTGCGCATGCCGGGTATATTTCCGGCCAAAACCTGCACCTCGACGGCGGTTCCTACCCGGTATTGCTGTAGATCCGAGCCCGAGACCCGGCATATAGTCAACGCCAGTCGGACTCCCATTCAGCGACGAGTGCGGCGGTGAGTTCCGGAAATTCTGCCGCGAGGTTGCGGCGTTCGCCCGGGTCCACGGCGAGATCATAGAGCCGCCAGGGTGTGAGTCCTGTCTCACCCGGCGGCGCAATGTTGATGACCTTGAACCCGCCCCGAATCAAGGCGCCGCCCCCCGCGTTGGCGCCCGTCCAGCCGGCGGAGTCGGATCGGGCATGCACCGCGTCGGCGCGACCGGTGAGATAGGGCCAGAACGAGCGGCCCCTGATGTCTCCGCTGATCTGTCGTCCCCGGTACTCGCCCGCGCCGGGGTGTGCCGTGCCCGCGATCTCCAGAAACGTGGGCAGGACATCCATCACGGTAATGAACTCGCCGTCGATCTCGCCTCGCGGAATGGCTTGCGGATAGTAGACGAACGCAGTCGCCCGCAATCCCCCTTCATTGAAGCTGCTCTTGTATCCGATCAGCGGCGCCGTCGCCGCTTCGGCGAAACCGCGGCCGCGATCCGCCATCGAGTTCGGGCGGCCCCAGTTTTCGAATCGATTGTCGACGATTTCGGGAACGAATCGGGGCCCGCCCTCGCCCAGGATCGGATCGCGGTGACCGTATTCCCCGGGCGAAGCGCCGTGATCGGACATGAACACGATCACCGTTTCGTCCAGTTGTCCACTCTCCTCCAGGTATTCGATCAGCCGGCCGACATGCAGGTCCAGGTTCTCGACCATGGCGGCGTAGAGTTCCTGGGCGCGAGCGTACCTGCGCCGCTCTTCGTCGGTCAACTCGGACCATGGAGGTGCGACAGGCTCAAAGTCGTCCAGCACGGCACCCGGCGGTATCACCCCGATCTCCAACGCGCTTGCCACGCGTGACTCCCTCAATTCGTCGTAGCCGGCGTCGTAGCCGCCCGTATGGCGGTCCAGCCACTCCGCCGGCACCTGAAGAGGCAAGTGGGGGGTGGTATAGGGGACGTATGCGAACCAGGGCGCAGGACCGGCGTGGTCATCGAGGAACTCGATCATCGTGTCGGTGTAGTAATCCGTGGAGTAGAAGTCCTCGGGCAGGTCATCGAAAGCAACCCGCTCGCCGTCGAGTTCGTACAGACTCGAGTCGCCGAACAAGGGTTCGGCAAAATGGCTCGCCACCGAGGCAAGCAGGGCAAACGAACGATCGAAACCGCGCGCGGCCGGCGTGTGGGCCGGTTCGAACCCCAGATCCCATTTGCCGGACATGTAGGTCGCGTAACCGGCATCCTGCAGCAGTTCCGGCAGACTTGCCCAGCCGAGCCCGAGCCGCACCGAGCGCAGTCCGATATCCAGCCGGGCCTGGGTCTCCAGCGCCGCGGAAGTGCCGGCGCCGGCCATCAACATGACCCGCGACTGCGTACAACCCCGGTCCGTGTGAAAATTCGTGAACCGAACGCCGTTCATCGCCAGTTCATCGAGATTCGGCGTGGGAATCTCGCTGCCGAATGCGCCGATGTCCGTGTAGCCCAGGTCGTCGGCGACGATCAGCAGAATATTGGGCCTGGCGTCGGGAGCGCTCTCGCCGGTCTGAGCGTCGGCCGTGCCCGAGAAGGCAAGTGCAGTCGCAAGACCGGGCACGGCCAACGCGAGGATACAGCGCTTGAATCGCACCGCAAGATCACTCGCTTCCACAGCCCTCGCCATATTTTCAACCCGGATTCTGGACGCCCCGCTCATGCACGCTCAGAGTTGCCACGATAACGGCCACTGGATCAGCCAAAACATTACTGAATGCCGTTTCAGACCTCAAGATAATAGGGGCAATACAAAGTATTTGAGGAATTAATGGCATGTATTGTTCCTGTCGCATTGTGTCTTGGAATGCGGAAATCTAGACTGATTCGAGCCTGTCCGTTTCGTGGTTGCGGAGGAGAAAACGCATGATGCGCGACAAGAGTCCGGGGCTACCTGCAGTGGCCGCAACCGTTCTGGCGCTGGCCGGGGCAATGCCGCTGACCGTCCACGGCCAGTCCGTGGACTTGTCCGGCATCTGGTTCGGGGGCGGCGGTCCAACCGGCAGAACGTCGGAGCATCCGCCGCTGACCGAGTACGGCCATTCCGTCAGCGATGACTTCGACGCGGTGGACGATCCACACAACCAGTGCGAGCAGGCGGGCCTTGCGCGCCACCTGACAACGCCCTACCCCTGGAAGATCGAGCAGTACGACGACGAGGTGCTGTTCATCTACGAGGAGTGGGAAATCGTTCGCACCGTGCACCTGGATGCCGAACCGCCCGACGATCTTCAACCCAGCAAGATGGGCTACTCGGCCGGCCGGTACGTCAACGGCGAACTCATCGTAAACACCACCGGGCTGACGGCAGGGCTTCCCAGGCTCGCCAACTACTTCTGGTACTCCAGCGACCAGGCCACGATCGAGGAGCGATACTCGCGCAATGCACAGGGCGACCTGATCCAGAATGTGGTCATGCACGACCCGGTCATGCTGGAAGAACCCTGGGTCATGCACCGGGTCTTCAAGCCCTATGAGTACGAGCTGTTGAGTTTCGTGTGCGAGCTTCGCGAGCGGCCGGCGCGAAGCAACCCCTGACGGCCTGTTCGGCGCGAACGCCGTGCGTATCCTCTTGGTTTTGTTCCTTTCGTTTCCGGTGCTTGCCCAGGATGTTGTTGACATTTCAGGCCAGTGGGATGCCGGCGAATTCCAGACGCACATTATTGACGATGTACCCCTGAGCGAGCATGGTCTGCGGATCAGCGAAGACTATGACCACTCTTATGATCCACATATTCAGTGCGTGCAGTCAGGTCTCCCCCGGCTCCTGATGATTCCCTATCCAATACGCATCGAACAATTCGAAGATCGAGTGGTCATCTCCTACGAAGAGTGGGACGTTGTCCGAACCATCCCGGTTAATGGTCATTTTCCGGAGCATGGCGGGCTGCTTCACTTGGGTCACTCGGTAGCAAATTACGTGGGTGATGAACTGGTGATATCGACCATCGGGTTACAGACGGGGATTGCGCGCAACCGGCACGAGCTCTGGTTTACCAGTTACGAGGCGACAGTGGAAGAACGCTATGCCCCCATGGGCGACGGTACTGACCGGCTGAGATATCGTTTTACGCTCACCGACCCGGTTATGCTGGACGAGCCCTGGACTGTGGAGATGCATCTGGAACCTTATCCAGCGGATTTCGTTCGTTTCGATTGCACCATGTTCGAACGGCCAACACTAAACTGATCGGGAGGTTCGTGCAAAAGTGTTTAATACCGTCAACAGGGTATTTTTGGTAATTGCTCTCGTGCCTCTCTTCTCGACCGTTCTGGCGCATCACTCCTTTACCGGTGAGTTCGATGTCCAGAGGCTGGAAACAGTGAAGGGAACCGTAACCGAGTTCTATTTCGTGAATCCCCATATTCGCATTTATCTGGACGTGGAAAACGAACAGGGCGAAACCGAAGAATGGTGGATAGAAATGAACAGTCGAAGCAATATGACAAGAAATGGCTGGACGCAGGATTCGGTTCCCATTGGGCAGGAAATAGTCGTCACAGCGAACCCTGCAAGAAACGGGTCAAACGCCATGGGCCTGCTTGGTGACGGAACATTGCTCAATTCTGACACGATGGAACCAGTTGTACCCGGATCCTTCGACGGGCAACGGCAGCAACAGTAGCAGAGCAGTCCTGAGCGCATCAGGTTTTGTTGGTCTGTTCCGACAAGCTATAGCAAGTATCAATATATGACTGACTACGGAGGAAGCATCATGAAGTCCAATTCAGTTCTACCTGGAAAAACGCTGACAAACTGTTCGCCGCTGGTCGGGGCGTTTCTCATGTTCGGCGTTTCAATAGGCTGCGGAGCGGCAGATGCTCCGGTACCCGAACACGAGTACGTGGTGCTAAGTCTCAAACTTCCTGACGATATGGCCGTGGGCCGCGGACGTGGACTCGACATTTCACCAGACGGCCACATCTGGATGGCTCACTCAACCGAAGCCATCGAAAGCCAGCAGGAAGGACGAATTCTGCTTGGGCTGGACGGACCCAATCCGGATGGTTTCGAGTGTTGTAGCGCAGCGCCACCGATTCTGGAATTTGACGCCGAAGGCAACTTCGTACAGGGATGGGGCGGTCCGAGCGACGAGTACGACTGGCCGCGCGGTATTCACGGCCTGCACTTCGATCACACCGGACATATCTGGATAGCCGGCGAAGACCCGCGTGACGCCATGGTCCTGAAGTTTACCCGAGACGGTGAATTCGTGATGCAGATCGGCCAGGCGCAGCGTGAAGAGGTTCTCGAGATGCGCGAGCAGTTAGGCTGGAGCTATCCGGCAGAAACGACCAGCGGAGACACTACCAATGTGGGACGCGCAGCCGATATGCGGGTTCATGGGCCAACCAACGAATTGTTCGTAGCCGATGGTTACGGCAACCATCGCGTTGCCGTGTTTGATGCGACGACCGGTGAATACAAGCGGCACTGGGGCGCATATGGCGATCCCGACCCCGACGACAGCATACCTCCACCGGACAGCGGTCAGTATGGGGTTGGTGAGTCAGCCAATCAATTCCACGTTCCGCACGATATCGCTGTTTCCGACGACGGGATGGTTTACGTTGCGGACCGGGGGCACAACCGGATTCAGGTATTCACGGGGGAAGGCGAATACCTCGAAGAGGTCTTCATCAGCAGATCATCCAGGGCCGGGGCTTCCTCGGTTGGCGCCCTGGATTTCTCTACCGACCCTGAGCAGGCCTATCTCTATGTCGGCGATGCCGGGAACGGCCGGGTGCGAGTTCTGGATCGGCAAACGTTCGAAGAAGTCGGCCGATATGGACGTCTGGGTTACGCGCCGGGGCAGTTCATGTACATTCATCAGCTACGCGTGGGTCCGGATGGCGCATTCTATGTGATGGATATTCGTACCGGAACAGTCAGCAAGTTCGCGAAAACGAACTAACGATCACCAGGAGTTTTGGGGGCGGGGCCCCCCGCGCAAAAAAAAAACACAGGGGAATGTGGATTGAA
>JAJDWR010000031.1 GCA_022825505.1 Gammaproteobacteria bacterium | reverse complement strand
GCGATGCGCTTTTCGCCGCCCGCGCCGATGAACTCGGTGGGCATCTCGCGAAGGCCGGAGGCGTCAACCGCCGCGGTCCATTCCGCGGGCAGCAGCGCGAGGAGGTCCCGCACCATGCGCGGACGGCTCAGCACGAGTTTCATGAGACGGTCCTGAATGTCCCGCAGCGTGTCCATCGTCGACCGGTGCCCTGTCTTGCGTAGTCACGGAACACCGTAAGCCCTCCGGGGCGGGCAAAGTATGGGCAAATCCGGCCGGTTTACCGAGTAAGGGGCGACATTTGCTGGAAATTGCCGCCGCGCGCGGGCGGATTATGTCGGCTCCCCAATCCCGCACATGCGCCGCGACAATGTTATCTTTACATTTGCTGCGGGGCCGAAGGGCATGAAGCAGACTGATCGTATGAAGGAGTGGCGTCAGACCATCGCCGTGATTTGCACCGTCGTGCTGACGGTTGCCGCGCTGGCGGCGTACATGCAATTCGAGCTCGCCGGCATCCGCGCCGACATGAATGCGCAGAATGCCGCCATGCGCGCGGACATGAACGCGCAGAACGCGGCCATCCGCGCCGACATGAATGCGCAGTTCGCCGCGATGCATGCCGAGCACGCCGCCATCCGCGACCAATTGAACAGCATGGACCGCCGAACCGCCCGGATCGAGGGCCACCTGTTCGGCATCGAGATTCCGGTGGATCGGCCGGCCGGGGAGTGAGGGCCTCGGGCGTCCTGTACGATCCAATCTGTTCGAACCCTTACCCCGTAGACGCCCCGTCCCCACCATTGTTGTCGTCGGCATCGCTGCCGCCTTCGTCTTCCTCCTCCGGATGCGACCCGTAGTAGACTTTCAACCGCCAGGCCTCCAGGTCGCCTGTGTCGTCCTCGGCGGCGTCGAAGACTTCTATTTGCCAGTCGCCGTTGGGGGTCTCGCCGTAGAAGGCGTTGCTCAGCAGTCGCCAGCGGATCTCCGGGATATGCTTGACCGCGAGGGTCTCGTTGAACACTTGATTGACGACGCTGCGGGTGCCTCCCGGCGAGACCAGGTGGATCCCCAGGTCGTTGGGGAATTCGTGTTCGATATCCACTTCCAGCAGCACCGCCTCGATGCTGGCGTCGTCGGGCAGTCCGCTGACGTTGAGGGTCTGCATGACGCCCGTGCCGTCATTGTCGGGAATGTCGACCGAAGTCGCCTGCTCGAACCAGAATGTCTCGCGGAACTCGCCGAGTGATTCCGGCGTGTAGTCTTCGGCCATTTCCAACGCCGCGTCCAGGTCCACCGCGCCGAAGCCGTACCAGTTGTGGAAGCCGTAGCCGGCGGCATTGTCGGTCCAGGCCAGCCGGAGGTCGCGGCTGACAGTGCCTACCATCTCCGAAACGACGGCAATCTCCGGGTCGATCCGCCGCGCGGACCTGGCCAGGATGTGCTTGACGTCGCGCTCAAGCGAGGCGCAGTCCCTGAAGGCATTGCCGGCCGCCTTGACGAACACTGCTCCCAGACCCGAACGCAGGTTTCTCACGCCGTGGGTGAATACCCGTTCGAAGTAGACATCGACGTTGGTGGGTTCCGGCGCGGAACTGCCGAAGCTCATGTTGAATACATGAGCGTCGGAAGAGTCGGGGAAGTACGTGCTGACCCCGAGCGAGTCGAGCAGCCCGCGGAACTGGTTTTCCGCGTTGAGACCGTTGTAACCGCGCAGTTGTACCAAAGGGGCGATGCCGCTTCGGAATCTGCACCTCCGGTGTTCCGGACGACAAAGGGCACCAGGATGTTGCCGGGATGGGTCGGGGTTGCGTAGCGCGTATACATGTACACGTCCGGAGTGAGCGACTCCTTGGCGTTGGCTGCCGCAAACTCGCCCCCTGGCACGGAGAGCGGCCGAACGTCCCTTGGGTGCACATTCATGGGCCGCCGGACAGCGGGCTCGAACAGCACGGTGGCGTCCCTCACCCTTGGATCGACGTCCAGGAAATCCACCGCCTCGACCGGGTCCGCCTCCACCGGCAGCTCGATCAGCGCAAATCCAAGCTGCGGATATGCCTTGGCGGTCAGCGCACCCCGTTCCATCATCAGTTGGCCGAGGACGTCGTAGTCGTCCAGTTCCACAAGGATCGTGGACGAGACGATCCGAAACCGCCGTTCGCCGGTGTCGAAGGCGAAGCGGGTGGGCGGGCCCGAGAGGTCGTCGTACGCGGTGTACGTCCTGCCGAGGAAGTCGGCCCGGTACGTGCGCAGGTCGCCATTCACCGAGACCCGGACGGCAACGCCCGCAAGTGACGATGCATCCGCCTGTCGCGTCTCCCCGGCCGGCTCCGGCCCCCCAGCCGAAGCCAATTCCTCCGTGGGCATCATCACCACGGTCCGTTCGTCAACGAGGGTGGATCGGAGGATCAATTCCTGGGCCGCAGCAAGCGGCGCCAGCCCGCTCAGCGTCGCGGCGAGCGCGATACGCTTCCAATGATTCGAGTGCATGCTGAATTCCGTGAGGCGTGGGAAAGGGCGGGAGACTATAGCGCAGCATGACGTGAGCGGGTGAGATGGACGGCGACGGCCACGGCGCCCCTACCGCCGCGACAATGTTATCTTTACATTTGCCGCGGGGCCGAAGGGCATGAAGCAGACTGATCGTATGAAGGAGTGGCGTCAGACCATTGTCGTGATTTGCACCGTCGTGTTGACGGTTGCCGCGCTGGCGGCGTTCATGCAATTCGAGCTCGCCGCAATCCGCGCCGACATGAACGCGCAGCGCGCCGAATTGAATGCGCAGATTTCCGGTCTCCGCGCCGACATGAACGGGGAACTTGCAGCCATCCGCGAGCAATTGAACAGCATGGATCGCCGGACCGCCCGGATCGAGGGTCACCTGTTCGGCATCGAGATTCCGCAGGATCGGGCGGACGAGGAGTGAGGGTCCCGGCCGGCGGGCGCTCGCCCTGGAAGCCCACCGCATAGGCTATCTCCCCGGCGTTGCGTTCGATGAATGCGCCGTGCTCTACGGCCCCGCCCACGCTGTACAATCATGAACCGATGGACCTTGTCAGGCGTCCGAGTACAACCAATGACGAATCCCATATCCGCCGCCGTTTCGGCAGCCGTTCTGATGACTCTCGCTGTTGCCGCGAGTGCCCAGGACATGGAGCAGGCTATATTGAAGTATCAGTTCGGTGATCATATGGGGGCCCTGCAGGATCTGATGCCCTTTGCCGAACAGGGCAACGCTGAAGCACAGAACCTCATCGGCGCGATCTACACGGGCGGTCAGGGTGTCGTGCGCGACCATGCGGCCGCGGCGACCTGGATAATGCGCGCCGCGGAGCAGGAGCACACGCTTGCGCAATACAATCTCGGGGGCATGTACGAGCGGGGTCAGGGTGTCGACCAGGACTTTGCAGAGGCCGTCAGGTGGTATTCGAGGGCTGCGTACACGGGCCACTCCGGAGCGCAGTTCAGTCTCGGTTCGATGTATGCGCAGGGAACCGGTGTCGAACACGATCCTGTGGAAGCGGTGAACTGGTACCGCAGGTCCGCCGAGCAGGACTATGCGCCCGCGCAGGCGAGCCTGGGCATGATGTATGTCACCGGACAGGGCGTTGCACAACACTATGGCGATGCGTCGATCTGGTTTAGCCGGGCAGCGGAGCAGGGGCTTGCACGGGCGCAATAC
>JAJDWR010000078.1 GCA_022825505.1 Gammaproteobacteria bacterium | reverse complement strand
CCTGATTGCCCGCTGCTGGAGCGACAACGCTTTCGCGGCCCGCGTCATGGACAGCGTCAACGCGGGCGCGGTCGAGCTTGGCCTGGACATCGGCCACACGCGCGTGGTTGCAGTTGCCAATACCCCGAAAATCCACAACGTTCTGGTCTGCACGCTCTGCTCCTGTTACCCGATCGGACTGCTCGGCGACTCCCCGGACTGGTACAAGTCGCGGGCATACCGCTCACGGGTCGTGCGCGAACCCCGCGCGGTTCTGGCGGAATTCGGCCTCGACATCCTCGACGATGTCGATGTCCGCGTGCACGACAGCACAGCGGACCTGCGATACATCGTGGTTCCGATGCGGCCGACGGGAACGGAACACCTGACCGAACAGGAACTGGCCGGCCTGGTCACCCGGGACTGCATGATCGGCACCGCGCTGCCGCGCTACGAAGCCGCCTGATCGTCTTCCAGGCGCTGCATGCCCGCGCAGCCAGCCTTCTCGACCCGACTGCATGTGCGACCTGAGCGAACTGCGCGTCCGGACTACATACCTGCGTAGTTGGGCCCTCCGCCCCCTTCGGGGGGTACCCAGTCGATGTTCTGTGTCGGATCCTTGATGTCGCAGGTTTTGCAGTGCACGCAGTTCTGGGCGTTGATCTGGAAGCGGGGCGTGCCGGCCTCCTCGACTACAATCTCGTAAACCCCCGCCGGACAGTACCGTTGCGCCGGCTCGTCGAAGTTCCGCAGATTGTGTCCGACGGGGATCCCGGGGTCGGCCAGCTTCAGGTGGCACGGCTGATCTTCCTCGTGATTGGTATTGGAAACGAAGACCGACGACAGCCTTTCGAAAGAGATCACCCCGTCCGGCTTGGGATAGTCGATACGCGGCGCGTTGCCGGCCTCCCGCAGAGACTCGTGGTCAGGCTTGCGGTTGTGCAGCGTGAACGGCGTCCGCCCCATCAGCACGTTGTGTTCAACGAAGGCAAGCGCGGCGCCCACCATGGTCCCGAACCGGTGCAAGCCCGGGCTGAAGTTGCGCGCCCGGTGCAGTTCCTCCCACACCCAGGATGCCTCAACCCGCTCCTGATACGCCGTCAGGCCCCGGGGCCTGGATTGCCCGTCACCTTGCAGCGCCTCGAACACGGTCTCTGCGGCCAGCATCCCGGTCTTCATCGCCGTGTGCGTGCCCTTGATCTTGGCGCCGTTCAGAAAGCCTGCCTCGCAGCCCACCAGAAAGCCGCCGGGAAAGCTCAGCCGCGGCAGGGACTGCAATCCGCCCTTGTTCACCGCACGCGCCCCGTACGACACGCGCTCCCCGCCTTCCAGCACCGCCCGGATGCGCGGATGGTGCTTCCAGCGCTGGAACTCCGCGAAGGGATCCAGGTGCGGGTTCTGGTAATTCAGCGCAATGACGAATCCCAGGTACACCTGGTTGTCGTCGGCGTGGTAGAGGAAACCTCCGCCCTCGGTGCGGTTGTCCAGTGGCCAGCCGAAGGTATGAACGACGGTTCCGGGCGCATGCTTGTCCGGATCGACGTTCCAGATCTCCTTCAGGCCGATTCCGTAGTGCTGCGGATCGGCGCTTTCCCTCAGGTTGAAGCGGCGCTCGAGCACCTTGCCCAGGCTTCCGCGACAGCCTTCGGCAAAGATCACGTAGGGTGCTCTGAGCTCATAACCCGCCTGGTAACCGGGTTTTTCCGACCCGTCCTCCGCCACTCCCATGTCGCCGGTCGCCACCCCGGCCACCGTCCCATCCTCGTCGTAGAGCACTTCGACCGCAGCGAAGCCGGTGAACAGGTGACATCCCATGCCTTCCGCCTGCTCCCCCAACCACTGGCAAAGCCGCCCGAGGCTGGCAACGTAGTTGCCGCGATTGTGCATGATCCGCGGAATGAACGGCCGCGGCACCGTCAGCCCCCGGCCAGCGGTCGCCAGCCAGTGAAACGTGTCGCGCTCCACGGGCGTACGCAACGGCGCACCCTGCTCACGCCAGTCGGGGAACAGCTCATCCAGCGCCCGAGTCTCCACGACGGCCCCCGAGACGATGTGCCCGCCCACTTCCGCCGCCTTCTCCACCACGCAAACATCAAGTTCCGTCCCCTGGGCGGCCGCAAGCTGCCCCAACCGGCACGCAGCCGCCAGCCCCGCGGGACCGGCGCCGACGATCACGACGTCAAAATCAAGCGAGTCTCGTTGCATGATGCGCCTGCGTTATAGATGCTCCGCGAGTCTTTGCCGGGCCGTTCGGCGCGGACGTTGATCCGTGTATCCGGCTCCATTCTTCGTTCCCGCCGGGACCGTCCCGAACACCGTCCCATTTTGGCACATCTCCCGACCGAACCCGACTCATCTACAATGGACGGTAGCCAACAGGCTAACGGTCATTCGACGGAGGCCCCGTGACACAGCCCATGACAGACCCGCGGGAGCGGATTGCCAACGAGCCGATGACGAGGATGCAGATCGTCGCCGTGGCTCTCTGCGTCGTCATCAACATGCTCGATGGCTTTGACGCGCTTGCGATCGCGTTCACGGCCGCCACCATTTCGAGTGAGTTCGGTCTCCAGCCAGGAGCACTTGGGGCCGTCTTCAGCGCAGGCGCGGTGGGCATGGCCATCGGCGCGTTCACGCTCGCGCCGATGGGCGACTACATCGGCCGGCGCAAGATGATCCTGGGCGGGTTGACCCTCATCGGCCTCGGCATGGCGTTCACCGCGACGGTCAGCACGCTCACGCCTCTGATCGTCCTGCGGTTCATCACCGGGCTGGGCATCGGCGCGATGCTCGCGAGCCTGAATACCCTGGTTGCAGAATACTCATCCAACAAGCGAAAAAACCTTTGTATCTCCTTGTTGCATATGGGTTATGCACTCGGCGGGGGCGTAGGCGGGATGGTCGCGGCGTTGCTGATCGGTCAGTACGGCTGGCAGTCGGTGTACCTGTTCGGCGCCGCAATGTCCCTGGTCATGCTTCCGCTGGTTTACTTTGCGACGCCCGAGTCCGTGGAATTCCTGATCGCACGGCGGCCCGCAAACGCACTCGGCCGGGTGAACGAGGTGCTGGACCGGCTTCGCATCCAGACGCTGGAAGCCCTCCCGGCCGCAAGGGAGGTGACCCGGGTCGGCATCCAGCGCATGCTCACGCCCGCGTTGTTCACGACCAACCTGCTGGTCTGGTTTTCCTTCGGCATGCTCATGCTGCAGACGTACTTCCAACTCAATTGGTTACCGACAATCGTCTCGGAATATTTCGGCTACACCGTGGAACAGGGCATTTTTGCCGGCGTACTCAGCAGCATCGGCGCCATCTGCGGGATGCTCCTGATGGGTGTGGTTTCTGCCCCGCTGGGGATACGCCGCAGCATCGGAGGCTTCTCCTTCCTGACGGCCGTCTTCATGGTTGCGGTCTCGCTATCCGAGGCGAGCCTCATGTTGCTCTATGCTCTGATTCTCGTAATGACGGTATTTTCCGCCGGCACCATGGCGGGCATGTACGCGCTGGCCGCCCGCGTCTACCCGGTGGAGGTCCGCAGCAGCGGTGTCGGCTGGGGCATCGGAGTGGGCAGAATCGGCGCGATCATCGCCCCGCTGCTCGCGGGCTACCTTCTGGAACAGGGACTGGGCGGCGATACGCTCTTCGTGCTGTTCGCAATCCCCGTTCTGTTCCCGATACTGGCGGTGACGTTCATACGTTCGCCGGACGCGGGAAGCGCCGCCCTGGCGCCGGCGCCAGGCCGCTGACCTGCGTCCCGGGACATAGATCCGGCGATATGGATGTGTAAGGCTTCCGGAGCAGGGCGATTAGTCAAACGATACTGATTTCCACCGCATCCTGACTGTGTGCGGTCGCGTTGCTGGCGTCGGCCACGAGCGTATGCGCCCAGACGGCGGACTCGGCGCCGCCAAATATCCTTGTCATCATCGGCGATGACATGGGCGTCGAAACTCTGGGGCGATTTGGCATCGGCGAGGAGCCTGCAGCGACTCCGACGCTCGACGCGCTTTACGCGCTTCGCGCCCGGATTTCCGAACTGCACGACAGCGAGACCGAGTGACACCAGCGTAGGGTGCCCGGCTAAAATTCCTTACTCCGCCAGGCAGTCGAACGGCCGTACCTCCTCGCCCGGGCGCCACTCCAGTGTTTTCGTCAGCGTTAACGGCCGTTCGAACGTGTTCGGGTCCGAATACAGCATGGTCAGTTCGAGGCGGTTGCCGTCCTCGTCCAGGGCAAGGCGTTCTTCAATCCGGGCTTCACGGCTCTGCGGGATTCCGGTTCCGTTAAACCATGGGTAGTCGATGTCGGTCGTTTCCACGACCAACGTCTCACCGTCCCACCGGCCGGTGGAGCGGCCGAGAATTCCCGGTTCACCGGCGGTCTGCGCCGGGGCGTCGCTCGACATGAATACTCTTCTGACCGTGTCGAACTCTTCGAGCCGAATCTCGATGACATCGCCTGCGTCGACGATTTCCAGCGGATACGGCTGCTCCATGATGAAAGGCATGCCTTTCGGCGTGCAGTTGAGGGTCGGAGCGTCGGCGACCGGATCGAAAGCAGCGCGCGCGGCGAGAGCGGACTCCGTCAGGGGATGATCGGTGCCCCAGAACCGCGGCGGGGGCGTGGCATTGGACCAGACGCGAAAGAGGCCCAGTTCGCGGTTCGGATCGGTCGCAACGGCGCTGCGGGCATCCTCGCCCAGTATTTGCGCGGACCAGCGCGGCTCCGAACCGCCGGTAAACAGCACTTCCTCGCCGGTCGGGAGCAGGATATTCAGCAGCCACATCGAAAATTCATTGACGCGGCCCGGGTTGCCGGCCACCCGTATGTGTGCCCCGTCGGGAAGAAGGTCCGGCGTCAGGCCCATCCGGCTGACGTTGCTGACCGAGTTTGCCTCGATCTCCCAGGCCCGTTCCTCTCCGTCGGGACCGACACCTTCAATTGACATCAGAACATGCGGATTGCGCCATACCAGTTCGGTAATCTCACCCTCGACCTCGATGATCCGCCCCCGATCGAAGTTCGGATTAACGGCATGATGGGCCATGACCGACACAGGCACAGCCAGCATCCCCAGGGCGCAAAGAATCGTGGTGGTACGCATCAAAACTCCTCTTCCTGATCTCAGGCATCGTCAATGATGACGCATCCGAAATTCTGGCGCATCCGAGTGCTCTCGCTGTCATTCTCCGCTGTGAATGCGCTTCTTCAAGGACGGGCTCGCTGAGCCTCGTATACCGCTGTTCCGGCTTCCTGCAGACACTCGATCGGCGGAGTGAGTTCCAGGTCCGGTTTGTGGAAGAAGCTGGTTTCGATTTCGAACGGCGCGGTCATGTACTCGGGATCGAACATCGTTGTGTCGACATCGAGTGCCGTGCGGTCGTCGCGCCATCGGAATACGTGCGTGATCTGCTTCTGCGTACCCGATGGCAGCCCGCGCGCTATGCCCCAGGGATTGGGCTCGAAATTCCGGATGTCGACGCTCAACACGTCACCGTCCCATTCGCCCGTGGCGTACCCCCACGTGTAGAGTTCGTCCGCCGGCGGATGCTCGCCGCCGATGTGGACGATCTGCTCCTCGCCTCCCCTGCGAAACACCACCTGATCGGCGCGCCGCTCTATCTCCACGATAAAGGCTTCTACGTGATGCGCGAACAGGTAGGGCTCCGGGGAGCACCAGGGGTTATCCGGCGCCGCCGTGTCGAACGCTCGGGCGATCTCCTTGCTTCTCTCGTTCAACACGGGCACGAACCGGGTGGATTGCAAAGACATCGCAAATTCGGCGCGAATCTCCGGCGATACCGGCTCAAACATGTCCACGGGCCGTCCGCTGATTCCGTGACGGGCAGCGACCTGCCAAATGCCATCGTAGCCCTCCGCGGGTGTCGCGCCGATGGAGATATCCCTGGCAGACCCCCGGGCGGCCAGGGTCGAGGCCGCAACGATCCCGGGGCCGTGAGTTTGCGTCACGACCTCACCGCTCTCGAGCGTGAAAGACACGCTGTTGGCGACATTCCGTGAACCCGAGCGGAGCGGGTTTCCAACCGCAATCACCCGATCGCCAACCTGCAACGAATCGTTCGACCATCCCCTGTCGATCTGCAGAATTGCCGACTGCATTTCGAAACTCCACTCCTCGGTCGCGCCGCTGTCGGTGACGCCTTCCACGAAGACGTGCACATGCGGGTTGACGAAATCGTAACGCGTCACCGTGCCCGTCACCGACACCTCGCTGTTTCTGTCGTACACGGCGCCGCTGTGGTGGGCCAGGACCGCCGGCGGCAAGAGAAATAACGCGCAGGCCAGCGCGGTAGGTCTGTGGCACTGGAGTTGTGTCATTGATCGTCCCCTCAGTTCACTGGAGCAGCCGAACAAGCCGGGCGGGCGCAGTGTCCGCGAGCCTCGTCGACAAAGGGAATAGGCTGCTGTCGCAAGGGCTCGGGAGCCCATGATAGCCCCTACGGGCGTGCGGCGCTCCGCTCGACGTATTCGCCGAAAACGCCGCGGTCGTACAGGTCGATGTAGAACGGGTCCGGGTCGCAGGCGTCGACGTTGTACAGGGGGTTGTCGCCGCGGGATCGCCAGATCTCGTGCACGACCGGAAAATGATAGTACTCCGGGTCATGCAGTGTCAGGGTCTGCCGCAGCGTGTTGCCGTCGGCGCTGAGCCAGATCCGCTCCACGACCCTGGCGTTGCCGGAATAAGGGAAGTGCATCAGTCCGATGACACCGGGCCGCAAGTGCGTGATGTCTATTCTCAGGTGGTCTTCCTCCCAGGTCATGACACCGAATCCGTTGGCCGACGGGACGATCTCGAGATCGTCCGGCAGGGTGTCCGCGAACCAGTCGCGCGCCATCCACTCGTCGCGCATCCGCAGAATGGATTCTTCGTCATGCACGAACTCGACCCGGTTGATGCCGAACATTCGGTCCCACATCGGCCCCCACGGCTGGCAGCGGGGTGTCGGTGCGTCCGTGGGATCGAACCGGGCGTAGACAGCGGCCCCTGCGTCGGTCAAGGCAAATGCGCGCTTGGTGAATGCTCCTCTGAAAGGTACAGGTGTACTGGCGCCTCCCCTGTTCGCACGGCCGCCGAATGCACCGTCGAGACGGAAAGGCGTCCGGGCCCACTCCACGTCATTTTCGGGCCCCTCATCCGCAGGCACTGCGGTCCAGACGAGCTCGTTCTCGGAGTTGCTCGCACGGTAGACCCCGCTGAACGTACCGTCGCCGTTCAGCGTACCCGCCAGCCGGCCCTCGTACGGCACTCCGTTCCCCATGCGCAGCTTCAGGGTGAACTTGATGCCATCGCCGTCGACATGCAGGTCCTCGAGGCCGCCGTGCGCCTGTACGACGTATTCGCCCTCGTATTCGATGATCGCGACATCGAACAGCAAAGGCGTTCGCGATTCAGGCTGAAAGACGAATCGCCACTCGCCCAGATAAGGCGCGACGTAGTCCGGGTCCACGCTCCACGATGCAGGATCGTCGGTCGAGAAGTCAGCGCCGTCACCAAGGGATACCCCGCTACTCGCCTGCTCGTCCGAGCCGTATTCGTCGCCGTCGCCGTCGATCATGTGCTGGACGAAGACCCAGTTTCTTCCGTCCCTGCCCACTTCGCCGCTCACCACGACTTCGTCTCCGGGCGCGAAAGTGCCTTCCGCCAGTCCGCTTCTCGACGCGTTTGTGGCACTGGGCTGAACATGGAGCTGCCACCGCTCGCCGTCCTCGGAGACGGCTTCCCATCGCACATGCGGGTTGCTCCAGTAGACGCGTTCGATCGTGCCCCGAAACTCCATGTTGGTATTGGGCAGGAAATCGACATAGTGCGAATGGTGGGCCTGGGCAGCAGAAGCGAGCACAAGGCTCAGGAAAATGACATATCGATTCATGACAACCTCATCGATGTATTCGCGACGCGGTAAGCGAAAATCCTAGTTGCCGCCGAAGTCCTTGCTGAGCACGAGCGAGAGCATGCGCGGCGGCGCGCGGTCGGCATAGTTGATCAGGTTCGGAGAGCGCCCACGGGCGGGCCAGGGACCGTGGAAGATGCCCCCGAAGAGGACGGCGCTCCGTTCATACGTCTTGTCGGCCAGATTGGTGCCTTCGAGCGACAGGGACAGCGCCTGTTCAGGCCAGGTCATCGTTATGCGGCCATTCAGCAGCGCGTAATCGGGCAAAACGGTGAATTCGTCCCTGTTGACGTCGCCGAAACTGACCATGTCGTCCTGCCAGGTGTAGTTCAGGCTGGTCCTGAGTTCCCCGCCCCAAACGTCCGCCGTGTGATTCAGCGCCACGGCGTAAGAGTACTTGGGCGTATTGGTAATCTGGTCCCTTTCGCCGAAAGGACCCGAGAGTACGGCATCGGTCTCGACTGCATCCACATGGCCTACGGACAAATTGACGATCAGGTCGTCGGTGAAGGCGAAGTCCATATCCGTTTCCCAACCGTCGCTCACGACGTCGCCGAAGCTTCTGAGGACCAGAATCACCGACCCGGTGGAAAAGTCGAGATCAAATCCCTGCCGGTTTTGCTGATCCATGTCGAACAGGGTGAAATTCCATCGCAAGCGGCCGTCCATCCAGGTCGAACGCAGGCCGATCTCGCTGCTGATCACCTTCTCGGGCGGCAGCGGCGCCAGCTCGTAATCGTCCGGGTGGAACTGGGCCGGGTCGGTCGCCCCCCTGCCGGCCGGATGCGAATAGACGCCCGCGCGGTAGGCTTTCGCATGCGCCGCATAGATCATGAGATCGTCGTTGACCTGGTGATCGAGCGCCACCCGGTAGTCGGTCTCCGTCCAGTTCTCGGAGTCGGTGTCGACCCAGGTGCAGTTGGGATCCCGGACCAGGACATCAGCGGACGTGGCAGACGATGTTGTGCAGTTGTTCCATCCCCTGATGTTGAAGTCGCCACTCTCCCATTCCTGGAACCGCGCTGCGTTGTCTTCGTCCGTGTATCGCAGGCCGAGCGTCAGACTCGTCGCATCGTTGGCGAAGTGATAGGTTCCCTGGGCAAACACGCCCAATGCCTCGTACTGCCACGTGTCGAACCAGATGTCCCGAAAGTCCGCGTCGTTGTCCGGATTGTGGTTGCGGACGACGTAGCGATCCTCGGTCTCCTCGGCGTCGAAGTAGTTGATGCCCGAGACCAGATCGATCCTGCCGTCGGCCAGCGTCGAATTGAGTACGACCTCGACCGTCGTGGCCTCGGTCTGATAGGTCTCGTGGCGTATCTCGGCGCCGTAGCCGAGCCAGTCCACCGCCCGGGAGTTCCAGATGTCGTGCTGTCCCGCCGAGACCTTCAGGCTGTGGTCTTCGTTGAGGGCCCAGTTCACGCTCGCGCTGATCTGGTCGTTGTCGGCGCGCGACCAGGTGTCGCAGCCCGGATCCCAGCTCGGCTCCATGTCGTAGAGGAAGCAGAATCCCGACTGCGAGTAGTCGTCGAGAATCAGCCGTTGATCGCCGGATGTGAGTGGCGGCAGCCCGTTCATTGTCAGCGATCTGTCGAGCTGCAGGAGGTGGTTGGACAGTGGATTGATCAGTTCGACCAAGGTGATCGTCCGGGTTGACGGATCGCCCTCGGCCTGTTCCGTGCGGTACTTGAAATCGACCGTCACGTCGTCGTTCGGCACCCATCGAAAGGCCAGGCTGCCGAGCGTATCGTCGATGTCGCCCGTATCCCCCGAGTCGCCGGATACGCCCACTCTGGTGAAATATCCGTCACGATTCAGGCTCGCGACGTTGGCTTTCATGAAGAAGGTGTCGCTGAGCGGGACGTTGACATCGAACTCCACGTCGGCGCGCCCGAAGTTGCCCGCCCGCAGTTCCGCATTGGCGTAGAACTCTTCGCTGGGCTTGCGAGTAATGACGCGGATCGCGCCGGCGGTCGAGTTTCGTCCGAACAGCGTGCCTTGCGGTCCGCGCAGCACCTCGATCGACTCCACGTCGACGGCCCGCAGGGCATTCCGGTTGGGGCTCGGAAAGTAGACATCGTCGATGTAGAACGCCACGGCGGACTGAGTGCCCTGGCCGGTGATGCCGCGAATGTTGAAATTCGGGTTCGTCGCACCCTGGGTCCGCGACGGCCTGATATTGAGGTTCGGCGTGGCGGACTGGATGTCGAACATGTCGACGATCACCCGCTCCTCGATCACCTGGGTCGAAAAGGCCGCCACCGATAGAGGCGTGTCCTGAAGCGACGCCTCGCGGCGTTCTGCCGTGACGACGATCTCCTCGAGCGTCTGCGCAAAAGGCGCCGCAGGTGCAAACATCGCCACGATTGATCCAATCGCCGGAAACAATCGACAGACTTTTCTGTGGTCGACAGTGACGTATCTCATGTGAAGTTCCCCTTCCGGTATTGCTCTGGCAATAAATGGCCACCCATCCTGCCGATCGCGAGACAGGTCACTCTTTTGCATTTGATTTTATCAATCTCATGACGCTCCGATCCTCCGAAATGAGCGGCTAATGCCTGAGTTTTTCGTACAACCCCATGAATTTTGAGTTCGGGAAAGAGCAGGTCCGGAGTGCCGTCCGGCATAATCCCTTGAAGTCCCTTGAAGTCTCAAGGGTTCTTGGGGGATGCGATCATGAAGCAACGACTTTTTTGGGGACCGCTTGCCGTGACGCTCCTTGCGGCGAGCGCGGGTCTTGCCCAGGAACGGCCCAATATCGCCCTGATACTGTCGGACGATCAGGGATGGTACGGGCTCTCCGTGCAGATGCACCCGGACCTGCCCAACTCGAAAAGCGACTTCTTCCACACGCCCCGGCTGGAGGAGCTGGCCAGTCAGGGCATGCGCTTCACGGACGCCTACTCGCCATCGCCTGCCTGCTCGCCGACCCGGCTCAGCATTCAGAATGGCAGGAACCCGGCCACGAATCGCATGACCAAGGCCGAGCCCATCGCCACTGCGTTCAACAATTTTCCGTTGCTTCCGCCGAATCACGTGTATCCGATCGCGATCGACAGGGAATACACCACCGTCGGCGAGGTCCTGCAGGCGGCCGGTTACCGCACCGCGCACTACGGCAAGTGGCACCTGGGCGCTAACGAACCGCCCGAGGCACACGGCTACGACGAGTCCGACGGGCCGACCGCCAACGAACTTGCCTGGGAGTGGGACGATCCGGACAACCCGCTGGACATCATCGGCATGCCCGCGAAGGCGCTCGACTTCATACGGCGGGCCAACGAGGCCGGCCAGCCGGCGTTCGTGCAGCTTTCCGCTCTCGGGCTGCACGGTGCGGAGCACGCGTCTGCAGAAGCCGTCGCCCGCGCCCAGGCGCGCCCCAGGGGTGAAATGCACGCTAGTGTTCGTTCTGCAGCGGTCACCGAAGATCTTGACACCAGTGTCGGCATCTTCATGGACGGCCTCGACGAACTTGGACTGAGCGATAACACGTACGTCATCTACATGGGCGACAACGGGCACGTGCGCCAGCAAAACGCCATGCCCAGCAACCACCCGGACAGCCCCGCTCCGCTGATGGGGGACAAGGGCAACCTCTCCGAAGGCGGCATTCGCGTGCCCTTCATCATCCGCGGACCGGGCATCGAGGCCAATTCCTGGTCGAGCGTGCCGATCGTCGGTTTCGACTTCTTCCCGACGTTCGCGGAGTGGGCCCGGGTGGACCCGGCCGACCTGCCTGCGGGACTCGAAGGCGGCAGCTTCGCTGCGGTGCTTGAGAATGGCGGAGTGGGCGAGATTCAGCGCCCGCGCGAGGGGCTGGTATTTCATTTCCCCCATTACCAGTCGGGAACGCCCCAGTCGGCCATTCGTGTCGGCGATTACAAGCTGATCAAGTATTACGAAGGCAACAAGACGACGCTGTTCGACCTCGCCAACGATATTGGCGAGCGCAACAATCTCGCGATGCAGATGCCGGAGAAGGCGGCGGAACTGGAAGCCACGCTCGACGAGTACCTGGCATCGGTGAATGCGGACCTTCCGGCCGTCAATCAGGACTACGACCCGACCCAGCCGACAGGCTTCCCCGGCCGCCGGAGAAGGGGGGCGGACCCGAATGTCATTGTTCCCTACGACACCACTTATGACCCGGAGAGTTTTTATTTTGGGGAGTGACAACCGACCGTACCGATGACCCGTCCACGGCCGCATCAGGCTTGACCGGGGGATGGAGAATCAAGGAAATCCTTCCCTCATTTTTGAACGCGGAGACTGGTTCCATGAAACACGCAAGTTGGCTTGGCAATGGGTTGCCGGTTGCAGCGGTTGCGCTGGTTGCCCTGACGTCGGCAGGGTCGGCGCATGCGCATCACAGCACCGCCATCTTCGACCAGAGCAGGGAGTTTTCGATCGAGGGCACCGTGGTCGAATTCGTTCAGCAAAATCCTCACGCACGGCTTGACGTTGAGGCGGCGGACCCGGATGGGGAGGTGCATGTCTACACGCTGGACTTCGGCAATGGCGACCGAATTCTCGATACCTACGGTCTGGATGAGAACAGCTTTCTACCCGGAGACCGGATCAGCGTCACCGGTGCGCCATCGCGCTTCGAGAACGACACGCGAATGCTCGTCTCCAGCATGACGTTACCGGATGGCCGATTTGCCGATGGCGGCTCGCATTCCGGCCCGCGTCAGGGTGAAGGCCGGCGCACCGGCCCGCCCTGGGCAGTCGATCCGGACATCACGCTGCCCGTAGTCGAGGTCAACGGAGTCGTGACGGCTCTGGACTGGGCAGACCCCGAAATCACCATGATGATTACCGGCACGCATCAGGGCAGCGATGAAGTCGCCGTGTACGAAGTGCGCGCCGCCGGAGCAACGTCTCTTTACGAACGACAGAACTTTACCCCCGAGGATTTCCCCATAGGCGGTGACGTCAGCGCCAGCGGCTATTTCATTCCGGAGATGGGAAACCTCATCTTCCCGCACAACATATGGACGGATACGCGCGACCTCTACAACCAGGTTCACGCCATCAACAACGCCAGGGAACACCTCGGCTGGCCGCCGAAGGAGTTTATTCGGCCGCAATAAACCGGCCGGACCGGCCCGGATCGATTTGGTGGATGTGCCGGTGTTTCCGGCAGGTCGATGGACACCTGTGCGAGCGAGAGTGCCGTCCTATTGCATCCGTTCCGGAACGAAGTCCAGGTCCGCTCCCATCGGAATCGGTTCTTCTTCCTGCAAGCTATTGCGATGATCCTCAAGAATCTGGCGCATCGGATATCTTGTCCATGAATTAACAAGTGCGGTACCGCGCAGTTCGCGTGGATCCTGCTTGATGTTGTACAACAATGGAAATCCAACAGGCTGCGGCGAACTCGATCCTGTAGCTTGCTCGAAGAAGTGCAGCTTCCAGTCTCTCCACTTGATCGCCTGTAATCGCGAGCCGACGTAGACTGGAAACCCCTCGCGTCCCGATTTCTCGTCGCCGCGGAAAAATCCGACGAGACTGATTCCATCAATGATTCGATCCTGGGGCGCCTCCGAGCCGAACAACTCGGCGAACGTGGGCAGCAAATCCACCATATGCACGATCTCGTTGCTGACGCGTCCAGCTTCAATTCCGTCTGGCCAGCGAATCAGGAATGGAACACGCAGCGAGCCCTCCAGCGCGGTGAAATACGTGCCACGCCAGGGACCCGGCGATCCTGCCCATTCCGGTTGCATATCGGGTCCGTTGTCTGACGTAAATATCAGAATTGTGTTTTCCGTCAAGCCACTTGCTTCCAGAGCGTCGATAATTCGCCCGGTGTACGCATCCATCTGTGCCAGAATGTCGCCCCAATATCCCGACGATGTGGAGCCGTCGAAATCCGGATGCGGCAGTATCGGATAGTGTGGCTGGGTCATCGGAAGATATAGAAAAAACGGCGCGTTGCCGGCAGCACTTCTTTGCCCGATAAACTCGACGGCTCTTTCCGTAACTCGCCTGTCAATTTGCCGGCGTTCTTCAATGTCGTATGGACGGACCTTTACAGGGACCGCACCGCGCCGTGCCTGTAGCGTATGTGGCACGGCATTCATCGGGTGTGCATTCTCGTCGTAGGTCTGGTTATCGATCCAGAGTGCTTCGTCCGTACTGTTTGCAATACCAAACCACTCGTCAAACCCATGATCGGTTGGGAAACGACCATTGACCTGCCCCAGGTGCCACTTCCCGAAGATCGCCGTATCGTACCCGGCGTCACTCGCCAACTCTGCCAGGGTAACTTCCCAGTTGACCAATCCATAGTCTGCCAAGGAGCCTGGAACCGAATGCAGCCCGGAGCGTATGGGATGACGCCCTGTCATCAGCGCCGCCCGTGACGGCGTACATTGGGCCTCTACATTGAAATTGGTCAGGCGCATACCGTCTGCGGCAATGCTGTCGATTCTTGGTGTTGCCGCCCCTCGTAGTTCCCCTCCTCCGTATGCTCCGATCTCGCCATAGCCGAGGTTGTCCATCAGGATCAGGACGACGTTCGGTTGCGACTCCTGGCCGCTGGCCAAACCGCCGAACAAACTGCCGACAAGTAAAGCGCAGAACACTAACCTGATACGCAT
>JAJDWR010000020.1 GCA_022825505.1 Gammaproteobacteria bacterium | reverse complement strand
CCGTCGCCGCGGATCGCCGCCAAGGCCACCCGGGCCTTGAAATCAGGTGAAAAATTGCGTCGCTTTGCCATCCTCGTAAGGTCCTCTCATCAGCGCAAATACCACCTTACAACCCTGTCCGAATTTTGGGGACCACTTCTGTCAAGCACGTAGACGGGCAGCACCACGCTCTTGACCGCAAGGCCCGGATCGACTGGCTCAAGGGCGATTCCGAAGGCTCGTGCCGGATTCTCTCGAATGCCCGATGCCTTTCGGAAGGCATCGATGTGCCAGCCCTGGACGCGGTCCTGTTCATGAGTTCGCGAAGCTCTCAGGTTGATATCGTGCAGGCCGTCGGTCGCGCTATGCGGAAGTCGGAGGGAAAGGAGTACGGTTACATCGTGCTACCGGTAACTGTGCCGGCGGGAACCGACCCGGCAATTGCGCTGAACGACAATAAACGGTTTGCCGGAGTTTGGGGCGTGCTGCGCGCGCTGCGGTCCCACGACGACCGGTTCAACGCGGAGATCAACAAGATCGACCTGAACGAGACGCCGACGAGCCGGATTATCTTCAGTGGTGACGGACCCAACGGCGGAACACAACCCACCACCTCGGATCTGCCGTTTCCGCCGCTGGATCTGCCTCCTGGTGCGATCTTCGCCAAGATCGTTGAAAGGTGTGGCGACCGCAAGTACTGGGAAACCTGGGCGAAGGACGTGGCCGATATCTTCTCCCGCCTCGTCAACCGCATCGAGAATCTGCTGGCCAATCCCGACAACGACGCATTGCGCGAATGGTTCGGCGCTTTCCACGAAGAGCTGCGGATTTCGATCAACGACTCGATCACGCGCGATCACGCCATCGAGATGATGGCGCAGCACATTCTCACGCGCCCGGTATTCGAAGCTCTGTTCGAGCACTACGACTTCGCGTCCGGCAACCCTGTCGCGCAGGCGCTGGACTCGCTGAGACGCGACTTTGGGGAATTCGGCTTGGAGAACGAGACACGGGACATGGAGCGCTTCTACGAGAGCGTGCGCATGCGCGCCCGTGGCCTGGACAACAGCCGGGCGCGCCAGCGCGTACTGATGGAGCTGTACGAGAAATTCTTCGCCACGGCCCTGAAGAAGGAAGCCGACCGGCTCGGTATTGTGTACACGCCGGTGGAGATTGTGGATTTCATCCTGCACAGCGCGGATCATGCGCTGCGGTCCGAGTTTGGTCGAAGCTTGGGCGACGAAGGCGTGCACGTTCTCGATCCGTTTACCGGTACGGGCATTTTTCTCGTCCGGCTCATTCAGTCCGCGCTGATTGGCGATACAGACCTCACACGAAAATACCGCGAGGAGTTGCACGCAAACGAGATCGTGCTGCTTGCGTATTACATTGCTGCGATCCATATCGAGGAAGCCTTTTGCGGCCGTCGCGGGTCCGACACCGGCTATGAATCGTTTAATGGCATAGTGCTCACCGACACGTTCAACCTTCATTCAGACCGAACAGGTTTTCCGAGAAACTGGCTGCCGGACAACAGCGAACGGGTGGAACGCCAGCAAAGCACACCCATTCAGGTGATTGTCGGGAATCCTCCTTGGTCTGGAAAACAGGGAAGTTCAGCAGACGATAATCCAAATGTTGACTACCCCGCTCTCGAAAGGCGCGTCGCAGACACCTATGCTGCAAGATCCACGGCCACCCTCAAGAACAGCCTGTACGACACCTACAAGATGGCCATTCGATGGGCGTCGGACCGAATTGGCGATCAGGGTGTAGTCGCACTTGTCACCAATGGCTCATGGATCGATGGGAACGTGGATTCCGGAATCCGTGCTTGCTTCGCCGATGAGTTCACTTCAATCTACGTCGTAAACTTGCGAGGCAACGCAAGGACATCCGGTACATTGCGCCGCGCTGAGGGAGATAATGCGTTTGGCCAAGGCTCACGAGCCCCCGTGGCGATCACGATCCTTGTTCGCAATCCCGATGCCGGGCATGAAGGTTGTCGCACTCAATACCACGATATCGGAGACTACCTAAAGCGCGAAAAGAAGCTGGAGATCCTGCGAAGTTCGAAATCCATCGCGGGCATTGAAGACTGGCGCAAAATCACGCCCGACAAACACCACGATTGGGTCGGGCAGCGTGATGAGATGTTTCAGAACTTCTACCCGATTGGAACGAAGGCGGCCAAGGCGGGGAAGGCAGACGACGCAATCTTCAAGTTGTTTAGCAACGGGTACAAGACCAGCCGAGACGCCTACATCTACAACTTCTCCCGGGACGATTGTGTCGCGAACGCCCGCGCTATGGTGCACGATTACATGGGTGCGATGCGAGTTCGCGAGGAGTATCCAGAGTACTCCATTGAAGACATAGCGAATCAGCACGCATCAAATGTTCGGTGGGATCGTGAACTAAAGAACAACTTGAGGCGACGCAGACCGGTCACATTTTCCGGAGAAAACATCTGGACCACCCAGTATCGGCCTTTCGTTAAGCAGCACTGCTATGTGGAGTACGTGCTGGTTAACAATAAGTATCAAATGGACAGGATCTTCCCGGCGGTTGACAACGACAACCGCGCCATCTGCGTGCCTGGAGTTGGTTCGAAGAAGCAGTTCTCGGTATTGATGGTAGATTTGATGCCAGATCTAAACTTCATGAGTGCCGGTGGCCAATGCTTTCCCCGCTACCGGTTTGAGAAACCGCCCAAGCTACAGGATGAGCTTCCCGGCATTGAAACCAATCTAGAGCGCATAGACAACATCTCGGACACGGCCCTTCGCGCCTTCAGGGTGCGCTACTCGGACAGCGGGATCACGAACGACGATATTTTTCACTACATCTACGGAATCCTGCACGCGCCGCAATACCGCGAGCGCTTCACTAACGATCTTTCCAAGGAGTGGCCCCGGATTCCATTTGCCCCAAACTTCCACGCTTTCGTGGTAGCGGGTCGGAATCTTGCCGCATTGCATCTGGGATACGAAACCTGCGAGCAATTCCCACTCACAACGGTGTTTTCTGGCGAGGGCGAAATGCGGAGCGAGCACTTTAGGATTGGCACAAAGCCCATTAGCTTTGCTGACAAGGGTCGTTCCATTCTCGCGCTCAACGATCTCGTCCGGCTGGAAGGCATCCCGGCTGAGGCGCACGGGTACCAGGTCAATGGACGCACGCCACTCGAGTGGTTCATCGACCGATACCGGGTCGTGACGGATTCCCGTAGCGGCATACTCAATGATCCCAACGGCTGGTTCGACGACCCGTGGGATTTGGTCACCGCGTTCCGACGAATCGTGTACGTCAGTGTCGAGACCGCGCGCATCGTCAAGGCTCTCCCCGAAACCTTCGACGATTCACGCTCTGGTGATGCAGACGCGGCTGCATGAATTTCGAAGAAATTCGATCGCTGGTGGCGCGAGGCGAGTCCGAGACGCTGGAGTTCAAGACCACGACTGGTGGGCGCCGTGAAGCGGCCCGTACCGTGTGTGCGATGCTCAACCTCCGGGGCGGTCATGTGCTGTTCGGCGTAACGCCGGACGGGCAGGTCGTGGGCCGGTCGGTAAGCGGGCGCACCGCCGAACGCGTTGCCGACGAGATTCGCCGGATTGACCCGCCTGCGTTTCCCTCAATCAACCTGACTCCGGTCGAACGAGAACGCGAGTGGTTTGGCGTGCGTATTCTGAGGGAAAGTTCGCACTCGTTCTACGCGATAGTTGCCTTTATGGACGCCCAGTAGATCAAGCACGTCTTGCGGTAGCTATGTCTAGCGCGTCACCTGCCACCGTCTACGCGCCTCGATTCATTTCGCTCCTTGGCGCCCCGGGGGTCCCAGATCACGCGTCCGCAGTAGGGGTCGGGATAGATTCCGATCATCGGGTTCTTGACGATGTGCCGGGGACTGATGCTTTGGCCGTGCACCCATCTCAGGACGGCGTCCTCCGGTCGTTGGCCTTGGGCTCGATGAATCGACCTTCCAAAAACGTCGATTCGTCGCCCGCCGTATCCCTTATCGCGAGGGTCTCGCCCAATCTTTGAGGTGCCGAAGTCGCCTCTACCATAGCCGCGGCGCCGATGCGGAAACGGCTTCCTGCCCGGCTGTTGCTCGTAGAATACCCATACGTCAAAGTCCTTGATCCCGCGTTTTAATCGGATGTAATGCTCCGCGGCGCCTTGGCACAGACATACGAGCAACAGGTGCTCTTTGCACCACCCATACCTCTCCGGCAATCGTGAAAATAGCCCGTCGAGGTCACCAAGCGCTATGGCACCCAAGCGCCGCAAGTCCTCAATTTGGATGGGCAAATATGAACGCTCGCACACAATAGCCATCGTGTATCAGTTCAGTCCTTTTGTCTCTCGAAAATTCGCCGTAGAGTCGGCAGACATCCTATCGCGGTGGTCTGGCGGGTGTTGAGTGGCTTGACTGAGATTCTGTCCAAGCTGCCCTTGCATGGGCGCCGGAATCCTCCACGTCGTAGCTGTAGGCGTTGAGCCCTCGCTGCGTCAGTGCGAGGGATGGCGGCTCTGCCTGGAAGCGTTCGCGGTATCGGTCCGCGGTGTCGTCGTCGTACCAGGCGCCGATGCCGTGTTCGTAGAGTCGGCGCCGGGGAAATTTCGGTCCGGAATCCAGCCTGCGGTCGGGCGCGATGACAGCATGGCCGATGCTATCGACCGGATCAGCGTTGAGATCGGCGGTTCCATGCGCCTCTAATCTCCGTTAATCCCGGAACCACCCTCCGAACTCCAAAACGCGCAGCCGCCGAGCCACGGCGCGAGAAGAAGCGGGAAACCAGGCCAACTCGCGTCCCGCACCGTCGCGGGATTGGGCGGAGCGAGCCCGAACGCCGCGCAAACCCGCTGTTTTGACCCGCTCCCCAATGCGCTGACAGCGAGAATGGGCCACTGGCGCCCCATCTTCATCAAGCGGATAAGTATTGGGCAAGCCGGCCGCGCGCAGGCCAGCCGCAAAATGAGCATCACACACGATCTGTCGGTGGGGCAGGGCGCACCCGACCAGAACGGGTCCTGTTTCGTCGCGAAGATCCTCCGGTTCGTACGGCCAATGCGCGACGAAGGTGCTCAGATTCAACCGCGCCGTCAACAAGTTTTCGTTGAGGTAGAGCACCGGGAAACTGTCCGGCGGATTCCACCGCCCGCCTCGGCGGCCCGCGAAACCATCAGCCCTCGGCAATGGTGATCCCGGCGGAACTTGCCGCCTCTTGCGCACGGCGGTATCCGTTGCCACGATCGAGTCGCTCGGGTTCGCCAATCACGGCAAAATCGGCCGCCTGCAACCGATCGCCGAATGCGAGCAGGGCCTTCGCCGTATCGAACTGCCGCGAAACCCAAACAATTCCATCGGCGATACTGTCGGATTGGTGAATGGCTTCCGCCCATCGCGCCGTATGCGCATAGGTCCGCGCGCCGGTTTCGAGCAACTGCGAGCGGTCGAGGCCGAGCCGCCGTAATCCATGACCGCTCAGGTCCGCAATGATGATATCGCGTACCAACTCGACGCGGGCCAGACAGCGCGTTGCGAGTTCCGCCCGCAAGATGACGCCACCGGCGACGATGTTGTGGAACACCGTTTCCGACAGCGCGCCATCGATTCGGTCCGAGGCATAGAGTGTCGGGATCGGAATTCCCTGTGCACTACGTATGGGATGAAATCGGCCGCGCTGGCCATCTTTCCCCGGATTGAACCGGTTCGGCGCGTAGCTCACCGGGTGCACTCGATACAGCCGGCGGCCCGCACTCCAGGTCGTGGTGAGTGGATCGACGTGGGTTGGCGGCGATGGAACAGCGGGCCTGGCTGTCACTGACCTGGTGAGCGGTTGGACGTTGCGTGGCGTCGTTGTCCGTCACTAATGGACAACCGGCTCAGCCACGTCGGCGGCGGCATCGAGCACCGCGCTCGGCTCGCGATCAAGCAGATCCACCGGTTTTTCTCCATCGAGCCAGCCGTTCGGCGACGCGAACCAAAGGGCCGTTTGCCACCCGCCGACCTCGGTACCCAATGCGGCCAACACCTTGGAAATCACCTGCCTGGGGCGCCCCTGCGCATCGAATTGAAACGCCGGATAGAGGAACCGTCCGCGGTGCTGTACGGCGAATATCTTCTTGCCCGAGCGCCAGCGAGCCGCCAACGCCGAGCGATTCCTCGCCTTCGAGCCGAATAGCTCATGCACTTGATCGGCGTCGAGCACTTCGTATTCCCGCAGGAAAGCCGCGCGTGCCTCCGCATTGCGCCGCGCCTGATCGATGAATGCGGGCGGCGGCCGGTCGGTGAGCGAGGGCACGACTGCCTCGATAATTCGCTCCATCTCGGCCTTTTCCAAATCGCCCAGACGCTGGCCCAGGAGTTCGATCAGCAACCTGGCGTTCTCAAGCGTTGCCGGATCGTCAGCGGATACCACCAACACATCCTCCCCGCTGGTTCGCAGGCGGACGCCTTTGGTCATGATCGTATGCGTACTCATTCGCCCACTCGTGCATGGTGATATTGATGAGTACAATTTTATGTCACTAAGATCACTCTTTCAACGCGGGACGAACTCCCGGCATGCGGTCGGCGATACACATGAAACCGCCTTTCGGAATATCAATGGCTGACGATCCGATTCGGATTTCGGCACGATTTCGCAGGGTTTCCAGTTTCTGGTCCAGTGTTCATCCGTCTGTACATGCTGACATCACGATAGGAGATGCGGTCCATGCGCAGCCTCCCACAGCGCATCATCGACTACGCCGAAAGCCTGCCGGAGGCCACGCCGCTGTGTCCGGCTGGTCTGCTTCACCTCGGAAAAAGGGCCTACGGCTGTTGCACAGGGAAAGCATCGCAAAAATTCCAGTGCGTCAGCGCTCGAACTGGTGGCGGAGGCGGGGCAAGTCGATGGTGTCCCAACAAGCGCGACTGAGATGTGCGCCCTGCGGCGGGAAAGCGGCATGCAAGACCTTTATGCCCCGCGTTTCGAGGAACTCGACCAGAGGAATGAAGTCCTTGTCAGATGAGAGGAGGACCGCGGTATCGTAGTTGTCGACCCACGCAAGCCTTATCATGTCGGTGGCGATGCGGATATCCACACCCTTCTCTTCGGTGCCGCGCATATCGGCTCCGCAAGACGGACACAGCGGGACCGCTTCCTGGCAAGCGGGACACTGGGGCGGGGAGCGCTTGCGTTGCCTCGGCACGATGGACACGGAAACGCCGGGGAATCTGTCCACGACGGTGGTGGCCCATCGGCGCAGCGAGCGATCGCGTGCGCTGTTCGGGTCGTAGGATCCGTAAAAGTTGAGGCCCTGGTACTGCGTGGGCGATTGGGCGGCAATGCACTGTCCGGCCGCCCGGGCCAGGACCGGACCGAGAGCGGACCAGTCGGTAAGGAACTCCCTGTCGGCCTGTCGCATGGACAGCGTGTAATTCCAGAAGTCCACGAACACCCGGACGCGATGGCGAGGCGTAGTCGGGGCGTCGTCGTCCGGCATGTGATCGGTGGCCCTTATAAATTCAGGGACGCCGAAGCGTCCCTGGGGTGGTGATGCTCGGCCCCCATTGAGTCCCGCTGGGGTGGTGAGCCGAGGGGTATTAATGCATGTCAGTTTGGGGACTGATGTGCTGATTGTCAACCGCGGTGCGGAGGAGTGTGCTGGGCCAGCAGCGCCTAGTTGTAACGAGCAGCTGGCGGACGCTGCCTCAATCTTATTGCAATCGGCGCGGGTCGCCGTTGTTGGCCTCTCCCAGACTTCCCGGTTCCGTTAACCCCGGAACCACCCTCCAAACTCCAAAACGCGCAGCCGCCGAGCCACGGCGCGAGAAGAAGCGGGAAACCAGGCCAACTCGCGTCCCGCACCGTCGCGGGATTGGGCGGAGCGAGCCCGAACGCCGCGCAAACCCGCTTTTTTGACCCGCTCCCCGATGCGCTGACAACGAGCATGGGCCACTGGCGCCCGATCTCCATCAAGCGGATAAGTATTGGGCAAGCCAGCCGCGCCCAGGCCAGCCGCAGTATGAGCCTCGCACACGATCTGTCGGTGGGGCAGGGCGCACCCGACCAGGATGGGTCCTGTTTCGTCGCGAAGATCCTCTGGTTCGTACGGCCAATGCGCGACGAAGGTGCTCAGATTCAACCGCGCCGTCAACATGTCTTCGTTGAGATAGAGTACCGGGAAACTGTCCGGCGGATTCCACCGCCCGCCTCGACGGCCCGCGAAACCGGGGTCGAGGGGGTTCTCCCAGGCCGGGTCGGCGATGCGCCACCATTCCCGACCGTCGGGAAGTGTTTCCCGCAGGAATTCCACGCTCAGCCGTGGGCCTGCTCGAATGCGAACATTTCGCGGCACGCGGCCAAAACGCCCCGGGTATCGCCCGCCGCCAGCAATTCCAGCAGGGAAACGCCGTCGAGGGCCGGTATCGGGCGGCGAACCGCCGCGGGGATTCTGTCGCGCTTGAGGTAATGCACCAGCAAATCGGTGGCGGCGGCCAGATCCGACAAGATAGTCTTTCGCTCGGCGGGCGCGCCCTGGCGCAGCCACTTGCCGATCGCCTGGCGGCTGACGCCGAAGCAGCGAGCCGCCTCCGCCTGGCTGAGACCCCACGCCCTGAGAGTGCGCGCGAAGGATCGCGCGGCCCGCCGGCGATCGAGACTGTCGGCGAACGCATCGAGCCAGGCATCCTCGTGTCCGTGCGCGGCGATTACGTGAAGCGCCGCCTCTTCCGGACCGAGTTTCCGGAGTACCGTTTCTGGGCGCATAACCAACTCTCCGCGCATAGCCTGATCCCTGTAACTAGCAACCATCTGTCAACCGCTACCGAATGTCAACTTAATCGTTGTAACGTCTATGCGTTGGGTGAGCAGCGTCCCGTGGGAGATGCTTCACTGAAGGATACGGCGTAGCCAATCCGGCACGATTCCGTTCGCCAACCGGACAACGCCGCAACCCACCTAACATATTGTTATTACTAATTTATATTTGCCAGAGGCCCACGTTCAGGCTCATGTCTCATTGGACAACGCTCGCGCTTGCAAGCCGCCTTGACTTGCCGCAAAATTCGCCTACCACGCGTGTTGTTTCGTCGGCACGCCGCGAGGGTTGCCAGGGTGACTTGGCGACCCTCTGCTTTTTCTGCGGGAGACGAACATTACGAAGTGGTGGCGATCGTAAGCAACGACAGCGATCTCGTTGAAGCCATTCGCCTGGTGCAAGACAATCTGAATTTGCCGATCGGCTTAATTCCACCCACGGTAATGCCAGGTCGCCGCGTGTCACACAGACTTTCTCAAGTCGTGTCTTTCATTCGACCATTGCGAAGGGGAATTCTTGGCGACTGCCAATTGCCCAGTCCCATTCCTGGCACGCGATCAGTGGCCGCTATAAATTCAGGGACGCCGAAGCGTCCCTGGGGTGGTGATGCTCGGCCCCCATTGAGTCCCGCTGGGGTGGTGGGCCGAGGGGTATTAATGCATGTCAATTTGGGGACTCATGTACCTATTGTCAACTGCGGTGCGAAGGAATGTGGTGAGCCAGCAGCGCCCAGTTGGTTCGAGTTCGGGGTCGAAGCGTTCAGCCGGTCCCTGGCTGACGATCCGATTCGAATTTCGGCACGATTTCGCAGGGCTTCCAGTTTCTGGTCCAGTGTTCATCCGTCTGTACGTGGTCAGGGCGAACGCTCTTGCAGACGTTATTCTTGAATTTCAACGCTGGGAACCCCGTTGCCAAACGCATCACGACGCCCTCCCGCGCACCGCCAAGCACGGAGGTTTCATGGTGAGCACGTTCCATGAACATACGTATTTCCCTAATTGATTCGAACCGGCCTCTGAAAAGGACCGGAATAACCGGAATCCCTAGGCGCATCGCGTACGACTCAAGCTTGTCGAAAGGTGCGAACGCGCCGTCTCCATCACGGAGCGCGAAAGCGTAGAACGTTTCACTTTCCGGCACAGGCCCGTAGGCAATGCTGTGAACGCCGTAGATATCCTCGCCATAAAGATAGACATCGGGCTCCCGCACTTTCCAGGCATGGTGTTTTTTGACCATGGCCATCCACTTGCCGGCACTCGGGGCGGATGTGCTGCGCGCGTACACTTCGCCAGCGTGAAGGAGCGTGTTTCCGCCGTCGAGTTTCTCGGTAATCACCACGGGTTCGCCGACAAATCGGCGTGGGTCAGGGTGCAGGGCATCCCCCCGGGCGACGGATGGCGACCAAGGCCAATACGGCGTGCTGGGATACTTGGGAATCAATGGAACTCTCGACGCAGGCAACTTGCGGTGGGGCATGATACCGACATGGGCCGCGTCCTGTGACACCCAATCGTCGCTACCGTCTTCTCGGCTCGTCACAGATGAGTGGGTTCCAAAGAAATTAACAAAATTAACAGCGTTAACAGACTTCTTGTTAAACCTGTTAATTTTGTGATAAACAGACGATGTGGACCCTCGTCGCAACCCATTTGTCCCCGGAGCCGGTATCCAGCCGCGCGAACTGGCTGGCCGTCAGTCCCTGATTGAGATGGCCAGCGTAGGAATGGACCGCGTACTGGCCGGCCGCCCGGCCAAGGGCACGATGTTGCTCGGATTGCGGGGGGTCGGCAAGACCGTACTACTGAACCGGCTCCGCGACCTCGCGGGGCGGCAAGGGTATCGCACAGTCCGGATTGAGGCGCCGGAAGGCGAAGCGCTCCCGGAACTGCTGGTCCCGGAACTGCGGCGAACCATATACGCTCTCGACCTGCGGCGCGCGGCGGGCGGCCGCTTGCGCCGCGCTGCCGGCGTACTGGTGAATTTTGCCCGGGCGTTCAAGGTCAGGATGGGCGACCTGGAGTTCAGCGTTGACCTTGCGCCCGGCGAAGCGGACACAGGCAGGCTGGAACAGGATTTACCGCGCCTGCTGATCGCTGTCGCCGAGGCGGCCGCAGAGCGGGAAACCGCCGTGGGGCTATTCATCGACGAAGTGCAGTACCTGTCGAACGAGGAGTTGGCCGCGGTCATCGTCGCCTGCCACGAAATCGCGCAGAGGAATCTGCCGCTGCTGTTCATCGGCGCAGGGCTTCCCCAGATCGCCGCCTTGTCAGGTAAGGCCAAGTCCTATGCTGAGCGGCTGTTCGATTTTCCGCAGGTCGGACGGCTCAGGCGCGACGATGCGCGACAGGCACTGACCAAGCCGGCTTCGGCCGAAGGGGCGTCGTTCGACGATGCCGCGCTTGAGGCCTTGCTCGACGCGACGCAATGCTATCCCTACTTCATCCAGGAATGGGGCTTTCACGTCTGGAATGCGGCGCCGGCTAGTCCCATTACGCGCGACATGGTGCACGCCGCTACCCCGCACGTGATAGCGCACCTCGACAACAACTTTTTCCGCGTGCGTTTCGACCAGTTGACGCCCCTGGAACAGAAATATCTGCGTGCCATGGCGGAACTGGATCCCGGCCCGATTCTGACCGGGCGGGTCGCGACGATTCTGGGAACACGCGCCAGTTCGGTTGCCACAGTGCGTCAGCGCCTGATCAACAAGGGCATGGTCTGGAGCCAGAGGCACGGCGAAACCGCATTCACCGTACCCTTGTTCGGCGCATTCATGAAACGCCAGATGCCCGAACTGCTCAAGCACACTCCGAATCGGCGAACGTGAGAGCAACGGAGTGCGGTTGACGCTGCGAGGGCCATGCCGGGAACGTTTTCGCTAAACTGGCCGCATGCACGCGTCACGTCTCCCCAATCACGGCCCGGGCAGCAGTTCCCATCGTTCGGCGGCTACTGATTCGATCCGGTCTCGGGAGAAGAACACCGGGAAGTAGCGGTCGTTGGCCCACAGTTCGAACAGGTTGTCGTAGTAGGGAGAATCGGGATCGCCCACCTGACCGGGGGTGTTGGTGCCCGCGGCCCGGTCCCAGTCGGCGGTGTCGACGATGATGCGGAACGACGCGCCGCTGGTCTGGTTGTCGCCGGCCCCGCTGTTGTTGATGGTGTAGGAGTTTCCGCCCCTCGGCAGCGGGCCCACCGTGTAACGGTCGTGCATTTCGCCCGTCAGGGCGCGAGACAGCGGATGATAGATCGTGGCGTGTTTGTAGTCCGGCTGGCCGTACCGCCAGTCGTCCATGTTGTCACCGAGTTTCTCCCGCAGATCCTGCACACCGCCGGTGAGGCTCTCGGCCAGCAGCCGATCGCGGCCGGCGATCGGGTCGCTGCCGAACTCGCCGCCCGGCGCGAGAACATGGTCGATGATCACCGACATGGAAACGCCCGGGATGTACTCGCGGCCCTGCTCCGGTACCAGCAACTCGTGCATCGCGCGTTGCAGTCTGCGTTCGAACGCGACGTAAATCCCGGCCGCCACCGATGCCGGGTCCAGATCGTAGTCCCATTCCAGCAACAGGCGCCGCGCCCGACTCGCATCGCCTTCGTCCAGTTCCACGTGCTCGAGGAGTGGAACGAGGGTTCGCGCGGGTATCGACAGCGTATCCATCTGCAGGTCCATCATGTCCGCCATGGAATGGCGGCGCCCCGAGTCCAGGACTTCGGACACCCTGGCCCACCGGTACGGATCCGACCACTCGAATCCGATGGCATCGAAGTGTGGATAGTCATCCGGCGTCAGTTGGTTGTTCGCTGTGACGAAAAATCCCTCGGCCGGATTGAAGGTGCTCGGTTTGGCGACGATCGGCAGATACCCGTCCCACTCGTAGCGGCCGTCGCCCGGAACCGGAACCAGCCCGGAGAAGTTGCGGCGGATGGGCGCAATCCCCACGGACTGCCAGCCGATGTTCCCGTCCCGGTCGGCCCAGACCATGTTTTCGCCGGGAATATTGGAGTAGTTGGACGCTTCGACGAACTCTTCCCATGTCGTGGCCTGGTTCATGCGCAAACTCGCCAGGTACGGCGCTCCCCCCGGTTCAAGCCACGCAGCCCGTACCACGTAGGCGACGTTGTTGTCCGGGTCCTCGTAGACCACCGGACCGTGCCGCGTGTACTTCAGTTCGACTTCCACCGGGGCCTGCCCCCTTACCGGGATGGTCTCGGTGATCGCCGTCATCCGCTCCCAATTGTTCCGGTAGCGGTAGCGGTTCGGATCGGAAGGATCCGTCCGGTAGACGTACAGGTCCTCGCTGTCGGTGGCAAAGACGGTCAGACCCCACGCGCCGTGCCCGTTGTGGCCGATGCTCACTCCGGGGATCTCGGGCTCCCCGCCCCCGATCACATTCCACCCCGGCCCGACCAGGTGCGCCCAATACCGCAGCGAAGGCGCCGACTGGGCCCGGTGCGGGTCGTTGGCCATGATCGGGTAGCCGCTTGCGCTCAGCCGGCCGCTGATGACCCAGTTGTTCGAACCCGTGTCCTGCTCATCCTGCCACTGCCCCAGGGCATCCCGGCTCCGGTCGGCTCCCGAAGCAAGCTGAATCCGCTTGAGGGCATCGGCATCCGCCCGGTACGCGGGAGCCAGATCGCTGCTGTCGAACCGGACGGGCTGACGAAAGGCCACGTAAAGCCTGAGGATGTCGTCCTGCAGAAGGCCTGGATCGATCGCGGGGTCCAGCCCGATGTCCGGATCCCTCGGGTGGAAGTTCGCTACGGCCTTGACTGCATCGACCCCGATACGGGCCACGGCCCGGCCGTAGTCGAGTTCGTCCCTGACATTGGACACCAGGCCCTGGTGCCGGGAAATCACGACTTCCGGAGTCCACCGTTGCGGACGAATGCCCAGCAGCTCGAAAGCCTCCGGCAGCAGCCCGGGATCGGCCTCGGTCTCGGCGATGTAGGCGTTCACGCCGTCCACGAATGCCGGGATGATGATGGCGCCCCGGTCGTGGTAGTGGTTCATCTCCTGTGTCAGATCGCCGCGAAACCTGAACAGCCGGAAGCCGATGTCCCGGTCGAGTTCGTCGGCGCCCAGCATCTCGGCAACCGTACCCGTTGCCTGAGCCCGCCAGACCTCGAACTGGAACAAGCGGTCGCGAGCTGCAGCGTAGCCCTGGGCGAAGAACAGGTCGTACTCCGTCCGGGCGTAGATGTGATTGATCCCCCAACGGTCGCGAATGATCTCGACGGGCGCCGACAGCCTGTCGACCGCGATGGTCTGAGCCCGAACGGCTGGGCCGTATGCCGAGTGGAGGAAAAGCAGCAGAGGCAGAGCCGAAACGGACAGTACCCGCCGAAGGCAGGCTTCCCCGGGCAAGCGTTGAATGACATTCGCCATGGCAGTTCCCATAGTCTCCAGGTGCGGACCAGAAGCTCGATGCTCGCTACAGTAGCGTTTCCAGCAGACCGCTCAACTCCCGCGGCCGGTACTTCTCAAGCAGTGCGAACAGAATGGCGGCGGTTTCGGCGTCGGGTTGTCCGGACCAATCCGATGGTCTGAAGTGCATCTGGAACGCCGTGAGCGCGTCCCGCGTCCGCGCATCGTGTTCGCCGGTATCCTCCACGTCGTAGCCGTAGGCGTTGAGGCCTCGCTGCAGCAGCGCAAGGGGTGGCGGGTCTGCCTGGAAGCGTTCGCGGTATCGGTCGGCGGTGTCGTCGTCGTACCAGGCGCCGATGCCGTGTTCGTAGAGTCGGCGCCAGGGAAATGTCGGTCCGGGGTCCAGCCTGCGGTCGGGCGCGATGTCGGAATGGCCGACGACATCGACCGGATCGATACCGGGATTGCGCCGGAGGATGTCGAGCGCGAGTTCGATGACGAGATCGATCTGTTCGGCGTCGAAATCGAGAAACTCGCAACGATCCGCAGGGTCGCCGGGTTCGGTGCCCGGAGCCACGGCGATGCAGCTCGACCGGTTCACGATCTCGATGCCGATGGACGTTCCGTTCAGTGCATTGTCGCCGTGCCAATGGCTTTGTCCGGCATGCCAGGCTCGCTGTTCTTCGTCGACGAGGCGGTACACCCGGAGCCGTTGGCGAGGGTAGGTCGGGTCGCCGTTTTCCGGCACCAGGTAATGCACGCTGACAGGACGCTCCGTGCGTTCGGTCAGCACTCGCAACGACTCTGCGAAGTCTCCGGTCGTGAAGTGAATGACGAGGTGGCTGATGCGGCTGCTCTGGTTCTCCGAATCCACATCGACGTAGCGCAGGGGCCCGCAGGCGACCAGCGCGCACGAGGCCAGGACGGCAATGACAACCGCTCGGGACATCATGCAAAAGGGTGCATATTTCCCACCGGGCGCATCTTAGCACCGGTTCGGTATGCTCGGGGACGCGTTGCCCTGTGGCGTTCTGAAAGCTCCCACGCGCTGTGGCAGTATTTGGCTATGCCTTCTACCAGCTTGTATTCGCGCCGCGAATTCATGGCGGCCTTTGCGCGGACTGCCGGTTGCTTTGCGGCGATGGCGTCGACGACGACGCTGGTTGGTTGCTCGAGACCGCGGCCGGCGTCGGGCCAGTTCGGTTTTCCGCAGGGAGTGGCTTCGGCGGACCCGTTGCCTGACGCGGTGGTGTTGTGGACGCGGGTCGAGCCGGAGGCGGCCGGCACCGACAGCGTGGAATTGCGGGTGCAGGTTGCCCGCGATTCCGAATTTTCCGATGTGATTCTCGAACAGGCGGTTCTTGCCGAACGCAGCTTCGACTTTACCGTGCGTTGCTTCACTGCCGGTCTCGAGTCCGACCGGAGTTACCACTACCGGTTTCTCGCGCCGGACAGCAGCGCGAGCCGGGTGGGGCGAACGCGAACGGCGCCTTCCGAGGACGCCGATCGTCCGCTGACCGTTGCCGTGTGTTCCTGCCAGCACTACGAAGAGGGCCTGTTCAGCGCGTACCGGCGGCTGTTGCTGGATGACGAGCAGGCGGCGGACGACCGCAGGATAGACCTCGTCGTGCATGTCGGAGACTTCATCTACGAAGCCGGCAACCGGCGTCCGCTGGTCAGCCTGGATGGGGAGGAAATCGACCTGCGCAATGCGGACGGTTCACCGCGCATCGTGGCCGCTTTGCCGTCCAGGGGCCCCGTCGGGCCGATGGGCGAGCAGTTGGTTGCGGAATCGCTGGACGACTACCGCGAACTGTACAAGATCTACCTTCTCGATCCCGACCTTCAGGACGCGAGGGCGGCGTTTCCCTTCGTCTGCATCTGGGACGACCACGAGTTCCACAACGACGCCTGGCAGAGTTATCACCCGGGCGGCCCGTCCCAGCGGCGCAAGATGGACAGCAACCAGGCGTGGTTCGAGTACATTCCCGCAGCGCTCGGCAGCAATCCTGTGCCCGGCAACCCGGCGCGGGATTTCTCGCCGGCCGAGGTGTCCGACGTGGAACTGGAAGGCTTCGACGACAACTACCTGAGCCGCGAGCCCAACAACCTGGCGGCGATAGGAACCCTGTCCATCTACCGGAGCCTTCGATGGGGCCGGATGGCGGAACTGCTGCTGGTGGACGGGCGCAGCTATCGGGGGCCAAGGGGCGTCGATGCGTCGATTCCGGGCGGCGAGTTCCTGACGCGCGAACCGGTGCCCGCCGCCCTCGTGGCGACGCAGAACGCCGGCCGCACTGCCAACGGCGGCAATCCGCCCGAGACCGTCAGCCTGGGCGGCGAAGAGTTGCCCAACAGCCGCAGGGACAGCCCGGCCGGATCGCTGCTCGGCGCCGGACAGAAACAGTGGCTGACCGAGTCGTTGCAGGCGAGCGAGTCGCGCTGGAAGGTGATCTGCAACGACGTACCGCTCATGCGCTTCGGATTCGATATGAGTTTCCGGGACTACGGCAGCCATGACGATCTGTGGTGGACCGACGCCTGGGACGGCTATCCGCTGGAGCGACGGGAGCTGATGACGTTCATCGCCAACGAGGGCATAACGAATACGGTTTCCCTGACCGGCGACCGGCACGCTCATTTCGCGGGCGTCGTATTCGACGATTTCGACAGCGATTCGCCCCGGGCCGTGTTGGCGGAATTTGCCGGCTCGTCCATCTGTTCCGGGCCGCGGCTCAAGAACCAGAGCAACGGCACGCAGGCCGTCCCGCGGCTGAACGGGCTGGTGCGGTTGGACGGTTCCCGGTTCGGATATCCGCGAGCCATCATGCCCGCGCTCAACGCTTGGTTGCTGTTCGGGGCCGAAGCGGCTGCAACGCTGGGGGAGACCGGTGACGAGCAGGCGGCGATGCAGCAGGCGGTCGATGCCGTCAATCCCCACCTTCGCTACGCGGATACCGACGGCGTGGGTTACGTGGTTGTGCGGTTCGCAGACGACGGCGTCAGCGCGGAATTCGTCACCGTGGGCGAACCGATCGTTCACCCGGGCTCGGATGGCCCGGCGGTGTGGCGACGCGTCCGGTTCGCCGTTCCGGCATGGTCCGCGGGCGAGGAACCCGGCCTGGAATACGCCGGGATGGAAGGAGAAACTCCACTGATGGGCCTGAAAGTCTAGCTGCGGCGGCAACATAATCCTGTTACGTTTCCAACCCTGTCGGCTGAAGCAAAGCGCCCCGCGAAACTCGGCCTGATACGGCAAGCGCCGCCGCGCGTATTAACTATTCTTTAGAGAAGCCGTCTGTGGCTTGGTATACAGTTCACGGGCCATACCCGGAGCCGTTCGGTTCACTGCCGCGTTGGGGGAAATGAGATGTTTCGAGTTGGGCGCATCATGCAGCCGTCAGGCTTGCGAACGGGTGTGCCCGAAACGAATGGAAGGGTTGAATGATGTCGTGGGACTTCAAAGCTCTGTTGATCCCTGCAGTCGCTGCCTGCCTGGCAATGACCGGCGTGGCAATCGACGCGCAGGAGCGATTGGCCCGAAAGGCGACGGAAATCGTTCGCGCTTCGTCCCCGCCCCAGTTGGATGGCAGGCTGGACGATCCGGTCTGGGCCGAGGCCGCCGTCATCACGGACCTGCATCAGTACGAGCCGGTCGACCACGGGCAACCCAGCGAAACATCGTTCTTTTATGTTCTCTACGACGACGAGAACCTGTACGTGGGTGCGCGGCTTCTGGACAGCGAGCCGGCATTGATTGCGGCGCGGCAGATGGTCCAGGGGCAGTCGGTCGGCGTCGACGATCGCATCGAGGTGGTACTCGATCCGTTCAACAACATGCGCACGGGATACCGGTTCCAGCTCAATCCCAACGGTGTACGCCGTGACGGGGTGTTCGACCGCGCGACCAACGTCAACGAGGACTGGGACGGCATCTGGCACGCCGAAGCGGTGATCGATGAGCAGGGCTGGACTGCGGAAATCGCGATCCCCTTCAAGACGCTGAATTTCGATTCGAACAATCCGGACTGGGGATTCACCGTCGCCCGGGCGATTCCCCGCAAGCAGGAGCGGATGGCCTGGTCATCCTTTGACCGCGACGTCAATCCCTCGTCGGCCGGTATCCTGTCAGGGTTCTCCGGTTTGCAGCAGGGCAGGGGGCTGGACATCATTCCCGCGGTCAGCCTGGCCAGCAACCATGATTTCGCGACCGAAGACCAGGCGACGCGGACGGATCCGTCGGTGGACGTCTTCTACAACTTCACGCCATCGCTGACGGGCGTGCTGACGTTCAACACCGATTTTTCTTCGACCGAAGTGGACGACAGGCAGGTCAACCTGACGAGGTTCCCGACGTTCTTCCCGGAAAAACGCGATTTTTTCCTACAGGACGTGGACATATTCTCGTTCGGGCCGGGCAGGAGCGGCAACGGCCGGGGAAGCAACGGCCTGCCGTTTTTCTCGCGGCGCATAGGCCTCAGCGATACGGGACAGGCCGTGGACATCAACAGCGGCGCGAAGCTGACCGGGCGAATCGGGCGGCTCAATGTCGGCGTGCTGGGCGTCAATCAGGATGGATTCGAGGGGCGAAACGGGTACGTGGACGAGAGCGATCTCTTCGTCGGGCGCCTGTCGGCCAACATTCTGGAGGAATCCAGTGTCGGCATGATCGTCACCAGCGGCAATCCCCGCTCCAACATCGACAATTCCCTTGCCGGCGCCGATTTCCGCTACCGTAACCGGCGGTTGCTGCCGGGACGAACCACGGAGGGCAGTGCCTGGTTCCAGCGCACCGACAGCGCCAATGTGGACCTGGAGCAGTCGGCCTGGGGCATGGACCTGGGCGTGAATTCCAGCGAAGGGCTCTCGGCCAGGCTCGAGTACGAGGTCATGCAGCCGAACTTCAACCCGGCGCTGGGGTTCGTGAACCGGCGGGATTACGAGCGCACGAGACTCTGGAGCGCGTACCGGTACCGCCCGCAGGGACACCCGTGGATTAGAAGCGTCATGGCCCTTGTCTCCCTGCAGGAATACGACACGTATTCGACCGGGCAATTCGAAACGGCCAACTACTGGTTTCGGCCGTTTCGCATCGAGAATCATCGCGGCGACAACTACAGCGTGGCGGTGTCCAGAGGGCGCGAGGTGTTGGCCGAGCCCTTCACGGTGGCGGGCAGCACCGTGATTCCCGCAGGAGAGTACGAAGAGACGGGGTACCAGATCGAGATGGAATGGGCGCAGGAGCGTGTGCTTGCACCATCGCTGTCCGTCGGAAAAGAGGACTACTACGGCGGCGAGCGCGTTTCGGTGGAAGGACGGGTCGATTGGCGCCCCGGCAGCCGCTGGTATACCCGCGTCTCGTATGAGTACAACGATGTGGAGTTGGCGCACAGCCAATTCCGGACCCGCCTGATTCAGCTACGCTCCAATCTTGCGTTCAATGTCAAGTGGTCCTGGGTCAACCTGGTCCAGTACGACAATCTCTCCGAGAGCGTGGGCATCAACAGCCGGCTGCGCTGGAATCCCCGTGCAGGGGAGGATCTCTACGTCGTCTGGAACCACGACTTCGATGCCCTGGCTGCATTTTCCGACATGCATTCGAGACAGTCCGAATTTGCGGTGAAGTACAGCCGCACGTTCCGGTTCTGATACCGTGGCACGATGAAGTCGTCAGGCCACAAGGTTCGATGGGGGGTTGCGTTTGCCGTCATGCTGGCGATGTCCGGCACTGCGGCCGTCGCCCAGGAGAGTTTGACCCGGAAGGCGACGGACATCGTTCGCGCGTCTGCGCCGCCGCTGCTGGATGGCAGGCTCGACGATCCGGTCTGGGCCGAGGCCACCGTCATCACGGACCTGCATCAATACGAGCCGGTCGACCACGGCGAACCCAGCGAATCATCGATCTTCTACGTGCTCTACGACGACGACAACCTGTACGTGGGAGCGCGCCTGCTGGACAGCGAGCCGTCGTTGATTGCCGCGCGGCAGATGGTCCAGGGGCAGACCGTTGAGGTTGACGACCGGATCGAGGTGATACTCGATCCCTTCAACAACATGCGCACGGGGTACCGATTCCAGCTCAATCCGAACGGTGTGCGCCGCGACGGGTTGTTCGACCGCGCGACAAATGTCAACGAGGACTGGGACGGCATCTGGCATGCCGAAGCGGTGATCGACGAGCAGGGCTGGACAGCAGAGATATCGATCCCCTTCAAAACGCTGAATTTCAATCCGAACAATCCGGACTGGGGATTCACCGTTGCCCGGGCGATTCCGCGCAAGAAGGAGAGCATGGCCTGGTCATCCTTCGACCGTGCCATCAATCCCTCGTCGGCCGGAGTGCTTTCGGGGTTCTCCGGTTTGCGGCAGGGCAGGGGGCTGGACATCATTCCCGCCGTGAGTCTCGCGGGCAACCGCGACTTCGCAACCGAAGACCAGGCGACCCGGGCGGATCCTTCGGTAGACGTCTTCTACAACTTCACGCCGTCGCTGACGGGTGTGCTGACGTTCAACACGGATTTTTCCGCCACCGAAGTGGACGACAGGCAGGTCAACCTGACGAGGTTCTCGACCTTCTTTCCCGAAAAACGGGATTTCTTCCTGCAGGACGTGGATATTTTTTCGTTCGGTCCCGCCGGCATGCAGCCGGGCAGCATGGGCACGAACGGCATGCCGTTTTTCTCGCGCCGCATCGGCCTGAGCGACGCGGGACAGGCTGTCGATATCAACAGCGGCGCAAAGCTGACCGGGCGAATCGGGCGCCTGAACGTGGGCGTCCTGGGCGTCGATCAGGACGGTTTCGAGGGGCGAAACGGGTATGTGGAGGAGAGCGACCTGATGGTGGGCCGGGTTTCCGCCAACATCCTGGAGGAATCCACTGTCGGGATGATCGTCACCAGCGGCAATCCCCGCTCCAACATCGACAACTCCGTTGCAGGCGCCGACTTCCGTTACCGCAACAGGCGGCTGTTCCCGGGACGAACCGCGGAAGGCGCCGTCTATTTCCAGCAAAGCGACAGCGGGAATCTCCAAGTGGACCAGTCGAACTGGGGTGCGCAATTCGGCGTGATGGCGAGCGACGGATTCGCCGGCAGGGTCGAATACGAGATCATGCAGCCGAACTTCAACCCGGCGCTGGGTTTCCTGAACCGCAGGGATTACGAGCGTACGCGGCTGTGGGGCACCTATAGTCATCGCCCGCAGGGGCACCCCTGGCTTCGAAGATTTGCGACGTTTATCTCACTGCAACGCTACGACACGTTCTCGACAGGCGAGTTCGAATCCGCGAGCTACTGGTGGCGGCCGATTCACCTCGAGAATCATCGCGGCGACCAGTACAGCCTGTCGGTGATGAATTTGCCGGAGGTATTGGCAGAGCCGTTTACGGTGGCCCGGGGGATCGTGATTCCCGCCGGAGAGTACGACGAAAACGGTTATCAGCTTGAAGCGGAATTCGCGCGGGAACGCGTGCTTGCTCCATCGATCGAAATCAGCAAACAGGGATACTACGGAGGCGATCAGCTTACATTGGCCGGCAGCGTCGACTGGCGCCCGAGCAGTCGCTGGTACGCCCGTGTCTCGTATCAATACAACGACATCGAGTTGCCGCACAGCCACTTCCGCACGCGCCTGATCCAGATCCGCGCCAATCTTGCATTCAACGTCAGGTGGTCCTGGGTCAACCTGATCCAGTACGACAATCTGTCCGAGAGCGTGGGGATCAACAGCCGCCTGCGCTGGAACCCCAGAGCCGGGGAGGACCTTTACGTCGTCTGGAACCACGACTTCGACGCCCTGGCCGCATTTTCGGAGATGCATTCGAGACAGTCCGAATTTGCGGTGAAGTACAGCCGCACGTTCCGGTTCTGATCCTTGTGTAACCCAGGGGTCTGGCGGCCATGAATCTCATCAACCACCCGCTCACCGGCATGCCGTTCGGTTGGGCGCTGGATCTGTGCATCATTCTGGCAGCCATCATATGGCTGCTGTCGGTCATCACGCGGGAAGTCTCCTGGGTGGACCGGGCGTGGTCGATCTGCCCGGCGATCTACTGTCTCATGGTCGCCTATGCCGCAAGTTTCGACGCCGCACGCGTGAATCTCATGACGTTGCTCGTGGTGCTCTGGTCCGTGCGGCTGACGTTCAATTTCGTTCGCAAGGGCGGATTTCAGAAGGGCGGCGAGGATTACCGTTGGGATGCCGTGCGCAAGCAAATGGGGCCGGTGGGATTCCAGTTGCTGAACCTCGTCTTCATCGCGCCGGCGCAGATGCTGCTGATCTGGCTGTTCACGTCGCCCATCCACCAGGCGTGGGTGTGGCAACAGGTGCCGTTGAATTGGCTCGATGCGGTGGCCGCCGGACTGTTCCTGGTGTTCCTGATGTTCGAATCCCTGGCCGACGAACAGATGTGGCGGTTCCAGCAGGACAAGAAACGGAGAATGGCTGCGGGTGAGGAAATCGTTGAGCCGTTCCTCACGACAGGCCTGTTCCGCTACAGCCGGCACCCGAACTATTTCTGCGAACTCGGTATGTGGTGGGTCTTCTACCTGTTCGCCGTCGCCGCCTCCGGCCAGTGGCTGCACTGGACGGGCCTGGGGTTCATTCTGCTCACGGCGTTGTTCATTCCGTCGCTGAGGCTGACCGAATCAATCTCGGCAGCAAAGTATCCCGGTTACAGGGACTACCAGGCATCGACGCCCGCACTGATTCCTTTCCCGAAATTCGGCAGCGGGAAATCGGCGGGCTGAATCGCGCTGACGGCGGGAACCTGCCTTTCACATCGTCAGCAGGACGCCTTGCCGGTACCGGCGCCATGCGCAACGCTTGCCGCAGCTTGCTAGCTCAATGAGTAGATGCGCTCCGCGTTGCCGCTGTATATCAGCCGCTTGTCGGCTTCCGGCAGGTCGATGGCATCGAACCACGCCGTATCCGTGGCGTAGTTTCCGAAGGGATAGTCGACGGCGAACATGATGTTCTCGGCTCCCAGCACGGAGTGACTCAGCAGGAGCGCCGGGTCCCACGCCATGCCGCTGGTGGTGATCAGCATGTTTTCGCGCACGTACTCACTGGGCGGTCTGCTGAACGATGTGCCTATGTACGCGGCGGAGGTAGTGTCGAGCCGGTAGAGCCAGAACGGCAGCCCTTCGCCCATGTGGCCGAGAACGAGCGTCAGGTTCGGGAACTGATCGAAGACCCCGGCGCCGATCAACCGCAGCGCGTGGGTCGAGGCTTCGATGGCGAACCCCCACATGGCTCCGTGCATATTGTATTCGGAGAACGGCGGGTACATCTGGGGCGCCGGTACCCGCGGATGCAGGTAGATGGGCGCGGAGCGGGCCTCGCAGACCTCGAAGATCGGCCAGAATTTCGGGTCGTCCAGGTACTCGTCGTGAGTGTGGGAGTTGATGAGGACGCCGGTGAGCCCGAGGGACAGGCCGCGTTCGATCTCCACCCCCGCGGCCTCGGGATCCTGCGGCGCAATGGTCACCATGCCTGCATAGCGGTCCGGGTGAGCGCGCGCGGCTTCGGCCATACGGTCGTTGGAGATCGCTGCAAGTTCCTTCGCTTCCTCGGTCCCGAAGAGTTGCACGCCCGGTGACCAATTGCTGAGAAGCACCTTGTCGATGCCAGCTTCGTCCATGACCCGGAGGCGTTCCTCCCCGATGTCCTGAAGCCGCTCGATGATCCGGCCGTTGACGAAACGCGCGTTGTCCGGGCTGAAATTGCCCAGAAAATTCGGCTCCAGATCCGGATTGGCGTTGATGGCCCGGATGGATGCCTCCATCACCTCAGGCGGGCAGTAAATCTCCTCCACCGCGACGCGCCGATAGTCGGTCGCCTGCGCTCCGGCGCTCTTCACAATCCCCTGGCCGGCCAGAACCGATGCCGACGACAGCATCGCGGCTTCCTTGATGAAGGTTCTTCTTGTCTTTTCCATGCTTGCGTTCTCTGCAGTTGGGCCTTTTCTTGTAATCGTAGCCGTTTCCCCAGTCACCCGTCAGGCTTCGACCAGCGCCTCGAAGCCGCCGAATATCATCCGCTTGCTGTCGAAGGGCATCGAGTCCATGTGGGACGGCATTTCCGGATCGCTGAAGACTTTCTGCATGCCTGCGTCCCGGTCCGCCTTGGAAGCCCACGTGACCCACGAGAAAACCACCGTCTCATCGGGTTCGCGCAACACTGCCGTGTGCATCGAATTGAGCTTTCCTTCGGGCACGTTGTCGCCCCAGCACTCCATGTAGGACAGGGCGCCGTGCTTCTTGAACACCTTTGCGGATTGCGTGGCGAGTTTACGGTAGATTTCCTTGTTGGCGGTGGGCACCGCGGTCAGCATTCCGTCCACATAGGTCACGATTTTCCCCTCCTTGGCGCAGGTTCCGAGTGGGGCAGGGTGCGTATCGCCAGCTTCCGCGCTGGCTGGATCTTTCGGAAAGCTCCCGGCGCCTGCCCAATGCGCGCTACCTTAGCACGGCATTGTCGGTCGGACGTAGCGCCGGACTTACAGGCGGAAGGTCTGGGTGTACTTGACCGACAGGCTCGATTCGGTGGAACGCAACCGGGAGAAGGCGCCCTCGGCGTCGAAGCCGTGATTCAGGACGATATAGAGATCCCGGCCCGCGCGCGGATTCCATCGCAGCCGGCTGTTGATTCCGACCGAGTCCGACTCGTTGTCGTACTGGATCAGGTTGACCCAGGACCAGCGGACATCGAACGCGTAGTTCGCCTCCACCTGAATCAGCTTCGTCACGAATTCTCCGGCGGGCAGTTCGACGTCGTTGTACTCGTAGCCGAAGCCGAGGAAGAGGTGTTCGTTGGGGCGCCAATTGACTTCAGCGCTGGCAGAGAGAATCTCGCCATTGTAGAAATCGCCCACGTCGAGTCTCAGCTCCGGGGCGATGGTGCGCTCATCCGCGCCACCCACTTCGATCCCGATGCTGTCGAACTCGTAGTCGCCACGAGGAATCACGACGTCATCCTCGATCTCGAAAGCCTCCAGGAGAACTTCCCGATCTCGTGCCAGGTTCAGGGAAAAATCGTCGCCGGTATGAGTTTCCAGCTCTACCAACTCCAGAAAGAATCGGCTGCTTTCGAGACCGCCCGAGATCCTCTCGAAGCTCTCGAAGTTGATGCCTGACTGGATCGATCGAAGCCAGCGATGGCTGGCGGGTCGGTAGCTGTGTCCGAGTGCCAGCTCCGTCCTTTCGATGCCGGATCGGTTCACGAAGCCCAGCGCCGGGTTGAAGTCCTCGGAGAAAGTATCGTATGCCAACTCGCCCCGGAGTCCTTCGCTGTTCGGTGACGCAAGACGCAGTCCCCAGGCGGTTTCGTCGCCGTCGGTTCCCTCGGTATCGGATTGCTGGAACCAGAGTTCGCCTTCCAGCGTCCGGTCTCCCGGCAGGCGGGTATTCCGATAGCGGAAGTCCGCGCCGGCCAGCGAGTTGCCCAGGTTGCTGCGCGGATCGCCGTTGGTGAGGATCATGCCGACGCTGGACTCCTCCAGCACGTTGGCCGAGATTCGACCCACAAAAAGGTTGCTGTCGTCTACGTCGTTGAACCCTTCCTGCTGGATATCCAGAACGCCCACGTTCCACCGGCCGACGCGTCCCGTGACCTTGGCGCCAACCTCAAGATCCACGGGCTGGCCCCTGTCGCCCAGCCCGATGCGGCGCGAATGGAAGGGAATGCCGTTTCTCTCCAGCCCGCCGAAAGAAAATATGTCGACGTCCTGCAGGAAGAAATCGCGCTTCTCCGGGAAGAACAGCGAGAAGCGAGTCAGATTGATCTGTCGATCGTCGACCTCGGTCGCGGAGAAGTCCGTGTTCAGCGTCAGGACGCCCGCCAACGACGGCGTGAAGTTATAGAATGCATCCAGCGACGGATCTGTCCGGGAGCCCGAGCTTCTCGCCTCGTAGTCCCTGGACCGAGTGGTCACGATCGAGGGCACGATATCCAGGCCCACACCCTGCTGCAGCCCGGTCAGACCGGAAATCACACCGGTCGCTCCCGGGTTGACGTCGCGATTGAAGGACACCCAGGCGATATCTTCCTGCTTGCGCGCAATGCTGCGTTCCACCGTGAATCCCCAGTCGGCATTGTTCGGGTCGAAATTCAGCGTCTTGAAGGGTATGGAAAATTCGGCCGCCCAGCCTTCATCGTTGATCCGGGCCTCTGCGTGCCAGATACCCTCCCAGTCCTGGTTCTGCTCGGTCGGCGTTTCAAAGATCCCGTCCCGGCGGTTCCCGACCGGGTTGACCTGGAAGCTGTATCCCGTGCGCTTGTTGTTGAAAGGATCCAGCAGGACGGTGAACGAGTCATCGAACCACATCCCCTGGCCCTGCACCATTTGCCGTGCGCGTATCTGATCCGGTTCGCTGTCGAACATGCGGGCCGCAATGTAAAGGTTATCGTCGTCGTAGAGCACGTAGACTTCGGTATGCTCTGTCGGCTCGCCGTGGTCCACGGGGTCGAACTGGTGCAGATCGTCGATAACCGGCGCAAGCGTCCACGCCGAATCGTCCAGAACGCCGTCGATCGTCGGCGCGGTCCCGGTCCGGGCTATTCTCAGCATCTTGTCGCGTTCGGCCGATGCGCTTGAGGCCGGGTTGTCCTGGCCGTGCGCGTGGCCGAAGCCCAACGCAAGCACCAGCAGGGTAACCCCATGAGGAGCACCGCCTGTCTTCAGCGGGCGAAAGTATTGATCCTTCATAAGGAAAGCCCTGTAAATCAATCGGTTGAGTTGCCTGTTCCGGTGTTGCGCGCAACAATTACGAGGAGCAGATCTCGATATCGCCGTTCAGTGTCCGGGCACGAACGCTCGGCGCGTTGTCGGGGCCATCGACAAGCAACTCGCGTCCCGAGCCGGAGCTTGACGGCTGATCCTCATACCCGAAGCAGTCTTCGATGCGGCCGCTGAACGATCCCAGGTCCAGCGTCAGGTTGCCTTCTTCGCCGATGTCGAGTTCCACGTCGCCATTGATCGTTTCCGCACTCACTTCGGCTCCGGCACTCAGGGTGGCCTGAACCTCGATGTCTCCGTTGCTGGATTCAAGCTGAAGCATCGAAACGTTGGCGACGTCGAGTTCTATGTCGCCGCTCACGGTCGATGCCGTCAATTGATTCAAGGGGCCGCGAGCTTCGATCTCGCCGCTCAGGGTCGTCAGTACGACCGCACCCAATTCGGAAGCATTGGAGTTCGGCAGCTCTCCAGGCACACCGAACCCGGTCCGGTTGGAGACCGACACGTCTCCACTTGCCGACTCTGCGGTAATGGGCCCCGACCAGATTTCCGTCTCGATATCGCCGCTGATCGTATTCAGCGACTGGCTGCCATGGATGCCCGCGATCAGTCCCTCGGCGTCGGTCGTGGAGAAAGTCAGACTGTTCCGGCGCGGCATCCTGACAAAGATGTCGGTTTCGCCGCCGTACCGCGGTTCGGTGTCCTCGGGGACGGGAACCACATTGATCAGTAACTGTCCTTCGTCCTGAGTCAATTCGACGCGAATCGCGTCTTCACCGAGTTCCCCCGAAACCTCGATTTCGTCCTGGTCCCATCCCCTGACGATCAGTTCGCCCATCGCCATCGAGACGGAGACCTGTCCCGCAACAGGTGCCGGGAAAATCCGTTCAAATGTCTGCTCATCGATGACGATAGGGTCATCCGTCTGACCATCGGCGTGTCCGGCAAGCAAGGCCGCAGCCAACATCGTCCCAAACTTCCCGTTCATTGGTTTCATATTTCCACCGCTTCCGCCTGATCGTTCGTTAACCGAGCCAGCTGATCCCGAACCGATTGGGCCCGATCCTGCGCGGACATCAGCAGCTCGTTCAACAAGGGGTTGTCAGGCTCCGTTTCCGAGGCCTCTTCGATCCCGAGCCAGGCATGCTCGAATCCGGCCAGGTCCGTCTCGACCACGGCCCGCGTACTTGCGGGGAGTTGATCGAGCGTCGGCTGGATTTCGGCCAGCAGCTCGGCCCGAAGCTGGGCGGGCTGCGTCAGTTGTCCTGGCTGCGTGAACATCGATGCCAACGGAAACCACGTCGCGAACAGGTAGCCTGCGGCGGCTGCTACCCCGATCGAGGCCCAGCCGCGAGGCTGCCACGCGGCCCGTGGAGTCGATGCCGCCCTGTTGCGGGGCTCGAGGCGTGAGGAGATCTTCGGCCAGAGGTCTCTCTCGGGCATGATTTCGCGCGCCATGTCGGCGACGCGCTCATCCAGTTCTTCGGCACGGGGATCCTGTTTGTCACTCATGCTGCTTCTCCTGACCCAGTACGCCCATCAGTGTCTGGCGTGCCTGGTGATAATGGGCTCTCGCGGTTCCGGAAGAAATTCCGAGGAGATCGGCGATTTCTTCGTGGCTGTATCCGTAAACGGCCTTCAGTACAAAAACGTGGCGGCGCCTCATCGGCAGGCCGGCAATGGCGTCTTCGATATCGAGCGCCGCCGCAGTACCGCTTTTCTCCGAAGCCGGCTCGTCCTGCGCACGCACCAGCTCAAATCGTCGCTTGCGCCGCCGTTCCTCCATCAGCGCTTCATTGACGGCTATCCGGTGAAGCCAGGTCCCGAACTCGCTGCGTCCTTCGAACCGGTCGAGCTGAGCCCACGCCTTGGTGAAGGTGAGCTGCACACAGTCTTCCGCATCCGCCGGCGACGCAAGTATCCGCAGGCACAGACCGTAAACAAGACCTGCGAAGTGCCGGTAAAGCTTCTCGAAGGCGTCGATGTCGCCGCCCTGAGCCGCTCGTACGCATTGCATCACGCTTTTGCTGTCTATCGTTTCCAACTCCGGTTCGGGTCCTGAAACGATTGTCGCAGTCTTGCGCGATACGCTCGCTCTGTGCACAGGCTGGCCCATGGATGTCCTTGGTTATCTTGTTGGATGTTCAGGATGGGCAGTTCGTTTATTGCGCTTATCCGAAATGCCCAATGACTGCTCTTGCTTGCAGACATTCACATCCTTCGCAGAAATTCCCGAAAACGAGGACCGTCCAATGTCGGGTCGCCAGAGGCAACCGTGGCTATGTCAACAAATGGTTGTAAGGCGTATCCGGCAGCTCACCGGCTTCGCCGCACCTGTCTCACGCTACTCGGGAAGCGCGCAATCGAAGGGCTTGATCTCGTGCCCCGGCACCCATGTCCAGACGATTTCCTGGACCACGGGCTCGGTGAAGTTCACCGGATCCGTGATTCGCCCCGTCCAGTGGAGTTCCGTGCCGTCCTCGCTCAGCGTGAAGCGTTCGTCGATGACGACGTCCTCGCTCTGGGGTGTGCCGAGATCGTCCACGTAGCGCCAGGCGATGTCGGTGGTCCGCACGACGAGCGTCCCGTCTTCCCAGCGGCCTACCGAACGGCCCATGCGTGGCTGCGCGGGCTCGCCGGTGCCGTTCATGAGAATCGTGCGCAACCCGTCCCACTCCTCAAGCAACATGACGATGGCGTCACCTTCCTCGCGAAACTCGACGGGATACGGATTGTCCATCGCCGTCGGCATCCCGGGCGGAATGCATTGCAGCGCCGGATCCTGCTCCGGATCCCACTGGGCCTGCGCCGCTCTGCCCGCCGCGGTCAGCGGGTACCCGAAGTCGACGTGACCCGTTCTGGGCCGCTGCAACGGTAGCCAGACGCGGAAGATATCGGATCGCAGTTCGGCAGCCTCGTTCTTCGCGTCTTCCAGCGCCTCATCGGTCAGCCCGTAACGCTGCCGCTCTCCCGCCTGCAGCAGGACCTCTTCGCCGTTGGGCAGGACGATCGAGCCCGCAAACATGGCCTTCAGGCCGTCACGGCCCAACCTGCCGTAGACGCTGACACGCTCGCCGACCGTTACGCTGTCACGGGGTACGCCGAGGCGCTGAACCGTGTTGACCGAACCGAAATCGACCTCCCACACGTCTTCCTGCCCGCCTTCGGCCTCGACGGCGATGAGCAGGCGCACGTGGGGATTTCGCCAGAACACGTCCGCGATGACCCCTTCGATCTCGCCGAATGCATCCGGCTCGTAACGTCCGGTCGCCGCATGATGCGCGCTGGCGGTCACCGTGTAGAAAAGCAAGACAGGCAAGGCACTCAAACGAATCATTTTCTTATCCCCGGTTGAACTGGGCGTTACGGTACCAGAAGTGAGACCGATCCATCGACCTCAAGGTCATCCGTGACGCACAGCGAAGACGTGCGGTTGCGGTCCGAGCTCACGGCGCCTCGTCGAATGCCGATCTCACGCTGGAATCGATCATGGCGGTTCCGTTCTCCCGCCAGTCGGAGAGCCGCGGGACAAGCTCGCTCGTCAGCCGTTCGACGACCTCGTCGGCTGAAAGTCCCTGAGTCTTGAGCTCACCGACGCGCGCCTGAATCGTGGCGAAGTACTCCTCGTACGCGTCGATTACCGTTGCATCGCCCAACGGGCCGTGGCTCGGGACCACAACGTCGACATCGAGCGATTGTATCGCATCCAGTGCCTTGAGCCAGACGGCAACACCGGAGCTAGGACTCGCGAGCCTCGGGTACCTCCGCATTGCGACGTCACCGGTAAACAGCACGCGGTCCTCCTCGACGAAGAAGACGGTGTCGCCGCGCGTGTGCGCGGGCCCGACAGCGTACATCTGCACGGTAACCCCACCCAGGTCCACGCTGTACTCGTCGTCGAAGAACACATCGGCGGGCCTGAAATAAGCCCCTTCAAGGAGGTTCGCCAACGCCTCTGTTCGTTGCGCGAAACGCTCAGCATGCGACATGCGGAACTCCTCGATGTCGTGTTGCTGGTCGCGGGACCGGATCATGGTGGCGTCCTCCGGGAAAGCCCCGGCGCCGAGGTCGTGTTCGGAGTGATAGTGGGTGGAAACGACGTAGAACTCGTCGTTGTCGCTGAGCTTGCGCGCCTCTCCCAGCACGATCTCGCCGTTCGCCAGACCCAGCCCGGGGTCAATGACCATTGTTGCCCGATCGCCGATGACGATACCTACATTGGGGATGTACCTGCGGCGGTCGTCGAGAATTACGTACACGCGATCGGAGATCTTCAGGGCATCGTCCTGCTCGATCAGAGGCGCCGGGTCGGTAGCCTGTGCCCAGCCGGCCACAACCCAGCAGATGGCTGATGCGGCGCCGGCGAGCACGGTCAACAGTCGTTTCGGATTCATCGGGAAACTACCCTCTTCTTGGCTCTCAATTCCAGGCTCGCTCAACGCCGTGCCCGCGGGCCGTGTCGCCGTGCATCGGCGTGACGAAACCCAACGCGCAGCCCGGCGAGCCGTCCTTGATTGGATAGCAGCGCACGCTGATCGGATCGCCCGGCTGAACGTCGTCCCTGCTGACACCGGCCCTTTCAACCCCGGCCGGAGTACTGGCTCCCATTGCCCACATCTGCACCTGGCCGTCTGCGTCCTCGACCTCCACGTAGATCGCCACGTGCGGGAAGATCCAGTGGACCTGCCTTACGGTTCCCTCCATTTGCACCAGCGCCGTCATGTTGTAGTTGGCGTACGAGTGATGCGCCCGGGCGGGCAGGATAGCGGCAACCATACAGAAGAGCGCGAAAACCATGACCAACAATCGACTCTGACAATTTTTCATCCTGGACACTCTTGAAACCACAGCAGGTCATCGCCTCCGGGAGGGAACCGGAAACGTCGGGGAATACGGTGCGTCATACGCGATCCGTATTCCGTATTCGTCGAGGAAATTCATCCCGTTCGAGAAAAGTACCGGTGGCGGCATTCCGGGCGGTGTATTCGCCTCCGTCATATAGAGGTAGTTCTCATGCCAGAAGATGCTGGCGAACGATCGGGAACCGTCCTCATTGAGAAGTTGAATCCTGATACCTCCGATCCGGCCCTCGGTAGCAGGCCCGAAAAACGTCACCTCGCTCCCGCGTTGGAGGAAGCCGAACGCCGCATGCAAGGTCGCTCCGCGGATGTCGAACTCAACATGGTTGGCGCAAATGCCGGGGTTGTCACCGCCGCGGAGATCGCCGGTGGCGGCTTGACAGGCCTCATTCGCCTTTTCGTGCAGCTCGTTCGCCCCGTTCCAGTCGACGGCCATCGCCGAATACGTCCCGAAGTCATCCTCGGCGGTATAGACGCGCGCCGGCAGAGTGATGCCGTAGCCCGTTACGTACGTCGCCTCGTGGATGGTTGGTTCACCCGGAAAATTAATGCTGAAGCGATCGTCGAACGCCAGGTACTGACTCCATTCCCGGGCGTGGACGGGAACTGTTTCGAGCGCGAATACGCCTTCCCTGAACCGAAAACCCGATTCGCCGTCCCCTTCGCGATAAATGTTGTGGCAAGCGTCGCAGACGGCGCCACGGAACTCCTCCGTCGCCTGTCGGACGGGCATTTCGGGCACATCCCAGGTGCGACTCATCATCTCTTCCAGCCTGGCGAGACGGTCCACTCCATCCCTGACGATTTCGACCGCATCGGCGCGCTCCCGTGAGGACCAGAAACGCGGCAGGCTTCCCTGGAAGTTCCGGCGCAGGATCGCGACGCTCCGCCGGGCGTCCTGGTACGCGGCGGCCTCGACCGCCGCCTCAACGGCGCCGAGGGCCTCCCGATTGGACTCCATCAGGGCGGCATAATCCTCGAGCGAGATGTCTTCTTGTCCGGCAACTACCTGAACGACCAGGGCGGCGGCAAGACCTACCACGATCCGACGCATTGCTGGAACCTCCCGGGCCACCAACCTGGTGTATCGTCCCATAAATAACCAGGATAATGATGAGCGTGTCCAATCCAATCGGTTCACAACTCGTATCGGAAGTCAAAGTATTTGTTGTTCATCAAGAATCCTCTCTCGTTGGATGCGTGGGAATGGCAGTTCGTTTATTTGGCTCCGGGCCTTCAGCCCAGGTACGGGGTATGACACTCCACTTCGATGAATTCGTAGTTCTCCTGGTATAGCTTCTTCCAGACCATCTCCCAGGGCTCGTAGAGGTGCCCGGGGTCGTCGATGATCATTTCCATCTCCACCATGGGGCCCTGAGTCGGGTCATCGAGCCGCCGGTATGTTTCCACCGTGGTGACCCGATCGGTGAGCCGGTGACCCGGGGTACCGGTCGGCCCGGCCGTGATATGCGTTGACTCGATAATGAGCCTGTCGCCCTCGTAACGCGCCGTCGAGCGGCCGAGCTTCAGATGATCGTCGTCGGGCTGTCCGGCATCGCGGCCGTCGAAATGGATCGTTCGCACGCCACCGTACTCCTCGTAAGAGAGCACGACACGATCGTCGAACTGTTCGATGCGAACGGGGTGCGGCGTGAAGCCGGCCTGCCGAATCAGGGTCGGGTCCTCGCACGCAACCTGCGGATCGTTTGCGGGGTCCCATTCGGCCTGCATCGCGGCGCCCGCCTCGTTGAACGGTGGCGCGCGATGGTCGAAGAAAGCCGGGCGGCCGCGGCCGCGGCCCCAGGTGCCCGTCAGGTTTGGAAGGCCGTCGGCCCGCGTGAGCGAAAGTGAGAGGATCTCGGCGGGTTCCCTGCTGTCGGCAAAGTTCTCCAGGGGAAGATCCCGCAATACGATCTTCGACTCAGGGTCCAGAACCGCGACGGATTCCATGGAAATCATGGGCCGGTTGTTGCGGCCCGCGCGGCCATTGATCCGGACATGATCGCCGCTTGAGAGCGTATCCGCTGACCAGCCGGCGCTGCGCAAACCGGTCGCGGAACTACCCTCGACCATCCAGGTCTCGGAAGCGCCGTCATCGTCGGTTACGGCGATATAGAGCAGTACGTGAGGGTTTCTGAACACGTAACGTTCCACGACGCCTTCGCGCATGATCCGCTCGTCAGTGAACGACGCGGCGAAAGAGTGGTGGGCATTGACCGGCAAGACCGCAGCAACCGCACACAGGGCTGCCGAAACCAGAACCAGCGATCGATACGGCATATTGAACACTCCTGAATTCACAGCGGCTCACCGCGTGCGGTGTGGAACCGGATAGAGCGGCGAATATCGTTCCCCATAGGTAATCCGCCTGCCTTCCTCGTCGAGGAAACCCAACGATGTCGAGAAGAGCAGCGGCGGCGGCATGCCCGGTGGCGCGATCGCGTTGGCGATGAGGAGGTGATAGTTGTGCCAGAAAATAACGGCATACGACCGCGAGCCGTCATTGTTCAGAAGCTGGATCCCGATACCTTCAACCATCTCGGTGTTGGCCGACCCGAGATGCGTCACCTCGCTTCCGGGTTCCATGAGACGGAAGGCGGCGTCGAGCGTGGCCCCCCGGATCTCCCTCTCGTAGTAAAGGCGGCTGCAGTGGCCCGGGTTGTCACCGCCCCGAAGATCGCCGGTGGCAAGTTCACAGGCCTCGTAGGCTTCGGCGTGCAGCGCCTCGGCTTCGCTCCAGTCAACGGCTGTCACCGTGTACGTTCCGAAGTCGTCTTCGGCGGTATAGATACGTGCCGGCAGGGTGAAACCGTATTCGGTCTCGTACGTCGTCTCGTCAATGGATGGGTCAGTCGGTAAATCGATGCTGAAGCGGTCATCGAATGCGAGATACTGGCTCCATTCCTGTGCCTGGCCGGGCAGCGCTGCGAACGCGAGTGCCAGCGTGGTCCCGGCGAACGAGATCGTTCCTGACGGCGTCGATCCGACTCGGGTTGGAAGTGGCGCCCGCCATCGCCCGGATCTGCAGTTGTTCATGGACTTCACGTAAGCATCTTATATAAATCAGATAGTTATTATCACGTAATAAAGTAATGTCTTCTAACCAGGAGACAGCCGAGTACCGCAGGAATGGCCATCCGCAAGTGTGCTATTTCGGCACCGATGAAGGGTGCGCGCAGTTCGGCCATGAAGGGAGCGCCGATCCAGAACGGTGCGTAAAAGCCGAACATCGTAACCAGCATGATCCACCACATCGCGGGACTTCGAAATTTCGGCGCGAGGAACATGATGGCCAGGATCACCGCATGAGGTTGACGCAGCACTAGCTGTCCCCACTGAAAATCATCGTCACCTGGCGGCGAACGAACTTGCATCCCGTATCCGTCATGACCATCTGATCGTCGTAGTCCGCCATGAGGTATTCCGTAGCCGGTACCGAGCCGGGCGATTCCGGCGTTACCCCCTCGTAGATAAGGGAATAACTTTTCGCCGTTATGCGGCCCGAATCGTCAATGTCCACGACAATGGAGCCGGTCAGATGCCTGTCGAGTTCCGATGGGTCCGACGTTCGGACACGTTCGGCTATCGCGTCCCGGCCTTCCGTGGCGTTGCTGCCGATCACGATGACACCGTCCTCGACGAACAGGTTGGAATACCGCTCGGCATCCGGCTGATCGCGATAGATGGCGGAACGCTGAATGGTCTGCGTGCACTCGGAGATGATTTCGAAGCGCGTCATTTCCTGCGCCGAAGCCGTTCCCGCGAAACACAGGGCAACGATGCCGGGAGTGGTAAGTCGAATCAGCCCGTCTGTCATCTGCATATCCCTGCAAACCTCGTATCGATCTTTCACCATAAGAGTTTGATGCTCGAGTTTCGCAATTCGTTTAGTTCGCCGGTCCGATCACCGGGAGTCAGTCGGCGGCCTCATGAACAACCTCTCCCCCCACCATGGTCATCACCGGCCGGATTTCGCGTATTTCGTTCGCCGGAACGGTCAGATAGTCCCGGTCCAGCACCACCAGGTCGGCAAGTTTGCCTGCTTCCAGTGTCCCCAGATCGTCCTCCATGAACAGGATGTAGGCGTTCGACCGGGTGTGGGCAATCAGGGCCTCCTCCCGCGTGAGGACCTCGTCAGCCTCGAACTTGACCCTGTCCGGGAACACCTTGCCCGAGGTGTACTCCCAAAGCGCGTGGAACGGGTTGTACGTTGCCACTATCGTCCCGTCGGACCCGAGTCCCCAGAGTATTCCGCTGTCCTGAATCATGCGGATGGGCGGCGAAGGCCTGCCCTCGACCCTGAGCTGACCGGAGAGGGTGTGATTGGTCAGCGTGATGTTCCAGCCCAGATCCCGCGCCCGTTGCACGGTCTCCTCGCTGACCCGATTGGCGTGTCCCAACGACCAGCGCAAGTCCCCGATCGGATACTCCTTGCTGACTTCCTCCGAGATCTCGATCATCCTCGCTGCCGTGCTGCCCTGCATTGCGTGCTCGTTCACGTACCAGCCGTTTCTGGCTGCCGCTCGGATGATGGTGCGCCAGGCGGCATAGATGTCTTCGGAGAACGGAACATCCGACCGCGGTGAGTCATGCAACAGCCCGTAAACGTGCTCGCCGATGCCGAACATTCCGAAACGCTCGTCACGTTGAAACGGATCCTCACGATCCAGCATCTCTGCGGCCGCGATGGCAGTGCGCGGTGAATCGGCCCAGTAACGGGCGGCATAGAAGACACGCAGGGACAATTCGCCGGCTTCGTAGAGTGCCTCCACGGGCTCGTACGAGCCGTCCAGATAGCCTGCGTCGTAGACCATCGTTACGCCCATGCTGGTCAGGTAGTCATTGAAGGCGCGAACCTCATCCTTGCGTTCCTCCAGCGTCTCCGCGAATGGAAAATGCTTGAGCGCCGCGTTCATGACCGTCCGCCCGTCCTGACTGTTGGTCCTGACGACGGAGCCGCCCTCATACAGCTCCGGAATGGCCGGGGCGATCTGATCGACGGCCAGACTGTTCATGTAGAAGGTGCTGTAGGTTCTTTGTATGAAGACCGGGTTATCGGGCGCGGCCTCATCCAGTTCCTCCCGGGTAAAGCCTCCCGGCTCGTCCGCGAACTGTTGCTCGCTCCACCCGCCGAGGATGAATATCCACCGGCCGGGTCCCAACTCCTTCGCCCTGGAGGAAATACGCGCCATGACCTCCCTGCGTGACGTGACGCCGTGAATGCGGGTCTCGTACGCCGCAAAGTTCGTGGCTCGCAGATAGTGGATGTGGTTGTCGATCAATCCCGGAATGACCGTGCGGCCCTCCAGGTCGATCTCTTCGGTATCGTCACCGGCCAAAGGACGGATCTCATCGGTCTCCCCGACAGCGAGAATCCGCTCCCCGCGGATGGCGATTGCGCTGGCCACCGAGAAGTCCCGATCGACGGTCAGGACCTTGCCGTTGTAGAGGAT
>JAJDWR010000038.1 GCA_022825505.1 Gammaproteobacteria bacterium | reverse complement strand
GAGCGGGCGATGCTGAGCAGTTGGTTTTTCTGTTCATCGGAAAGGACGATGGGCACGACGGGACGACCGCGAGGCATGAGCGTACTCCTTGGAATGGACACGCTCATTATTATATTACTTATTTATGGGACATAACACTAGTTGCCGGTAAAGGAGGGCTTTCGCCTTTCTATCAGGGCCGCCACAGCTTCACGGTGATCGGCAGTTTCGTGGACGATGGCCTGTAGAGCAGCAGAGAGTTCGAGTACGTCGTCCAAACGCTGACGCTGTCCTTCGCGCAGCAGCCGTTTGGTCAATCGCAGTGCTCTGGCCGGGTTTACGGCGATGCGTTGCGCGAGAGCGAACGCCTCTTCCATGAGTCGGTCGTCCGGTACGACTTGGGAAACCAGTCCAATGCGTTCGGCTTCCTTCGAAGAGTAGCGATCCCCGGTGAACAGCATCTCGGCGGCTTTCGAATGGCCGACGGCCTGTTGCAGCAGCCAGGCACCTCCGTCGCCGGGGACGATTCCGACCTTGATGAAGCTTGCCGAAAACCTTGCGCTCTCGGCAGCGATGCGAATGTCGCAGAGGCAGGCGAGATCGCAGCCGAGACCCACGGCGTGGCCATTGACCGCAGCAATCGTCGGAACCTCGATTTCGTACAGCGTACGCACGACTTGCTGCACACCACGCCGGTAGTTCGTGCGGGTCGAATCCGGCTGCTCCAGTGCTCCAATTCCCGTTCGCTGCTGGATCGCCTTCAGGTTACCGCCGGCGCAAAACGCCCGTCCTGCTCCGGTCAGTATGCCCACCGAAACGCTGCGATCGTCGGCCAGCGCATGCAGCGCATCGATCAGATCCCGGCAATCCTCGTGGCTGCCGATCGCGTTCAGCGCCTTTTCGTTCTGCATCCTGAGCACCGCGACGGCGCCGTGTATTTCGGACGCTACGAAACTACCCATCGAAGTGTTTCCTGGAGTGGGTCCGGAACGGACCGGTCAATGCCTGCGGATGCGGATATTGCGGAAAAAAACCGGATCGGCATGGTCCTGCAGGCCGATATGTCCCCGCCGCGCAACGCCCAGGTGCTCGAAGCCCGGACTTCCGAACTTGGATTGGTCGAAGCGCTGCCGCCAGTCTTCCGAGTCGCGATCGAATTCGACGGTCCTTTCGCCATTTAGCCAAAACTCGACACGACCGCCGATCGAAACAACTCGCACCTGATTCCACTCGCCAACGGGGCGCGTCACGTCGCGGTCTGGCGCGTACAGATCGTATGCGGCGCCGGCGGTCCTGTTCGGATAGGCCGCGTCCCGGTGACCATCGTTGTCGAGTATCTGCATCTCCAGACCGGTACGCGACGGCCGTTCCAGACCCTGGTGCTCGGTTACATGGAAGAAGATACCGCTGTTGCCTCCGGCGGAAATCTTCCACTCCAGTTCCAATTCGAAGTCGGAGAATTGCTCTTTGGTGATAATCCCGACCGGATCCGTGGACGTCTTGCGCTCCGGCAGGAATGCCAGCACACCGTCTTCCACGACCCAGGCCGGACTGACTGGTCCATGCCTGTTGAATTCACGCCACTGGTCGAGATTGGAACCGTCAAAAAGCCAGTACCAGTCCGATTCGGCATCCGCCTCCGATAGAGCGGTATCTTGCGCAAAGCCGATCTCCGCGAAGGCAAGCACAGACAACAGGCAGTAGCGGATGCTGAGCAACGTTCGCAACATGGTCCAACTCGTACCGGAGCGATGCATTTCGACGAAGTTTCCCATTCGGCAGGACCACACGAACTCGATCAGCCAATTCATCGTAGCACGATACCGTGGCGCGCTGACGTGCGGGTCGCCGGGCACGGCGATTCACGAGATGGGCACGGCCCGAATGGGGGATGACCCGCGCGAATCGGTCGTCGACCGCTGGAACCGAATGCACGCTGCGGCACACACGGGTACAGCCGGAAGAAACTCCGAATCCATTGACATGCTGTCGACGCATGGAACTATACTAGCAATCGAGCCCTGTCATATTCTCGATCAGGACGGACTATCTACATGATCACCTCACAAATCGACCGGCGTGAGGCACTGGGAGGGTTCGCGGCCATATTCGGGGCTGCACTGATTTCGCCCCTGAGGCGCGCGGTCGCCGCCGGCACGGATCCGGGCATGGGTCCGCAGAACGATATCTTTTCGGATGAACAGAGGACGTTGCTGGACGCACTTTGCGAGCGAATCATCCCGACCACGGATACGCCGGGCGCCAGAGACGCAGGCGTGACCAGGTACATCGAGATGATTATCGACGAGTACTACGAGCCGGACGCCCGAGAAGGCTTTCTGGACGACCTGCAGGCCATCGATGAGTATTCACGCGAACAACGTCAGGCACCGTTCGCCGATCTGGCGCCGGAGCAGCAGGACGACATCGTCTCCCTGGCGGAACAACGGCAGCTCGATGGGGCCGACGATGACTTCTTCGAAACCATCAAGCAACTCACGGTCACCGGGTACTACACGTCGGAAATCGGCATGACCGTCGAGCGGATCTACCTGCCGACCCCCGGTCGCTACGACGGCGCGTTTCCCTACGCGGAAGTCGGCAAGCTCTTCACGGCCTGAGCGGCAACTCCGGACAGTGGACAGGCCACCGCAAAGCACGGAGTTCGATGCGATCGTCATCGGCTCCGGCGCGACCGGGGGCTGGGCCGCAAAGGAACTGTGCGAGAACGGCCTGAAGACGCTCATGCTCGATCGCGGCGGATCGGTCGAACACCGGCAGGACTACCCGACAGAGGGCCGCGGTGCGCACGAATTGCCTTTCCGGAACCGATGGCCGCCCGGCAAACAGGCAGATTACAGCCTGTCACCGACGGCTCGTCCGGAAAACTATCCGTTCTACGCGTCGGATGACGAACAGCCCTACGTTTACGACGAGAGCAAGCCGTTCACCTGGATACGCCCCGGAGTGGTCGGCGGCAAGTCGCTGGTCTGGGGACGCCAGTGCTACCGGTGGTCACGGCAGGATTTCGAGTCCAACCGGGCGGACGGTCACGGCGTCGACTGGCCGATTCGCTACGACGATATCGAACCCTGGTACAGGCATGTCGAAGGGATCGTCGGCATCAGCGGCGAGGCACTTGGCCTGGAGGAACTCCCTGACAGCGATTTTCAGCCTCCCATGCCGCTCAATATCGTCGAACAGCGGTTCCGCGAAGTGCTGGCACGCGACTTCGATGACCGGGTCCTCACGATCGGTCGCGTCGCCAACCTCACGCTGGACATGCCGGAGCAGGGCCGTGTCCGCTGCCAGTTCCGCAACCAGTGCCATCGCGGCTGCTCCTACGGCGCCTATTTCTCCACCCAGGCCGTCACCCTGCCCATGGCCCGGGCCACTGGCAATCTCACCCTGAAGGGCGACAGCGTCGTCGAATCGCTCGAATACGACGCGGCGCAGCAACGGGTGACCGGCGTGCAGGTCATCGACGCGCATACCGGCGTGCGGTCAGTCTATCGCGCCCGGGTCGTATTTCTTTGCGCATCCTGCATCGCCAGCAACCAGATACTGCTCAACTCCAGAAGCGAGGCCATGCCCAACGGCTTGGGCAACACCCATGACGTACTCGGGCGGTACATCGTGGATCACGTCTACGGCGTTCGGGCCTTCGGTACGTTCCGCGGGCAGTTCGAGCAATTCGTCGAGTACGGCCGCCGGCCCAACGGCTTCTACATTCCCCGCTTCCGTAACCTGTCCGAACGCGAATCCATGCAGGACTTCGTGCGCGGCTACGGTTACCAGGGCGCGGCGCGGCGTTTGGCGCCCGAAAGCGGCGCGGGATTCGGCGCCGAACTCAAGCAGCGGCTGCGCGTACCGGGTCCGTGGCAGATCTACATGCTCGGTTTCGGCGAAGTGCTGCCGGACCCCGGTAACCGCGTGCTCTTGTCGGAGACCGCCGTCGATCGATTCGGTATCCCCCAGGTTCGGTTCGATGTGCAATGGGGCCAGAACGAGGCCCGCATGGGGGCCGATATCGCGCGACAGAGTGTCGCGATGCTCCGGGGCGCGGGCGCGACCGAAATTGTCTCCGAAGACGTACTCGGTGCGCCGGGACGTGCCATTCACGAGATGGGCGGCGCCTGCATGGGCGACGATCCCGCGCAATCCGTCGTCAATCGCTGGAATCAACTCCACGTGGCGCCGAACGTGTTTGTCACCGATGGCGCGGCAATGTCCTCCGGCAGTTGCGTGAACCCGACCCTGACGTTGATGGCAATGACTGCCCGGGCCGCCAATCACGCTGTCGATCTGGTGAGTAACGATGCTGTCTGACGCGCGGGCACGGCGGTTCCTGGCGTTCCTTCTGCTGCTGCTTGCCGGACTCCAGGCAGCGGCCCAGGAACGCCGTCAATACAATATCGTGTTGATCATGGCGGACGATGCCGGTGTGGAAACGATCGCCACCTACGGCGGCAACTCCCATGCGACCCCGGAGATCAACCGCCTCGCGGCCGAGGGCGTTCGATTCGACAACGCGCACTCGCAACCGCTTTGTACTCCGTCTCGGGTCAAGATCATGACGGGGCAGCACAATTACCGGAACTATGAGCGGTTCGCCTACCTGCGCCCCGAAGTCACCACGTTCGGGCACGCGCTTCAGGCGGCAGGTTACCGCACCCTGATCGCCGGAAAATGGCAGTTGGCGCTCGCCACCGACGAACCGGGCATCTACCGGGGCCTGCTGCCGGAAGATGCGGGGTTCGACGAGCATTTCGTCGGCTGGCCGGACCCGGACCGCGCCAACACCTCCGACTACGTCTACTGGTGGCCCTCGATCCGCGACGATGCCGATCAGGTGGGTTACGACGAGGACGTATTCAGCCCCGACCTGTACAACCGCCGCATACTCGAATTCATCGAAGCCCACCGAACCGGCCCGTTCTTCGTCTACTACCCCATGCTGCTGCCGCACGTGCCGTTCGTGCCCACCCCGGATGCACCCCGGTCGGACTCCGCGCAGGACCGGTTCGCCGCCATGGTCGCCTACATGGACAAACTCGTCGGCAGCGTGCGCGCAAGGGTCGCCGAACTCGGCATCGCCGAGCAGACGGTCATCATCTTCACCGCCGACAACGGCACCGACTCAAGCCTCGTCAACCGCTACCGCGGCGCTCCGTTGCCCGGCGGCAAGGGGTCGACGCTGCAGCGCGGCACCCATGTGCCGTTCATCGCCTGGGGCGGTCCCGCCCTGCAAGGCCGCTCGAATGCCGATCTGATCGACTTCACCGATGTCTTTCCGACCCTGCTCGAGTTGGCCGCGGTCGAGGATACCGGCAGGTACACGCTCGACGGCCACAGTCTGGTTCCGAAGTTTCGCGGCGAGGCCGGTTTCCAGCGCGACGCGATCTTTATCCACTACGATCCCAAGTGGGGCCCGCCGGGTCAGCGTTATCGATATGCGGGCAGCCGCTACGTGTTCGACACGGACTGGAAGCTGTACTCCGATGGGCGTTTCTACGACATCAGGTGGGACCCCGAGGAAACTCGGGCGATCTCCACCTCGGGGGGCTTGAGGCCGAGCGCGCGGCAAGCCTTCGAGCGGCTGCGCGCCGTCATCGGGCAACACCCCAATAGCCCGAACTGGGGAGAACAGTCCGTCGACGGTGCGGACCGGGGCCCGTAGGGGCGTTCCCTCAGGCCAGGACCCGCCAGATGACCGCGCCGGCGCTGGCGGTGCAGATCAGAAGCACGGCGGGCCTGAATTGCCGGTCGGCGTAGCCGCGCAGCAGCCGCGAAGCCCAGGTACCGGCGGCCAGGGCGGGAAGCAGCGCCAGCGCCAGCCAGATGTCGCGCCAGCCGAGCCAGCCGTGGTACCACACGACGATCGCAGAAACGAGTCCGCCGATGGCGAAATAGGCGTTCAGGGTCGCACTGGTCTCCCGTCGGCGGGAATGCTGGTAGACAACGCCCATCGGCGGCGCACCGACCGAGGTGATGGTCCCGGTCACCCCCGAGACGACTCCGGCGGCGAAGATCGACCGCGGCGTCTTGCGCGGAGCCATGTTGACGAGACTCAGAACGATGGCGAACAGGATGACGATCGCGACCAGCAGCGAAAACGTGTCGCGGTCGTTGATGAACCCCAGCACCCCGAAAGCGCAGCCGATGCCGAGCGCCCTGCCCGCCAGGGCCGTCCCGAGTTCCCGGCCGTTGACGCTCGCCCGATGGCCGAGGGCGTTGGCTGCCGCGACCAGGCTGCCCATGACGATGACCGTCGCCGGCACCAGGGTCGGATCGACCAGCAGCAGCAGGGACGCGGCGAGCAAGCCGAATCCCATCCCCGTCAACGACTGTGGAATGGCCGCCACCGCGACGACGGCGAAGGCAAGCAGAAACGTTGCCTGATCGATGGCGAGGAAGGCCGGCATCAATCGTCGCCTTCGGCGCCCTCGACCAGCATCACCCAGGATTCGGATGAGCGAATCCGGTGTTTGCGCGCCGCGGTGTAGGCATCGGAGAAATACCACTTCCTGAGCGCTTCATAGCTGGGAAATTCGATCACCACGAAGCGCTCGGGGTCCCAATCGCCTTCGACCAATTCGTGCCGGCTGTGCGGCACCACCAGTTTGCAGCCGCCGGCTGAATCTACCAATCCCGCACCCGCCTCGAGATACTGCGCATAGCCTTCCCGATCGGTGACATCGACCTTGGCCACGAAATAACCTTTCTTCATTACGAGTACCCTGCTTTTCGACCCTCCGCCCGGGCCTGCGCGTTAGAAAAGCGGCAATCGGTGCAAACATGCTCCCCCATGCCGGTTACGCCGACCGCGCCATCATCTGCAACTAGAGCGCCCGGACGTCGCCGCGCGTGAACCGGTCACCTGCGCTGTCGAAGACTTCCCGGCCACGCAGATACGTTTTCGACACGCGGTACTTCAGGCGCTCGCCCACGAATGGCGTGACTTTCGCCAGGGTGCGCCACTTTGAAGGATCGACCTTCCAGACGCCCTTGCCGGCGCTGCCCGTGACGTGGATATTCTGTTCGCGCAGGCCCTCGTCTTCCTCGACGATGACAAGGTTTGCCTCGTTGCCGATCCTGATCTCACCCGCGTCAAGCCCCAGGTGCCCGGCAGGGCCGGAGCAATAGCAGCGGCAGCCCGTCTCGATGCCCAGTTTCGTCAACGTGTACATGTACGCCACCTCGACTGCCGAATAACCGGCCTTGGGAGTGAACTCGCCGGGAATCGGTTCGGTGCTGTACTTGTCGGGCAACCGATGCGGCGCATGGAACGAAACGACCACGTCGATCTTGCCGTCCATGGCGAGTTGCTGCATCCGCTCCACTTCCTCGGCCGGACGCAATGGCGGCACGTGAAAGGCCGCCGAGCCAATCTTCTTGTGCGCCCGTTGCCTGTCGACGAACAGCGAATGATGGGGCACCTGGATGCGCATGTTCGGCAGGCGGTCACGGTGCCCGAGCAGGGTCTCGACGCTATCGGGGCGCGTCACCGAGACCCGCGCATGGAATGCCGGATCCAGGCGCCGCAAGAGAGCCTGCAGCGCGTAACGCTCGCCATCCTCTTCCAACGCCGTTCCCTGGAACGCGAGCTCATCCACGACGATCAGCCCCTTGAGTCCAAGTTCTGCGCAACGCCTGAAGTACGCCTGGCTGTCATCGGTATCGCGCGGATAACGCCAGGGCCGCTGATCCCAGGGCCAGAATTGCACTGAAAACGCGCCGGCCTCCCGGTAACCGTCGAGGTCCGGCGGATTCACCGGCGGGTGACCGGCGATGCCGAAGTCGCACCACGCCTTGCCGGCCACGTCACCGGCGCGCCTGCGCACCAGCTCGACCGAATCGATGCGCGGCACAGTGTTGGACTGATCGCCGACAACCGTGACGCCGCCGGCCAGGGCCGCCCGGGTGCACGTCTCCACCGTCTCGCGTTCTGATTCGCCCCAGTCCCGCAGCGCGCATTGCAGATCGATGGCCGACGGCAGCAGGATCTCCCGCTCGCCCAGTTCGACGCGCGCTTCCGCGGAACCGTCGTCCTCATCCAGTATCGCCGCGATGCGCCCGTTCTCGATCAGCACGGCGCGGTCGCTTACCGCGCCATCGAAGTAGGTGCGTCCACAAATCATCAAGCTCACGGAGACTCCTCGTCAGTTTCGGGCGGGATCGGGGGAAAGACAGTCCGTGAGATCCGCCACATCCGCCACGTTCTCAAGGTCGTCCAGCAACTCGATCAGCCGTTCTATTCGGGCGTCTGGCAGAACGCCGGCCGCATCCCGCTCCAGCACGATTCGCGTCTGATCCGGCGCGAACCTGAATTTGTCCCCCTCGCGTACCAATCGGGCGCCCCAGCGGGTTTCGACTTCGATCCGGGTATAGCGTATCGGCTTGTCCGGGACAAAATCCACCGACATGGCCGCAATCGCGCGCCGGATCTCCGGGTCGGCGAAATCATCGTACCGCGACGGATCCTGTTCCCCGTCCAGTAGCAGCATGGCGCACTGGAAGGCGAATGACGAAGCCGCCAGGCCCGGATTGGCGAACGGGCCCAGTTCGTGACCGGCGGAGAATCGCCGCCTTTCCTTGGGAAACGTAATGCGTATGCGACTCACGTCGCGGGCCCGAAGACCCTGATCGACTACCATCGAGCGCATCAGCTCGATCGGTATCTGGTTGAGCGCCGTGCCCGGATAACGCTTCTCGCAGGACTCCATGACGGCGTAGTCGCGTCCGAGCGAATCGGCGATGGCATCTCCGTCAACAGGGCCGGAACCGAGAAAGGTATCGGCGAATCCGTACCTGCCTTCGATCACCGTGGGCGAACCCCAGGCGCCCGCGCGCGCCGAATACGCGCTGGTGACAGCGTGCCGGCAGATGAGGCTGTACCAGTGCGACACCGGGCCTGAGTCGTGTTCCGCCAACCCCATGGCGGTATGCGCCGCATAGGCCAGTGCAACCACGGTCTGCTCGTGATCCAACCCCAGCAACTTCCCGGCGGTGGCGATGGAACCGAACGACCCGAACGGCTGGGTCGGGCGACGGGGCGGATCCAGTCCCCAGGTGAATTGCCCGAACTTGCCCATGATCTCGTAGCCGGTGACCACGGCCGTAATGAGATCGGCGCCGGACGCGTGGGTGCGCTCCCCGATACCGAGAGCCACCGGCAACGTCATGAGGCCTGCGTGTATACCGGAGGGAAAAATGACGTCATCGAGTCCCACGGCGCGCATCATCGAACAGTTTGCGAACACGGCGTCGACAAGGGTAGCCTTGCGCGACTGGCCGATAAGGGTCGCGTGGCCGCCGCCTTCGCTCAGGTCCAGGGCGAGCGCCACCGCCTTGCCCGCTTCGGGATGCTCGTCTCTGACGGCTCGGCACGCGAGCCCGATGTGGTAGGCCAGGATCTGCCCGGTGCGCTTGACGGCCGCAGGATCGATCCGGTCGAATCGTTCGTCGCAAATGTATTGGGCGAGCCGCTGTGTGAGCGTAGTCACTCCCAGCGGACTCCGATTTTTGCGGCGAAGCGTGCAAGGTCGGCGTAGAGATCCGCCGACAGCACCGCTCCGGTTGCTTCGGCTTGCCTGGCGCGCTCGGCGGACGCCTCGCCGGGGACCCGGACCCGCTCGACCCCGTCCGCGGGCCGCGACGCATGGATGCGCTCGATCAGGTCGTCGACCCGCGCGACGAATTGCTCGTGGGGCATCACCGCCTGCGGCTCGATGGCCAGAAAGAACAGGCTCGTGCCCTGCGGCCTGTCGAATACGTCCGGCATGGTCACATCGGACATGAAGCGGTCCCCACCGGCCAGCACGCCGGTCAGGATCTCCCACATGATCGCAAGCCCGGAACCCCTGTGCCGGCCCGCCGGCACCAGAATGCCGTCCAGCGCGGCAGCCGGGTCGGTGGTCGGCAGGCCGTCGGCATCGAGCGCCACGCCCTCAGGAAGCGGTTCGCCGCGCAACTGGTAAGCGTGAATGCCGACCAGCGTCAGTTCCGACAGCGCGGTGTCGAGAATGATCGGATCGCGCTTCCCGGCCGGGCAGCCGATGGCGAACGCCTGGTTGCCGAGAATCTTCGAGCGGCTTCCCCACGGTGCCATGAGAGGCGGTGCATTGTTGATGACCAGTCCGATGACCCGTTTCCGGGCGGCGAGTTCAGCGTAGTAGCCCAGTGCCGACGCATTGGAACTATTGCGAACGACCACCGTGCCGACGCCCGTGTTGCGGGCCTTGCCGATGGCCGTGAGCATGGCCCGTTTGCCGATCACCTGGCTGAAGGCATTGTCCGCATCGAATGCGGCGAGACTGTCGGTCTCGGTGACGAGGGAAAGGTTGCCGTGGGTCGCGGCCGCGCCTTTCAGGACGCGCGTGCCATATTGAATGATCTTGCGGGCGCCCAACCACGGGTAACCCCGTATGTGCGCCCATGCAATCTGTTCGGCCATGAGGTCGGCGTGTTCGGGCGACATACCCAGGGCCTCGAAATTGCGGGCTGTGAATGCTCTCAACTGCCCGACCGGAATCGTGATGTCTCTTTCCGCCATGTTGTCCTCACCCAGATTCCATGCGTGCGATAGTATCGCCGACTTCCGGTGAATCGCCCGGCTCGGCCAGCAGTTCGGTCAGCGTGCCGGATACGGGCGCCTCAATCTCCATGCTCGCCTTGTCCGTCTCCACCGCCGCGATTGCTTCGCCTGCCTCGACGGCATCGCCAATCCCCTTGAGCCACCTCATGATCGTGACTTCGGAAATGCCCTCGCCCAACTCGGGCACCTCAATCTCTGTACTCACATCGAACCTCTAGCTTGCCTGCATCCTGATGCGTGCCTGCCGACGTTCCACATCCGGCATCAGCAGGCCGAAAACTTCCGAAGCGTCGTCCTTCGTCTCCAGCCGCGCAACCGACTCGACCAGCCGGTTTATGCGCTCTGCGGAGAGCACGCCGCGGGCATGCTTGCGCAGCAGTTCCGTCGCATCGAGCGGCGGAAAAACATGATCGTCACCTTCAGCCTTGAAGACCCGCCCATCTGTCGTCCTGATGGTGACCCGCGCGTAGATCGGGTTGGGGTGCTCGACGAAGCTCGTATCCACCCGCCGCGCGATTTCCAGCACGTCCGGATCATCCTTTGCTTCCCAGCGCAGATCTTCGCGGATATCGCCGTCCAGCAGCAGCAGCGAGATCAGGAAATGGCACGAGGCAAACGCTTCCAGCGGCCGTGCGTACGGCGGACGAAGCTGCGCGGTGGGATGTCGCCGGCGCTGCTCGGAAAGCTGCAACGTCACCGACGCGACGTTCTCGGCCGACAGCCCGTGCCTCATGACGAGTACCCGGGTTTTTTCCACCGCCACCAGGTTGAGCATCGTGCCCGGGTAGCGCTTTTCCCGGGACGCCATGATCGCGTGGTTTCTGCCAAAGTCCTCAAGCACCTCCGCCGCCGAACCGGGACTGGCACCGAAGAACGTGCGGTAAAACCCAAGCGGGCCTTCGAGAATATCGTCGGGACAGTCCCCCCCTGCCCCGCCGTAAAGCGCGCTCATGATGCCCGCCCGGCAGGCCATCGCATGGATCTGCGTATTCAGGTTGCAGGGCAGTCCCATGCCGGCGTGCGCCGCGTAGCCGATGGCATTCGCCGTCTGCTCTCGGTCCAGACCGAGAAGCCGCGCACAGACACCTGCGCTTGCCATGGGACCGAATACGGGGCCGGGCCGTCGCGGACTTGCCTCGGACCAGGTCCACTGGCCGATCTTGCCGAGGATCTCGTATCCTGTGACCAGCGCCGCGATGAATTCCGGTCCCGACGCTCGTTGCCCCTCGGCCATTGCCATGGCCACCGGAATGATCATGAGTCCGGCATGCATGCCCGCAGGGAAGATGACGTCGTCGTATCCGCCGCCGCCGATCAGGTGGCAATTCAGGTAGGCCGCATCGGTTGCCGCCAGCCTGAGATCCTGTCCGATGACCGTGCACGGGCCCGGCGGATTGCCCAGCCCCGCGATCACCGCGAACCCGGTCGACGGATTCAACTCTGCCGCCCGACGCCCCATGAAGGCGGTGCAGACGTGATAGAGAAAGACTCGCTTCGCCTGTTCCACCACGGTCGGTTCGAGTGACTCGAAGCGCAGGCCAAGGACGGCGTCGGCGAACGCGTACTTCATCGCTCAGGCCATCAAGGACAGCGCGACTCCCGACAGCGCACAGAAAGCCACGACGGCGAGCGCCGGAGCCCGCCAGGCCAGCAGCAGCACGAAGCCGATCAGCGCCACGGCGAAGTCCGCCGGCTGAACCACCACGCTGGTCCAGATGGGCGTATAGAGCGCGGCACCCAGAATTCCGACCACTGACGCGTTCACGCCCCGCATCATGGCTTGCACAACTGGCCGCCCCCGCAACGCATTCCAGAAAGGCAGCGCCGACAGTTGCAGCAGGATGCCCGGCAGAAAAATCGCAAACAGGCCGATCGCGATGGCTGCCGGGCCGATGACAGGCGCGGTGGCAACGGCACCCAGGTAGGCGCCGAACGTGAACAGCGGCCCCGGCACGGCCTGCGCCGCGCCGTATCCGGCGAGAAACTCCTCCTCGCTGACCCAACCCGGCGCGACCACGGCTTCATTGAGAAGCGGCAGCACGACATGTCCGCCACCGAAGACCAGTGCACCGGAACGGAAGAAGGCGTTGAACATCGAGTAACCGGAATCGGGGAGCGGCACCAGCGCGGCGCCCAGCAGGACGGCCAGCAGCACCGTCGAAACGATGCCCACGCGTCGCGACACGGAGAAATCAAGAACCTCCGGTTGCTCATTGAGTTCGCCCCCGCACAACCGCCAGCCCAGCACGCCGCCAAAGACGATCGCCGCGATCTGGCCGATGGATGTGGGTGCGAGCAGGACGATGACTGCCGCCAGGGCGCCGATGGATGCACGCGTTGCATCGGGCGTGAGGGCACGCGCCATGCCCAGGACGGCATGGGCGACGATCGCTACCGCGGTGAGTTTCAGGCCGCGGATGAGGCCCTGTCCCGCCGCCGTCTCGGCGATGAACCCGGTACCGTAGGCGAACAGCACCAGCAGAACCGCGGACGGCAGGGTGAAACCCAGCCAGGCCATGAACCCGCCCCAGTAGCCGCCGCGCAACAGTCCCAGCGAGAAGCCGACCTTGCTGGAGGCGGGGCCCGGCAGAAACTGGCAGAGCGCGACGAGATCCGCATACGCGCTTTCACTGAGCCACTTGCGTTTGGTGACAAATTCCGTTCGAAAATACCCCAGATGCGCAATGGGACCGCCGAAGCACGTGAATCCGAGCCCCGCAAAGATCCTGAGGACCTCGAACGCGGAGCCCTTGCTCCCCGTCGAATTCGCTTGCGCAGGGCCGTTGCCCGTCGATTCGTCTGCCGTGGTCATCGCCCTGGTTGCCTTTCAGCCTGCATCAGGCCGTTCGCTTGAGAGGTTGCGCGGCGATGTCAGCGTCGAGACGCGATCCGCCCACCGCCAGCGGATCCAGCCCGCTGCGCTTTATCCACGTGTACACGGGGGGAATCTCCTCGGCACAGGTCCTTACGTGCACATCCACGAATACCGGCCCATCGTGCGCAAACGCCTTGTCGAGCGCCGGTTCCAGATCCTCCGGGCGATGCACGCCAACGCCGAGGAACCCATAGGACGCCGCCATGCCCACGCAGTCCGACCGGTCGAATTGAAGTGGCTCGGCCTGAAGGCCGCGCACCACCGTCGTGTGCGCGTCGATCCAGCCGAATGTCGAGTTGTTGAAGTGCAGGAGGATCGCCGGGATGCCCAAACGGACAACGGTCTCGAGATCGCCGGCGGACATGCCCAGCGAGCCGTCGCCGAACAAACCGATCGGCCGGTTCGCGCGGTCTGCGTACCAGCCGGCAATCACGCCGGGTATGGCGTAGCCCAGACCGCCGTAGGACCGGTTCATGATGACGCGGGACGCATCGTCCGAAAGGCACAGGTAGCGGCAGGTGTACGGGGTGGGCGTACCGGGGTCCACGAACACCAGTTGCGGCTCGCTGATGCGGCGACCCAGCGACTGGATGACCGCCGAGGGATTCAGCGTGCCGCTCGTCCCGCTGCTGCCTGCCCCGGAATTGGCATGGTCCCAGAACTGCCGTCGCCATCGATTGAGCAGGGCGGACCACGACGGATCCGCATTCGCTGTCTTCAGACGGCCCAGCGCAACCAGTTGGCGGAAGAATTCCCCTGCATCGGAGACGATATTGAGCGCGTCGCGGGTATTGCGGCCCAGTACCTCCGGATCGACGTCAACGTGTACGATCTGCCTCTCCGGGTCCGGCGCCGGAAACGACCACCCGATCGTGACGACCGAGCCCATCCGGCACCCGACGTAGATGAGCAGATCCGACTCCTCCAGGGCCCGGTTCGCATGGGGATGAAAGCCATTGTCGCCGATGATGCCGATGGACAGTTCATGGGTATCGCTGATGGACTGTTGCCCGGTCATCGAGGTGACGACGGGAACTTCATACAATTCCGCAAATTCGGTCAGCGCCGCTCGGGCGTCCGAGCGGTTGACGCCGCCGCCGGCGACGACAAGGGGACGGCGCGCCCTGGCCAGGGCGTCCCGAACCTGTACCAGCTTGTCGCCGGCCGGACCGCACGGGTTCGCGGGCGCCGCCTTGCAGGCTGTATCGACGTGCATTGACACGTCGCCGGGCTGCACCTGCTCGGAGTAGATGTTGTCGGGAATGGCGATGTGTACGGCCCCTGCCCGGCCCGTGGTCGCGATGCGAAACGCGTTGCGGATCGTCTCGGGAATCTTGCGCGCGGACTTCAGCATGATCGACGCCTTGGTCACGGGCTGAAACAGCCGCTGGCAGTCCAGTTCGGCGATGAATCCCCGGCCCTCCACGGCGAGTGAATTGTCGCTGGTGATGGCGATCATCGGCACCGCCGACTCGTTGGCTTCCGCCACGGCGGCGAGGCCGTAGAGCGGGCCGGCGCCGCTGGGAAACTCGACCACACCGGGGCGGTGCGTGACACGGGCGTAGGCGTCAGCCATGAAGCCCGAGGTTCGCTCGTCGCGCGCCATTACATGCGCGATCGAACAATCGTCATCTGCCAGCGCCCGGTATAGCGGGATGCTCGTCTCGCCGGGCACGCCGAACACGACCTCGACGCCGTAGGCCTCGAGCATTCGGACGATCAGTGTCGCGCCATCCATCGCCGGCATCCCCTTAGGCCAGTCTCCGGACATTGGAGGTTCGGCTAACTGGTACCGGACGCCGCAGCAGCCGTCCACTGCGGGTCGAGCATGCGCACGTAGAGTGCCAGCGCGCAGCCCCATACGACCATCGCGACAGTGACGTGGTAATCGACATATCCGCGTGGTATGACAAACAATTCCAGCACCTCGCCGATAACGACAAGGATGGCGAAAACCCTGTACATCCAGTGCAGCGCGGGCAGAGCCGGGTTGAATACCGCCAGTGCCTGCACGATCCCCAGCGCCAGCACCACCCACGCCAACCTCGCGTGGAGGAGATAAGCCGTTGCAGCCTCTCCGCTGACCAGGGCAACTCCGGTGACAAAGGCGATCGCTGCCGCCATATGCACGATCACGATCAGCAGGTGTACTGCCACGATCCAGCGGGTCAACTTTGCCATGCCGGGATTTCCGGCTGCGTCAGTAGCAGATGACATCGATATCTATTCCCTGGCTGTGCCGGAAAAGTCGCGACGCTTGATGCAGTACCGCCGACAAGCGCATGACTTCATGAGTATAGTGCCAAAACCCATGTCTGGTTGTTGACGAATTCTCAATATGTTATGCAGCGTGGGCAACAGACTCGCGCGACCCGTCCGGTCACGTAGCTTGCCGCATCGGAAAGCAGAAAGACGGCCGGAAAACCGCCGGCTCATTGAGCGAAGCGCATCCCTATCATCATCGCGAACAGCACCCAGAATCCGCTGTAATAGGCGCGCCAGCCCCACTTCAGCGATCGGACCGGGAAGGTCGACCACCAGGCGACCATCCAAACGCCGACTACGGCCGAGACCAGGAACATGGCGCCATAGGGAGTGTAAATGCGATCGAAAACCCCGCCGGCCACGCCGCGGATATACCCGCTGAGGATGGTCCCGACGATTCCGATTGCCGTGATCTGGCGCACGGCCACCGATCGAAGACCGCCCTGGACGGCTTCGAGGTGACCCGCCTTCTGCATCTGCGGCCAGAGAATCAACTCGGACCACATGTACGATCCGAACCAGAATATGGCAAAGACCAGATGAATGGTGTGCAGCGTTACGTCAAGCGTCATTGTCATCCCCTTCCCTGTAATGGAACGTCATGGGCAACCCAGTCGACGGCGTCAATACTATCTGGGTATTGACGACTCGTCTCGGGACATTGCCCAGATTCTTCCTGGCCAGGTGGATTCCGTGCATGGAATAGGCATTGGAGACGAGGCCGATGCTGATGACCAGGTCTACATGGCGCCTGAGCAACTCCTTTCCTATCGCCACGCGCGTCTCGCTGGCCGACCGGCGCCCTTCCTGCCAGAGATTCATCATCTCCACGATCTCGTCCGGAGGCCGCACCCCGGCTGCGCCGCCGGACCGGAACCACTGCGCGAAATCCACGCCCATGATCGCACCAAAGCCGACCGTCGTATACGGGAACAGCAAATCGGGATTGACATAGGGGTCCTCGCTACCGGTCAGCATGACGCCGAGCTGTACTTCGCCGGACATGCTGCGCTGGTTGTAAAGAACCTGGTCGACGATTTCCACGTCCAGATCGATCCCGATCATGCGCCACTGTTCGCGAATCATCTCCGCAACGCCCGTGTAATCGAAGTGCGATACCGCGGTCACGCAATTGAGTTGCAGTCGTCCCGTGCCGTCCCTGCGAAGCCTGTATCCGGACTCGTCACGCTCCCTCAGGCCCAGTTCATCGAGGAGCCGGTTGGCCTGCGGGACATCGTGACTCGCCCATCTCGTAACCCATTCATCGCCCGGGTAGTAGCGGTTGGTCACCGCAGGCACCGACGCGGACGGGCGGCCGAGCCCGAGCATCAGGGTCTCGTTGATTTCCCGCCGATGGGTCCCCAGAGACAGGGCCCTCCGGAAATCGGGATTCCCGAGCCACTCCCCAATCTCCGGGTCTCCGCGATAGCTCAGGTTGACGCGTATGCCGAGATCCGTTCCCTCGTTGGGGTCGAGATAGATGTTGTAGTCGGAGCGCCGGCGATTGCTCAGCAGGAACGGCAGTTGCTCGATCTGCAGGTGCCTGTTCTGAAAGTCGAGCTGCCCGGCCACCGCCTTGAAGCTCACCGCGTCGGCGTTGGCGCAGAGAATGTTCTTGATGCTGTCGATATAGGGCAACTGATTGCCGGCAGAATCGACCCACACACTGTATGGATTACGCTCGAGCCGGCAATTCTGCGAGTTGATGGGTTCGGCCACGCGCCACGGGGACAGTACGGGCAATTCCGGATTCAGCGACCAGTCGTTGCGGTTGCGCAGGTAGATCGACCAGTTCGCGAAGCCCTGTTCCCGGGCGACGGCGCTGACCTCGCTCTCGGATCGGTATTTCGGATGAAACTGCGACAGGTAATGCTTCGGCGCATAGCCGCCCATGCCGAACCGGCCATAGAACGAGAGGCCGCCCAGGTCCGTCGAGCTGGCAAGCAACTCGGCCAGGACTTCATACGGCGCCGGGGCGACGAACCGGACCGTGAAGTCGTCCAGCTTCTCGATCAGCACGTCCCGGTTGTCAACCAGCATCGACGCGCTGGGCGCGGAGACGATTCGCCGGTCCAGGTACAGGTCCCGGTACCAGAACAGCACGTCGTCCGCCGTGAACGGCGCGCCGTCCGACCAGCGCATGCCGCGGCGCAGCGACAGGGTCAGCACCCGGTAGCCGTCGCTGAAGCGGAAATCCCGGGCGATGTTGGGACGTACTGCACGCCAGTCCTTGTCCCAGTGAAGGAAACTGTCGGGCCCTGAGGCCATCCGGACGAGGCCCCATTGATCGCCCGGACCGACGAACGCCCGGCGCAGCGTCCCGCCGTAGCGGCCGATCTCGTGGAGCGGTTCGATCACGATCGGATCGCGGCCGATCCGCTCTTCCACCGGGTCCAGCCCGCCCGCAGACACGAGTTCCGAAAGCGTCGGCGATTCCCCAAAGGTCCGGGGCACAGCCGCAGGATCGGTAACGATTCTGCCGGATTCCGGCGCGTGCGGCCCGAAATCCGCCTCGTCCAGGGCGACCGCCCGGGATGTGGCTTCAAAGCCTGAACGAGAACAGGACCACAGCGCGGTCGCCGAAAGCGCAACGCAACCGCCCTGCAGGAGTTCGCGCCTGCTGTAGCGATCAGCCATCGTGACCTTGCTCCTGAACCCGATCCGGCTTGCCGGCCTCACCGACACCTGCCAGCGAAAGTTCCTCAGCCAGGTGGCAGCGAACAAAACGCCCGGAATCCAGTTGCCGCCACTCCGGCCGCTCCGTCCTGCACGCGGCAACGGCATGCGGGCACCTCGGGTGAAAGTAGCAGCCGCTCGGCGGGTTGCGCGAGCTGGGAGGCTCCCCGGGAGGCGGTGCGAACGCCCTGAAGTGCTCCGGGTCGGGTTGCGGAACCGCCGCCAGCAACGCCGCCGTATAGGGATGCAGCGGCCGTTCGAACAGCTCGTCGCAGGGCGCCAGCTCGACCATTTGCCCGACATACATGACCGCGACGCGGTGACTGATGTGTCTCACGACGCTCAGGTCGTGCGCGACAAAGATGAAACTCAGTTCTTGCTGCTCCTGCAGGTCGACGAGCAGGTTGAGGATCTGTGCCTGTACCGACACGTCCAGCGCCGAGACGGATTCGTCGGCGATGATCACTCGCGGTTTCGGCGCCAGCGCGCGCGCGATGCCGATACGCTGGCGCTGTCCGCCGCTGAATGCATGGGGATAACGGCCCATGTGCGAGCCCCGCAGGCCGACCGCCTCAAGCAGATGGGCTACTTTTTCATCGAGTTCGCGTCGATCCCTGACGCCGAACAACCGCAACGGTTCGGCGACAATGTCGCGAACCGTCATGCGGGGATTCAACGATGAGTACGGATCCTGGAAGATCATCTGCATCTCAGCCCGGAGCGGGCGCAATTGCCTTGCGGTGAGTCCGGCCAGGTTCACAATTTCGCCGGAAGCCGTTCTGAACCAGACTTCGCCCGACGTCGGTACATGGGCACGGATAATGGCACGAGCCGCCGTAGTCTTGCCACAACCGCTTTCGCCCACAAGCGACAGTGTTTCACAGCGGTGCAAGTCGAAGCTGATGTCGTCGACTGCGCGCACCACGTCAGCCCCTTTCGGATGGAAGAACTTGCGGAGCCGCTCGACGCGCAGGATGACCGAATCCGGAAGCGCCTTCGCCATCTCCTGTAATCGTTCCGCTCTCTCGGTCATTGCGGGTCGTGGAGGTGGCAGTTGACGACGTGATGCTCGGCGACCTGCGTCGGGCCAGGCAGGATCCGGTCGCAGACACCCCATATCGCGCTTGGACACCGGGTATGGAAGGGGCAGCCGGCAGGACGGTTCCCCGCCCGGGGCACGGTTCCGCCGATCGCCTTGAGTGCGCCGCGCCGGCGTCGCGTCAGGCTAGGCAAGGATTCCAGCAGAAGCTGAGTATAGGGGTGCATCGAATCGCGGAAAATCGATGCTGCGGGACCGCGTTCCACGATGAACCCCAGATACATGATGGCCACATCGTCTGCCGCGGCGGCCACAACGCCGAGGTCATGAGTGATCAGCATCATCGCCATGTCATGCCGGTCCTGCAACTCCGCGAGCAGCGTAAGCACCTGCGCCTGAGTCGTGACATCCAGCGCCGTGGTCGGTTCGTCGGCGATGAGCAGCCGCGGACCGCACACCAGCGCCATGGCGATCATGGCGCGCTGGCGCAGCCCGCCGGACAACTCCCACGCGTACTGGCTCATGATGTGCTCGGGATTCGGCATCCCTACATCGCGCAACTGCTCGATTGCGCGTTGCGCCGCCTCCGGCTTGCCGAGGTTGAAGTGCAGGCGCACGGCCTCGATGATCTGATTGCCGATCGTATGGACCGGACTGAAGGAGGTCATCGGTTCCTGAAAAATGAAACCGATGTCGCCGCCGCGAAGTTCGCGCATCTGCGCGCTGTCTCTGGCGAGACCCAGCAGGTCGAGCGTGTCCTCGTCCCTCCGCAGCACGATACTGCCGCCCAATCGGCAGGTTCGCTCGTCCTCGATTCGCATGATGGCCTGCGCCGTCACGCTCTTGCCGCAACCGCTTTCACCGACCACACCAAGCGTCCGCCGGGGCAGCACGTCGAAACTGATGCCGTCCACTGCGCGGATGCGTCCTTCGACCGTGTCGAAATCCACGGTCAGATCACGGACCTGAACAATCGCGTCCGCATTCACGCCGTGATTTTCCGCCGTCCTAGCCACCCGGATCCGCCGCATCCCGAAGGCCGTCCCCGAGGAAGTTGAATGCGATGATGACGATGGCGGTCGGGATGGCCGGAATCAGCATCCACGAATACAGCGCCACGTTCTGCAGGCTCTGCGCGGTGCTCAACAGCACGCCCAGTGAAATGGCCGGGGGCCGCAGGCCGAGCCCGAGGAAGCCCAGGGCCGTCTCGCTCGCGATCATCGCGGGAATCGCCAGCGTCGTCGTTGCGATGATGTGGCTCGTGGTCTGCGGCAGCAGGTGCACAAACATGATCCGCCCCGGTCCGGCGCCGCTCAACTCCGCCGCGACCACGAAATCCTCCCCGCGCAGGGACATGATGCGGCCGCGAAGTTCCCGCGCCAACTGGGTCCAGCCCACCAGTGCAATGATCAGGGTCACCGTGAAGTAGACCAGGGTGATGCCCCAGGTGGGCGGTATCGCGGCCGCCAGCCCCATCCACAACGGGATCGTCGGGATCGAGCGCAGAATCTCGATCGCGCGCTGGATGAACAGATCCACCATGCCGCCGTAAAACCCCGAAATCGTGCCGAAAAAAATGCCTGCGGCGATACTCACGGCAACCGCAGCCAGGCCGATGAGCAGCGATGTACGGATCGCCAGTGCGATGCGGGAAAACAGATCGCGGCCCTGCTCGTCCGCACCGAGCAGAAACAGGCTGGTCTCCGCCGGGGCGCCCTCCGTACCAAGCAGATGCCTGTCGGCAGGTATCAGGCCAAGCAACCTGTACTCGTAACCCCGGGCAAAGAACACCACCGGGATAGTCTGCGCCTCGTCCGCGACATACTCCAGACCGTAGGTTTCCGGGTTGCGGGTGCGCTCAAGCCCATGCACGTGGGGGGCGAAACGGCCATCGTCGAAAAAGTGGATCGGTTGCGGCGGCACCAGTGCGCGCTGGGAATTGGATGCGGTTGGGTCGGAATACGCGAGGAAATCGGCGAAGGCGACCACGAGATAGAACAGGGCAACGACGATGGCCGACACGACTGCCAGCCGGTGCCGCAGGAAACGCCTGCGGAACAGCGCACCCGGCGACAGCACCGGCAGCGTTGCAGGCGGCATTTCATTGCCATTGTCAGTCTGCGGTACCACCATGACTCCTAGCTCTCCAGCCGGATGCGCGGGTCGATCCAGCTCAGCAGCAAATCGGATAACAGCGTCCCGACAACGGCCAGCGTGGAAAGGATGAGCAGGATTGCGCTGGCGAGGAACATGTCCTGCCCCTGCAGAGCCTGCAGCAGCAGCGGTCCCAGCGTCGGAATGTTCAGTACCATGGACACGATGATGCTGCCCGAAATCAGTGTCGGCAGCGTCAGGCCAATGGTGCTCACAAAGGGATTCAGCGCGAGCCGCAGGGGATACTTGAGTACCAGCGTCAGCTCACGCATGCCCTTGGCCCTGGCCGTGACGACATAGGGCCTGGACATCTCGTCAAGCAGGTTGGCCCGCAGCACCCGCACAAGCCGAGACATGATCGCGAGCGCGAGAATCAGCGCCGGGACAAGCATGTGCCAAAGGGCATCGAAAAATCTCCCGACCGACCAGGGTGCATCCACGTAGCGCGGAGAATGAATGGCGCCCAGGTCCGCGTTGAAGTAGCGGAAACCGATGAACAGCGCGAACAGGGCCAGCAGGAAATTGGGAACGGCGATACCGATCATGCCGAACGCGGAAAATGCATAGTCGCCCATCGAACCCCGGTACATCGCGTTGTACAACCCGATCGGTAACGCCAGCCCCCAGGCAAGCAGCAGTCCCAGGACGGCGAGCATGAGCGTGAGTCCCATGTACTCGCCGATGAGCCCGCTCACCTCGCGATTCCACTGCAGCGACATGCCGAAGTCGCCACGAATCGCGCCCGCCGCCCATCGCAGGTAGCGCACGACCATGGGCTGGTCGAGACCGTAGTCCCTGCGCAATTGCTCGATGCTTTCGGTGGAGCCGATGGCGCCCGTCTGAGAGAGCTGAGCCACGTAGGACGAGACGAAATCGCCTGGCGGCAACTGGATGATGATGAAGGAGATGACCGAAGCGGCAAAAATCGTGACGACGCTAATCGAGGTGCGGTAGAGAATGAAGTTGCCGAGAGACCTTGATTTTCCTGCACGCATGACGCTGTCCGCCGCGCCAATCCGAGCCGGAAACAGCTATCGGATTCCGCAACCTCGCGATTATACCTTCAGCGCGAATGGGATTTTTTCACGTCTGCAGTCCCGGTTTAATCGCCCAAGTGCGGACGCCCGGCCATGCACCGGATTTGCCGCACCGGCCAACCGCAACTTGACAATACGAACGCATATTGGAGAAATAGTGCGTCATCGATTGCTTCGCCGGTAACCGCATTGCTGGCGATCACGCCGCAGGTGAAACGTTACCCGGGACAAGGACAAGCTGAAATCTGCAAGTACCGAAATGCCTATACAGGGTTGAAAGCCAGATGAGCCTGACTATCAAGGGACCCGCGTTCATCGCAGGCAAGATCCAGCCTGCCGCCATTCGAATTGAAGACGGCATCATCCGCTCTGTCACCGACGACCAGGCAGGTGAGGCCGACCAATGGATCGAACTCGGTCCACGCCAACTCGTCCTGCCCGCCGGTGTCGACCTGCTCTGCGGTCTGCGCGACTGGGTTGCCGCGCCCAAGGAAACGGTGGAATGCGCCACCCGAGGCGCGTTGGCCGGGGGCGTCACAGTCGTCTGCGACCAGGCGAATATCGTGCCAAGGCTCAACACGATACAGCGGATCCGCGAACGCGTCCGGTTCGTGGCCGAGCGTGCCTACACCGACTACGGTGTGGCAGCGGCTCCACCGCTGGATCCCGCGGATACTACCGAGTATCGCGATGCCGGGGCCTACTGCGTCGGCCTGTATTCCTGGAATCTTCGCCAGTGGCGATATGCCCGGGACCTCGACGACAGCACTGCGGAGTTCCAGCGCTACGCGGAGGCAGGCGTACATGGCTCGATCGTGGTGGATGAGGCCGCATTCCAGGACACGCCCCTGCACGAACTCGGCGAGCGGTATGCGCTCGGCGCCCTGCTGCGCAGGCTGCCGCCGGAATTCCGTGTGAGAATCCAGGTCACGCAGCCGGAAAGCGTCGACCGGATTCTGGCGGAAGCAGACCGCCTGCCGAACGTGTCCATCCAGGTGCCTCATCATTCCGTCTCCATCGACAGCGTCACTGCCGCGGAACGAATCGGCGTGGCTTCCCGGCATGTGCCGCCGCTGCGCTCGGCCGAGGAGGTCGAACGGCTGCAATGCTATCTTGCCGAGGGCAAGATCGACATCGTCACATCCTGGCATGCGCCCCACCGCATGCAGGACAAGTTCAGTTCGAATCCGATCCCCGGCGAACTCACGCCCAAGGCCGGGTACGCGGCGATCGACTTCGTATATCCGCATCTGCTGACGCTGCACGGTCTCGACACCGCCTGCCGGCACTTTTCCGAGTTGCCAGCCCGCTACCTGGGACTGAAAAAGGGTCTCATCGAACCCGGCTACGACGCCGACCTGGTCATCTTTGAAGAGGACGAGGGCCGTCAGGAACAGAATCTCGCCGTATCCGGCGGCTTTACCCGGGGTGTGTGGAAGGTCGAACCGATGGAGTTTCATTCCATGGGCAGGGTGACGCCGTTTTGCGGAGATCGATTGCGGTACCGGGTGATCACCACGTTCCTGCGCGGCGAGGTTGCCTTCGACCGCGAATCGGGTACACACACGCGGCGGGAGGTTCGGCGTGTCGGCGGCTGACGGCGACGGCGACGGCACACCGACATTGCCGACAGTAACGTACCGGGATCTGTAGGCGCTAAGCAGGCTGTCCCAGGTCGGAACGCTGCGTGATTTCGTGCCACAGCCCGGTGCCGCCCAGGCGGGCAACCCGGACGCCTAGTTTCTCCGCCCAATATCGGTCATTACCGAATTCGGAGCGCCAGCCCATCATTCTCCGTGTCAGCCGATGCAGCGGATACTCTTCGGTAAAACCGATGGCACCGTGGACCTGGTGGGCAATGGACGTCACTGTACCCACTGCGATGTTTGCGCGCAGTTTGGCGGCCGCGATCTCAAATGCCGCACCGTCTCCGCCGGGATCCCGGTCCCGTGCCAGTGCCGCGGCCTGGCCGGCGCAGTTGACCGCCGCAGCTTCGGTCGCGAGAACGGCCAGATTTTGCTGAACCGCCTGAAACTTCGCCAGAACCCGCCCGAACTGCTTGCGGGAATTGACGTGTTCGACGGACATTTCAAGTGCTCCGTCGGCCGCTCCTGCGATCTGCGCGACACGCATCAGTGCCGCGCACGACCGCAGGTCTACATCAGTCGCCGCCGAGTGCGCTGCGGTCTTGGCAAAGTGCAGGTCGTCCCGCGGTTCGCCCGCCGGATTGGTGCGCGCATCCATCCGCGCACCCTCGGTCGGCAGGACCCATGCCTGTCCCGATGCAACCGTCACCACGGAGTCCGAGTGCCGGCCCCAGGGAATCCCTCGCAGCACGCCGCTGAATTGCCCGCCGCTCATCTCGCCGTCGACCTCGACGGCGATCGATGCCATCCCCGATGGCGTCTCGAGCCCTGCCCGACCGGCGCACCAGGTCGCCAACACCATTTCGCCCAGCGGCAACGGCAGGGCACGTTTGCCGGCTTCCCGCATCACCGCATGGAAGTCGGCCCAGTCGCCGCCGAATCCTCCAGACGCCTCGTCCACCAGCAGGATGCCGAACCCGGCATCCTCAATGGCTGACCAGGCCTCCGCCAGGTCCGCCTCACCGATCGCCTCAAAGATATTCTCGGCGGCCTGTACCAGCAGTTCCTGCTGCTCGCTCATCGCAGCCCCAGCCCTCTTGCGATGATCCCGCGCATGATTTCCCGGGTACCGCCGCGCAACGAGAACGAAGGGGACGACTGCAGGAGCATGGCGAGCATGTCGGCGAGCGCGCTGCCGTCCGCAAGCTGCGCCTCGCAGCCCAGGGCGGCCTGGATGGCGATCGGCAGTGCCTGCTCGTAGTTGTTGCCGAGATCCTTGACGACGGCGGCTTCGACCATGGGGTCCTGGCCCGATGCGAGCTTCGCGGCCACCGACATGGACATCTGCCGCAGTGTCCACAACTCCGCCGTCAACCGGCCGATCACGCCGGCAAGCACGGCATCCGGCTCGGGCTGCGCAGCATCGATCAGGCTGGCCAGCAGCACATGGCTCGACAGGTACCGCTCCGGGCCAGATCGTTCCAGTGCCAGTTCCGCGGTCGCCTGCGTCCAGCCTTCGCCCTCCACACCTACCAGCGCGCCGTCCGGAACCTCGGCATCGTCGAAGAACACCTCGTTGAACTCATGGTGTCCGGCCAGATCGATAATCGGCCGTACCTCCACGCCGGGCAGATCGAGATCGACCAGGAACTGGCTCAGCCCCTCGCGACGCTCGGAACCGGCTTCCGTCCTTACCAGTGTCAACATGACCGCAGCGTCGTGTGCATTGGTCGTCCAGACTTTCTGGCCATTGAGCCGCCAGCCGCCGTCGACGCGCATCGCCGAAGTGCGGATGTTTGCAAGATCCGAACCGGCGCCCGGCTCGCTCAAGCCGATGCACGCAAACAATTCGCCGCGCGCCATGCCGGGCAGGTACTTCCGCCGTTGCGCCTCGGTGCCATAGCGCAACAGCAACGGCCCGGTCTGCCGATCCGCGATCCAGTGCGAACCGACCGGCGCGCCGGCCGCGAGGAGCTCCTCAAGGACGATATAGCGCTCCAGCGGGTCCCGCTCGTGACCGCCGTAACGTCTCGGCCACAGCATGCCGATGAAACCGGCCTCGCCCAGCTTGCGGCTGAAGTCCGGATCGAGCACGGCCCAGCAGTTGGTGCGTCGTGCGGGGGCGCTATCGGGCAGATGCTCGGCCAGGAACGCCCGCACCTCCCCGCGCAAGGCCTGCGCATCGGAGGGCGTCGCAAACGGGTGGATGGCGAAGACCGACAACCTGTTCTCCGGAAACCCTTGGCGCTACGCAATTTTAGGCGCTAGACACCCAGACCTTCATGCAAATTCCGCAATGGGTCGCGCCACAGAAGAAACAATCGCGCCAATTCCGAATTGGCTGCATCGCGCTATTGCCCACAGCCAATGCGCTATTCTACCAAGTGCGCGTTTTCTCCGGAATCTGAGGAATGTCACGGGTAATGGATTCAATTGAAAGGCGGCGCGTCGGCAGCACACACATTTCTGTCGACACTCTCGGTTTTGGCTGTGCCTCGCTGGGCAATCTGTTTCACAGGGTGTCGCAGACAGAAGCGGCTCGAATTCTGGATACCGCCTGGCGGCACGGTTTTCGCTACTTCGATACCGCACCCCACTACGGACAAGGTCTGAGCGAAAGGCGCGTCGGCGACGCACTGCGTCCCAGAGAGGGAAAGGAGTATATTTTGTCCACAAAAGTCGGCCGCCTCCTGCGACCGGCCGGATACGCCGTCGAGCGTCATGGCTTTCTGTCCCCAATGCCCTTCGATATCGTTTACGACTACAGTTACGATGGAGTCATGCGTTCCTTCGAGGACAGTCTCCAGCGCCTGGGACTGGATCGAATCGACATACTCTTCATGCATGACATCGGGACGGCAACTCACGGTGCCGACAATGAGAGGTTGTTTCCCGTTGCCATGGATGGCGGGTATCGTGCGATGCAGCAACTCCGCAGCCAGGGCCGGGTGGGCGCCATCGGTCTTGGCGTCAACGAGTACGAAGTCTGTCAGGCAGCGCTTGAGTACGGAGACTGGGACTGCTTCCTGCTGGCTGGCCGCTACACGCTTCTGGAGCAGGAGCCTCTCGACTCTTTCCTGCCGAAATGCATGCAGCGAAACTGCTCCATCATCATAGGCGGTGCATACAACTCGGGAATTCTGGCCACGGGTGTCAGAAACAGAACACCTCTCCGCTACAACTACGCCGATGCGCCGGACAGGATTGTCGACAAGGTCTCAAGAATCGAAAGTACGTGCGAAAGGTTCGAGGTGCCATTGCCGGCGGCGGCTTTGCAATTCCCGCTGGCTCACCCTGCTGTTGCCAGCGTCATTCCGGGTATCGGAAAGCCAGGCCGCATCGAACAGACCCTGAACCTGTTTACTTTCGAGATTCCGGCGGAATTCTGGTCCGCGCTGGTAGAACAGAATCTGCTTCGGGACGATGCTCCCGTTCCTGGGTGAAACGACGGCATTTCGGGCAGTACGGGCGCGGGAGCGTTCCGGATACTGCAACCGGTCATTGAATGGACGAAACAGCGGCAACGTTTAGCGAAAGGATTGCGGAGTATATCTGCGGGGAGGATCTGTCCAACGTCGATACCGCAGCGATCGAGCGCGCAAAGCAGCGTTTCTCATATCACCTTGGACTGGCGTTCCGCGGCCTGAAAGCCCAGGAGCCCGACATACAGCGCGCCATCGCGGTAGCGCGCGACCTGAGTGACGGCGCCGGCGAAGCCACCCTGATCGGCCTGCCCTGGCGAACCACGGTGGCCGATGCTGTATTCGTCAATTGCCAGATGATGCGCGCCTTCGGGCAGGACGATGTGATCTTCGAAACCGGCGTGCATCCGGGGCTTGTGACCTTGCCCCTCGCCTTCTCTCTCGGCGAGCGGCATCATGTCTCCGGGGCCGCGTTTCTCACCGCCGTCATCGTCGGTTACGAGATGATGGGGAAGATTGCCCGCTGGTCCTGGACGCTCGATGCACCGCGGCGGGCGACGATGCCGTTCGGCCCATTCGGCTCCGTCGCGACGGCCGCCAGGATCCTCGAACTCGACCGTGCTCAGACAGCCGTCGCGCTGGCCTACGCGGCCCACACGGCAATGGGCGTCGCCGAGAGCGATGCCGGACCCATCACGCACTACTATGGGCTTGTGTGCCGGAACGGCTTGATGGGCGCTTACCTGGCGAAGGCCGGCGCGTGGGGATCCCCGACGGTGCTTGAGGGCGAGTTCGGCTTCATCCGGACTTTTCTCGGCAACGCGAAAATCGATCAGGATGCGTTGCTCGAGTGCCTGGGCCGCGACCACTCCATCATGGCGTCGGAAGAAAAACACTATCCGGGCACGGGTCTCAACCAGGTGCCCATCGAACTGATGCGAGGTTTCGTTCTGAACGACCGGATAAGGTCGGACGATGTCGCGTCCATTCACGTGACCTTTCCAGCGGAGCGGAGGAATTTCCGCGCGAGCTATGCGCGGGGTCCCTTCACCCCGCGCACGTCGCCATCGTCCGCCCTGTTTCAGTTCGGTGCACTACTGGTGGACGGCGAGCTGCGGCTCGATCGATACGAAGACGTGAACAACCCGGAGATCGGGAGGCTCATCGACAATACGCGGGTCGACTTCGTCGAAGGCAAGTCGGTTCGCTACGCCCGCCTGGAGGTCACTACGGTGGATGGGCGTGTCCTGATCGGCGAAGGCGATGAGTTCACCTACGCAACGGAGTCACCGCAAGACATCCTGATACGAGAGGCCGCCGGTATCCTGCCCGAAGACAAGATCTCGCGCGCCTGCAAGCTGATCGGTGCGCTGGAGGATGTACGCGACGTGGCGCAACTTACTGCCTGCCTCGTACCATAGCCACAACACGCCTCGGGTATGCTCATGACCCCTGAGCGAAACCCGACGATTATTCGAAATCAGCCGTCAACGTCAGCCCTACTCTGCGGCCGATGTGATCGAAGTACCGGACGTCGGTGTTCTCCGTCGTAATGCTGCCGGCACCCGAGTTATTGGTAAACGGCGGATCGTTCTGGAACAGGTTGTCCACACGCAGGTTGACCCTGATGGCATCGTTGACCTGGTACCAGCCGCCGATGTTGAAGATGCCGTGCGAATCGACCTCCCTGTCGGGCCGACGGCAAACACTGCCGCAATCGTCGTAGCCGTTCTGGAACTGATGCTGAAGGAATCCGGTCCAGTCGTCATTCGACCAGCGTAGCGTCGCGTAGTGCTTGAGTTGCAGCGCCGGACCGAAATGACGGGTAAGGAACCGATTGAGGCGCGACTGAACACCCGAACCTTCATAGACTTCCTGGTCATAATCGGTCACGTAGGTCGCATTGTAGGTGAACGCCCAGTCGCCGATATCAGACGGCAGATCCCAGAGGAACCTGAAGTCGACACCTGACGTCTCGACAACACCGATGTTTGCGTTCGTCTGCAGAACGGCGCCGATGTAGTCGTTGAAGCGCAACGCCGGATCGTCCGGGCAGTTGTTGAGCCGATCAATTTCTTCCTCGGTGAATGTGCTGCAGCGGAAAATGAAGTCGCTGGCGAATCGGTCCCAATCGCCAAAGATCGCCTCCGGCGGAATACCGGAATTAACGACGTTGTCGATCCTGTAGTCCCAGTAGTCGAGCGCGACAGCAATGTTGCCGAAACCGATTTGATCGTGGTCGAAGCTGATCGCTGTACCGATCGCAAACGTCTCGGATTCTTCGGGCTTCAGATCGAGGTTTCCGCCCGAAAGCCGGTTGACGCGGAGGTCGCAGACATTGAATGTATCGTCCCGCGGATCGCTTGGTGTCACGCCGTCCGGACACAGTTCCCGATCGAAGATAAAGGCAGCGGCGGGTATTGTGCCGACCAGGCTCCTCGCCTGGAACAGGTCGACCAGCGTCGGTGCCCGAAAGCCCTTGCCAAATGAGGCGTGCAGATTGACGTTTGGCATTACGTCGTAATTGATCAGCAATTTCGGATTGGTCGTGTTGCCGACGTCGCTGTAGTCGTCATACCGAACGGACGCGCTGACTTCGAGCTCGTCGGTGATCGGAACCTGGACTTCGAGAGTCGCCGAGTAAAGGTCGCGGGCACCCGAGACGTTGCGGTCCGGACCGAGGCGAACCTCCGGCGTCTGATTGGTGGCCGCAAGGCGTTCCAGCGACAGACCGGTAAAAAGCTCTTCTTCCGTGTATTCAAATGCGAATGCCAGGGCCGCCGCACCCGCACCGACGTCGATCTGCTCGATGTCCCGTCCGAGCGTAAAGCCGACGTTTCTGAGCTGCGCGTCGGCAATACGGTCCTTGACCTTGCCCATGTAGCTGCCGGTGATGTACGCCTGTGCATCCGGCGACTGGCCTGCGAAGTCCGCCCAGGGGTTGATCCACGTCGCACCGTCTCTGCCGTCAATTCCATCCACCCAGCGGTTGTCGTAGGATACGATCGCCTGTTCAAACTCTGCTTCGGACTGCAAGGCCCAGACTTCGTAGTCGAACGCACCGATGACGCCGTCGACCGACGCCATCAGGCGCCAGGTGCGGTCCGTTACAGTGTTTTCAGGTCGTTCGAGCGCGACCATCGATATGCCGTATGTCTCGACAGCCGAAGTCATATCCTGCCCGGAAATCGCCGGCACGATACCGTTGCCAGGATAATACGGCGAGGTGATAGGTATTTGACGGCCCTGTATTCTCGGCCATGGCCTTTCGCGCGTGATGTCGCTCCACGCATGGAAAAACTGCAGCGAAAACGTGTGCTCGTCAGCAAATCGCTTGGATACCTGCGACGCCAGAGTGTGTTGCTCTTCCTCGGAAATCGTGACGAAGTTCAGCCCGGTCAATGTGTAGACGCAGCTGCCGTCGCCAACGGCGTGAATGTCCCCCGTGCTTAACTGATCGGACATCACCGGACAGTCAGGGTATGGGCTGGCCCCGGTATTCGTCGCAATCTGGCCCGATGCCAGTGGATTGTTGCGCTGCCTTACGTTGCCGGGAAAGGCTTCCCGGCGGACGCCAAAATTCGGGTCGGCACCGGGCTCGATGATGCCATGCAGAACACCGCCCCACGGTCCTTCCAGGTAGTCGCGATCGCCAGCCCTGAGATCATCACGATTACGAGCCGATGCAGCGACATAGAAATTGTAACCGTCAGCGTCAAGATCGCCGACGCCGAGAATCGTAGAGTACTTGTTCAGGCCACCGCCGTCACCTTCAGTCGGAAATGTCGACGTCAAGTTCAGGCCGGAACCTTCGTACTCTTCATACATCTTGAAGTTGATAACGCCGGCGATTGCATCTGAACCGTAAATGGATGACGCGCCGTCGGGCAGGATATCCACACTGGAAACGGCCGCCTGCGGCAACACGTTGAGGTTGGTGGCAATGCCGGCGAACGGGTCGCGCACCACGCGCTTGCCGTCCAGCAGGGTCAATGTCGATTGTCCACCCAGTGAGCGCAGGTTCGCGAAGTTGGCAAAACTCGGATTGAACAGGTTCAGAGTGTTGGAGGTAACTTCACTCGCCTGAATCGACGGGATCGTATCCAGGATCTCGACGGGATTACTTACCCCACGATCGATCAGTTCCTGGTCGTCGAGCGTCACGACGATGTTCGAACTCTGTTCCTGCCTTATCAGCGAGCCCGTAGTGACGATTTCCTCGAGTACCTCGTCGTCCTGTGCCGTAGCCGGCTGGGCGACCAGAATGAGGCTCGCCACTATCAGCGGCACACATAGAAAGTCTTGGCGCCCTGAAGTCGGGCGACGAATCAGTTTTGTCATGGAGAACTACCCCCTGGTCAATTGAAGCCGGCACATCGCGGCAGGCGACCAACGCTTTATTGGTCGCTTTGAAAAACGCTAACACTTCATGATTATATCGCTATGTAATGCCACCATATGTTGCTTTTTCGGCACGAATTTATGATTCATCGGCAACGGGTACGGCATGTTTCGGATGAAAAGCGATAGACATCGTTGTAGGCAAAAATTCGTATATCAACACTACTACTCATATACGAGAATACTTCACTGTGCGGGTCGAGTTCTTGCCAATAACGCACGAGTCAATGCCACTGCGGCACCGGCAGTTCCGACGTCGGAAACGGGTTGTCTTAGACGGAGGCGGGCAGAGGTGTTCGGAGAGCCTTGACGGGTTATAGTCGGCGTTAAACCCGATCTGTAGACGATCGCTGCAGTCCCGCCAATACGTATTCTGGAGTAATTGATGTACGCAATGCGATTGTTCATCGTGCTGGTCGCAGCTGTTCTCGCGGCCAGTGGTGCCGGCGCCGAATCTGAAAACGACGGTAACCGGACGCCACCCAATATCATCGTGATTCTTGCCGATGATGCGGGCGTCGAGGCCTTCGAACCCTACGGCGGATTATCGTACGAGACACCAAACATCGACGCGCTCGCGGCACGGGGCGTCAAGTTCACGCGGACCTTCAGTCAGCCGTTGTGCACGCCATCGCGCGTGCAGCTGCTCACCGGCAAACACAACTACCGCAACTACGAGGCGTTCGGCTGGCTCGATCCGGACGAGCAGACGTTTGCGCAAACGCTGCAGAGCGCCGGCTACAAGACAATGGTAGCTGGTAAGTGGCAGTTGTCCGCGCCAGATTACCCGATTGAATACGATGCTTCACGCGCCGCACCGAATGTAACGCCCGACGTAATGCGTGAAGACTACGGCTTTGATCAATACTCGCTGTGGCAATTGAATCACGTTGGTAGCGAGGGCGCGGGGCCGCGTTACTGGGCTGCCAAACTCGAAGTCGACGGTCGCGACCTGATGCTCGGGGACGACGGGTACGGCCCCGACCATCACACGGCCTACCTGATCGACTTCATTCGAGAGACCACCGCCGAATCCCGGCCGTTTCTTGCTTACTTCCCGACTTCCCTGCCCCATAGCCCCTGGGTGCCCACGCCGCATACGGCGTCCGGCCCTGCCAGCGACACGATGCGCGCGCGCGAGAACTTCGGCGCGAATGTCGAATACCTCGACTTCCTTGTCGGGCAGATTACCGCCGCCGTGGACGAACTCGGCATCGCCGACAACACGTACATCGTATTCACGAGTGACAACGGCACGGCAAAGAGCATCACGTCATTGACCAATGCGGGCCCTGTCAAAGGTGACAAAGGAGATTTATCTGTCCCCGGCACGCACGTGCCACTCATCATCGCCGGCCCGGGCATCGAACCGGGCAAGCGTGACGATCGCCTCGTCGGATTTGCCGACGTTGCAACCACCGTCGTTGCGTTGGCCGGGGCGGACAATGACGGACTCGACGGCCGGCCTCTGGTGCAGGTGCCGGACCGCTCGCCGGCAGATGAATTGTATTCCTGGTACGACCCCAAGGGTCGGCCGTTCGCGCCGGGTGCCGTGGCCATGTCCGCCGCGCAGCGCGTGTATGACGACGGCCGCGTAACGGCGATTGAGCCGCAGGAATCGTGTTGCATAGTGCGGGAGGTCCCGACGGTGGACGCGCCCGATCCTGAGCTGGAAACGCTGCTCGACCGTCACGCGCAAGGTAGCGCCAAACCCAACGTGCTATTGATCTTCACCGACGACCAAGGGTACGCCGATGTCGGGGCTTACGGCTCGACCTTCATCGACACGCCCAACATCGATCGGATGGCCGCAGACGGCGTGCGCTTTACACAATTCTATGCGGCGGCCCCGGTTTGTGCACCGTCGCGCGCGGGGTTGCTGACGGGCAAGACACCCGACAAAGCCGGGGTTACCACCAACGTCCACATCGACGCCGGGCCGGGCCGCGGTCTGCAGCTCGAAGAAGTCACGATCGCCGAAGTACTGGCCGACAACGACTATCGCACCGCTGCCATCGGGAAATGGCACCTGAGCGGCGAGATGACCACGACGCCGAACTACCAGGGGTTCGACCACGCGTTCGGTCACCTCGGCGGTGTCATCGACAACTACTCGCACACGAACCATGTCGGACGAGTCGGTCACGACCTCTATCGCAACGGCGAAGAGGTCTTCGAGAATGGGCGCTTTTTCGCGGATCTCATGGTGGAGGAGACCCTCGAGTTCATCGATCGTGACGATGCGCGGCCTTTTTTCATCTATTTCGCACTGAATTCTCCGCACTATCCGTACCAGGGCGATCCCGAATGGCTGGCGGTCTACAAGGAGCACGATCTCGAGCGTCGGCAGCTCGAATACGGTGCGTTCGTCAGCACGATGGATGCACGCATCGGTGACCTGCTGGATGCGTTGGAGCAGCGCGGCGTGCTCGACGACACGATCGTGATTTTTCAGAGCGACCACGGCTTTTCCACCGAACAGCGCGCACTGTATGGCGGCGGCAGCGCCGGCATCTATCGCGGCGCGAAATTTTCGCAGTTCGAAGGAGGCCTGCGCGTACCCGGGATCATCCGCTGGCCCGGGAAGATCCCGGCGGGCGAGGTCCGCGATCAATTCGCCGTCAGCCAGGACTGGTTCCCGACGATCCTGGAGTACGCTGGTATCGACTACGACGTCAGCGCGCTCGACGGCCACAGTCTGGCACCGCTCATCAGCGATGCGTCGGAGTCCACCACGCACGACAGCTTCGTCTGGCACCAGTTTGATTACTGGCGCACAAAAAACCATTCCTACGCTGTCCGGGAGGGCGACTGGAAGTTGTTGTTGAACCCGCGGGAAACCTCGCCGCTGCCCGACGGCAAGGCGATTGACGAGAATCTCGAGGGGACTTTTCTCTACAACCTGGCCGACGATCCAGGCGAGACGCAGAACGTCCATGAGCAGCACCCTGAGGTTGTGACGAGGCTGCTCGCCATCCGCGACGCCTACGTCGCAGAGCTTGAGGCTATGGGCCGATTCGACTACCCGGCTCAATGAACAAAACTGCTGCGCTTTGCCGGTGCCTGCAGCCCGACGCGAGCGAGCCTGCTGTCCGGGCAGGCCTACCACGATACGGGCATCCAGCTCGTTGCCGGACCGAATCTCGCGGAGGATCAGGCCGATCTGGCGCGAGCGATGTACGAAGAATGGCTGGAGTGGGCCGAATCCCGTAACGTCGTCCTGAAGCCCACGGCGAACTACCCACATGAGCCGGAGTATGTTCCTTATTAACGAAACACTTATCGTGTCGTAACTGGGTCTGTGAAGGGCGGCCTCTCGAAGTGCAGGCCATCGCCCTGGAGCCGCGGGTCACCGGCCGCCTCGAGCGCCTCGAACAGGCGCGTACTGAGCGTCTCCCGGATCGATTCGTACGCCGGATCCCCGGCGAGGTTCACTATCTGGTCCGGATCTTCGTTGACGTCGTACAACTCTTCCGCGGGGCGATGCATCAGCTCGCGGTGAAAAAAGCCTTTCCAGGCGGTATCCTGGGCATGCTCGATGAGCCAGGTTTTGGTCGGTCCGCCATCGAAATCCGCGAACGGTGGTCCGCCGTCGACACCCTCGGGCGAACCCATTGGCCAGCGGTCCGGGGCGTAGTTTCGTATGTACAGGTATTGATCGGTTCGCAGCGCACGCTGTGGATAGGGCAGCAGCCCGTCTCGCGCCTCGACATAGTGTCGCTCTCTGCCGGTTACGACCCAGCTGCGGTCCGCATCGATCTGGCCGCTGTCCGAGGACAACAAATGGGGCAGTATCGAGCGGCCGTCGGCACCGTCGAGTGGCGGCGCCCCGACGATCTCCAGCAGCGTCGGAGCAATGTCCGCAAGGCTGACGAAATCGTCGACGATCCGCCCCGGTGTGCCGCCCGGTACGCGAACGATCAGCGCGACGCCCGTGCCGCCATCGTAGAGCGTCGCCTTGCCGTGCGGAAATCCAGGCATACCGTGGTCACCACTGAGAACGATTAGTGTCCGGTCGAGCTGGCCGCGAGCTTCGAGCTCGTCAATGAGTACTCCGACATAGGCATCCAGTGCCTGAACCTCGCCGAGGTAGTCGGCAACGTCCTGACGTATATCGGCAACGTCCGGCAGGTAAGCCGGCATTCGCCCTTGCAGTTCCGACGGATCGATATTCCATAGTGCCTGAGCGGAACCTTCGATCCAGGTGCGGTGCGTGTTGCTCGGCCCGAACAGGTAGTGCCACGATTCGTCATCACCAACATCATCAAGAAAATCGGCGAAGTTACGGCGTACGCCGTCGAGAACCTCGGCGCTCGCCTCTGCAAGACCGATGCCCTCCTTCATTCGCCCCGATACGTAACGAGAGAATTTCGCGTTGCGTTCGGAAAATTCCTGGTAGGCGTAGTCCTGGCCACCGAAAGGCGCATCGGCCGGATGGCCCGGTCGCCAGATCTTGTACGACTTGCCGATGCGGTATCCGGCTTCGCGCAGTGCGAACGGATAAGACGGCACGCTGCCGTCCCAGACAGCCGTCACCAGGATGGCACCGTGCCCGGTGTTAAAGAAATGACGACCACTCATCAGCGCGGAGCGGGACGGTGTGCAAGACGGCGCACTCGCGAACGCGTGGCGAAAGACGGTACCTTCGCGCGCAACGCGATCGATGTTGGGTGTGTGCAGAATCGCGTTGATGCCGGGCCGAGCGTCGATATCGGCGTACGCGCCGGCGTAGCGTCCCCAGTCGTCGGCGAAAACAAACAGAATGTTCCAGCGCGGCGCGTCGGCCGAGGCATCCGGTTGCTCAGGCGAGCAGGCAACAACGGTCAACGCAGCAAGCAGCAGGGCCACGCGGGCCGACAGGATTCTGTGCGGCATGTCCGTCAATCAAGGACCTTTACGCGAATATCCTTGTAATGCACCTCGCTGCCGGGGTCGTGCGCCTGCAGCGCAAACGTGCCGGAGTCGATGCGCCGGCCCGGCCGTGCCCAGCCTTCAGGTTGCGTCCAGATAATCTGTGTCTTGCCATTGATACGGGTCTCGACGGTGTGGCCCCTTACGATAATCGTGTACTCAAACCACTCCCCGGATTTTGCGGGCGACTCATCGACTAGCACATGGGAAACATCCCGGATGTACCTCAGGACGAAATCCGGATCGTTCTCACGCGGAGTGCGGAGGTCGGCTACGTCATACAAGCTGCCCGTCAGTATCGCACCGCCCCCGCCGTTGTTGACCTGGGCTTCGAAGCCCTTCTCGGGCCAGTCCTCGTCCTGGTACTCGGTATGAAAGTAGATGCCCGAGTTGGAGCCGGGTAAAGTTTTTACCATCGCTCGAAATTCGAAGTTGCGAAAATCGGCATTGGCGACAGGACCTGAATAGAACAGGTGCGTTCGCCGGCCCTTCACCTTGATTACACCGTCTTCGACCACGATCGAGTCCGGGTTCTCGACGTTGACGGTCCAGCCGTCGAAGTCTTTGCCATTGAACAATTCGTGCCATTCGCCGTCATCGGCGATGACATGAGCCGAATTGCAGGCGACCAACAGGGCTGCCAGTAATACGCAGGAATTTGTAAATCCGGATTTTGGGGTCAACGATCTACTCCTCTATGTTTGTTTGGAGCTGCGGAATGCCCGACCGCGATCTGAAAATTCATATATCAATACGTATATTTATATGCGATCATAATGTCACACGTGAATGTTGTTCTTGCCATTGGCGTATCAAGCCATGCGCAAGCCGCATTGACCGGTTGTGGGGCATCCGTGGAGAAAAATAACATCAACTCGGCGCTGGCGCCGCTACCGGACTCGAAGCTGCTCCGAGATGGCACGTGCCGTCGCTAGGACGTGCTTTCCCGCCGCCCGGACATTGATGTCCGCATTGAGCTTGTGGATGAACGGTACAGCGAGCGCGGCAATCGCGCGCCCGTTGGCGAACACCGGCGCACAGATATCGGTCACGCCGCTGACGTAGACACTCTCGCGCGAGACGTATGTTTTCCCGGAAACCCCGTCCACCGCTCGCACGAACGCGTCGGCATCATCGACCTGACCATCTTCCATCAGCCACCGCAGCCAGGTTTCCCGCACGTCCGCCGGTTGGTGGGCGAACAACAACTGGCCAGACGTCGCCTTGGCCATCTTCTGGATGTGCCCGAGCCGCAGCGACAGGCGAATCGGTCCGGGATCGTCGACTTCCGCCACGTTGACGATGTGGCTCATTGACGGGACGGCAAGATGACTCGACTGTTGAATGTGATCATTGAGCGCATGCATGAGCGGTACCGCAACCTCGAGCAATACCTGGTTGCGATTCCGAGACAGGCCCATTTCGAACATCTTGTTCGTGACTTCGTACTTGCCGTCCCCGCCCGACCGCGCAATGTAGTCACGTTCTTCGAGCGTGTGAATCATTCGCACGATCTCGTTGCGCGTTCGATCAAGCTTTTCCGAGATCTCGTTGATGCTCATCGCCCGATCCTCCGCCACGAGCAATTCGAGAATATCGAGCCCCTTGGTCAGGGCCGGCGCTCGATAGAGGCTGCGCGTATCGGAATCGGTTTTTGTGGTTGCCATGTGACTCGTGTCGATGCATTCGGATGGCCAGCCGATGATGCGGGCTATCCCGCGCAAAAACAACTACAGCTCCGGGCAGCTTGCCGCCGCGAGCAACGAAACGGTTCGTAACGCCGTGGGTACGATCAGGAAAATCGCAACAAGCGACATCCGCTTCCGGCTCGACGAGGGCGCCGGGACCGACGCAGTGCACGGCAACCCCGAGTACAGCTATGCGGTCGTGGTTCTGGAAGACGGCGACGGCCTCGTGGCCGAAGGCAGTACGTTTACGCTCGGCGCCGGTAACGACATCGTGTGCAGCCTGGCGGAATCCCTGGCCGGTGAACTCGAAGGCCGGGATATCGAGTCGCTGATGTCCGGCTGGGGTGCCGTCAGTAACCGGCTTGCCAACCACTCCCAGCTGCGGTGGCTCGGTCCGCACAAAGGCGCGATTCACCTCGCGCTTGCGGCGGTCACCAACGCTTGTTTCGATCTCTGGGCCCGCCATCGTGGACTGCCACTCTGGCAGCTCCTGCTCGATCTGTCCGACGACGAACTGCTGGCACTGCTCGACCTGAGTTACGTGGAAGACGTGCTGCCCGCAGGACGGATCCTCGAGCTACTGGCTGGCGCGCGGCCGACGCGTGCCGATCGAGAGTCCGTCCTCGACGAAGGCTACCCTGCCTATGACACCTCGGTCGGCTGGATCAACTACAGCGACGAGGTGATCGCCGAGAACGCGAGAAATGCCCTTGATCGTGGCTTCGACGCGATGAAACTCAAAGTCGGGTCGAACGATCTCGAACGTGACCTGCGGCGTGTCCGCATCGTCCGCGACGTCGTCGGTCCGGATGCAACCCTGATGGTCGATGCGAATCAGCAGTGGCGTTGGCCGCTTGCCGAAACCGCGTGCCGGGAGATGGCCGAACTCGGCGTCTACTGGATCGAGGAGCCCACGCACCCGGACGACGTGGCCGGTCATCGCCGGCTCGCCGATATTGCGGCACCTTCGATGATAGCCGCCGGCGAGCACATCCCGAACCAGGTCGTGTTCAAGAACTTCCTCGCGGCCGGGGCTATCCAGGTCTGCCAGGTCGACGCGCTGCGCGTCGGCGGCATCAGTGAGTTCCTGACCGTAAGCCTGCTGGCGAAGCACTTCGACGTCCCCGTCATTCCGCACGTCGGCGACCTGGGGCAGCTGCATCGGCATCTCGTGTTGTTCAATCACATCGCGCTGAACAACGAGCGACTGTTCCTCGAGTGCATTCCGCATCTTGCGGAGTACTTCGAAGATCCGGCGGTCATCGAAGACGGCCGCTACCGGACACCGTCGGTGCCGGGCGCGGGGCTGAAGCTCCGATGACCTCGGCGCTGGGTACTCTCGACTGGTTCATCATCGGCGCATACCTGGTCGGCATCACCGTAATCGGAATCCTCAGCGCACGTCGCAGTACGCGTTCGTCCGACAGTTACTTTCTCGCGGCTCGCTCCCTGCGCTGGCCGACGATCGGGCTGGCCCTGTTCGCGACGAACATCTCGACGGTGCACCTGATCGGACTCGCATCCTCGGGATTCAGCGCCGGCATGGTGGTCGGAAATTTCGAATGGCTCGCGGCCTTGTGCCTCGTACTCCTTGGCCTGGTCTTCGCCCCGTTCTATTTCCGCAGCCGCGTCGCGACGCTTCCGGAATTCCTCGAGAAACGCTTCAGTGCCGGATCCCGCACGATGCTCGCCGTCATGGGCGTATTCGGTGCGCTGTTCGTGCACATCGGGGTAAGCCTGTATTCGGGCGGTGTCGTCGTCGACGAACTGCTCCGCCCCGGCTCCGCCGACGTCGATAGGGGCAGCATAATCGCGTCGATTCTGATCGTGTCGGCACTGACGGTGCTCTACACGGTGCTCGGCGGGCTCAAGGCAGTCGTCGTGACGGAGTCGATCCAGACCGTACTCCTGCTGCTCGGAGCGCTGGCCGTTACCGTGGCCGGCGTGCTCGCGCTGGGCGATTCCGCGACAGCGGCGAACCAGGGCCTGGTCGAACACCTGCGAACCCGCACGCGACCCGACCAACTCTCGATGGTCCAGCCCTCCGGTGGCTACGCCTGGTACGCAATGCTGCTGGGCTACCCGGTACTCGGCATCTGGTACTGGTGTTCGGATCAGACGATCGTCCAGCGTGTGCTGGGTGCCAAGACCGAACGTGACGCGCAGATCGGCCCACTGTTTGCCGGCCTGCTGAAGGTTCTGCCGCCACTGCTGATGGTCCTGCCGGGCGTATTCGCGTACGTGCTGTTCGAGGACCTGATAGCCGCGAATCCAGACAGTACGCTCGTCGTGCTGATTCTCGAACTGCTGCCACCGGGCGTTCGGGGAATCGTTCTCGCTGGCCTGTTGGCGGCATTGATGAGCACGGTTGCTGGCGCTCTGAACTCCACATCGACCCTCGTCAGCATCGACATCGTCAAGCGACTGCGGCCCGGTATAGCGGACCAGCGACTCGTGCGGATCGGTCAGGTAACGACCATCGTCGTCATGCTTCTGGCGATCGCCTGGTCGACGCAGGGCGACCGCTTTGGCGGCATCTTCGCGGGCATCAACCAGATGATCTCCGCCCTTGCGCCACCCATCTCGGCCGTATTCCTGCTCGGTGTTCTATGGAAGCGCGGGACTGCACAAGCTTCCCTGTTCACGCTGACGATCGGTTTCGGACTTGGTATCACCGTGTTCCTGATCGATTTCCCGGCGGCGAGTGGCGCGATTTTCGGCGAATACACTGCCGCAACCGCACCTCAGGCCCATCTCGTGGGTCAGCCGGTGCAGCTCATTACACATGGCCTGGGCATCGGCTTCCTGTTACAGGCGTGGTGGCTGTTCGTGATGTGCTCGTCGATCTTCGTCGTCGTCAGCCTGTTGACGCAGGCGCCGGATGCAGACGTTGTCGACAAGTACTGCTTCAGTCGCGCACCCGGCGCAGCACGCGAGAGTATGTCGATCGGTGACCCAAGGACCCTCTCGATTGCGCTGTTGGGCGCGATCGCCGTGTTATACATCCTGCTTTCCTGAATACGGGCCGGAGGACTGCCTGTGTCGAGCATGACGCTCATCGATTCTCATGTACATCTCTGGGATACCGCAAGGCTGGACTATCCGTGGCTTACCGGCATTCCGGCGATCGACAGTCCCCACCTGCCCGGGGAATACCGTGACGCGTCCGAAGGCTACGACGTCGAAAAACTCGTGTTTGTGCAGTGTGATGTCGCGGACGGGCAGTCCCGCGACGAGGTGCGCTGGATTTCAAAACTTGCAGAAACCGACGAACCGCGCATCGCCGGCATCGTTGCCTGGGCACCCGTCGCCGAGGGCTCGGCCGTAGCCCCGGAGCTCGAGTGGCTTGCGACCATGCCGCTCGTCGGCGGTGTGCGACAGTTGATCCAGCCCGAGGCCGACAATGCGTTTTGTGCGAAACCGGATTTCGTGCGCGGCGTGCAGCTCGTTGGCCAGGCCGGGCTCAGTTTCGATCTCTGCATCAAGGGTGACGGGCAGTTCGCCAGCGTCCTGGCACTGGTCGAGCAGTGTCCCGATGTGCGTTTCGTCCTGGACCACATCGGCAAGCCGTTCATTGCGGAAGGAATTGTTGAACCCTGGGCTGGCTATATCGGCCAGCTCGCAGAGGCTTCCAATGTCTTCTGCAAAATCAGTGGTGTGACTACCGAGGCGGTCTGGGAATCCTGGTCGCCGGACAGCCTGCGACCGTACACGGATATCGTGTTCGAAGCATATCGCCTGGCTGGATCTGGGCGGTAATTCCATCGACGACGATGTGCTGGACATGGTCGCCAACCTTCAGAATCTCACGCGGCTGTCACTGGAAAACACTGCCGTAGACGACAAAATGATTCGACCGGTAAGCGAAGTCGAAAGCCTGGTAACACTGAACGTAACCAACACCCGGGTAACAGCCGACTCGTTTGCCAGCCTGAGCCAGCTGCCGTTCCTGGAATCGGTCTACGCCTGGAACACTGAAACAACACCGGCCGCGCTCGATGAAGTGCGTACGGCACTGGCTCCTGTGAAGATTATCGGTGGCGCAACGTTGTCGTTGCCACCACCGGAACCCGGAGTGAACGAAGTAATGGAAGAACCAATCGATGCCGCGATCGATGAATAGTTCGATCAATGTGATCGCGATTGCCGCGATAACTGCGGGCCTGATTCCGTCGGCAGCTGCCTGGGGCGACGAAAATGAACAGGGAGCTGTACGATTCAATCGCGACGTGCGGCCGATTCTTTCCGACAAGTGTTTCGTATGCCATGGCAACGACGCCGGCAGCCGCGAAGCTGAACTGAATCTGTCATCACGCAAGAACGCGACAGCGGAACGCGACGGGGCCAGGTTCGCCATCAAGCCAGGCGACGCAGCCGCGAGTGAAATGCTGCGGCGAATCAGCCACAGGAACCCGGCCGATCGGATGCCACCGGCGGAAACCGGCAAGACGCTGACGAACGCCGAGATCGAGACGATAGAACGGTGGATCAACGAAGGTGCGGAATACAAGCCGCACTGGTCGCATACGCTGCCACAGCGCGCGGCAGTACCCGACGCCGGCTCCGGTTGGGCTCGCAACGCGATCGACCATTTCGTTGCGCGAAAGCTGGACGAGAGATCCCTTGTCCCGTCCGAAGAAGCCGACCGGCGCACACTCATTCGCCGCCTCAGCCTGGATTTGACCGGGTTGCCGCCGGCGCCGGCCGAAGTCGAGGCTTTCGTTAATGACACGGATTCACGTGCCTACGAGCGTGTCGTTGATCGACTTTTAGCGTCGCCGCACTACGGCGAACGCATGGCTCTCCCGTGGCTCGACGCAGCACGGTACTCGGATTCATGGGGTTATCACAGCGACAACGAGCGCATGGTGTGGCCGTACCGTGACTACGTTATTAACGCGTTCAACAGCAACAAGTCATTCGCACAGTTCACGCGCGAGCAGCTCGCCGGTGACCTGTTGCCCGAAACCGGGCTCGAAGGCCTGACGGCGTCGACGTATAACCATTTGATCAAAGTCACTCAGGAAGGTGGCGCCCAAGAGAAAGAGTACATGATCAATTTTCTGATTGATCGGGTTTCATCAGTGGGTACAGCCTGGCTTGGCACAACGACGGCTTGCGCGCAATGTCACGATCACAAGTTCGATCCGTTTACGGCGAGGGACTTTTACAGCCTGGGCGCCTTTTTCGCCGACATCGAAGAAGAAGGGCATCGCGGCAGCACTTACAGGGGGTCAGAGTTTCTCGACCGTTTTCCGATCGAATTCGTTGGTTCAAAGGAGGAGCGGGACGAGATTCAGCGCTTAAAGGAAGCCGCGATACGAGCCAAACAGCTGGCACCGACCTTTGGTGTAGACAATCTCTGGGAATATGACGACACGGTCCCGATGATGGCAGGCATGGATGCCTGGGTCGAAAGCCTGAAGAACGACGTCCCGCCAGGCGAGTCGATCTGGACGCCTGTAACGATTGAGTCGGCAACGGCTGTTGACCACCCGGCCGTCACCGTCGAAGACAAGTTCATAATTCGAACGCCCTGGACAATGCCGAATAAGGCCGGCCGCGTGCTGGTTGAGGCCTCCGGGAAACTGCCGGACACCATTTCGGCAATTCAGCTCGAGTTCCTGGGTCCGGACGAAAGCGAAATCAAACCCGAGGATATGGAAGCCGAACCCTGGCTCGCCTTTCATAACGTCACATTCGTCGTTCGCCATGCGGATGGCCGAACCGACGAGTCGGGACTGGATTTTCACTCTTACACCGGCAGCGACAGCCCACCAAACTTTCACGCGTACCGCACCTGGACCAAATAGCGCGTGCCCTACTTCCGCTATGAACGCGACCGCGTCATCGACTACCGTGAGGAATTGCTGGGCAACGTCGCGAGCCTGCATTTGCAGCGCCCGCTCGAGTGGAGCGACGGTGCACGCCTTGAAATCCGCATGGAATTGGCGTGGGACGACGGCCTGCCGAACAGCGAAGCCGGTTCTCTGCCGAGCCTGCGCCTGAATGCCACTGATCACCCATACCCGGGCCCCGACTACGGCCGGGCGCAGGCACTTGCGCGAAAACCCGAGTCGAATCGAACCGAAGAAGAAGCGCTCGAACTGAAACGCTACTACCAACGGTTCAGCGAGGCCGGCGTGACACTCGGAAGAGCAGCTCTCGATGCCGAATACGAACTGCTCGAATACGCCCAGTATGCCGCGCGTACCTGGGCGACTCAGCGCATTGACGAGCCGCGGGTGACTCGAATTCTCCCGCGCGGCGACTGGATGGATGAAAGCGGTGAGATCGTCGAACCGGCTATACCCGAGTTTCTTGGCAAGCTCGATATCGG
>JAJDWR010000054.1 GCA_022825505.1 Gammaproteobacteria bacterium | reverse complement strand
CCTCTGAAACCACTCGATTTACGCCCTCCGGGCACCACCGGGACACGACCCTTGGCGTTCGAGTCGCCTGGGCCCGACCAAAGCCCTTTCACCAATGGCAAAATGACCCCATCAGCACAATCGGTGACGAATGCGGGCTAGAGCCGATACTCATGCGCCGACACACCCAGGCAATGAGCGTGCACAGCCTGCTTCTGGAGGGCGCCCGTTAGACCCGGCGTGAACTCTACGGCAACGAACTGTTCGCCCGTCTGTCAGATCCGCTCAGGTTCCAGAGATTCAACAGACAGCGTCTGTTAAATCTATCGCGCCCAGCCTGACCACTCCGGCTACCAGCGTCAATCGGTTAGCGGAGAGGTACGCCCTCGGCTGGTCACACTATGTCACGAACCTCTCAAAAGATTGCGCCAATGTACGCTTCGTCAGTTTGAGCGCGCGTCGGCGCCGTCGATGCTGGCGAGCAACTGCTCGCCGGTTTCGCAATCCACGATCAGGTCGCCCAGACGGTCCAGGAGACCCGGGTCGTCAACAGCCGCCAGCCTGGCGCCGAGACGCCGCCCGGTGTCGGCGCCGAAACGCCGCGACGCCTGCCGCACGAACACGTGCGTCAGTTTTTCCCTCCCGTGGCGTTCCAGCACGCGGTTGGTGTTCTGCTGGAACACAGATAATTCCTCCATCATCTCCTCCATTTTCCTGTCGCGGTCCGGGTCCCAGCCGCTGGGACGGAGCCTCGGCTCGATCGCGTAGATCCAGTCCAGGTAGCACTGGTACAGGCGCACTTCGTCCTCGTCCTCAAAGTCCAGCCATTCGCGCAGAGCGTCGAGCAGGAGATTGACGCCGAAAGCCGACTCCGCGAACGTCAAACGAGCCAGCGCCGCCATACGGTTGCCACGCTTGGGATACTGCGTCGCAGGGTCGCGCGATTCAAGCCGCGCGTAGTGACGTCCGGTTACGGGAAATTTGCACGGACCAGGAAATCGGGATTCTGGAGCGATGCGGGGGCGAGTTTGGTCGACGCCAGATCGAATATAATGGAGTCATGAAACGAAAGACGTTGGCCGAGACTAATCCCCACTTGCGCGATACCGAAGCCGCAAGGCGGCAGCGTATCCGTAGCATTGCCAGTTCGACGGCGATCGAGACCGGAGAATCGGTGCAGGAGATTGAGAAAAAGATCAGGCGCCTGGAGTCCTCGCCTCCACGCGTAACGCTTGCCTGATCAAGCGTTTCATCGGCACGTTAACGGCCAAGTCAGCACGGCACGCGCCAGCAGGTAACGAATCCGGCGAGGCTGCAAGCGCTGGAGGATGCGAAACACCATGACTGACGACGACGATTTCGCAATGGAAGGACTCAAGTCGCTGCGGCGGGCGGTCGCCGAGGCGCTGGAGCGCAAGCGCCTGTTGGGGCAATACGCCGTGTTCTGGAGAAACGGCCGCGTGGTATTTGAGGGTCCCGATGCTCCCGATGCACCGGGGAGGTCCGAGCCCCGGAGTGAGCCAGACCCCGAGGAATGAGCAGCGTCTACGCTTGTATCAGTTGTTCCGCCGTTAGTTCCTCCATTGTCCAGTCGCGGTCCGGGCGCGAATGGATCGGTCGGCGATGCGCTTGCCGCCGCGCTCGCCGATGAACTCGGTGGGCAGCTCGCGCAGGCTTGCGGCGTCCACCGCTGCCGTCCATTCTATCTGCGCGACAAGCCGTCGGGCGCAGATCAGGCTGGAGAACTGCGCACCCTGGTCCGTGTTGTCTTATCGCGCGGTAACGGAAAGAACAAACTCCAGCACGGCTCGACTCACTTCATCATCCGCGGAGTTGATGCTCATGATATGGGAGACATGATTGTGTCCCTGGAACTGGGTGAAGCGCGGACAGTCTTCATACTTTCCGCATAGCTTTGCGTACATGGCCGCCACCGGCGTCTCGATGCTCGCCGGGTCGAATTCCGCGCTCCACAGAAAGACCGGAATCTCGGGGCCGTCATAGGAGTCCACGAGTCCCAGAGGCACACGGCTGGCACGCAGCGCCGCGTCGTCACCATAGTAGACGCGATGAGCTTCCGAGTCGGACGCACCAAACGAGCTGGAGCTCAGCATTGCGCCAATTACACCCGGCCCGTCGTCGAAGTGCGAGTCCTCATGATAGAGGTAGCTCGCAACGTGGCGTCCGCCCGCCGAATTGCCCATGAGGAAAACCGCATCGGGATCGCCGCCGTACTCGTCGATATTGCCGCGGACCCACGTAAGTATCCCGCGGAGGTCATCCGGGCCGGACGGCCACTGTACTTCCGGCACGAGCCGGTAATTGGCGTTGATACCGATCATGCCGTGGCGTGCGAAAAAGGTCGGGATGTTACTGGAGATCAAGCCCTCCGAGTTTGCATTGATCTTGTTGCCCCGGACCATCCCGCCGCCGTGGATGTACACGACAACAGGTACCGGCTCCGCCGGCCGTACCTCCGGCGCGAAAACATCCATGCCCTGCAGCTCGTGAGGCCCGTAACTGACGTCCATGGTCGCGTTGACGCCGGACCGGTCCGCGGAACGCTGCAATTCCATGTAGAGGGCCTGGGTAGCAACGTTGACTTCACCATTCCAGTTCTTGCCGAGGTCGCGAACGCCATCTCTCGCGGTTGCGACAGCGTCCGGATCATTCGAGTGTGCCGGCAGCGCCGTCAACAGCACCGAACTACCCATGAGGATCGGAAGGCCGATCAGACATCTCAAGCTACCGGATTTGAACATCGCTTCGCCTCGAACTCTTGTTGTTTGGGTCGTCAGACTACCAGCCTGCACCGTTTCAGTTCCACCGGAACGGACGAATTCGGGGGCGCCACGACGATATGCGGAAGCGACCAATTGGCCAAGCATTTCAAAACACCCATTCAGACAACTCGTACAATTTCCAACTGCGATATCTTCATTTCACGCGGACAGAGATGGGCAGGATGGAGAAATGATCAAGGTCGTTAGCTGGAACATTGCCAAGCGAATGGAGCCGTGGCGGGAACTCGCAGATATGGGTCGACGCGGGGAAGCCGATGTCGCGCTTCTGCAGGAAGCCGGAGGCCCACCCGGCGAGCTGGTGCATCTGATTCCGCACGAAGATGACGGCTTCTGGAATCGCGACCTGTACGACCGCTGGTGCCGGGTCGTGCCGCTGTCCGGCCGAGTGCGAGTGGAACCGTTCCGAGCCGTGCCTCCGATCAGCGAACTTGGGCCGGGAGACATCGGCGTGAGCGGCATCGGCACCATCGCCGCGGCCAACGTCGTGCTCGAGAACCGGCCGCGGGACGAGTCCTTTATCGTGGTGTCCATGTACGCGCGGTGGATGATGCCCCATCCGATCACGGGAAGTCCGTGGTCCGTTGGGGCGTCGGACGTGTCGGCGCACCGGATCATTTCCGACCTGTCGGCCTTCATTGGCCATGTGGACGCGTCGAAGCACCGAATCGTTGCCGCCGGTGATCTGAACATGATTTACGGGGTGAACGCAGGCTCACTGTCGCTCGTGGACCGGGAGCGCACCGTCTGGGCGCGAATGGACGCGTTGGGGCTGGAATTTATCGGGCCTCAGCTGCCGAACGGCCGACCGGCGAAATCACCGCAGCCGGACGTGCCCGATGACACGAAAAATGTTCCAACGTACCGCACGACCCGACAATCGCCGGCGGATGCCAATCGGCAACTCGACTACGCGTTTGCATCGCGCGGATTCCACGACAACGTAAGGGTCAGCGCGCTGAACGGGGTTGATGAATGGGGGTCGAGCGACCACTGCCGCTTGCTGATTGAGGTGGACGCTGGCTGAATCTGTCAGCGCCGGGAATGCTCAGCCGCGTCAGCTTGATTTCACGCTGACACTGTCGACACCGCCGAGCAACTGCTCGCCGGTCTCGCATTCCACGATCAGAACGCCCACCCGTTCAAGACGCCCGGGATCCTCGATGGCCCGCAATCGAGCTTCGAGACGCCGCCCGGTGTCGGCCCCGAAGCGCCGCGACGCCAGCCGCACGAGCCCCTCGCGCAGACCGTCGGCAAGCCCTTTCCGTCGGCCCTCGGCGTATGCGTCCCGGCGGTGACGTTCCAGCCAGCGCTCGATGTTCTTCTCAAGTGCCGATGCTTCCCTCATTACCATTGCTGCCATGCGGTTACCACCCTTGGGATACTGTGCCGCAGGGTCCCGCAAATCAAGCCAGCACAGGTCGGCGATGCGCTTGTCGCCGCGCTCGCCGATGCACTCGGTGGGCAGCTCGCGCAAGCTCGCGGCGTCCACTGCCGCCGTCCATTCGGCGGGCAGCAGCGTGAGCAGGTCCCGCACCGTGCGCGGGCGGCTCAGCATGAGCTTCATGAAGCGGTCCTGGTTGTCCCGCGGCGTGTCCATCGGCGAGCGGTGCCCTGTCTTGCGTACCCACCGGGCACCATAGGCCTTCGCAAGCAGCCCCAATAGCGGCAAATCCGGTCGATATGCCAAGAAAATCAGGTTGTTTGAGCCGATTGGACTGAGCTACGGTGATTTTCCCGAACGCGTGGTGGCCAAGCCCACTAATTGCGGAGCGATTGACCCTAACCATGCGTCCCGGCCATACTCGGTGCAGATTTCAGGATTCAAAAGATGGCTACGCGAAGAACGTATCGTTACTGCTTCAAGGTTGACGGAGAGATAGTGCATTACGGATTCACTATCGACCTCAGCCGCCGGGAGCGGGAGCATCGCCGCCGCTGGCCGACCGGGCATATCGAGCAGATCGGACCTCCGACGACGCACGAAGACGCCTGGAACTGGGAAAGACAGCAGATCGCACACCGTTCCGATTCCGCGGCCTGATGTCCACATCGTCTCCGGCGCCGGTGGACGCGCCGGCTTCCGACTCGCGCAACCGTGTATTTGTCACCGGCGCCGGATTCACTCGCACCCTTGTCCCGAACGCGCCGTTGCTTATTGATGACTTTGGCAACGACGCTCTCGCGGACCGCGTGCGTGGTCTGCCACATGCGAGCCGCCTGCTTGAGTGGGAGCGAAACCGTCACGTCAATGGTCACATCGACATCGAGCGGCTGATGACACGATTGGAATCCCTGATGCCTTACGACCATGCCGAATTCGCGGATAACGCGGTAAATGAGTACGCGTTGCTTCTATCCGAACTCAAAAGGTCGTTTCTCGACCGCATTCGCGAGGCGGGGAAGGGAGAGATCCACCGGAACGAATTGAACAAGTTTGCAGGATACTGCGCACAAGGACGGAGTCACTGCATTACATTCAATTACGATGATTTCCTCGACCAAGCTCTTGTCGGGACACTCCACTGGGGTCCATTCGGGGGATATGGATTCCACTGTCCCTCGTCCGTGAGTACGGTAGCACTCTGGGACGAAGGAATTTCGGGTTCCGGCTTGTTGCTGCTCAAACTTCACGGCTCGGTCAACTGGCGACCGAAGCTGGGCCACACCAGCCCGGTGCCTCTCAACGCTATTACGCACCATGACCATTGGTCGGGCACGGATGGCGCCGATCTTCCGGATGTAGGCAACCACCTTGAGCCACAACCGGTAATGGTTCCGCCTGTGCTGTCCAAATCCAGTCTCGTCGAACAGCCTATCCTTCGCCTTGTTTGGTCACATGCGTTTACCGTTCTCCAATCCGCCCACGAGGTCACCTTCCTCGGCTATTCCTTCCCGGCCACGGACATTGCCGCTCGAACGTTGTTCTCGGAAGCCCTGAAGGATCTGCCGAGAGAGGATATCCATGTCGTAAACTTGGCTAGCGACAACTCCCAAGCCGAAAACATACGGACCACATACCGGTCCGCTCTAGGCGACATATCCGAGGCCCAGTTCCATCTCAATGGCGCTCTTGACTGGATACGTCGCCTGCCTACGTAGCCGACCAATTGCGGCCTGCACGTTTCCTGAAGCAATGCGAGATCTACATCCATGTCTGCAAGATATCGCCATGACGCACGCTTTTGCGCCATGTTCCACGAGACGATTTTGACTGACCGCAGTTGAGGCAAACCGTCTGTGACTCCAGGTCTTCGTTCTATGTCACAGGCGACTTGCTGAGCGGTTTGCCGTCAGCCGCGCAGATTCCGCAGACACTGTCTGTGGAATTGGAGAAGCAATTCGCTCGCGGCTGGTCCCTCCATGTCACGCTCTGTTCCTGTCGAGACCGCCGAGCAACTGCTCGCCGGTTTCGCAGTCCACTATCAGGTCGCCCACTCGGTCGAAAAGACCCGGATCGTCAACGTTTTCCAGCCTGACGCGGAGACGCTGCGCGGTTTCGGGGCCGAAGCGCCGCGCCGCAAATCGCACGAGTACTTCCCGCCGACCGTCGGCGAATGCGTCCCGGCGGTGGCGTTCCAGCCAGCGGTCGGTGTTCCTCTCCAGAGCCGATACTTCCCTCATTGCCAGCGCCGCCATACGGTTCCCACGCTTGGGATACTGCGTCGCCGGGTCCCGCAATTCAAGCCGCGCGTAGCGGCGTCCGGTTTCGGGAGTTTTGCACCGACCAGGAAATCGAAATTCTGGAGCGATGCGGAGGCGAGTTTGGCCGACGCCAGATCGACTATAATGGAGTCATGAAACGCAAGACATTGGCCGAGACTAATCCCCACTTGCGCGATACCGAAGCCGCAAGGCGGCAGCGTATCCGCAGCATTGCCAGTTCGACGGCGATCGAGACCGGAGAATCGGTGCAGGAGATTGAGAAGAAGATCAGGCGCCTGGAGTCCTCGCCTCCACGCGTAACGCTTGCCTGATCAAGCGTTTCGTCGGTACGTGAACGGCCAAGTCAGCACGCGCGGCAATTGCACTTCAAGCAAGTACCTACGCGAATCGATACGAAGAGATCAGGAGCGTCAGCGACTGCGCGACATGCTTCTGAAGGGCGCCGCCTCACCGCGCGCGGCCCCGGCCGATGCGGACTATTTCGACCGGATCCGCAACCGGATCCGCGAAACCGGTCGGGGGTGAGTGCGACAAGAGCCGCGCCATAAAACACGGCATGATGCAACAGCCTCTTACCGGTCGGGCGCGTCTGATATGAATCCACCACCTCAGCCGGTCTGCTGGATCATCGCCGGCCCAAACGGCGCGGGTAAAACCACCTTTGCATTGAATTACCTGCCTCAAGTCGCGGGATGCAATGTGTTCGTGAATGCCGATCTCATCGCTGCCGGAATTGCGCCCTTGGCACCCGAAGGCAGGGCATTCTCGGCGGGTCGTGTTTTTCTTCGAGAAGTATCGCGAAACATACGGACCAGACGGGATTTTGGCTTCGAGACTACACTATCGGGGCTCGCATATCGGCAACTGATAAAGCGCCTGAGATCGGAAGGCTGGCGAGTGGAGTTGATATACTTGGCGCTACCAAGTGTCGAAATGGCGAGGAGCCGAGTGGCCGAGCGTGTCCTGCATGGCGGACACGACATTCCTCGAGCGGATATCGATAGACGCTTTGCCCGCAGCTTGGAAAACTTTCTCGGCGACTATGTTTTTCTGGCCGACCGTGCGGTTTGCTATTTCAACGCCGATAAGGACCCAGTGCCTGTATTCACGCAATATGGCAAGCGCCGGGAAGTAGCCGAACCGGAAATTCTTCAAACCCTGGAGAGAATGAAGCGCGATGGCTGAACTCGATGAGTTTACAAGACAAGGGCTCGAATCCCTGAGGCAATCCGTAGCTGAAGCTTTGGAGCGCAAGCGGCGCCTGGGACAATACGCCGTTTTCTGGAAAGATGGCCGCGTGGTCTTCGACGGCCCCGATGCGCCCGACCAGCCTGAGACTTCGAAACGTGCGTCGAGCGGCCTTCGGCCAACTCCAGTTCCTTGAGAAATTCTCAGCCGCGTCAGCTAGAGTTAGTACCGGAACTGTCGAGACCGCCGAGCAGCTGCTCGCCGGTCTCGCAATCCACGATCTGGTCGCCCACACGGTCAAGCCGGCTGGGATCCTTGACGGCGCTCAACCGGGCTTCGAGCCGCCGCCCAATGTCGGCCCCGAAGCGCCGCGCCGCCAGCCGCACGAGCGCCTCTCGCTGACCGTCGGCATGCCCTTTCCGCCTGCCGTCGGCGAACGCGTCCCGGCGGTAACCTTCCAGCCAGCGCTCGTTGTTCCTCTGCAATATCGATTGTTCGGCCATCAGTTCCTCCAGTTTTCTCTCGCGCTCTGGGCTCCAATCCCGAGGACGGAACTCCGGCGCGGTCGCGTGGAACCAGTCCAGGTAGCACTGGAACCGGCGAGCCTCGTCCTCGTCCCCAAAGTCCAGCCATCCGCGCACTTCGCCGAGAAGGCCGATAGCGTCGACGTACGACTCCGCGAACGCAAGCCGCGCCAGCGCCACCACGCGGTTGCCTTGCTCCGGATACTGCGCCGCGGGGTCCCGCAAATCAAGCCGAGCGTAGCGGGGGCCGACAGGAACCGACAGGGGGTGACTGGCCGGCACATGCACCATGCCGCTCAGGTCGTCCGGCGTCAGCCACGGTCGATCGCCCGTGTACACGACCACTATCAGTACCGGCGGAAACTTTCCGTCCGATCGCCGAGCCGAAGGGCCGAGCGATTCGTAGAGCAAGCCGACCCGTGTCGTCGCCCGCACCGGCATGCGCCTGTCGGGCGTGGACTGGTTCTCGATCAGAATGATCGCTGAGTCACTACCCCTGCCTTCGGCAAGCCAACACAGGTCGGCGATGCGCTTTTCGCCGCCCGCGCCGATGAACTCGGTGGGCAGCTCGCGCAGGCTGGCGGCGTCCACCTCCGCTGTCCATTCCGCGGGCAGCAGCGCAAGCAGGTCCCGCACCACGCGTGGGCGGCTCAGGATGAGCTTCATGAGGCGGTCCTGATTGTCCCGCGGCGTGTCCATTTGCGACTGGCGCTCCGTGATGTTTGTCCAGTGAGCACCATAGGCTTTCGCGAGCAGCCGCAATATGGGCAAATCCGGTGACTTTGGCGGGAAATTGCCGAAATCCGAACGTTCGGCCTTCATCGGTCATGTGGACCCGTCGAAGCACCGGATCCTGGCCGCCGGTGACCTGAACATGATTTACAGGGCGAACGCGCTGAACGGCATTGATGAATGGGGGTCCAGCGACCACTGCCGCCCGCTTATTGAGGTAGACGCAGGCTGAATCGGTCAGCGCCGGGAAAGCGCAGCCGCGTCAGCTTGGGTTCATACCGGCGCCGTCGACACCGCCGAGCAACTGTTCGCCGGTTTCGCTGTCCACGATAAGGTTTCCCACCCGGTCAAGGCGGCTGGGGTCCTTGACGGTCCTCAACCGGGCTTCGAGCCGGCGGCCAATGCCGGCTCCGAAGCGACGCGCCGCCAGCCGCACGAGCGCCTCCCGCAGGCCGTCGGCGAATGCGTCCCGGCGGTGGGCTTCCAGCCAGCGCTCTGTGTTCCTCTCAAGTGCGGATAGTTCCCTCATTGCCATCGCCGTCACACGGTTACCACGCTTGGGATACTGCGCCGCAGGGTCCCGTTAATCAAGCCAGCACAGGTCGGCGATGCGCTTGTCGCCGCGCTCGCCGATGAACTCGGTGGGAAGCTCGCGCAGGCTCGTGGCGTCCACCGCCGCCGTCCATTCGGTGGGCAGCAGCGCGAGCAGGTCCCGCACCATGCGCGGGCAGCTCAGCATAAGCTTCATGAAGCGGTCCTGGTTGTCCCGTGGCGTGTCCATCGGCGAGCGGTGCCCTGTCTTGCGTACCCACCGGGCACCATAGGCCTTCGCAAGCAGCCGCAATAGCGGCAAATCCGGTGACTATGGCGGGAAATCGCCGAAATCCGAACGTGGGGAGCCGGGGCCGGGCGACATCGGCGTGAGCGGCATCGGGACCATCGCCGCGGCCAACGTCGTGCCCGGGAACCGGCCGCCGGACGAGTCCTACTTCGTGGTGTCCATGTTCGCGCGGTGGATGATGCCCCATCCGATCACGGGAAGCCCATGGTCCGTTGGGGCGTCGGACGTGTCGGCGCACCGGATCGTTTCCGGCCTGTCGGACTGCATCGGTCATGTGGAGCCGTTGAAGCAGCGCGTCCTGGCCGCTGGTGACCTGAACATGATTTGCGGGGCGAACGCAGGCTCGCTGTCGCTCGTGGACCGGGAGCGTACAGTCTGGGCGCGAATGGAAGCGCTGGGACTTGAGTTTATCGAGCCTCGGCTTCTGAGTGGCAGGCCGGCGTCCGCACAAGGCCGCTCAGCAAAGCCAAAGGTTGTGGATGATTCCCATCCATAATCATGACGCGTCGCTCGCGTTAGAATCCTCAAGCGTCGGCGAGACGCTCTCTCTCCATGCACCACTAAAAAGCCGTACGGGAACGACTCAAGAATGATCAGATACTATGCCAGCGTCAGAGAAGTCTCGCGCCAGATAGCCGATGCCGCAGACGGAGCACTCGACGCTTATCGATCGGGACGCGTAGTGGAAGAACCGCAAATTACCGGTCGCATCATCGGCGCAATCGAAGACCGTATCGGACGCAAATCGCCAAGCGACGAAACTTTGCCCGATGAGGGAGCCGATGCGCTTCGGCCGCCCGCTTTCGCCGAAAAGCGTCTGGTCGTCAAAGCACATCGAGACGATCCACCGTACCCGGTGGGCGGGCAAATCAACTGGACAGCCCGCAGTTTGGGAACCGGAGCCGGTGTCGCCGGGGAAGAGAAACGTCACGGCGCAGACTTGATGGGAATTCTGAACATCGACATTCCCAACTACCGCGTGACCAAGGGCTTCCTGTCACAGGCCAAGCGTGCCGAGCCCGGATTGATGCTCCGCCATCAGGACTGGGACCGACTTTCTTCGCAGTGCGAGAAAATGCTACGTCGAACTCCCGATGCCTTTGTATGGGTCTACTCCAAATCGGCTGGCATAAGAATCTTTCCGGCGGAATCCGTATTGGCACTGAAATCGCGGGACATATTCGACCTTTATAGTCGAAGCGTATTACGCTTCTTCGAGTATCACATCGAGTGCTTTATAGGCGACCGACGCTTGAATTCCACAGACATTGCGACCCTGGATGCACTTGCAGAATACCCGGTCGAAGCTGTCCTCGAACTCTCGGCCAAGCCATGACACGGTCACCTCCTGTCTGATAGGGAGACACGGAGGGCGTGTCGGCCACGGTGTCCGGGACGATGCGCCTGCGCGATCATTTGAACCGGGCCATCTGCGTAAGATGCCATTCTTTTTGCGGGCATCTGTACTATGGCCGCTCCCAAGCAGCGATTCCCGCTAACACATTGAGTTTGCCTGTTGGAACGATTCTTGGGTTGTCCGAGGTGGCGGATCGGTCACTGAGGGGAGCGGTTCCGGCCGGTTTGTCTCCGGAAGGGTTGCGTGGCCACCTGTTTCCCTGAAGAACCGGCTTCGGGCACGCCCGGCCGCGGCGGCGCGATCAGGAGGTGTCATACAGCACCAGCGGGCTGCGGTGGCCGAAGGCGATGGCCCGATAGAGCGTCTCCCAGTCCGGCAACACGAAGTTCAGGAACAGGCTCCGCAGCGTGTTCCAGAAGTACAGCGCGCGGCCTTCCTTGGCCCTGGCCGCCTGGAACAACGCGCAGCAGCGTTGCTGGACCTGGTCGATGAGAAAGGCCAGCATCATGAGGAAGGCGAACACCGTCACCAGCTGCTTCTCGCCGTGGCCGTAGTTGTGCCCGAAGCCGTAGCCTTGGTTCTTCAGGGTGTTGAAGGTCTCGTTCTCGATGCGCCAGCGGGCGCGCCCGGCGCGCATCAGGTCCATGAGGTTGGCTTCCCCGATGGGCAGGTCCGTGACCCAGGAGAAGTGTCGTTGCTTGCCGTTGGGCTTGAGTTCCCAATATTCCAGGAAGTTCACTTGCAACTCGAAGTTCGCGTCGTTCAGCGGCGCCCCGTTGTGATACCGGAAGCGGTGCCGCGTGCCGTCGGCGTCCGCGGTCTGGAAGGTCCGCGTGCCCGGCGTGGTGTCCACCCATTGGAACAAAAACGCGTGATCGCCCGGCTTGGCGCCCAGCACGAACCGCATGTCCAACTCCTTCAGCAACTCGATGTGCGGGCCTCTGGAGGCCAGCCCGTCCTGCACGACGATCAACTTCAGATGCGGATGCTCCCGGCGCGCGTCGCGCAGCAACCGCTCGGCGGCGTTGCCCTCGCAGTCGTTCTTCCTCGCCCCGTCGGCCTTGACGATGGGCTCGGGCGCCAGCGGGAACACCTCCCGGTGGCGCGGATGCACCAGCACCGCGCCCAGGAGCTGGTGATAATAGGTGACGCGACCGTCCCGGTGATGCCTCTCGCAACAGTTACCGCAATGCACGCTGGAGGAGGAGACTTGCCCCGTGCCGTCCACGCTCAACAGGTAATGGCCCATCCACTGGAACCCCTCCAGGCCCTTGCCCCGCTGCACCGCGGCGAACACGGCCTTGAAGGCGGGGCGCAACTCGCCCGGGTCCACCTCGTCCAGCCGCTCGCGCAACCGCGTGTCCGAGGGCGCGCGACGGACCCCGTACAAGTTCCTCAGGTTGGAACGGGTCCGCTCCGCCTGGCGGGCATCGCGCTCGAAACTCAACAGCGAGGGGTACTTCAACCCGAACACCGCCAGACCCGACATCAGACAGTCGGCGAGGTTCAATCCCCGTCCGGAGACGGGATCCTCGATGCGTTCGAAACGCTCGCGCACGATGCGAAGCAACCCCGGCGCACTCAATGTCTTGCGAAAGGCAGGCTTGGACATGGCTCATCACCCGGCGCTTGAAGAAACACCGGCATGATACCGTTTCGCAAAGAAAAGTTTACGAAGAACTTTTTTCGGACCCGCCGAAGACCCCACCACTACAGACTCACGGGGGATAGCGGGAATCGCTGGCTCCCAAGTGTGACGGGATCGGCAATTCTGGGACGACAAACAGCGCAACGACGTTTCCGTTCGGTTGTGCCCTTGTTGTCAACGGCTTGAATACCTTTCCGGGGTGCAAATGACTGGACCAGCCTTCTCTTCCAGTCCTGGACGCAAATGTCACGAGCTTGAATGACCTAGTTCCCGAATCCCGGTCGATTGGAGAAGCTAGCTTGACAACACCATAGATTTCAGCCCGATCGATTGTCGACCAAACCTTATGAAATCTGTGCCATTTGGGCCGGTATTTCGACCTTGAGCAATGGCATGCGGTTGGCGTGTGCCATAGAATGGCGCGATTTTGGCTGCAAACGGAGTGTCCCATGGCGGAATTGGTTTATGTTGATAACTCGAATGTATTCATTGAGGGAAAGCGCGTCATGGCAGTGGAAACAGGGGCAGCCATGAACATCTACGACGCAATGAACAACCGTATCCTAGTGTCGTGTCCCGGAAATATATGAGCAAAGTCGTTCGATTTTGGCGAGGATCGATTCGGCGGTGGCGACCCAGGCGAAGGGGCTGGCTTGTGCATTGTATTGTTCCACGAAGGCGTTGATTTTGTGGGTCAGTTCCTTGACGCTGGAGAAGGAGCCGCGGCGGATGGCCTGTTGGGTGATGAGCCCGAACCAGCGTTCGACCTGGTTGATCCAGGAGGCGTAGGTGGGGGTGTAGTGCATATGGTAGCGGGGTCGGCGCGCCAGCCACGCTTTGACCTTGGGATGCTTGTGGGTGGCGTAGTTGTCGACGATGAGATGGACATCGAGATCCTTGGGCACGTTGGCGTCGATGTGGCGCAGGAAGGCGAGGAACTCCTGGTGCCGATGGCGTCGTTTGCACTGCGCGAGCACTTCCCCGGTGGCCACGTCCAGGGCGGCGAACAGCGTCGTGGTGCCGTGGCGGACATAGTCGTGGGTGACCCCTTCGACGTAGCCCAGTCCCATGGGCAGCATCGGCTGGGTGCGCTGCAGGGCCTGGATTTGGCTTTTTTCGTCCACGCACAGCACCACGGCGTGATCGGGCGGGTTCAGGTACAGTCCCACGATGTCGCGGACTTTTTCGATGAAGAAGGGGTCGTTGGAGAGTTTGAAGTGGCGTTGGCGGTGCGGTTGGACGCCGAACAGATCGAACCAGCGTTGCACGGTGGACTTGGAGATGCCGGTGCGTTCGGCCATGGATCGCACGCTCCAGTGCGTGGCGTTGGGCGGTTGGGACTGAAGGGCGGTGTTGATGACCTCGGCGACGCGTTCGTCCTCGTGGGTGCGGGGTCGTCCGGGGCGCAGTTGGTCGTGCAGGCCCTCGATCCCGAGTTTGAGGTAGCGTCGGCGCCATTTGCCGACGGTCATGTTGCTCAGTCCCATGCGCTTGGCGATGTGGGCGTTGGGTTCGCCATCGGCACAGGCCAGCACGATCTGGGCCCGTTGCACGACGCCGTGGGGCAGTGAGCGGGAGCGGGCGATGCTGAGCAGTTGGTTTTTCTGTTCATCGGAAAGGACGATGGGCACGACGGGACGACCGCGAGGCATGAGCGTACTCCTTGGAATGGACACGCTCATTATTATATTACTTATTTATGGGACATAACACTAG
>JAJDWR010000059.1 GCA_022825505.1 Gammaproteobacteria bacterium | reverse complement strand
CATGGCGCGCCAATCCATGGCGAATGGAGATGCTCTCGGTGCAGCTCAGCTCGCCCAGCACGTCACCCGATTGCGGCCCGACGACACCACTTCAAAGCGGCTCATGGCGGATGCGCTCGACGCTCTCGGCGAAAACACGCTCAACACGCCTGCGCGCCACTATTCCTTTTCCTACGCGAATCGCCTCAGACGCGAGGCGGGCGACGACTAAACTAGAGTCGCAGCCTCACCGTCACGCCAATCTCGCGCGGGCGGGCGACGACGCCCTGATCGAGACCGGCAAGCACCGCGGAGAACCCGCCCAGTCTGTACCACTGATCCGTCAGATTGGTGCCGAAGATGGCGACATCCCAGTTATCGGCCGCAGGCGTATAAGTGATCCGGCCACTGAGGAGACCGTAGGCATCATTGGCGGCCACCGAAGCCTGAAATCGTGCATCTGTGCGCACCATCCTTGCATCACTTTTTCCTAAAGACGGATAACAATAATCATGAGGCGGCCGACTGACTCCCGGTAATCGGATCAGCAAGCTAAACGAACTGCGAATATCGAGCATCCAACACTTGGAGAAGGATCGGTACCACGTATCTCGAAAGATAAGCGGGCGACCTGCAAGAAGGGAGAACCACATAATGTTCAACAGCTACTTTGGCCGGATCGGCATGGTCGCATTCGGTCTGGCAATGGGCCTGGTATTCACGATCGTACCCGTCGACTCACGGGCACAGGGCGTTGCGGTGCTCGAGGAAATCGTCGTCACCGCCAGGCGCCGCGAGGAAAACCTGCAGGAAGTACCGGTCGCCGTCTCGGCGCTCAGTGCCGAAGATATTGAGATTCGAAGCATCGAGAACATCAGGGATCTTCAGATGCTCCTGCCCAACGTGGACATACGCGGCGCCGGCGGGCCCGGAGGTAATGCGGGAGTGTTCACAATTCGCGGCATCCCCGGCGTGGCGCGCTATATCGACGACGTCGTGCAGTCCGGCAGCGCGGATGCCCTCCAAAATGTGGTTGAGCTTGAGCGCATCGAAGTCCTGCGAGGCCCGCAGGGCACCTACTTTGGCAAGAATGCGATCAGCGGGGCCGTTCAGTACGTGACCCAGAAGCCGCAGGAGGAGTTCGGCGCAAGAATCAAGACGACTTTCGGCGAATACAACCGTACCGACATTGTTGCCAACGTGGATATTCCCTTGAGCGACACGGTCCTGACCAAGATCACTGCGGCGAGCCTGAAGCGGGACGGTTACGTCGACAGTCTTCATGTCGACGAATCCTACGGGGACATCGACAACACGGTTTTGCGGGGCATGCTGCAATGGCAGCCCAACGACTCGTTCACGGCATTGCTCACGGCGGCCTACAACAACAACGACGCGGGCATGCAGGCCAACGTGTTGTGGGATGTCGTCGAGAATTTCCCGGTACCGTGGGGGATGGCTCCCTGGAGTTGTGGGGGCGGGCCAGAGTGCTACAACTCGGCCGGCCTGGAGTTCACAGACGAACTGTATGCCCACGGGCGAAGCTAGCAATATCTCAGCGGGTCCCCCTTCGACGGCGACGGCTACGACAGCACCAACGAGACCTTCACGGCCAATCTGAGTTGGGACATCAACGATTCCCTTACCTTCCGTTCGATCACATCCACGCGCGAACAGGATTGGGGCGTATTCTTCGATAGGGATTCGACGCCGTTCGTGTTCTTCGAATTGTGGGACTACCAGGAACGGGAGGAAACCACGCAGGAGTTTCAGTTCCTGGGCAGTTCAGACCGGCTGAACTGGGTGCTTGGCGTGTACTATCACGACCTGGAGGTGCTCAGCAAGGATCAAATCTGGGAGACCTGGGATCGACCGGGCTCAGTTAACTGTCCCCGAATTCGCACGTGTCCGCGCTATCGCCATGCGGAGAACCTCATCGCCACGGAGGATACGGCCATCTTCGCCGAGGTGGTCTTCGACCTCACGGAGCAACTCTCGCTGACGGTCGGCGCCAGATATTCCGAAGAGGACTTTTCCTCGGAAGTCTACTGCGGCATTAGCGGCAACCCCCGCGATGTCCTTCCCTGCGTCGGCGGCGAAGGCGTGCGTGATCCGCAGCAGGGGACGAGGTATTTCGGGCGGATACCGCAGCGGCACGTTCAGGGCGGCGCACCGTTGGTTTTCGACGCCAGCTTCGACGCCTTCACGCCAAGGCTCGCCCTGCAATACCAGTTCAGCGACAACGTGATGGGTTACATCACCGGGGCTGAGGGATTCAACGGCGGCGACGTCAACTCGCTCTTCAATCCCGAACTGCCGAACAACGGCATCGTTTCCTTTGACCCCGAGTATCTGACCAACTACGAGCTCGGCCTGCGGTCGGATTTCGCGAACAACCGGCTGCGCTTCAACGCGACCTACTTCTGGGGGACGTGGGCCGGTATCCAGGTCGGCGAGGTGCTCACCCCCGGGCAAGCCACCACGACCAATGCCGGCGAGGCCGAAATCAGCGGGATCGAGATCGAGAGCGTCTGGAGGCCGACAGATTCGTTCCTGGTGAATTTCACCCTTGCGACGCTCGACGCGGGATATACCGACACGGGTCTGGCGACCACCATCCAGGTCGGCGACAAGTTCCAGAATGCCCCCGAAACCGGATACAGCATCGGTTTGCAGTGGGACAACAATCTCAGCAGCGGCGGTTCGGTCATGGTCCGCGCCGACTACGGCTGGATCGACGACGTAGTAACCTTCCGCGACCGGCGCTTTCACTGGCCGTCCCGGGCCAATGTGGCCTACGGACTGGCCAGCGGCAGGATCACCTGGACGCCGGCCGTCGGCAATTGGGATGTTGCCTTTTTCGGCACCAATCTGACCAACGAGTACTACCGGCAGGGTGGATTCCCGGCGGTCCTGGCAGGCATCGACCAGGGTGTCGTGGGCCGGCCGAGGGAGTTCGGCGTAACGCTCAGGATGCGGCTCGAATAGCGAGCGAAATACCGCCGGACGCAACGATCTTTGCACAGGCCCCCTGTTGGTTCAGGGGGCCTGTCACAAGCACCTGGTTTCAGTCTCCCCTATGAATGCGCTCGCCTGCCTGCTGAAGCCTGCGAAGGATTTCGGGCTCGGACGCCGTAACGTCCTTGTACATGAAGTTGTCGGGGTTAATGACGGCGGTTGGGTGCTCACGTAGCCCGATTATGCGCCGGGCAATACTGTTTGATGAAGTCCTCGTGAGCAGGCAGCTTGGCAAGATTATGATTTACAAAAGAACTCAGCTTTTCGAGCTCTCGCCTTAACGCCTCCGGTGACAATATACGACCTGCACCGTGACGATGTTTCGGGAACAAACCCTGCCCAATCATTACCTGAACCCAGGAGTGCGTGCGAAACAGGTTCACCAAATCCGGCCACACATGGCCGTTTTCCCGAAAGAGCTCCATGCGGTGAGCGAGGCTCTCCGGGATATCCATGGTGCGATAATAATTCCAGAATTCACTGTCATCCCGTTGCGTCTGCTTGTAGTGCAGGATAATGAAATCGCGCACTGCCTCCCATTCAATCCGGGTTTCACGGTTATAGTGCTCGGCCAGCGGCGCCATTGCGCCTGAAAACGGGAAGAGCTTCATCAGGCGGATCAGCGAAGTGGTAATCAAGTGTATGCTGGTCGATTCAAGTGGCTCGAGAAAGCCGCTCGATAAACCGATGGCAACACAGTTCTTGTGCCACGCTTTTGTTCGGAAACCGGTTTTGAATCTCAGGAGGCGGGGCTCGGTGATGGTCTTTCCAGTGATATTGCCGAGCAGGGTTGCACGGGCATCGTCGTCGGAACAAAACCGGCTGCTGTAGACAAGGCCATTGCCGGTACGGCTTTGCAGGGGGATACGCCACTGCCACCCGGAGGAATGTGCAACGGCGCGTGTATAGGGGGGAGGCGGCTCGGTACTTTTCGTCTGCACTGCCTGAGCGCGGTCGGCGGCCAGCCAATGGCTCCAGTCCTCGTATTCGACATCCAATGCACCGCCGAGCAGCAGGCCTCTGAAGCCGGTGCAATCAATAAAGAAATCACCGGCGACCTGCCTGTCCTGCTCCAATTCCAGCGATCGGATATTGCCCGTCACCGGATCAACGGTAATTTCGCCGATCTTGCCTTCGACTCGCCGGACGCCGAGCGATTCGCTTTTTTGCCGCAGAAATCCGGCGTAGGCCGTTGCGTCCAGGTGATAGGCGTACGCCAGTGGCGTCTCACCTACCTTTGCCGCGAATTTGCCGGCCTTCGCCGCCTTCAATTCGAGGCAATAGTCCTCCAGGCTGCCGCCAAAATCATTGGCATGCGCTTCCATCCAGTACTGGTGGAATCCCGCCATCCAGGTACTTTGCCCGATATCGCCGAACGAGTGAATGTAGCTTTCGCCCGGCGCGCCCCAGTTGTCAAAGAAAATACCGAGCTTGAAGGTTGCCTGGGTTGCGCGCATGAACTCGCGCTCGTCGACCTTAAAGATATGGTGAAAATTGCGGATGGTGGGCACGGTCGCCTCGCCGACACCCACGGTTCCGATCTGGTCGGATTCGACCAGGGTGATTTCGAGCAGGTTACCCAGCCGCGTGACCAGACTGTAAGCTGTCAACCAACCAGCCGTACCGCCACCGGCGACGACTACGCGAATTTTCTCCTCCATCTAACTACGATCCCCGAGTTTGTTCGCCGAGCGCTCACAGCGTAGCTGACCGAGCCTTGTGACGTGTCATTGCGCGGCGGCGAATCCGCCAACTCCGCAAACCGCGCCGCGCAGTTGGCCCCGCTCTCCGCCGCCCACCGCCGAAGCTTGCGCCTCCACAACGAAAACGTGCTCGGCGCCAGTTGCTCCGCGGTTCAATTTACGCCGGCGATTCGCCGCGCCGCCGTGAGCAACTCTGCGCCCGTTTTGCAATCGATGATCGCGTCGCCCACAGCCGCCAATTGCTCCGGCTCCGAGATGCCCGCTAGCAGCGCCGTCAGGCGTTCGCCCGCGCTGGCGCCGAATCGGCGCGACGCCTGACGCGCCAGTGAGTGCCGATAGTGTTCAATACCTTCCGTGCGGCCCTCCATGCGACCTTGCGTCCGGCCCCGCGCATGAATCTGCGCCTTCTGCTCCCGCCACCTCTCAACCGCCAACGATCCCATAGCTTCCACCTCTCCTTCAGCCACCATCCGGTCCAGGTTCCGGCGCGACTTGTCTTCCAAGTCCGCCAGCACGCCGTACTCCTCCGCCCACGACCGCCTCAGCCACTCGGCGAACGCCACCCGCAGCCCCAGATGCTCCGGTCCCGCCAGCGTCGCAGACAGCCGGCGCAAAACCGGCTGCGCCTCTTCCAGCGTGGCCTTCTCCAACGCGATGTGCAAGCCGACCGTGTTGTCCCACGGTACCCCGCCGACATCCGCCTTGCCCATGTCCAGCAGCACGTACCGGTTCGACGGCCGCAACCGCGCCAGCACCGGGGGCGCCGGGGCGAACAGCTTCGAAACGTCCAGCGGCGCGGTCCAGCGCCGCTTCCCATTGTAGACTACAAACGGGATCACCGGCGGCAGCGGAACCGTCGAGCGCGCGTCCTCGCGAAACCCCTCCCCACGGCGCACCAACCCCTCCAGGGCGAGCCCCGTGTAGGTCATCGCCCGCAACGCCATGTGCCGGTCCACTCTGGACTGAAATTCCAGCAGCACCAGCACATGCACCCACCCATCGCCCGGCGCCGTCCGGGCACGCAAACGCCACATCAGGTCGCCCTCGCGCCGCTTGAGCCCCCGCCCGACATGCGACGCCGGCAACGGTTCCAGCGTGTCGAAATCGAAGCCCGCCTCCGAGCCGTCCGGCAGGAATCCGCGCAGCAGGTCTGCGGCCATGCGCCGGTGCGAGTAGAGCAGTTTGTAGGCGGGATCGTGCATGGAATCCGTCCAGAAATCGGTCGATGTGCCCGGGGGCACGTGTTCAAGTGCCACGATTGTATGGACCGGATATCGCCCGGGGGCATCGCATTTCTTGGCAAAATCGAGAGATTCGCGGTACCTGGGGAGAGAAAATCGCTATGTTCCCAATCTGTACGCTACCGCTTCACGCTTGGTTGACTTGATCGGTAGCGAGGCGCGCAATTCGATTCAGGCCGACACATTCATCGTGGGCTTGCAGACTTTCGAGAAGATACGACTGTAACGCTGCTACTGCTCTAGCGAGGCTTCGCCTCAGACCGACGAGGCATGTTTCGATGTGCTGCCATCCCAGCATATTCGTCACGGCGCGAATCGTTACTACAGCGCAAGCTCCTGACGCTTGCGCGGGCGGCGCGCCGGGACGTAATGCTACACTCGTTTATGGGGTGGGTTATGGTACCTTGCGTTGGATCGGCATGCCGGGGGTTGTGCGATGCGGGTCGCGGCGGGGAAATTGCTTTGTCGAAGGAAGAGCGCGTGAAGCTTGAGAGGTGGGTTTCCACACCGCCCTCCGTCCGTCACTCGGAGTACACCTTAACAACCTGTCCAAAAAAGTGGGACCACCTCAACGATTCAATGTGCGACCGCATCGAAAGCGAATGGTCGGTGGATGGCAATATCCACGATTACTGCTTCGTCGTGCCGGAAAACACGATGGCTTTTCTGAGTCTCCCGACGCCTCCGGCCAACGAAGTCCGCGCCGACGCCAACTTTTGCGAACCGGAACTCGTCCAAATTCCCACCGATGCAATCAGCGAAGAATTCAACGGGAGCGGCATTGGACGGGCCGGCCCCGATCTTGTTTACCCGCTCGGGCCCGGCAGCCATACATTCACAGTGTTGCATTCCCCGGCGAATTTTTAGCGCGATCATGGACATCAGGCAACGGCTTAAGTCGTGGAACCGCGACAAGTGGGAAAGGAAAAACCATGCGATGTATACCGTCTATGGCGAGAATCGATGGCCGTGGTTCAATGACCGACTCGATCCCGATATCGAAGAATTCTTTCGTGAGCGGAATTTGCTCCAACTCGACATCCTCGATCTCGGCACTTGCAGCGGATCGCAGGCGATGGAACTTGCCCGCAGGGGCCACCGGCTTGTAGGCACCGATATTTCCGAGACCGCCATCAAACAGGCCAAACTCGCGCTCGGCGGGGAACAAGGCCTGCAAATCGAGTTCTTGCTCGACGATATTTCCGCTTCAAACCTGTCTGAGAACCGATTCGACCTCGTGCTCGATCGAGGTTGTTATCATTCGATTTGCATGTTCAATCACTACGAATACGTCGCCAGCATTAAACGGATTCTGCGGCCCGGCGGCACACTTCTGCTGAAAATCATGAGCAGCGAGGAAGGGCGTTTCGTCAATTACGACAAGTTCGGCGACAAACTCATCCAGATGCCGTACCATTTTGAAAAGAAACAAATTCTGGACCTGATTTCCCCGCATTTCGGCATTGAGGAAATCCGGGATAGCTTCTTTTACAGTAGTGTGTTCGATCCTCCGGCCAAAGCCCGCTTCCTGATCGTCAGCAATACCTGAGCCTCGAAACGGATCGGCTTGGCACTTCGGCTCGATGTCCCGCAACTCCCGCCAAGCCCGGATCTTGTCCGGCTGCCCGAGGGCGTCGTGTGCCGTCGTGCTGTGATAAAGGGGGTGGCCCTACGCCTAAACCGCTCGCTTCGTTCAGTGCCACTCAGTTCCGCGCCGGTCCTTCACTTGCCCGGTCGTGCGGCGACCCCCAGTTGTCAAAGACAATGCCGAGCTTGAACGTTGCCTGGGTTGCGCGCATGAACTCGCGCTCGTCGACTTTAAAGATATGGTGAAAATTGCAGATGGTGGCAACGGTCGCCTCGTCCACACCCACGGTTCCGATCTGGTCGGATTTGACCAGCGTGATTTCGAGCAGGTTACCCAGCCGCGTGACCAGGCTGTAGGCCGTCAACCAACCAGCCGTTCCGCCGCCGGCGACGACTACGCGAATTTTCTCCTCCACCGAAGCGAGCATATCACGCGGGCAGGGGGGCGCACGTGGCGCGGGGGGACGGCTCGCAGGGCCGCTAATGTTGCGCATTTGCTACAAACTATTTTTTGCGGGTTTCGGCGATTCAAGGCTTTTCTGACCAAGGGGAAGTGTGCTAAATTCGCCCGTTAGATGTCGCCTTGATCATGCTGGCGCGTGCATCGGGCGTACTGAGACTATGGCTAGAGGTAATGAAGGGTAATGAAGATGGTTGAAACCAAAACAACAATGCAGAAAACCAAATTGGCTACCGCCGTATCGGCAGCTTTGTCCATCATGGCCGGCCAGGCGAGTGCGCAGCAGGCCGGTGAGGGCCTCGAGGAGGTCGTGGTCACCGGTATTCGCGGCAGTTTGCTGGCGGCCATGGACGTCAAGCGTGAGTCTTCAGGCGTTGTGGACGCCATTTCCGCCGAAGATATCGGCAAGTTCCCCGACACCAACCTGGCGGAGTCGCTGCAGCGCGTTACCGGTGTGTCCATCAACCGCGTTGAGGGCGAGGGTTCAGAGGTCACGATTCGCGGCTTCAGTGGCGACTTCAACATCGTGACCCTGAACGGCCGGCAGATGCCCGCGGCCGACGCCCGGGGCGTCTTCTTCGGCATCAACGCCAACATCAGAACCGGCGATTCGCGCTCCTTCGACTTCTCGAACCTCGCGTCCGAGGGAGTATCGGGTCTGCAGGTGTACAAATCGGGCCGGGCCGGGGTGCCCTCCGGCGGTCTTGGCGGCACGATCAATATCGAAACCATTCAGCCCCTGGAATCGGCCAACCAGTTTTCCATTGGCGCAAAAGCCCTCTCTGACTCCGGCGGTGGCACGACGCCGGAGATAAGCGGTCTGGGCAACTGGACGAACGATGAGGGCACCTTCGGCTTGTCCGCCTTCGGTTCCGTCCAGGAGCGCGAATTCTCGAATCGCACAGCGTTGCACAACAGCGGGCGCGGAATCGTCTGGCAGTTTCCCTTCAATCCGAACATCCCCGCCTTCGCCAACGCCAACCTGGTCAACCCACCCGGCCCGGATCAACTGGCCGGCTTCCCGCATTCTGCGGCCCTCGCATTCAGCGAGAGTTCGCGCGAGCGCACCAACGCTGCGCTGACCCTGCAGTGGGCGCCTTCGGACCGCATGACCGTTACCGCGGATAGCCTGTTCGCACGGAACGATCAGTTTGCAAAGAGTGCTTCGGATCTACCCTTCTGGGTCCGCCAGTTCGACTTTGTCGCCTTCAATGGCAACCCTGTCCTCAGTCAGCCGGACTTTTTGTCCGAGCCGCTCGTGTCCGGCGGCGGCAGCGACTTCAGCCAGGCGGGCAAGGAGCTGCCTTTCCGGAACAGCTTGTTCGCGATGCGGGACGAGTTGAGTTCGTTCGGCCTCAACATCGACTATCAGCTCAACGACTCGCTGACGTTGAACTTCGACGCGGCCCATGGCAATGCGGTCGCCAAGGGCAATCACCCGAGTGGCGCCCTCATTGAAGGAACCTCCCTCGGCGGTCAGGCTGTCGCCGCCCACATCGTGGACTACCGCACTGAGATACCCAACGTCGCCCAGGCCATTGCGGACGGCTCTGGCCCCAGCACAACCATGGTCGGCGGCCGGGAGGTTACCTTCCCCGGCGGTAATGCGAATGGAATCTTCGAAAAGTCGGATCTCGGGCTCCAGTACATCATTCAGGAATTTGGCACCCAGGATACCGTCATCGACCAGGCCAAGATGGCAGTCGCCTTCGACAACGGTGGTCCGGTCACGGCCAATTTCGGCGCGGGCTTTGTCAGCCACGAAATGCACTCGGTCTACGAGCGCTACCGGGACGAAATCGGCGGCTGGAACACCGGCTTCATCGGCGATATCGCGACGCTGATGGGGGAAGAAGTCATTGAAGACGTATGCATAAGCTGCCAGTTTGAGGATCACAACAATCAGTTTCTGACGGCGGACGAACTGGTCCGGGATTTCACCGCCGCCGGCGGAACGGTGGCCCCGGGCGCCAGTCTGCGACTTGTGGGCCAGGAAGCGTTCTTTATCGATCCGTTGGCGGTGGCGGAGGCCTTTGACGGCTTCGTCAACGGCGGCGGGGCACAATACGACTACAACAACCGATCCACGGTAAGCATCGCCGACAACGTCATCACCGAGGACGTAGTGTCGCTTTACGGCGAGGGCGTTCTGGATGGCGAAGTCGGCGGCAGGCCGATGCAGGTCGTGGTCGGCCTGCGCTGGGAGCAGACGGACGTCGAATCCGTAACACTGCAGTCGGTTCCCATGTTCAAGAAATGGACATCGGACAATGACCTCGCCACGGTGTTCAGCTCGGACGTGCAGGCGGTGTCGCAGACGTTCGATTATGACAACTTGCTGCCGAGCCTCGATTTCTCGGTGGATGTCAACGACAACCTGAAAGCGCGCGCCTCGTTCAGCACCACCATCGCGCGCGCGCCGTATAACAACATGTTCGTCACCACCAATGCCGGTAATCCGAGCACGGCGACGTACCTGGGCGGCGTCGCCACCGGCAGCAGGGGCAACGCGCAACTGGAGCCGCTGGAGTCCGACAACTTCGACCTGTCGCTGGAGTGGTACTACGGCGAGGGCAGCGCCTTTACGGTTGCCTTTTTCGACAAGTCGGTGAAGAACTTTATCGGCAACGAGCAGGTAACGACAAACCTGTTCGGCCTGCGCGATGTCACCAACGGAGCCCCGGGTACCCGCCTGGGCCAGGCCATCGACGCATTGAATGCTCATACCAAAGCAGATGGTACTTCAGCTGGGCTGACCGAGACGAACCTCTTCACCATGACCGCGCTCATCGATAATGATGCGTGCCTTGAAAATGTAGTTTTTCAGGCGGGGCCAAATGCAGGGAATACTGTCGCTGGATCCGGCTCCATGGGATTCATCGACCCCGATGATGATGGGGGCGCCGCGCTGTCGTCCGACATCGCCACCGCGTGTGATATCGAGCCCAACTCGAACGATCCATTGATGAACTTTGTCGTTCAGCAGCCCACAAACCAGGCGAGCGCCAATATCCAGGGCCTGGAATTGAACTGGGTGCACTTCTTCACCGGCAACCTAAACGGCTTCGGCTTCCAGGCCAACTCGACCTTTGTCGACGGTGACATCGGCTACGATGTGCTCGCCAACCCGCACACCGAGGACCAGTTTGCCCTGACGGGCTTGTCGGACTCGTGGAATCTCATGGGCTTCTACGAGAACGAAAGGTTCAGTGTGCGTTTGCACTACAACAACCGCGGTGAATTTCTGGCCAACACCAACGTCAGCCAACGCATTCCGCGGTTTGTCGACGAGTTCTCGCAGCTTGACTTCAGCGCCAGCTATGCGCCCACCGATAATCTGACGATTTTCCTTGAGGGCATCAACCTGTTGGACGAACCTATCGTCTTCCGCGGCCGCACGGATCAACAATTCCAGTCCTTCCAGGAAGGCGACATGCGCCTCTACCTGGGTGCGCGGTACGTCTTCGCGAGGTAGAAGTCGGCAAGAACCAGAAGCAGGAGCAGGTATCTGGGTACCCACCGGCATGTCGTGTCGGTGGGTACTGCTCGTTTCTGGGACGAGCACTAGATAAGGTGCTAAAGAATCGCGGCGCGTTTACGAACGACGAACCGATCCAGAAGATTTTGTATCTCGCCCTGCGGAACGCCTTGAAGAAATGGAACCGGCCGATTCGCGGTTGGAAGGCAGCGCTTAATCAATTCGTCATGCGAAATCAGCGTGCTGACACGATAATGTTTTGATCGGCGCTTACCGGACATGGAGAACGTAAAGTGAATATCGCAATTGTAGGTCTAGGATTTGGAGCTGAGTTCATTCCGATATATCAAAAGCACCCTCATGCGAATATGTATGCAATCTGCCAGCGTTCGGAATCGGATCTTAATAAAGTAGGCGATGCTTTCAACATCGATCCAGGTCAACGTTATCGCTCGTATGAAAAGCTTCTGGAAGATCCAGGGATTGATGCCGTGCACATAAATACACCCATTCAGCTCCATGCGGAACACACGCTAATGGCTCTGCGTGCGGGCAAGCATGTTGCATGTACCGTGCCGATGGCAACAAGTATTGAGGATTGCAGGGAAATTGTAGAAACGGTCGCGGAGACGGGACTAACATATACGATGGCGGAGACGGTTGTGTACAGCCGCGAATATCTGTTTGTAAAGGAGCTTTACGAAAAAGGGGAATTGGGGAAAATTCAATATTTGCAAGCCAGTCATCCCCAGGATATGGAGGGGTGGCCCGACTATTGGCAGTACATGAAACCGATGCACTACGCAACTCATGTTGTCAGCCCCGTTCTTGGACTTACTGACAAAGAAGCAGAATATGTATCGTGTTTTGGGTCGGGAACAATCAGCGATGACCTCATCGAAAAATCAGGTTCTCCCTTTGCGGTTGAAACCTGCCATATTAAGTTGAAGAACTCTGACTTGACCGCTCATATTCATCGTTCATTGTTTGATACGTCACGTCAATATCGAGAAAGCTTCGATGCTTACGGATCCAAAAAGTCCTTTGAATGGCCGCTTATCGAAGGGGAGGATCCGGTTCTTCATACGGCAAAGAAACCCGAACCGGAAATACCCGAACGTGTCAAGGTGCCGGATTATGGGCATCTGCTACCGGAAGAGATTCGCGAGTTTACTCTGGAAGGCGTGTATGATGCGGATGAACATGCTCACCTGTCCTTTATCCAGGGCGCTGGCCACGGAGGTTCTCATCCGCACTTGGTACATGAGTTTGTCGACTCTGTTGTTAACGATCGTGATCCCTACCCTAATGCGGTCCAATCTGCAAACTGGACATGTGTTGGCTTGCTCGCCCATGAGTCAGCTATGGAAGGTGGAGTCATTAAACGACTACCTGACTTCACACTATCAGAAACATAGGAAAATAAATTTACCTGTTATTCGAATATAAACGGAACGAGGCCACGAACTGATGCAAAAACAACTCTATTTGTTCTCTCCCCTGACCTTCCTTTCTGTACTGATTGCATTCGGCTGGGTGGATAATGATACATTGGCCCAAACAAGTGCCGCAGGTCAAAAAAGCAGACTGAATAATTTCGTTGACTGGGCTACTTATCGTGGCGATCAGGAAGGAACTGGATACTCTTCTCTAAGCCAGATTACAGTCGAAAATGTTCAGTTATTGGAAGAAGTGTGGACCTACGATACGAGGGATCTTGTTCGGCCCGGGATGTCATCCAACCCGATTATTATTGAAGGTGTGATGTATTTTGCTGATTCTGAATTAAATCTTGTTGCCCTGGATGCAGCAACCGGAGAAGAACTCTGGCTGTTTGATCTGTCGGAACACCATTCCAGAGGAGATTATCTCGACAGTGGAATCATGAGAGGGTCCGTGTATTGGGAAGATGAGAATGGCAACAACTCAAGGCTCTTCCATCTTACGAAAGATATTGTCTGGGCAATTAACCCAGACGACGGTACTCTTATAGAGTCGTTCGGTGACGGCGGGTATATTGATTTAAAGGAAAATCATGTTTGGCCTGCTCACCTGCTGGAAAATAAAATAACGAACACCTCGCCTCCTGTAATCTATGATGACCATTTGATTTTGGATTCAAATGTTTTCGAAGGAAGAGAAGATCCCCCTGGTAACATCAGATCCTTTAATGTGTTAACCGGGGAGTTTGAATGGAGATTTCACACTATTCCCCTGGAAGGACAGCCCGGGTATGAGACTTGGGAGTGGGAAGATAACATGATTTATGGGGGCGCCAACTCATGGGGTGGATTTACCGTTGATGAAGAAAGAGGCTGGGTATTTGCCGCTACGGGTTCTGCCACCGGTGGTATCCATGGAGGTGGCGGTGCGAGACCTGGCATGAACCTCTTCTCGAATTCCGTTTTGGCCATCGATGCAGAGACTGGGGAATTGCAATGGTATTTTCAAACGATGCACCACGATATTTGGGATTATGATATCGCTCCTGCACCGATGCTGGCTACCATTACGCAAGATGGTGAAGAACGAGATGTGGTCGTTCAGACAGGGAAACAAGGTAAGGTATTTGTATTTGACCGGGATACCGGAGAATCCCTATTTCCCATTGTAGAAAAACCGGTACCGACAGACGCGGCACTCGGTGAAGTTCCTTATCCGACTCAACCATGGCCCTTAAAGCCTGACCCACTTGTAAGAACGGCAGTTTATGAGTCCGATTTGACCACCATCACACCCGAGTCTCACGCATCTGCACTGGAGCAATTCAAAAGACTGAGAGCCGGACCGATGTATACACCTCCAAGTGTAGAAGGAACGATCGTACAACCCGGAATTCACGGAGGGAACGAATGGGGCGGCCCGGCTTTCGATCCGGAGACAAATATTGCCTACGTAAACGTAAATGACTTCCCATTTATACTAACGCTGGACATCATACATCCTGATCAATTCGCAGATTTGACGGAGACGGCCCAGGGGAGAACAATTTATCTTGCAGCCTGTGCGGTTTGTCATGGTGCCGATCGAGAAGGAGGGATAGCTGTTGCTCTCGATAATACAACGCTCAGTGCTGACGAACTAAGAACTGTCATTTCACAAGGTGTAAATGCGATGCCTGCCTTTCCAGCCTTTGACGAAGATGAGTTGGATAATGTTGTAGCCTTTCTTCAAAGTGAACCTGGTGATGCAACATCCACATCCGATATCGATTTAAGTGACGAAAACCTGACGTGGAGTGGAGGAGAGGGCGAATTGAGTTGGTCCACATCAACCCCACAGTATGTACCCCAGTTAGAATATTTCACAGACCATATGGGGTATCATGCAATTCAACCACCATGGGGGAAACTCGTTGCGGTAGATGTTGCAAGAGGCGACATTTTATGGTCGGTCCCACTCGGAGAATATCCCGGATTGGTAGAAATGGGGATTCGAAATACCGGTGCTGAGAACTTTGGCGGAATGGCTGTTACACAAGGAGGTTTGATCTTTATAGCAGCAACAGAAGATAACCGGTTCAGAGCATTTGATAAAACCAGCGGCGTGCTTTTGTGGGAATTCGAGATGGATTCACCTGGCTTTTCGACTCCCTCCACTTACGAAATTGATGGAAGACAATATGTTGTGATTGTAGCAGGCGGCGGCGGCGGTCGTTATCGTTCGCCTGTAACACAGGATATTGGAAGGCGCGTTCATGCATTTGCGTTACCGGAATCAGCAGTTCAATAAATTGAACGGAATGCTCAAATGTTGGTTATTGTGTCGAGCCAAACAAAGTACGCTGGCCGGTTCATGATGTGACTCAAACTACGAGATAGAAATCGAGGGCCCAATAAGTGAATACAATTACAAATATGTTAAAGAAAATACTCCTTTCGATTTTGGCGTTGGTTGTATTTGGCAGCCTACCTCAATACGCCGGGGCGCAGGACACAGATCCATTGCAAATCTTGATGATTACCGGCGGGGGTCCCTGGCACGATTATAATACGCAAAAGGACCAGATTAGAGAGGGACTGTTGGAGCGTCTTTCGAACGTCGAAATTACAACGGACTATGAAGGTGCGGATACGCTTACGATGGAGTCAACCGATTTCCATTTCTCCCGCCATTTGGAGGAAGACTGGGCGGCGGAGTTCGACGTTGTCATCTACAATCACTGTAATCTTCAAGTAAAAGATGAAGCCTACGTAAAGGGAATCATCGCCGAACACGTCGAGCATCAACTACCTGCCGTTATGCTTCACTGCCCCATCCATCTCTATCAATATGCAGAGGGCGATGGAGCGGATGCCTGGTGGGACTTTACCGGTGCTGTTTCATACGCCCACGAGAAAGAAAATCATCCCAATACCTCTCCCTACACGATCGAGGTTCTGGAGCCGCATCACCCGATCATGACGAACTATCCTCCTTCCTGGCGGACGCCTTCAGGCGAGTTATATCTGATCATTGATTTACATGACAATGCCACTCCGTTGTCTCACGCCTATTCGGTGGAGACACACGCCTATACTGAAACAGCCTGGATACACGAACACGAGGGCGTTCGGGTTTTCGCCAGTTCACTGGGGCATCATAATGATTCGATGGGCTCGGACGTGAATTTGAATCTTGTTGCATCGGGTGTGCTCTGGGCGGCAGGAAAACTTGAAGAAGATGGTTCGCCGGCCCCGGGGTATGAAGGAGAACGTGGACTCGGGTGGATCTCTCTCTGGGATGGTACGCTAAACGGTTGGATTGAAAGCGGCGGTGTCGTGGATTGGACGTCTGCTAACTGGTATGGCCGACTGGATGAAGAAATGGTCTGGCCGACCATGGATAATGCGTCGGTCGGTGAATCGTTCCGATTTGATGGCGACACCCTGATTGTCGAGGGAGATCAAAGAAATCTGTTCTATGACGGTTGGATCGCTGGCGGATATTTCAAGAATTTTGAATTCAAGGTTGATGTCTATACCCATCCAGGGTCAGCTTCAGGGGTCTATTTTCATACGAAATACGAAGAGGAAGGACCTCCTGCCTCTGGTTATGAAGCTCAGATTAACGCCAGCCGCGCCGGTGAGAGCATGACCGGCAGCCTGGTTGGGGCAAGCGAAGTGGAGACTGCCCCACACGGCGATAACGAATGGTTCAGCTACTACATCAAGGTTGACGGTAATAATGTAACGGTCAAGGTGAATGATGAGACAGTCAACGAATTCACCGAACCTGCAGATGTAGATGGACCGGCCAGTTTCCGCCGGGGCACGATCGGACTGGAGTCCGTGGGCTCCGACAGCCGTGTTGAGTTTCGGAATGCGATGGTTCGTCTATTGCCGGATTAATAATTTGGGCTCCTCCGCAGAATCGGTAACTGTCAGACCGGGTCTGAACTTCTACAGTTCAGTGTATCTTGTAATCTTTGAACCAAACAAAGATGTGACTCAATCTACGAGACAAAAATCGAGGACCCTATAAATGAATACGATCAATTGTACTTCTAAGAAAATACTCCTTTCTATTTTTGCGTTGGTTTTTTCCGCCAACCTGCCTCAATACGCCGGAGCGCAGGACACAGATCCATTGCAAGTCTTGATGATTACCGGTGGGGGACCTTTTCACGATTACTATACCCAAAAGAGACAGCTTGAAGAGGGGCTGACCGATCGCATCGGTAATATCGAGTTCACCATCGACCATAACGAGGGCAAAAGTACAGAGGACATGCATTTCAAATTTGAAAGCCTGTTAACCGATGAGTGGGCGCGGCAATTTGATCTGGTGTTGTACAACAGCTGTAATCTTGATATGGGCGATGCTGAACATGTTGAGCGGATCATGGCTGCCCATGCCGAGTACCAGGTACCTGCCGTCCTGCTGCACTGCCCGATGCACCTGCATCGGACCACTACCCCTGTATGGTACGAATTTACCGGAGCAGTCTCCTATCACCATGAAGTTGTTCGTGTCCCTTTTACGATAGAAGCGCTCGAACCGAATCATCCGATCATGATCAATTTCCCCGGGACCTGGCGGACTCCCGAAGGAGAGTTGTACATGCCTTTCGAGCTAAAGGACAATGCTACCCCGCTGGCACGTGCCTACAGCGTCGAAGCCGCTGAATTTTTTCCTATAGCCTGGACCCACGAATACGAAGGGGTTCGGGTGTTCGCCAGCACGCTGGGTCACCACACTCCGACCATGGGCGCGGATGTTAATTTGAATTTGGTAGCGGCCGGCCTGCTGTGGGCAGCCGGTAAGCTTGAGGACAATGGCCACCCGTCGGAAGGATATTCAGGCGAGCGGGGACTGGGATGGGTCTCCCTGCGGGAAGGAGGGACCCTGCACGGCTGGCGTGCCAGCGGGGCGACGAACTATGCTGAAATGAGTTGGTTTGAAGGAGGTGCTGTCTGGCCCACGAAAAGGAACATGGGTTCCGGGTCCTTTCAACTTGTCCCCCATGAAGCGGCTTCAAACGCCATTGTTGTCGAGGGTCCGCCGGGCAAGTTGTTCTATGCGGGGCCCGTTGACGGCGGTGATTTCAGGAATTTCGAATTCAAGGTTGATGTCTATACCTATCCAGGGTCAGCTTCAGGGGTCTATTTTCATACCCGTTACAAAGAGGAGGGACCTCCTACATTCGGTTATGAAGCCCAGATTAACGCCAGCCGGGCCGGTGAGAGCATGACCGGCAGCCTGGTTGGGGCAAGCGAGGTGAAGACTGCCCCACACGGCGATAACGAATGGTTCAGCTACTACATCAAGGTTGACGGCAAGACAGTAACGGTAAAAGTGAATGATGAGACGGTCAACGAATTCACCGAACCTGCAAATGCAGATGGACCGGCCAGTCTCCACCGGGGCACGATCGGCCTGGAGTCCGTGGGCTCCGACAGCCGTGTTGAGTTTCGGAATCCGATGATTCGTTTATTGCCGGATAACAATTAGAGAAGGCTATATTTTGCACCTCTGTCGTGCACGCGGGCGGTGTCACGCACCTGCGGCGCATCGCGGCACCAGGCAAGCAACACGATAGTGGCCCAGGCAAGCGACACGATAGTGGCGGACAACCTGGCAGAGCGGGTACTGCGAAATGCCCGCGGCGACCGTGTCACGCTGCTGAATCACGGCGCTCGACTGACACGCATCGAACTGCGGATGCCGGACGGCATCCGCAACGTGATTCTCGGTTATGAAGATTGCGCGGGTTACCTGACCGACCCTTACTTCGTGGGCGCGACCGTCGGGCGTACCTGCAACCGCATTGCCGGTGCACGCTTCAACCTCGGTGGTGTTGACTATCCGCTCGATGCCAACGAGGGGGAAAACCACCTGCACGGCGGTGCGGGCGGCTTTCACAACAGGTACTGGTCAATCGATGCGGCGGTCCCGGACGATACAGGGCGGTTTTGGCTGCGGTCAGCGGATGGCGACCAGGGCTACCCCGGAACGCTCGAGGCGAGCGTTACGTACCGCTGGACGGACGAACGCGAGCTCGTGGTCCGGCTGGAAGCTGAAACCGACCGGCCGACACATGTCAACATGACCAACCACGCCTATTTCAATCTCGCGGCTGGCGATGCCGACGTGCTCGGGCATCGCTTGCGAGTTGCCAGCCGGCAGATCCTGCAGGTCACCGAGGAACTGCTGCCGACCGGCGATTTCCTCGATGTCACCGGTTCCGGACTGGACCTGCGCCAGCCGGCGGCGTTGCGTGATGTCATCGGGTCGCGGCACCCGCTTGTTGTACGTACCGGCGGATTGGACTTCAACTATGTTCTGGGTGAATCCGGCGGCCGTGCCGAGCTTGAGAGCCCGAACGGCGACCTTTGCCTGCGAATGACGACAACGTGCCCCGGACTTCAGGTATACGGCGGGCAGAAACTCGGACCACCGTTCGCGCCGAACCGTGGCCTGTGCCTCGAGCCGCAGCACTTTCCCGATACACCCAATCAACCCGCCTTCCCCGGCACGCTGCTTGCGCCGGGCGAGCGCTATTCGCAGACGACGCGCTACCGCTTTATAGCGGCCGGCTGAGCGTCAAAAATCCTGGATGCGGACAGGCTGGGCCTCTTCCCATTCTTCCTGGTCGACGTTTCGAACCGTTTGGGTAAAGACAAACGTCCCGAATTTATTGCCGACCACCAAGTCGATCAGCCCATCTCCATTGAGGTCTCCGCTTACCAGTCGCCGTCCGATGCCCGCCTGGTCGTCGATCAGATGAGGAACGAATTCTGCCTGGCCATCCTGGCGCGTGAGCCGGAAATAGTAGATCACCGGGGCCTGCCGGGCCCCGGGGTCGCCGAAGTCGTGAGCCCGGTAGGTCTTTCCGGTCACGATGTCCATAAGGCCGTCGTCATCGATGTCGGCAAGCTCCAGTGCGTGGAGCTGGGAGAATTGAACACCATAAGGGTTGTCGGTATTCGTCTCCTCCTTGCTCATAATAATATGCTCCTGAAAGGTAATCTCCTCCCCGGTGCGGCTCTGTTCATACCAGCTCAGGCCCCAGCCGTGAGCGTCCAGGCTCGTGATGACGTCGTTGAGCCCGTCGCCATTCACGTCATAGGCGAACATCTGGGCTCCCCCCTTCAAACCATCGAACAGCCCGGGTCCCCCCCGTTCAGCGAATGGGTAGGGGTGAAAAGCCCAATCCGGATCGCCTTGCAGGGAGGAGGGTTGTTGCAACCAGCCATCCCCGTGCAGAACGTCGGTGCGTCCGTCGCCGTCGACATCCCCGTAGCCCAGGCCGTGGGTGTAGTGATGAACCACCTCTTCGCTGGTCGATATCGGGTGAAAGACCCAGGGAAGCGTCGGAGCTACCGGGCTCGGCGAAGCATAGCCGTAATGTCTGTAGTAGGCCATCAACAGTTCAGGCACCCCATCGCCGGTAATGTCTACAAAACCAGGTGCTTCGTTCTTGACACGATCTATGACCAGGTGGCGCGCCCAGTGGTCCGGCCGGTCCGGGGCCGGACCGCTGAAAGAGTTGCCCGGGTTCTGGTACCAGTAAGCCTCGGTATTGGGAAGTCCCACCGTCAGGACATCAGGCCAGCCGTCCGCATTGAAATCGTAGACCCATGAAAAGAAATTGTCATTGGAGTAAATCGAATGATCATTCGGCTGCCGCTTGGTCGGCGCCACCGCCGGATAGTATTCGTAACGGTGATTGAAGTCGGGCCCCAGGAATATGTGTGGTCCACTGACGACGTCCTGGTGACCATCCTGATTGAAGTCGCCGAAATCGGCGCCTTCCGACCAATAGGCGGGGGTCAGTTCCTGTTTTACAAATTCACGAATAACAAAGTCGTTGGCCTGAGCGCCGACCGTCAAGAATATGCAGGTGAATATCAATGCTGCGACGCGGAGAATTCTGTTCATCTCAGTACCTCATCCCGGCCATTCCGGCCTTGTCCTTTGGTGTCATTACGTTCAACTGCTGCTGAACCTGGGTAAAAAAGGGAGTTTACTCTTCCTGTACTTCGCCGTGGAAATTGCCGCTCATCGCGTGAATCATCAATTGCTCAGCGGGTCCGGCCGCAACTGGAAGTGGAACACCTGGCCGGTGGTGCCTTGCCCGGTTTCCATGTGGAAGGGCGTGCGGCTGCTGAAGGAAGCCCAGATGCCCCGGCCTTTCCAGCCGGCGTCGGGATCGTCGATGCGGCCGTCCATCCACTTGGTGTAGAAGCCCAGGGGGTAGGGCACGCGCATTCTCACCCACTCTCCGTCATTGAGCACCAGCAAGGCCTCGCTCTGGTTGCCGGTGTTTATGGGGATATTTTCCCCAAGACCAAGGGTATTGAACTGGTCTACCCAGGTATAGTAGCTGCCTTCGGAGCTGCCGGACAGGTCCAGGTTCTTGAACTGAGGCAGGGGCTCCGTGTAGAAGCTCCAGCCCTCGGGGCAGTGCTGGCCGGTGGCCTGGGGACCGTTCAGGGGGCCCTCGCACTTGCGGCGGTCGAAGCTGGCCATGTGGCCGCTGGCCAGGGCCACCCAGGCCACGCCGTCGCGGTCGATGTCCCCGCCGCGGGGGGTGAAACCCTCAATGGGATCGCCGTTTTCATCCACCGGCAGTTCGTAGTACTCGACCAGGGCGGTCTCGCTGGGGTTGTCGCCCGGCGCCAGCCGGACCACGGCGCCGGGGTAGCCGAGCATCGTCCCCCACACGGAACCGTCCGGCGCGGGAGCCACGGCGTAGTAGCTGCCGGGATGGATGCGCTTGTCCATGGTGGGGTCAACGGCGTCGCCGGGTTCCACGTATTCCGCGTCGCGCACGCCGTTGCCGTTGGTGTCCAGGATCAACGGCGTCCATCCCTGGGAGGCCGCGGCGTCACCGGTTTCCAGGAATTGTTTTGCGTCCAGCCAACCGATCACCGGGCCGCCGCCGCTGGTCCACAGGGTGTTGTTTGTATCCTCGGCGAACATCAGGTGGTGGGTGCCAAAGCAGGTATCGATATGAGTGTATTCCCCGCTGGCCGGATCGTACACGCCCAACTGGCGTCCCGAGCTCTCCAGGGGAAAGGCCTGGGCGGAGGGATGATCCGAGCCCTCCCGGCACCAGTCGGGATTGTCCCTGCCGCGCACCCGGGCGGTGATCCACACCCGGCCCTCTTCGTCCAGCATGGGGTTGTGCACGTTGGCCCTGGAATCCCAGATGGCTTCATCGCCCCAAAAAGGGGATTCCGCCAGGGGAGGACCGGAGACGGGGCCCGCCTCGGGGTCCATCATGGTCAATGGAATCTGGTCCAGGGTGTGATTGACGGGGTCGAGCACCGGCAGGTAGTCGGCGCTTGCTTCCAGGGCGCCGTAGAGTTTGCCGTAGGCGTTGACGGTGGGGTCGCGCCGGTCGGAGGAGACCAGGTCATGGAGATAGGCGGTGGGATCGGCCCAGTCCCATTGGGTGATGACCACGTTGCGCTCCAATCCCTGGGGCCGGGTCGGCGCCGGCGGCAGTTCGCCGGCGGCGATGCGGTCGGTCCAGTCGGCGAACATGCGGATGGTGCCTTCCGTTCCCAGGCCGGCCAGGGTGCGGACCATGGATTCTCCGGCTTGACCGGACAGGATGCGGCGCGCCCATGCATCGGCGGAGGAATCATAACCGCTGAACAGGGGCGGGAATTCCCGTGTCGCTTCATTGCCCATCTGATGGCAGCTCAGGCAGCTGCCGGAGGTGACCAGGCGGATAAAGTCCGCCTGGTGCTCGACATCGGGGCTGAAGCCGTTGCCCGCCGGACCGGTGCCGGGGAATTCGCTCCTGGCCGGCATTTCCATCAGGGAGAACCAGAAGCCGGCCGGGTAGTAGTGCGCTGCCGCCGCTTCATTGGGGGCGGGCACCGCCGTGAGGTCCAGATTGGCGCCCGGTGAGGCCTGGGTTTTTTCGGAATCCACCAGGCCGTAACCGCGCACCCAGACGTCGTAATCGGCCTGGGGCAGGTCGGGGACGAGGTATTGGCCCTGGTCGTCAGTGACCACGATCCTGGCGTAGCGCGTTCCGAGATCGTGGGTCTCGGCGATGACCCAGACACCGGCTTCGGGACCGGCAGGGCCGGTCACCGTGCCGCCGATATCGTCACTTTCTATCTGGACACCGCCGCCGGCCGGTGTTTGAGGACCGGCATCCGGCTGGGATGGCTCTTGCCCGTCCTCGGAGCCGCAGGCAATGAACGTGAGGGGAATAAGTCCCGTAAAAATCAGAGAGAGGGTTTTTCTTATAGTCATGGCTTGCCCCCCTTTGCGCCCGGCGTGAAAGGTCTGATTATTGAGTGAAAAGTCTGATTGTTGAGGATAAAGGAAGTTTGGCTCGTCAGCAAAATCTGTGGGTGAATTCAGGCTCGGGTAACGCGCCGAGGGCATGGTACAAGGCGATTTCAGCACGGTGACAGGTCCGAAACCCGAAAGTTCAAATGTATGATTCGACCGTAAGCGTTTGCTTTTATTGGTCGGGGTGAGAGGATTTGAACCTCCGGCCCCTGCCTCCCGAAGACAGTGCTCTACCAGGCTGAGCTACACCCCGATCCGACAAACAATCGCTGACTGGTCAATTTTATACCAGATAGCCTCGGGATAGCCGCTTCCTGCCCGATTCGCATTGCGTGGCCGGCGACAGACAGTGTGTTTCTGTACGACTTGATGCTCGATTCCCGTCAATGCGTCGCGAATTCCCGTATTCTATGTCCGCATCGAGAGCCGACGTCCGGGAGACATGGCTCGAACGGCCGCGAGGTGGGACCATGGACAGACGCCGGTTTCTCAAGGGCGCCCTGGGCGCCAACATCCTGGCTCACTTGCCGGCCGGCCTGTTTGCCCAGAATGAGGCCGGTGCGATCGACGACGACTGGGATGCCGGTGTTGTCCGACACCTGCTGCCCGCGGTGAGCGACTCGAGAATTCTCATCAAGGCATCCTTTTCGGAACGCCAGTCGTCGCCGCCCGTACTTCTGATCGGCGGTCAGCGGGTGGAGGGCCGGATGAACGACACCCAGGGGGAGTTCTGGCAATTCCATGCCGACGGCCTGGAGGCTGGCCGAACATTCGCCCTGGAACTCAGGGGCGACCGAGGGCAGGCGTTGTGCGAACCCTGGGAACTGTCGACCTTTCCGGCACGTGACGCCAATGTGGACAGCTTCCGATTGCTCGTTTACACCTGCGCCGGTGGCCACGACGAACTCGGGTTCCTGCCGGCCGCCGTTCGCCGGCGCCTGCTGCGCCGCGCGCTTTCCTTTGGCCCGCAGGCCGTCATAGCCAATGGGGACCATGTGTATTGGGACATCCTGTCGCCTCGCGGCGGTCTCATACTGGCGAATACGGATACGGCTCGACGATTGGCTGGTGAATTCGACCGCTCCGCACTGGTCCTGGGAAGCGACAATGAAACGGTGCTCAAACTGGCAGTAACGCCGCAAATTGCACCGGTCTATGGAACCATCTTCCGCTCCACGCCGGTCTATTTCCTGCAGGATGATCACGACCATTTCGAGAACGACGAAGCCACCGATGAGATGGTGACGTTCCCGCCTTCGTGGTTCATGATTCAACTGGCCCGCGCTTCGCAAAAGCTCTTCTATCCCGAGTTTCTCCCGGATGCGAATCGGCCTCCCTACCTGCCCTGGTCTTCATCCGGCGATCGGATCAGCGGCCTGTCGGAGAGCTTTGGCACGCTACGGTTCGGCAACCTGGCGGAGGTGCTTCTGTACGACGTGAGGCGAACAATGACGATCGCCGGTCCGACTTCCGTGTTTGTCGACCCGCAGGTTGAGCAGTGGTTGGACGCGAGAACCCGGAATGAAGACACTCGCCACCTGGTCCATGTGCCTTCGAGTCCGATGGGCTGGAGTGCTGGCAAGTGGGGCGAGTGGTACCCGGATATTCTGGGAGAGGACCAGACGCTGACGACTGACATTCCCAAACCCTATTGGCAGCAGGGTTGGCTGGCCCAGCACGATCGTATCGTCAGATCGCTTGCAAACATGCAGGAACGGACTCCGATGATCATTAGCGGCGACTTGCATGCGCTGGCGCTGGGCAGGATGGTGCGCAGCGGCGCCATGGATCTTTCCGCCAATCCGATCAACATCGCGCTGGCAGGTCCGATCAGCACGGGCGATGAATTGTGGCCATCGGCTTTTCGGGGCGTCGGCCCCGGCACTCCGTCCCACGTCGATATGGAGGAAGACATCACTCCGCTGGAGCAGCATGGCTTCACACTGGTCGATTTCGAACCGGACCGGATTGCGCTGCGTTTCTTCCGGTGGGATGTCGAGTCGCAGGACCCGGCGGAGATTGACGACCTAATGCCATTTCATTCCGCAGTGATCCCGCGGGGCGGATAACGGAAGCTCAGGACATGTCGCAATCCCTTCAGGCACTGCTGGCCGTTCTGCCGATCCTCGTGGCGGCAATCCTGCTGGTGGGCTTTCGCATTCCCGCCCGTGTCGCCATGCCGGCCGTCTACGTTCTCGCGGTTGTCATCGGACTGTTTGCGTGGGCCATGCCCGTGACCCAGATTGCCGCGGCATCCATTCAGGGGCTGTTCATCACGTTTGAAATCCTCTTCATCATCTTCGCGGCGATTCTCCTGCTCAACACGCTGAAACACTCCGGCGCCATCGCCGCGATCCGCGCGGGATTTGCCACGATTACGCCGGACCGGCGGGTGCAGCTCATCATCATCAGCTGGCTTTTCGGCAGCTTTATCGAGGGGGCATCGGGGTTCGGCACGCCGGCCGCGATCACCGCGCCGCTGCTGGTTGCGCTGGGCTTCCCGGCGATGACGGCAGTCATGCTCGGCATGATGGTCCAGAGCACGCCCGTGACCTTCGGAGCGGTGGGCACACCGATTCTGGTGGGAGTACGGGGAGGACTTGAGAGCCCCGAAGTCACGCAACAACTGACCGCGGCGGGATTGACCATGGCCGATCATTTGCAGGTCGTCACGGTCCACGTCGCAGTCCTGCACGCAATCGTGGGAACGGCGATGCCGCTGTTCATGGTGATGATGATGACGCGGTTTTTCGGCAGGAACCGTTCCTGGACCGAAGGACTGTCCATCTGGCCCTTTGCGCTACTGGGGGGTGTCGCCTTTACGGTTCCGTACTTGTTGAGCGGCATTTTCCTGGGGCCCGCGTTCCCCTCGCTTCTGGGAGGGATGGTGGGCCTCGCGATCGTGACCACGGCGGCGCGCAAGCGTTTTCTGGTGCCTGATGACGAATGGGATTTCGCTCCACGGGAGGAATGGCCCAACCAGTGGATCGGTCAATTGGAGATGCGGCTTGAAGCGCCCAGGGAACAGATGACACCCGTGCGGGCATGGATGCCATACGTCCTGGTGGCTGCACTGCTGGTGATCACCCGGCTCCCGCAACTGCCCATCGGCCGCGCATTGCAGTCGGTGGCGTTTCGCTGGGAGGAGATCCTGGGCACCGGCGTGACCGCCAGCACGACGCCGTTCTACCTGCCGGCGTTCATGGTGTTGTTGGCCGCGCTGCTGACCGTCGCGCTGCACCGCATGCGCGGCCGCGAATTCCTCGCTGCCTTCTCCGAATCGTCCAGAACCCTGCTGGGCGCCGGGTTCGTATTGATCTTCACGGTTCCCATGGTGCGCATCTACATAAATTCCGACGTGAATGCGCTGGGGCTGCAGAGCATGCCCATCGTCATGGCGGACTGGGTTGCCGTCAACGTAGGCGCCGTATGGCCCTTCTTCGCACCATTCATCGGCGCGCTGGGGGCGTTCATCGCCGGCAGCAATACCGTCAGCAACCTGATGTTCGCGCTCTTGCAACACGGGGTGGCCACGGCGTTGGGCATTTCCGCCGCGCTCGTGGTGGCGCTTCAGGCGGTGGGCGCCGCGGCGGGCAACATGATCGCGATCCACAACGTGGTGGCGGCATCGGCGACAGTCGGGCTGCTGGGCCAGGAGGGCGCGACGCTGCGCCGCACCATCATCCCGACGATCTACTACCTGGTCATGACCGGGGCATTGGGCCTGCTTGCGGTGCGGTTCCTGGCGTAGCCGCCCGGCCCGCGTTTCAGGGTTAACGCCGCGCTCAGTAAGCCATCGCGTAGCAATCCCTGCGCACGTCCGCCCCGGCGATGCGTGCGCCGTGGGTGGGGTCGAGCAGTACGACCGTGCCGCATGAGGGGATGCCGAGGGGTTGCATTCGATTCACCACGTGGCCCCGATCTTCCAGCGATCGGATGACCTGAGGCGGCAGGTCGCTTTCGACGTTGAGTTCGTTGAAGCCCGTTTCGTGCGGCCAGAACGAGGCGTAGAAGTGCAGGGTCTGCACCCGCGGAGCCTGGATGGCCTGGTGCAGGTTGGGGTACCACTGGGATGGAAACTCGACGATGTTCAGGAACATCTGCAGGATGGTCTGTTCCTGATTGTCGCCGCCGGGGGTGCCGATGGCGAGAAAGGGCTCCCCGTCGCGCAGCACGATGCTGGGCGTCAGCGTGTAGCGGGGGCGTGAACGGGGCCGCAACTGCGCGGCGCGGGTCTCGTCGAGCCAGAACTGCTCTCCGCGCACGCTCATGGCGATGCCGGTGTCGCCGAGTATGACTGCGCCGCCGATCCAGCCGCCGCTGGGCGTGCTGTCGAAGATGTTGCCGTCCTTGTCGATGACCGCGATATGGGTGGTGTCCTTCATGTTGTCCGTCCGGTCGACAGCGGCCACCTGGAGCCGTTCCGGAGGCGGGTTCGCGGCATCGGCCACCCAGTAGCGCCAATCCTCGCGGTCGCGCGTCGGATCGAACGGAAATGGATCGCCCGCTTCAAACGTCTCCAAGGCGCTCTCCATGTCGATCAACTGCGCCCGTTCGGCGGCATACTCCTTCGACAGCAGCCCTTCCGCCGGAACGTCCACGAAGTCAGTGTCGGCGTAATAGGTGTCCCGGTCCGCATAGGCCAGCTTGAAGGCTTCGATGATGGTGTGGAGATAGTCGGCGCTGTTGTGGCCCATTCTCCTGAGATCGAAGTTCTCCAGAATGTTCAGCGTCTGCAGCAGCATCGGCCCCTGGCCGTTGAAGGACTGCTTGTAGACGGTGTAGCGCTTGTAGGTCGTGCTGACGGGTTCCTCGACGCGGGCATAGAACTCCGCGAAGTCATCGAGCACGAACGGCGTGCCGTGCGCCTGCAGGAACGCCACCATCTCCTCGGCGATGTCGCCCTTGTAGAATCGGTCCCGAGCGGCGGCGATGCCTGCTTCGCGCCCGTTGACGCTCTCCTCGCGTTCGGCTTCGACCATCCTGTTCAGCGTGTTCGCCAGCGTCGGCAGGCGGATGATCTCTCCCGACGCGTACATGGAGCCGTCCGGCCGTGTCCAGTACGCACGGTTGGCGGGCCACCGGTTAATGAAGTCGAGTTCCCTGTAGATCGTGCCGACCGTGCGGGACCGCAGGGGGAAACCCTCTTCCGCGTACTCGATGGCGCGGGCGGCCACTTCTTCGAAACTCATGGTGCCCCAGCGCTCGAGCACCGTCAGCGCGCCATGCAGCGCACCGGGCACGACGGCCGGGTCGAGTCCGTAGCCGTAGAGGTCCCTGGCTCGCTCGCGATACCACTCGATGGTGGCGTCGCGCGCTGCCCAACCCTGGCCGATGATGGAAGTGACTTCTCCCTCGCTACGGGGATAAACGAGGATCAGCGATTCGCCGCCCAGGCTGTAGAGGTCCTGCTCGACCACGCCGCCTGTCAATAATGCGGCAACCCCTGCATCGAACGCATTGCCTCCGTTTTGCAGAATCTCGATGGCGGCAGCCGTGGTCAGCGGATGGCCGGCGGATACGCCGCCGCTGCGGCCCATGACGGGAGGACGCAGATAGTTGGGCACGACGGTGACAACTTCCGCCTGTGCCTCCGTGTCCGTATCCGAGACTGAGTCCGTGTCTGTGTCCTGGGGTTCGCAGGCACTCAGGAGCAGCAGTAAGCTGGCGGCAAGGGTTAGTCGGCTCATCGATCGGACCATGTAGCGTCGCTGGTTCTAGCGTAACCGATCCCTAGTCTGCACCGGGGAAAAACTTCTCCAGCAGCGGTTGATAGCCCTGAATGGCCGTGCGTTGCAGGTAGAACGACAGCCCTCGCAGGCCGCCCAGTTCCTCGCCGCCGCCGGCCCGTCCCGGCCCGCCGTGGACCATCGCCGGCAACACGGCGCCCGGGCCCGGCGCGAAGCCCGCGACCTTGTCTCCGCCCAGGGTCAGCCGGCCGTGAAACGGCGCCAGCGCCAGCAGCATCTCGCGGCCAAATCGCCGGTCGTTGGAATAGACCGAGGACACCAGCGCGCCGTCGCCACGGGCACAGATGACCGCGGCTTCCTCCACCGAACGATAGGCCATCACCGTGACCGCGGGGCCGAACACTTCGCGCGTGTGCACGATACTCGCAGCGCCGGCATCCTCGCAATCGAACAGGAACGGCGTGACGAAGAAGCCGCGACCGTTCGCCGTCCCCGTCAGACCGCTGGGCTCGGCATCGCCCATTACGCGCCTGGATTCCGTCTCAAGTGCCCTGAGGCCCTCGCGAACGTCTTCAAGCTGCGCGGCATTGACCAGCGGTCCCACCCGCACAGAAGCATCGGCCGGGTTGCCGACGATCAACTGGCCAAGCTGGTCTTCCAGCGCTTCGATGCAGGCTTCGCGGCGCTCCGGCGGCACCAGCACGCGCCGGATCGCGGTGCATTTCTGTCCCGCCTTCTGGCGCACGTCGGTGGTGATGTCGCGGATCATCTGGTGCCAGGCTTCGCTGCCGGGGGTCACATCCGGGCCCAGCACGGCGGCGTTCAGGCTGTCGGCCTCGACGTTGATTCGCATGGAAGACCGAATGTGTGCGTCAAGGCTCCGCAGGCGTTTCGCGGTGCCGCTGGAACCGGTGAAGGCGAGTACGTCCTGGGGCCCCAGGTGCTGCAGCAGATCCCCGGTGGAGCCCGCGATGAACGACAGCGCGCCTTCGGGCAGCACGTCGGCGTCCACGAGCATCTCCGTCATGCGAAAAGCCAGCAGCGCCGTACTCGTGGCCGGTTTGGTGATGACCGGCATGCCCGCAAGCAGTGCGACTGCAGCCTTCTCCATGAATCCCCACGCAGGAAAGTTGTAGGCGTTGATGTGGACCGCGGCGCCACGCAACGGAGTAAGGATGTGCTTGCCGGCATAGCGCGGATTGCGTGTCAGGCGCTCGGAGTCTCCATCCACGAGCAGCTTGCGGTCGCCCAGCTTCTTGCCGTAGGAGGCGTACGCAAGCAGAGTGTAGTTGGCGCCGTCCACATCGAACTTGGCGTCGTTGCGGGTATTGCCGCCGTTGCTCACGGACAGATCCAGCAGTTCCTCCCGATGCGCGTAGAGCACGTCGTAGATGCCGCGCAGGCACGCGCCGCGCTCCGCGAACGTCATGCTCCGCAAGGCCGGCCCGCCGACGTCACGGGCGTAGTCCAGCGCGCTCCTGAAGTCGATCCCGTCCGTGGAAGTTTCAGCCAGCGGTTCCTCGGTGGCGGGGTTGAGCAGGATGGCGGACTCTCCCCGACCCTCTTGCCAGGCACCGCCGACGTGGCTCTTGAGCTTGATCACTGAACGCAGTCTCCAAAACGAAGGCGCCATTGTACGTTGGCGGCAGGCCTGCGTCTGCTATCGTGTATTCCTGGTGGTCCGCCGCTACCAATCAGGCAGGTCGGGTGGAGCTCGCAAATCTGAAGTTCTGAATAATTCTTGAGATTCAGGTCCTTACGAATTCTTAATCCATGGCCCCGGAATTTTGTGACAACATGATTCGCAAGTCTCGAATCTCCCGGAACCGCCACGGAGGTTTGTCCAGTGCCGCCTGCCACCCGCAACGTCACCGTCTGTTTGCAGGCATTGACGCTTGCCCTTGCCGCGCCTCTTGGCGCGCAGGACATTGTTTCGTCCCAGGTCGGCGGCGACAAGATCCTGGCGGTGGCGCGAACCGGGACTCCGCCGGTTATCGACGGCGTGCTGGACGATGCCGTGTGGGCGACCGCCCCGTCCATGGACGACATGCATCAATTCGAGCCCGTCGACCACGGCGAGCCCAGCGAGCGTACCGAAGTCTGGATTCTCTACGACAGTGACAGTCTCTATGTCGCGGCGCGGATGTGGGACCGCGAACCGGACCAGATCCGGGCACGGCAGATGGTTCAGCACGGAACCCTGCGTTGGGATGACTCCATCGGAATCTACCTGGACCCCTTCAACAACAATCGCACGGGCTACAACTTCCAGGTCAATCCCAACAGCAGCCGGGAAGACGGTGTTTTCGAAACCCCGACCCGTCTGAATCGCGATTGGGAGGGTATCTGGTTTGCCGAGGCGGCCATTGACGAGCACGGCTGGACCGCGGAATTCGAGATTCCCTTCAAGACCCTGAATTTCAACCCGGACAATTCCGACTGGGGATTCACCATCGAGCGCAGCATCGCCCGCCACCAGGAAGACATCGCGTGGGTTTCATTCAACAGGCGGGTCAACCCCGGCACGACGGGAACGATCACGGGTCTGACGGGGCTTCGGCAGGGCAGGGGGTTGGATGTCATTCCGACCGTGGTGATGTCCGGCTCCCGCAGCTACGACACAAACGCCAGTAACTCCGCCACGGAGCCGGCACTGGACGTCTTCTACAACTTCACGCCTTCATTGAGCGGCGTGCTGACGATGAACACGGACTTTTCGTCCACGGAGGTGGATGACCGTCAGATCAACCTGACCCGCTTTTCGCTGTTCTTCCCCGAGAAGCGGGACTTCTTCCTGCAGGATGTGGACATTTTCTCATTCGGCGGACTGCGGCGAAACGGCATCCCGTTTCATTCTCGCCGGATCGGCCTGGGCAGGAGGGGCCAACCCGTGGACCTGGATCTCGGCGCAAAGGTTACCGGACGGGTGGGGCGCTGGAACATCGGCGTGCTCGACATCCAGCAGGAAGAGTTCCAGGGAGTTGACAGTACCAATCTGTTCGTCGGCCGACTGTCCGCCAACATTTTGGAGGAGTCGAACATCGGCATGATCGTGACCAACGGCGATCCCCGTAGCAATCTCGATAACTCCCTGTTCGGGATGGATTTTCGCTATCGCAATACGCGGCTGCCCGGTGGGCGCACACTGGCGGGCGAGGCATGGTACCAACAGTCGGACACGCTGGGCGTGAGCGGCGACCAGAGTGCGTGGGGCGTCAGCCTGTCGGCGCCCAACAACTCCGGACTGCGGGGCGAGATTGCCATGGAGCAATTCGACGAACAGTTCAATCCCGCGCTCGGGTTCGTGAACCGTCGCGGGATCCGGCGCAGCGAGGTCCAGGTTGGATACACCAGCTACCCGGATCACCCCTGGATCAGGACACTGACGCACGGTGCCTCCGCGGAGTCGTTCGACAGACTTTCCGGCGGGTTGGAAACCGAAAGCCTGTTCGTCGAGCTGTTTGAACTGGAAACCCATTCAGGCGACGAATTCAGCATGAATTTCAACCACACGCGAGAGGTTCTCTTCGAGGACTTCGAAGTGGTGGATGGAACGGTGATCCCTGTCGGCGACCATGAATACAGTGGCTTCCGGATCCAGATATCCGGCGCGTCGGAACGCGTTCTGGCGCCCGGTTTCGATTACTACAAGGGGGAATTCTTCAATGGCGACCGGGTGGAAATGTCGGCGGAACTGGAATGGCGTCCGAACCGGCGCCTGAACATGGGCGTGGAGTACGAATACAACGACATCGAACTGCCCGGCGGCCATTTCGTGACACGATTGATGGCCCTCAACGCGAACGTCGCCTTCAACGTTCGCTGGTCATGGCTCAATCTCATCCAGTACGACAACGAGTCGGAATCCGTCGGCATCAACAGCCGGCTGCGCTGGAATCCCCGCGCCGGGCAGGACCTCTACATCGTCATCAACCACGGCTATTCCGCCGAAGAATCCTTTTCCAGGCTGCGCTCCGAACAATCCCAGTACGCGCTGAAATACACTCACACGTTCAGATTCTAGGGCAACGGCGGGTACGGGGTTGCTCGCGGATGCTTTCCGGATTCGCTGGATTTCGCCCTGTTCATCGCTCCCCAAGGGCGAACGCGACCAGCGTATCGCCTTCTTCCGTGTAAGTGCGCCGGTTGCCGCCCGCGGCGATGGCCACGTACTGCCGTCCTCCTGCCATATAGGTCATCGGCACCGCCATACCCGCAAAGGGTAGCGTTGCCTGCCACAGTTCCTCGCCGGTGCGCACATCCAGAGCGCGGAACTTCTTGTCCATGGATGCCGCCATGAAGATCAGTCCGCCGGCCGTGGTGATGGGGCCGCCGATCATGGCGGTCCCCCAGCCCATGAACTTCGGCACCGTGATGCCGAAGCGGCGAATCTGCCCGAACGGCATTTGCCAGCGAATTTCGCCGGAGTCCATGTCGATGGCCGTGAGCGTTCCCCAGGGCGGTGGGGTACAGGGAATTCCGAGCGGCGACATGAAGAATTCGTTCTGCGTGCGGTAGGGCGTTCCCGGCATGGGGTCGCCCGGGCCGGACGAACTCGCGCTCACGTTGGGCGCGCCGGCGCTGTCGGCGTCCGGCATGGGGGTGATTGCACCGCCCTCGTTCGGCCGCAGCCAGTGCCGCGTGGCGATGTCCAGCGACTTGACGATGAGCAGGTTGGAGTTGGGGTCGAAGGCTGCGCCGCCCCAATTGCCGCCGCCCTGAAAGCCCGGGTAGTGCAGGGACCCCTGGATGCTGGGGGGCGTGTACATGCCCTCGTAGCGCAGTTCGTCGAACTGCCGCTGACACCAGCTGCGATCCAGGGGCGTCAATCCGAACAGGTCGTCGCGGGTCAGGGTAGTAGGGGTGAACCATTCCGGCAACAGCGGGAACGGCTGCGTCGGCCAGGTCATTTCCCCCGGCACATCGGAGGCGGGTACCGGGCGTTCCTCCACGGGGAACAGGGACTCGCCGGTATCCAGGTCGAAGACGAAGGTGAACCCCATCTTGGTCTGCTGGATCGCCACATCCCGCTCTTCGCCGTCCTTGCGGATGGTCGCGATCAGCGGATGTCCCGGAAGATCGTAGTCGTAGACGTCGTGGTGGACGATCTGGTAGTGCCAGGCCGGCTCGCCGGTTTCCGCGGAAAGCGCCACGGTTGCGGTGGCGTAGGGAATCGGAAACGTTCGAGTGCCGCCGTAGAAGTCCGACGATGCGCTGGTGGTCGGCAGGAAGACCAGGTTGCGCTCCAGGTCGGCGCTCAGCGTGGACCAGACGTTGGCGGCGCCGGTTTCGTCTACATGCTCCGGGGGAATCGGATTGAATTCCCACTCCAGCTCGCCGGTACGCACGTTGAACGCCCGAACGAATCCGTCGCTGGCGTTGACAACGCTGTCTTCCACCCCCACCGCAGCGATCACCCGGTCGCCAACCACGATGGGCCCCGAAGTCGAGTGCCGGGGGCCTGCCCCGTTGCCCTCGTAGTCCCAGTGCGTGACATAGCCCGGATGCCCCATCGGCGCACCGAAGTCCGCGCATGAGGCGCCGGTATCGCCGTCGATGGCGTAGATGTTGCCGTGCACGTCGGCCTTGAATACTCGCTTCTCGCACGCTTGGTCCGCCCGCGACTGGGACTGCCCTGGCGCCTGCGGCGCGCCCGGCTGGGGCGATTCGGCTTCCCAATAGGCCACGCTGCGGCACCTGGCGTCACGCCGAGGTTCTTCGATCAGCCCGAGCCCGCCTTCGTCGGAATGCGGATCGAACCGCCACAGTTCTTCGCCGGTTTCAGGATCGACCGCGAAAACGCGGTTCAGCGCCGTGCAGAAATACAGCGTGTCGTTCGCGTGAATGGGCGTGGCCTCAAGCCACGAAGCGTCCCCGGAACGATGGATCCACGCAACTTCGAGTTCGCCGACGTTGCCCGTATGGATTTCATCGAGTTCAGAGTACTGCGCCCCTCCGGGCTGCCCGCCGAAGGTCGGCCAATGGGAGGTTTCCTGCGCTGCCGTGGTACCCGCGCAAATGACCAGTACGACAATTCCCGCAAGGGTACCTGCCGAAAAGTGTTCAGAAAGATGACGCATCGTGGCTCTACCTTGATTTTTTCGCATTCTTGTCCAGTTTCGCGCACCAGGCAATTGGTTGCGGGTATTCGGACTGGACTCTCTTCGCTGGCATGATTTTAAGCGTGTCGCGTGGTCCAACTCGCAAGTTTCTGAAAAAATGGGTGAAATGACGACACCCAGACGGGCGAGCCCACGAGACAAATTTGCGAGGCCGAATAGTGAACAGTGAAACACAAACCGAACTTGACGCTGCCGTACTGCGCCGGTTGCTGCGGCATCTGGACGAAAACAAGGATGTGCAGAACATCGAATTGATGATTCTGGCGAAGTTCTGCCGCAACTGCCTGAGCAAGTGGTATGTGGCTGCGGCGGCCGAGCGCGGTCTGGAGATGGGCATTGAAGAGGCTCGCGAGCGCATCTACGGCATGCCGTATGCTCAGTGGAAGCGCGACCACCAGCCGCCGGCTACCGAGGACCAACTCAGGCGCTTCGATGCGGTGAGTGAAGGCCGCGAGTAGCGCTGTGCCTTCCGGCGGCGAACCGAGGCCAGTACAGTCAACGAAAGGATCAACGCCAGTTCTGCTCCCAATCCTGGATGAGTTCTTCGGTCAATTCGGGCATTGCCGCGGCCAGGTCGTTGTGCTCGCCGGGATCTTCGGCGATGTTGTAGAGCCGCCAGGGGGCCGCCGCCCCCATCCCGCCCGCCGCCGGCGTGTTGATGACCTTGTAGTCGCCCCGAATCAAGGCGCCCCCGTCGCCCCTCGACCAGCCCACCGAGTCATCGGGAGAATGGACAGCGGTCGTTTCCCCCGTCAGGTGCGGCCAGAATGAGCGCCCCAGGGTACCGTTGATTTCCCGCCCGCGGTAGTTCCCGGGTCCCGGGTGCGCGGTGCCGGCGATGTCGAGAAACGTCGGCAGGATGTCCAGCATGCTCATGAGTGTGTCGTTGACCTGCCCGCCCGGAACGGCCGCAGGGTAATGAACGAAGGCGGCTGCGCGCAGCCCGCCCTCGCTGAAGGTGCCCTTGTATCCCTGCAACGGTGCGGAGGCCGCTTCGGCGAAGCCCCGGCCGTGGTCGACGAATGAATTCGGGCGACCCCAGTTCTCGAAGCGGTTATCGATGAAGTTGGGCGGAGCCGGATGAGCACCCGGCGCGGTCGGGACGATGCCGTACGCGGCTGTGGAGGCCCCGTTATCGGAGCTGAAAACGATGATGGTATTCTCCAATTGGCCGCTTTCCCGAAGGTAATCGACCAGGCGGCCGAAGTTGAAGTCCAGATTCTCCACCATGGCCGCGTACAATTCCTGGGCACGAGCGTAGCCTCTCCGGTCCTCGGCGGATAGTTCGTCCCAGGTCGGAGCGACCGGCTCGAAGTCGTTGAGTTCCGCGCCCGCAGGCACGACACCCAACTCGCCGGCCCGGGCCACGCGGGCCTCGCGCAACACGTCGTAGCCATCGTCATAGCGTCCCGCATGGCGGTCCAGCCAATCTTCGGGAACATGCAACGGCCAGTGGGGCGTGGTGTACGGAACGAAACCGAACCACGGCGGCTCACCGGAATCGATGAACTCGATCATCCTGTCGGTGTAGTAGTCCGTGGTGTAGAAGTCCGGCGGCAAGTCCTCGTACTCGACGGTCTCACCGTCCATTCGATACAGGCTGTAGTCGTCCCAGAGGATTTCGGCAAAGTGACTGGCCGAGGCGCCAAGCTGCACGAAGGAGCGATCGAATCCCCGGGTGGAGGGCGTATAGCCGTCTTCCAGGCCAAGGTCCCATTTGCCGGTGATGTAGGTCTCGTAGCCTGCATCCTGCAGCAATTCGGGAATGATCGCCCAGTTCAGGCTCAGCCGGTTGGCCCGCTCGCGGCTGGGCTGGGTCGGTCGAATCTCAAGCGCTTCGGTTACGTTTGCGCTGGCCATCATCATGACCCGAGTCTGCTGGCAGGCACTGTGGGTGCGGAAGTTCGTCAGTCGCACGCCGGCGAAGGCCAGTTCGTCGAGATTTGGGGTGGCGATCTCGCTTCCGAAGGCGCCTATGTCGGTGTATCCAAGGTCATCGGCGACGACGTAAAGAATGTTGGGCCGCGAGTCGGCCACGGAGTCCATGGGGTCAACAGCGTCCTGGCTGGCGGACTGCCCGGCGTCCCGGGAACAGGCGGTCATTGCGCCGGCAATGACCAGGGCCAGGAGCTTGACCCACGTATTCCCGGGCGGTGAATTCCGCCACGCCCCCGGCAGGAGTGCGGTGCTGAAATTCATCGTTGATCTCCCCTCAATCAATATTGCTTTCGTCCCGATACATGACCCGGTGGCGCTGGGTCCTGACCCATTCCTCGATCTGCTCGTCGGTCCAGTAGTGCTCCGGATCGAACCGGTCCCAGTTGACGATTTCGTCCAGCTTCTTTTTCCAGCGCTTGTAGGGCGCCTTCTTCGGCGGGCCGAAGCACATGATGTCGAGCACCGACAGGTTATCGGGAATCCCCAGCAGGGGTTTCATGGCGTCCTGCGCCTCCTGCTGACCGATGGCGGTGATCCACCAGACGTTGTAGCCCAACGCCGCGGCCGCCAGGTGCGCCGACATGGTGGATGCGGCCACGCTCTGGAGCAGGATGCGCTCGGCGTTCTCCCTGTACATTTCGTTGAGCGGCGAATCGTCGTCCCGAAGCACCGGGAACGCCCGCACCCAGCGGAAGTCGGATGCCACCACGATGACGCCGGGCGCCGTGCCGATCCCCCGGTAGTCGGGGGTGGGGAATTTCATCTTGAGCTTCGCGCGCCGGCGCTGCTCGGCAACGAAGTACTCGGCGATCCTGAGCTTGGTTTCCGGTTGCGTGACGACGATGTAGTGCCACGGCTGCGCGTTCGCGCCGGAAGGCCCGTGCCGGGCGGCGTCCAGGATCAGCTCGAAGTGTTCCTTCGGTACCTCGTAGTCCGGGTCGAAGGCGCGCACGGTCATCCGAGTCTGTACCACCTCCATCAGCGCGTCGTAGCGGTCGCGATGGATCGGGAACGATTGCTCGGTCACGGGTCCGGTTCTGCAAGCCTTCAAAAGCGCCGATTGACGGCAAACCGCGCCAGCGTGATCAGGCCTTCCCTGTAGGGAGTCTTGGGGAGCCGCTCCAGGGCCTGCATCGCGGCCCCGGCTTCCTCCTGCGCGCGGTCCGCCGTATACCGAAGCCCCCCGGTGGCCTGGATGGCCAGGTGGATGGAGGTCAGGTTCTGCGTGCCGCCCGTTTCGATCGCCTCGCGAATCATGTGCCGTTCCGCCGCGCTGCCCTTGTCCATGGCGTAGATCAGCGGCAGTGTCGACTTGCCTTCGGCCAGGTCGTCGCCGATGTTCTTGCCGAGTTCCTCGGCGGTGGCGTTGTAGTCCAGGGCATCGTCGACGAGTTGAAAAGCAAGGCCCAGGTGCCGGCCGTAGTCCACCAGGGCCTTGCGGGTCTTCTCGCCTTCCCCGGCAAGAATCGCCGCGCACTCCGCGCCCGCCTCGAAGAGCTTGGCGGTCTTTCGAAAAATCACCTCCAGGTAGTCCGTTTCGGCGAGGTCCGGGTTGTTGCAATTCATGAGCTGCAACACTTCGCCTTCCGCGATGGTATTGGTGGCATTGGCAAGAACATCGAGAATACTCATCTCGCCGACCTCGACCATCATCTGGAACGCCCTTGAGTAGAGAAAGTCGCCCACGAGCACGCTGGCCTGGTTTCCGAACACCGAATTGGCTGTCTTTCTTCCCCTGCGCAGCGCAGACTCGTCCACCACGTCGTCATGAAGCAGGGTCGCGGTGTGTATGAACTCGATGATCACGGCCACGGGAACGTGCGCGCTTCCCCGGTAGCCGCAGGCGCGCGCCGCCAGCAGAACCGACAGCGGACGCAATCGCTTTCCGCCGCCGTGAATGATGTGGTGAGCCACCTGGTTGACCAGGGCGACATCGCTGCCAAGACGCTGGAAAATCAGTCGGTTGACTGCGGCCCAGTCGCTCTTTACGAGGGATCTGAGCGCTTCGAGGGACGGTGCGTTAAGGTGCGATTCGGCAGCTTGCATCGTGCGCATAATGCCCGATACGAGTCCGTTTGGCGAGACTGCCGCGAAGCAGCCCTTGGCAGAAGTCCCGCGGCATTGGCTGGAAGACCGGCTGGCCGAAGACGGCCGATCGGCCGGCGATGCATCCCGGCCGTCTAGTCCCGCACCGGACCCACGAATACGGATACGGACGACACATGCAGGTTGCCGAAAGACTCAGGCCGGTGACGTACCGATCCGTCGGCACGATGGCATTGCCGGTGATCGTCTCCAATGTATCGACGCCCCTGATCGGAATCGTGGATACGGGGGTGGTGGGACAGATTCCCGATCCTGCCTACATTGGCGCTATTGCCGTGGGCGCCCTGATCTTTTCCTTCGTCTTCTGGGCATTCGGGTTTCTGCGGATGGCCACCACGGGGCTGACCGCGCAGACCTGGGGCGCAGGCGACATCGACGAAGTCTGCGCCAACCTGGGGCGGGCGTTGCTGGTCGCGCTCGCCGCGGGCGTGGCGTTGATCGCAGTGCAGTGGCCGATTCGCGAGATCGCGTTTACGGCGATCGAAGGAAGCCCACGGGTCGAGTTGCTGGCGCGGCGGTACTTCGACATCCGCATCTGGAGCGCACCGGCCACGCTCGCCAATTACGCGCTGCTCGGGTGGTTCATCGGCCTGGGACGCACGGGCACCGGCCTCGCGCTGCAACTGGTGCTGAACGTGACCAACATCTGCCTGGACGCGCTGTTCGTGCTCGGTTTCGGCTGGGATGTGCGGGGTGTTGCCGGCGGTACGGTTCTGGCCGAGTATTTGGCCGCGGCGGTGGGCCTTTACATTGCCGTGCGCCACATTCGGGGAATGGGCGGGCACTGGTCGCCGGCGCGCTGGCTTGATGCCGCACGTCTGAGGCGAACGGTCGCGGTGAGCCGGGACATCATGATTCGCTCGCTGGCGCTGATTTTCGCTTTCGCCTGGTTCACGGCGCAGGGCGCCAAACAGGGTGATGTGGTACTCGCGGCCAATGCAGTGCTGATGCACTTCGTCTCGGCAGCGGCTTTTCTGCTCGATGGATTCGCGTTCGCGGCCGAAGCGCTGGTGGGACGCGCAATGGGCGCCGCGCGGCGCGCGGGGGTCAGGGAGGCCGTGCGGCTTACGACAGTCTGGGCGGCGGGCACGGCGCTCGTCCTTGCGGTTATTGTGGCCCTGCTCGGGGCGCTGTTCGTGGACGTATTGACCGTGGATCCCGCTGCCCGGGCCGCCGCGCGCGTGTATCTCCCCTGGGCTGTCGCAGCCCCGCTGCTGGGCGTATGGGCGTACCAGTTGGACGGAATCTTCATCGGCGCGACCCGTGCTGCCGACATGCGGCGGGCCGGCCTGGCGTCGCTGGCAATATTCCTGGCGGCCTGGTGGGCGTTGACCCCGTTCGGCAATCACGGGCTCTGGGCGGCCATGTGCGTTCACTGGACCGCCCGTGCCGCCACGCTGCTGTACTACTATCCGGCGTTGATTCGCTCGGTACCCGGCGATGGAGATTTCGGCAGCGGCGATCACGGTAATGGCGATTTCGGCAGCGGAAATGCCGGTAAAGGCGGACACAACGGCGCCGATAATTGACCCCATTCCGCGAACTCAATAAAATCCGCGCGTTCCAGGGTCCGCATCGATCCCGGGCCGGCAGGAGTTTCCCCACATGTACGCAGTGTTTCGTTCAGGCGGCAAGCAGTACCGTGCCAGCGAGGGCGATCGCGTCCGCGTGGAGCGCCTGGATGCCGATGAAGGCGATGCGGTGGAGTTCGACCAGGTGCTGATGGTGGCCGATGGCGCCGACGTCACGCTGGGGTCTCCGCTGGTAGAGGACAGCCGGATCCAGGGAATCGTCACCGCCCAGGGGCGCGGCAAGAAGATCGTGGTCACGAAATTCAAGCGCCGCAAGAACTACAAGCGGATCATGGGACACCGGCAGCACTTCACCGAGGTTGAGATCACGTCGATAGGATCGGGTTCGGCCGATGCAGAAGCGGAGGCTGAAGCAGCGGAGCCGGATAGCCCCACCGAAGCGACGACGGGCGCGACGGAAGCGGAAGCCGGCACGGCGGAAGCCGAAGCGAGCGCTGCTGAAGCGGAGACGCGCGCGGCCGAGCCGGCCACCGCCACAGAAGCAGACGCGGCCGAGTCCGCCTGATCCGGGAGGAGTCGAGATATGGCACACAAAAAGGCAGGCGGCAGTTCCAAGAACGGCCGCGACTCCGAATCCAAACGGCTTGGCATCAAGCGCTACGCCGGGGAACACGTACTGGCCGGCAACATCATTGTCCGGCAGCGGGGCACGAAGTTTCACCCCGGCGTCAACGTCGGTGTGGGCAAGGACTACACGCTCTTTGCGACCGCGGAGGGCCGCGTGGCCTTCGAGACGAAGGGTCCGAAGAACAGAAAGTTCGTCAGCGTAGTACCGTCCTGACGCAGATCCCGTTTGGGGCCGAACCGGCACGGTACGGCGAGATCAGCCAGACCATTCCCTCCGCACCCACCGGCAGGTGGAGAACGCGGAGTATTTCCGCGTAGCATGAGCCCATGAAATTCGTCGACGAGGCAACCGTCCGGGTGGAAGCGGGCTGCGGCGGAAACGGTTGCGCCAGTTTTCGCCGGGAGAAGTTCGTGCCCAGGGGCGGTCCGGATGGCGGTGACGGCGGGCACGGCGGCAGCGTGTACCTGATCGCCGAATCCGGCATCAATACCCTGGCGGAATTCCGGGTTCAGCGCCGCTTTGCCGCGGGGAACGGCCGCGGCGGCGCTGGTCGCCAGAGGACCGGCGCCTCGGGCGAGGATCTCTATGTCCCCGTCCCTGCCGGGACCGTGGTTTCCGATATCGACACGGAGGAAGTGCTCGGCGACCTGGCTGCCCCGGGGCAGACGCTCAAGGTTGCTCAGGGCGGGCGCGGCGGCCTGGGAAACAGCCGCTTCAAGAGTAGCGTCAATCGCGCGCCCCGGAAGTTCACCACGGGCGACCCGGGAGAAAAACGGCGTCTCGCGCTTGAACTCAAGCTGCTGGCGGATGTCGGTCTGGTCGGGCTTCCGAACGCCGGCAAGTCGACGCTGTTACGGGCGCTATCGGCCGCGCGGCCCAAGGTCGCAGACTACCCGTTCACCACCCTGCATCCCCACCTGGGCGTGGTCCGAATCGAGACGGACCGCAGTTTTGTCGTCGCGGACATTCCCGGCCTGATCGAGGGCGCCGCCCGGGGCGCGGGACTCGGCATCCAGTTTCTCAGGCACCTGCAGCGCACCCGGCTGTTGGTGCATGTGGTGGAGGTCGCTGATTCCGGCGCCGCCATGCCCCCGGAAGAGGCCGTCCGCACCATCGATTCCGAATTGCGAACCTACTCCGATGGCCTGTCGGCGCGGCCCCGTTGGCTCGCCTTGAACAAGCTCGACCTATTGCCACGCGATCAGTGGGACGACGCGGTCGATTCACTGGTCAAGGCGTCGGACTGGAACGGCCCCGCGTTCGGAATCAGCGCGGCGACGGGAGAAGGCGCCGGGGCGTTGGCCCGTTCGGTAATGGACTATCTGGAGCGGGCATCGGCTCATGCGTGAAGACGGCGTCTTGGTGAGTTATGACTGTGAGTGAGTTATGCTTTCCGGTACATTCGATACGCTTGCGACCGCACGCGAGCTACAAGCAGCGGGGTTCGAGGCCGAACAAGCCGAGGCCCTCGTCAACGCCATGAGTCAGGAACGAAAAGACTACGTTACGACAGACAAGCTGGATGCTTCGGTCGCCAAGCTCGAAGCTGCGCTTGCAACCGCTGTGAACAAGATGTTGCTGTCACAGATAGCCATCGCCGGGGCGTTATTCGCCGCACTCAAGCTCTTCGGCGGCGCGTAGTCGGAGTAGGCCAATGGCGCACGGCGGTGCGCGGCCATCGACGAAGGGGCCGACACCCCGACCAGAGCGGTGATGTCTCGCCTTGACGCCGAAAATCCCTGATTGCCGCGATTCCTGTCCGTCAGGATACGGGGTTGCGCCTACAGCGCTCGAATCCTGGCGTTCAGCCGGCTCTTGTAGCGGGCCGCCTTGTTCCTGGCGATGATCCCCTTGGCAGCCATCTTGTCGATCTGCGGCACGGCCGCCTTGTAGCGGCTCTGCGCGGCTTCCCTGTCGCCCTCGGCAACGGCCCTGAGCACGTGGCGAACGGCCGTTCGCAGCCGCGCCCGCAGCGCGGCGTTATGGACGCGGCGCTTGTCGTTCTGGCGGGCGCGCTTCTTCGCCGATTGAATGTTGGCCATGGGTCACCGGGCGTGTGAATCGGAAGGGGTCGGCCCCGAAAAGGGCGGTATTATTGGTAGCTCACCAATTCAAGTCAAGCAGGCCGGCGAACGGCATGGGATTACGCTCCCCGGGCCCCGGCCGGCTGGCGTGTATCCAGGGCTCGTGGAGCGATTCGGGATTGACTGGAATCGACGCGGGATCGGTGTGTGCGAGGAGAGTGCCAATGACAGAGGCGAGGCCGCCGGAGGAATCCGCGCAGGACACGGGTAACGAACCCGGCGGCCTGCTGCGCTCCACCACGGTGGTGGGCGCCATGACGGCGCTGTCGCGGCTCTCCGGATTGGCCAGGGATATCGGATTCTCCCGCTGGTTCGGCGCCAGTCCGCTCATGGACGCGTTCTTCGTGGCGTTCAAGATCCCCAACCTGCTGCGGCGGTTCTTCGCCGAAGGCGCATTCTCGGCCGCGTTCGTGCCGGTCTTCTCCGAGTACCGCGCCACCCGCAGCGGCGAGGAGACGCGGGAACTCGTCGATCGGGTGGCGGGTACGCTGGGGCTGGTGCTGTTCGGAATCACCGCCCTCGGCGTCATCGCCGCGCCGGTCCTGATCACCGTGTTTGCGCCGGGCTTCATCGGCGACGACGGGCGCTACGAGATGGCGCGGGACATGCTCCAGCTGACGTTCCCCTATCTCTTCTTCATCTCGTTGACGGCCCTGGCGGGCGCCATTCTCAACACCTACCGAAGTTTCGCGGTACCGGCCTTCACGCCCGTACTGCTCAATCTCGTCCTGATCGCCTTCGCGGGTTGGGTGGCGCCGCGTCTTGAGAATCCCGGAATCGGGTTGGCAGCCGGAGTCTTCGTCGCCGGCGTGGTCCAGCTTCTGTTCCAACTGCCCTTCCTGATGCGGCTGAAATTGCTGCCGCGGCCGCGATGGGGATGGGCCTACGCGGGCGTGCGCAAGATTCTCAAACTGATGACGCCGGTGATGTTCGGCTCGTCGGTGGCGCAGATCAACATCCTCTTCGATACCCTGATCGCCTCGTTTCTCGCCGCCGGCAGCATCTCCTGGCTCTACTACGCCGACCGCCTGATGGAGTTTCCCCTGGGGGTCTTCGGCATTGCGCTGGCGACCGCGATCCTGCCGACGCTTTCCGAGCAGCATGCGAAGGCATCGGCGGAGGCGTTCAGCAGGACCCTTGACTGGGCGCTGCGGCTGGTGCTCATCATCGCGTTCCCGGCGGCGCTGGGATTGATCGTGCTGGCGGAACCCCTGCTCACCACGATTTTCTACGGCGGCGAGTTCACGGCCAACGACGTCGACATGGCCGAAGCGGCACTGATCGCCTACGGCCTGGGTTTGCTGGGATTCATCCTGGTGAAGGTGCTGACGCCGGGCTATTTCGCGCGCCAGGATACCCGGACGCCGGTTCGCATCGCCGTCTACGCCCTGGTCCTGAACATGGCGCTCAACGTCGTCCTGGTAGTGAGCCTGGTGCGAACGAACTTCTACGCCCCCCACGCTGGACTCGCGATGGCGACCACGATCTCCGCGTTGTTCAACGCCGGCCTGCTGTACCGGGGGCTTCGCAGGCGAAGTGTTTATTCTCCCGAACGGGGTTGGGGCCGGCTCGCCATGCAGGTCCTGGTATCCGGGATCGTGATGGTCTTCGCCGTTGCCTGGATTCGGGATGCGGCCGGGGACTGGCTGCTGCTGAGTGTCGCAGGCCGGGTTGGCTGGCTCGCCGTTTGCGTCCTTGCCGGGATGGCGGCGTACTTCTGCTGTTGTTTCCTGCTTGGGCTGCGTTTGGCGACACTTCGGAAATCACCGGCGGCCAGCCTATAATCGCCCCCCGGAAACCCTTGCCGCCGCCGTTCCATGCTGGTTCATCGTCACCTGTCGCATCTGCAGCGCTCGCCGTCACGTCCGCGGGTGGTCACCGTGGGCGCCTACGACGGCGTGCATCGGGGGCACCAGGAGATCCTGCGGCGCCTGAAGGCCTGCAGCCGCGCATCCGGAATGCCGGCGCTTGTGCTGTCATTCGAGCCGTTGCCGAGGGAGTTTTTCTCGCCGGATCGACCCGCCGCGCGGCTCACCCGGTTCCGCGAGCGATATCACCTGCTGGCCAACCTGGGGGTCGACGAGCTTTTCTGCCCCTCGTTTCGCCGCATCCGTCGTCTTTCGGCCCGGGAATTCATCGAGGGCGTGCTGTTGGCCGGCCTGAATACACGCCACGTGGTGGTCGGCGAGGGCTTTCGCTTCGCCGCCAACCGGCTGGGCACCCTGGACGACCTTCGTTCGGCGGGAGAGGCCAGGGGGTTCGATGTGACCGAAGTTCCGGCGATCTACTGGCGCGGGCGGCGCGTCAGCAGCACGGCCATACGCAAGGCCCTGCGCGGGGGCGACCTCGCCCTGGCCAGCGACATGCTGGGCAGGGATTACTCCATCTCCGGGCGGGTCGTCCGGGGGATCGGCCTGGGCAAGGATCTGGGGTTTCCCACCGCCAACGTCAACCTTCACCGCCGGCAGGCGCCCGTGGACGGTATATTCGCAGCGCGTATCGGCGGCCTGGCGGATGGACTGCTGGACGGGGTGGCCAGCGTCGGCACGAGGCCCACCGTCGGCGGCGTCGAACCGCTGCTGGAGGTCTTCATCTTTGATTTCGATCGCGAGATCTACGGCCGCTACATCACCGTGCACTTCATTCGGCGGCTTCGCGAAGAGCGCAAGTACGCCGACCTGGCCACCATGAAGGTGCAGATGTACAAGGACGTGGAGAACGCCCGCGCGGCGTTGGCCGCCTGAACCGCCATGACGCGCGACCGAACTAGCATGACTGGCCAGCGAACAAGCGTGACGGGCCATCGAGCGGGCATGACGGATTACTGAGCAAGCATGACCAACTACAAGGACACGCTCAACCTGCCGCGCACGCGATTTCCGATGCGGGGCAACCTCGCGAAGCGGGAACCCGAGATGCTCGAACGTTGGGAGCAGCAGGACATCTACGGGCAGATTCGCGCCGTTTCCAGGGGGCGGCCGCGTTTCGTACTGCACGATGGACCACCGTACGCAAATGGCGACATCCACCTTGGCCACGCCCTCAATCACGTGCTCAAGGACATGATCGTCAAGTCGCGCACGCTCGCCGGGTACGACGCACCCTATGTGCCCGGCTGGGACTGCCACGGCCTACCCATCGAGCACCAGGTCGAACGCCGATTCGGCAAGCTGGGTAACGGACTCGATGCACGCGCGTTCCGCAAGGCCTGCCGCGAGTTCGCCGGCGAGCAGGTGGATCGTCAGCGCGAGGATCTCAAGCGCCTGGGCGCCATCGGCGACTGGGACAGTCCGTACCTGACCATGGACCCGCGCTACGAAGCCGAGCAGCTTCGGGCGTTCGCGAGGCTGCTGGAGCGCGGTCTGGTGTTCCGGGGGTACAAGCCCGTGCACTGGTGTCTCAACTGCCGGTCCGCGCTGGCCGAGGCCGAGGTGGAATACAGCGACAAGCGCTCCGATGCCGTGGATGTTCGTTTTGCCGTGGTGGACCGTGATGCGCTCGGCAATGCGCTGGGTGCCGCCGCACCGGATTGTCCGGCGTCGATCCCGATCTGGACCACCACATCGTGGACCTTGCCGGGCAACCGGGCTGTGGCCTTGAACCCGTCGCTGCAGTATGTCCTTGTGGAGACCGACGTCGGCAAGGGCAGGGAGTGCCTGCTCATCGCCGAAGACATGCTCGAGAGCGTGGCGGCCCGGTTCGGAATGGGCGAGCGGATCGTGGTGGGTACCGCCCGCGGGGCCGCCTTCGAGGGATTGGAGCTCAGGCATCCCTTCTACGACCGCGTCGTGCCCGTCGTGCTCGGCGAACACGTGACTACCGAGGCGGGAACGGGCGCCGTTCATACCGCACCGGGGCACGGTCACGAAGACTTTGCGATGGGCGTTGAATACGACCTGCCCCTAGACTGTCCCGTGGACGGCGACGGCAAGTACCTGCCGTCCACACCGCTGTTCGCAGGGCAACACATCAACAAGGCTGGCGACAGCATCGTCGAGGTGCTGCGCGAACGCGGCGCGTTGCTGCACCGTGAACGGGTGAATCACAGCTACCCGCACTGCTGGCGGCATCGCACACCGGTCATCTTCCGGGCCACGCCGCAGTGGTTCATCGGCATGGACCAGGGTGGATTGCGGGCTGACGCGCTCGAGCAGGTCACTCAAGTGGAATGGACACCCGATTGGGGCGAGGAACGCATCCGCGGAATGATCAGGGACCGGCCGGACTGGTGCATTTCCCGGCAGAGGACCTGGGGCGTGCCCATCCCGCTGTTCGTGCACCGGGAAACGGGCGAGATGCATCCGGATTCCGCCGCGCTGGCGCTGCGGGCGGCGGACATCGTGGAGCAACGCGGAATCGATGCCTGGTTCGAGCCGAGCCTGCTGGAGGTTCTGGGGGACGATGCCGAGATGTACGAGCCGGTCACCGACGTCATGGACGTTTGGCTCGACTCGGGCTTCAGTCACCACGTGGTGGGCACGCTGCGGGAGGACGTGTCCATGCCGGCGGACCTGTATCTGGAGGGCTCCGACCAGCATCGCGGCTGGTTCCAGTCGAGCCTGCTGACCTCTGTGGGCATGTACCGCCGCGCGCCCTACAGGGGCGTGCTCACCCACGGGTTCACGGTGGACGAGCAGGGCCGCAAGATGTCCAAGTCCCTGGGCAACGTCATCGATCCGAAACAGGTGTACCGTACGCTGGGGGCTGACATCCTGCGCCTGTGGGTGGCGGCCACGGACTACCGCTCCGAGATGAGCGTGTCCGGGGAAATCCTGAAGCGGGTATCGGACGCCTACCGGCGGATGCGCAACACGCAGCGCTTCCTGCTGGGCAACCTGCACGGCTTCGACCCCGAGCGGCACCAGGTGCTGGACGAACGAATGGTTGCCCTGGACCGATGGGCGCTGGACCGCGCCCGTGCGTTACAGGATGAGGTGGCGAAGGCCTACGAGCGATACGAGTTTCATCGCATTTACCATAAGGTGCACAATTTCTGCGTGGTCGACATGGGCGGCTTCTATCTGGACGTGCTCAAGGATCGGCTCTACACGACGCCGGCCGAAGGTGTGCCGCGCCGATCGGCGCAGACGGCCATGTACCACATCGCCGAGGCCATGGTGCGGTGGCTGGCGCCGATTTTGAGTTTTACCGCGGAGGAGATCTGGGCCGAACTTCCGGGGGAACGGGGGGATTCGGTGTTGCTGTCGACCTGGCACGAGATTCCGGAGCCCAGCGTCCCTGGTCCCGGCGTCGCCGGCTCCGGGGTCTCCGAACCCGACGGAGATGGCGCCGGGGTGGACTGGCCCGCGATCCTGCGGGTTCGCCAGCTTGTAAAGGGGCAACTGGAGGATTTGCGGGCAAAGGGATTCATCGGCTCGTCGCTGGATGCCGACGTAGTCATCGACTGCGCGGACCCGCTGGCGGCTACGCTGAAACAATTGGGGGACGAATTGCGTTTCGTTTTCATCACGTCAAGCGCGAGTGTGAACACTTCGCTGGAGCCCGACCCGTCGAGATTGCCCGCACGGGAATCACCCGATGCGGACGGAACCGTCGGGCCGATGGATGGGATCGGGATCGAAATCACGCCCAGCCCGCACGAAAAGTGCTCGCGCTGTTGGCACAAGAGCGCCGATGTGGGGCGGCACGCGGAACACCCGGAACTTTGCGGCCGTTGCGTGGGCAATGTCGAAGGACCGGACGAGACCCGGATTTACGCATGAATCCATCCGGCGGCGAACGGGCGGAGTCGAGGTTTGGCGCCTGGGCCTGGTTGTGGCTCACGCTGGCCGTCATCGTGCTGGATCAGTGGACGAAATGGCTGATCACCAGCAACTTCGTCGAATATCAGTCCCTGACGCTTTTGCCGGTGTTCGATCTGATACGGCTCCATAACGAGGGGGCGGCGTTCAGCTTCCTCAGCAATGCATCGGGGTGGCAGCGCTGGATGTTCACGGTGCTGGGGATCGGCGTGAGCGCAGGATTGGTGGTCTGGCTGAAGCGCTTGCCGGCTCGCGGACAGAGTCTTCTTGCGGCGGCGCTTGCGTTGATCATCGGGGGCGCGCTGGGCAACGTGATCGACCGGGTCCTGCTGGGCCACGTGATCGACTTCATTCATGTCCACTACCGGCAGTGGTATTTCCCGGCGTTCAACGTGGCCGATTCGTCGATCACCGTCGGGGCGATACTGCTGATGCTGGATAGCGTGCTGAGCGGCCGCCGTGCCGCCGCGAATTGACGGTCCGGCCTGACGCGGTGACAACGGGCGGCGAGGGGCAACAAGCGGTGACAAGGGAAGCAAGTGGCTAAAACCCTGGACGCGCTCGTGCGGCGGTTCGCCGGAGCATTGCGCGATCTGGCGCCCATTATCATCGTTATCGCGTTCTTTCAGATCGCGATTCTGCAACAACCCTTTCCGAACCTTGCCGGTGTGGCGGTGGGCCTGGTGTGCGTGGTGGCCGGGTTGGCGCTGTTCGTCCAGGGGCTCGAACTTGGACTGTTCCCGCTTGGCGAGGCCATCGCCCACGCTTTCGTCAACAAGGGCAGCCCAGTGGCGTTGCTGGCATTTGCCTTCTGCCTCGGCTTCGGAGCCACGGTTGCCGAACCGGCGCTGATCGCCGTCGGCGCCGCAGCCGCCGAGGTGGCGGCCGAGGCGGGTGCGATCCCGGCAACGGATGATGCCCGCTCGCGCTACGCCCTTGAGCTGAGGATGGTCGTGGCGTGCTCGGTGGGCCTGGCCATCGTGCTGGGCGTGCTGCGCATCCTCAAGGGCTGGCCGCTTCACCGATTGATCATCGGGGGTTACGTGATAGTGACAGTGATGACGCTGTTTGCGCCGGACGAGATCATCGGCGTGGCCTACGATTCCGGCGGCGTGACCACCGGCACGATCACCGTGCCCCTCGTGACCGCGCTCGGCGTGGGGTTGGCGTCGTCCATCAAGGGCCGCAACCCCATGCTCGACGGCTTCGGCCTCATCGCCTTGGCGAGCCTCACGCCCATAATTTTCGTGCTCGCCTACGGGATGGTGGCGTGATGGAATTCGTGCTGACGCTAGTTCAGACGGGTGTATCCACGTCCTTTGACGTGGCGCCGATCATCGCGATCCTGGTCCTGTTTCAGGTGGCGGTGTTGCGCCGCAAAATCCCGAACCTGAAGCGCATTGTCATGGGTTTCGTCTATGTGCTGCTGGGGCTGTCCTTGTTTTTGGTCGGTCTGGAAGAGGCGCTGTTCCCGATCGGGGAGACCATGGTGACACAACTCACCGCCGCCGCAGTTGTCGATCCTGCGGCAACGGGCGTCCGGTGGGACGACTACATGCTGGTGTACGCGTTTGCCTTCGCCATCGGATTCGCCACCACAGTGGCCGAACCATCGCTCATCGCGGTCGCGCTCAAGGCAGAGGAGGTCTCCGGCGGCACGGTGGGCGCGCAGGGCCTGCGCTTTGCCGTGGCGCTGGGGGTCGCCGTGGGTGTGGCACTGGGGTGTTTCCGAATCGTCACCGGCACGCCGCTGCCCTGGTATATCGTGGGCGCCTACGCCGTGGTCATCGTGCAGACGTTTCGCTCCAGACGCACCATCATCCCGCTGGCGTACGACAGCGGGGGCGTCACTACGTCCACGGTGACCGTCCCGGTCCTGGCGGCGCTGGGCCTGGGGCTCGCGGCCTCGGTCCCGGGGCGCAGTCCGCTGATCGACGGATTCGGCCTGATCGCCTTTGCCAGCGCCTTTCCCATCATGTCCGTACTCGGGTACGCCATGGTCGTACCACTGATATCGCGCCTGCGCGGCGCCAACACGGGCCTCAGAAGGAGTTCCCAGTCATGAGAATGAAGCTCATCGTCGTCCTTGCTCCGGACGACAAGACCGATACCATCATCGATGCCGCAAGGGAGGGCGGCGCCACCGGCGCCACCGTCATTACCAGCGTGCGCGGCGAGGGCCTCAAGCCGGAGAAGACCTTTCTCGGACTGGAGATCACCTCCAAGAGAGACTTGCTGCTGTTTCTGGTGGTGGAGGAACGATCGCAGGAGATTCTGGAGCGTATTCGGGACGTGGGCCGTTTCGACGAAGAGCCCGGGGCCGGGGTGGCGTTTCAGATCGACATCGAGGACGTCGTCGGCCTGACGACGCAATTGCCGATCATGCTGAAAGAGGTGGAGAAAGAACTATGACCTACAAGCGCAACATTCACGTCAGCGAGGTGATGATCGGCGACCTGCACACCATCGACGGACTCGCAACCGTTGCCGACGCCGTGGCAATCATGCGTGAACACTCGATCAGTTCACTGGTGGTAAATCGCCGAAATGAGGACGATGAGGCGGGCCTCATTGACGTGGTTGCCATCGCGCGAGAGGTGATCGCCAAGAACCGCGCACCGGACCGGGTACACGTCTACGAAGTAATGACCAAGCCCGTCGTCACGATTCCGGCGACCATGCTGGTGCGCTATGCCGCGCGGCACCTGGTAACGGTTGGCCTGTCGCGGGCGTTGGTGGCAGATGCGGAGAGAAACGTGATCGGTATGGTGACGTTGAGGGACCTGGTGATTGCGCGAATAACGGATTAGGCTACAAGCGCGCGACGGACATAGTCCGGGTCTGCCTTGATCACTCGCAGGTAATTCGCCGCTGCGGTGTCAGGCTTGCGTTTTCCTTGTTCCCAACCCTTGATGGTTTCGACGCTTAGCTGAAATGTTCGAGCGAACACGGCCTGAGACATATTGACGCCGTCCCGAATGGCCCTGATTTCCGCTGGCGTGAGCACAACATGGACGGAATCGGGCGCCGATGTCCCTTTCACCACATTCACCGCCTCTCTCAGGTTTTCATCAAGCTCTTGAAACAGCTTGTCGTCCACAACATTTCTCCTTACCGAATTCGTCGGCAATTGTAGTTCATTGAACCCTATTGCCGCCAAAATTTTTGTGGTCTGCTGCGCGCGCCTTGCTGATAACCTGGCGCTGAATTGCTACCAGCAGATGCCATCGGGGTCGGGGAAGGCGCTGCGCTGGCCGGCGGCATCGATGGTAAATCTTGCGCACGCTTCGTCCTGGCTCATGTCGATGTCATTCAGACCGCCGCCTGGCGTTGGTACAGCGATGGCTTGATAGGTGGTGGTATCGGCAATGGGGACGTTTAGCGTGTAGACGCCGTTTTCGCTGACACCGGTGGCGAATCCCAGCAACGCCAGGTCGTTGGTATAGGTGTTGTTCTGCAGGTAGTGGCGTTCCTGGTTCGCGGCCAACCGCAGTAACGCTGTCTTGGCTTCGGTGCGTTGAGCGCGGATGACGTACTGGCGGTAGGTCGGGACGGCGACGGCGCTGAGGATGCCTACGATCAGCAGGACCACCATCAGCTCGATGAGCGTAAATCCGCGAATCCGGCCCATGTTCATTATCCGGGCTCCTGTCGCCAGTAGGTGCGAACTGGGGCGTTATCGAAGTCGGTCGGGAGGCAATGCAACCCGATGCACACCAGCGGCGGTGGTGCGCATTCGGGGCCGACGCATTCGGGATCGTCGGGGGGAGGAAACAGGAATACGGCCTCGCCGGGTATCGATCCGGGGACTTCGACGGATCGATCTTCTTCAGTGGGTTGGGTGTCCTCGCCCAGGCGGTTGAGGTTGCGTACGGGATCGCCGTTGAAGAGGTTCACGACGTAGAGTCGGTTGGTACCGATTTGCGGCTGGCAATTGTCGAGGCTGCCTTGCGCTCCGGCCGCGGGGGTGAAGGTCGTGAAGAAAACCTGGTTGTTGAAGGTTCGGCTCTCTGCCAGGACCTTTTCTCCGCGCCAGCCGCCGTCGTTGAGTTCAAGCCGCCACCCTGGGCTGCCGAACGGGATGGACTCGCGCAGGTTGTCGGTGATATCGACCAGGTCGTCGGCCGTGATCGGCGTCATGGCGGCATACTCGCGCTGCGTGAGCGACTCGAAGACGGCATGGTCCCGCAAGGCGAAAAAGCGGTCATGGGTGGCAAGACTGTTGGGGCGCGCGCGATGTCCCGAGCCGATACCGATGTGGATGAATCGCTGGGTGCCGATTCCCGCCAGGGCTACGTCCGGGGCGTAGTAGAAGCGGCGCGACTCTGCCGCTGTGGGCGCGGCGTCCGGCGCTCCGCCGAGGCGGGCGATCACGCCGCCGCTGATCAGGCTGGCAGCGGGCCGGCCGTTGAATACGTCGAAGCGCCAGACCTGACCGCCCATGTCGGCCACATAGAACCGGTCCGCGAATCCGTCGATGTCCAGGTCGATGACCCGCACATCGGCGGGAATCGAATAATGCATGTCGTTGGTGTCGAAATCCGAGCCGGTCGGAGCGGCGTGCCAGAGGAGGCTGCCGTCCAGGGCATCGACGATGTAGAGGGCGTTGCCCTGTACATCGGTACTGCCCTCAATCCTGTCCTGGGTCGGGTCGTAGCCGCCGCCGAAAATCAGTACCAGCGACTGAGCGTTTTGCCCGGCCCCCTGGATCCGGACACGTGCCGCCACGGGCGTTGACCAGGTCTGCCCCAGGCCCGGCAGTGCGGCAGAGTCGAGCCGCCACAGTACTTGCGGGGAGTCGAGTCGGGAGACATCCAGCCCGTAATACGAGCTGCCGCCGCGACGCATGCCGAAGAACAGGTACACGCGTTCGCCCTCCAGCGGCTCGATGACGCCGCCACTATCGGCCTGGACGTGGGTGCGGATCGTCCCGTCGATGCCGTAATGCTTGTCGGGGGTCGCCTCGTTGGCATGGAGGACCAACTGGTCCTCAAGGAATTCCGGAGGAATGAACGCCCAGTGCTCGGCGCCGGTTGGCGCGTCGATCGCGTGGAGGAACCCGTCGTTCGTGGCGGCATAGACAACCTGATCCGTCGGATCGGGGTTGCCGACCGTACCGCCGTAGGTTACTGCCACCGGTTTGCCGTGGAGCGGGTCCCCCATGCGCGACGACCGTTCGCCAGGCCGCCGGGTGCGTGCGGTGAGAGAACCGCGAATGAAGTCGATGACTTCATCCCGCGTAGGATCGCCCGGGTCGCCGATACCCAGCAACGCCTCGTCGATCAGCCCGTTGGAGAGTTGCAGCGCATTGTCTGGATGGGTGAGTTGGGGCTCGCCCAGGTACGTATAGACGTGGCGCGACGCCGGCTCGGGAATCTGCCCCGCTGCGCCGCCCAGGGCCACGTCCTCGCCGTCGGCCCCGGTGGACCAGAAGCTGCGGGAATCGGAAACGAACCACCCGCTTCCGGGGTCGATGGCGGGCTGGTTCCGGGCATCCAGGATTGCCCCGTCGGAACCGCGCAATCGGTACTTCCTGATGTTGCCCGGCCAGTGTGCGTTGACGGTGGGGCGAAACACCGCCAGGTACAGTTCGTCGCCGTTGCGCAGCCGGTTGAAGCGGTCCACCGGCACGGTCATCGCGGCAAAGGCAGTCTGCGTTTCCAGAATCGACGTGACCGCGTTGGTCAGCGCGGCCTGGAGGGACGCTCTCTCCGCGGTGGTGAAATAGGCGCCGCCGCCACGTACCGCAGTGGCTCGAAGCAGCGGATCGTCGGCGGTGAAGCCGACCACGTAGGTGATCACGTTCTGCTTGCCGGGACGGGACGGATCCAGATCCGCCGCGAACAGGTACGCTGCCATGTCGTCCAGGCAGGCGCCGTCGCCGGTCCCGTCGCAAGCCGAACCCACCGCGTCGGAAAAGCCGGGCAGGGAAGCGATGCTGGCGTCGGCATCAACATCCTGAGTGGGGACGCCGTCGGTCAGCAGCACGATGAAGTTTTTCTGGCACGCCAGCCCCATGGGCGACGCGTAGCCGGCACCGCCGCTGTTCGAGTCGCGTGACTCAACCACGGAGACCTGCGATCCATGCCCGTCGCCGTAGTCCACGGCACGGCCCGCGAAATACTGCCCAGCCTCGTACAGCGTTTCAGCGAGCGGCGATCCGCCCGCCGCCGTCAGCCCGCTGACGGTGTCGATCAGCGTGGCCCGGGCGGTGCCGATGTCTTCGATCGCATGCAGGACCGATCCGCCCTGGTCGAAATTGGTCGCCATCAGGCCGACGTTTACGCCATCGACCTGCGTGAGGAGGGTCCTCGCGACTTCCTTCAACACGAGGTGGCGAGTTCCCGGAACCGGGCGCGGGCCGTGGTACCAATTGAGGTAATTGGCGTCGTAGACGGTGTAGCGCCGGTCCGCCGGTCGCTGGCCCCAGGCAATCTCGTCGCGCGGATCGGTGCTCCAGGGAGAACCGGCGTCGCCGTTACGGGCAAAGACGGCAAGAGGGTCGGTGCCGTCGCCGTGACTTCCGCCATCGTCTTCGCACTCCACCGGCAGGCTCTTGTCCTGTTCGTTCAGGTGCTCCCAGCGGCCGCCCCCGGCCGCATCGAACCGGGCGAAGCGATCGATGTGGCCGCCGTTGCCCTGGTCGAACGCGTCCAGAGTGTTCCGGCAAACCAGCGCCGTGCGTTCGAACCAGCGGTCGGTCGAGCATTGCGGCGGCGCTCCGACGCCCGTGCGCCAGTAGACCCGCGAAGCATCGCAGTGGCCCGTGTACTGAACCGCCGAATCGTAGCGTTCCTGGGTCTCGACGGCCTGGGCCAGACTGGCGGACGTGTCCAGAATCAACAACACGTTAGGCCTGGCATCCGGAAATCGGCGGGTATCGGTGACGAACAGTTCCGTGTCGTCGCACACGGCCGGCGTTGCGGCGAGCATCGCGCAGAGTGCGATTGATGCCATCCCGGACGGGCTGGTCTTTGGGCGCTGGTATCTGTTGCAGGTCAGCATGCGAAATTGCCTATGACGCCGGGTCCGTCAGGGAGCGGGCGCCTCGCCCGGTCCCAGAACGTAGAAGCCCTGGCGCTGTGTAGAGACGGCATTCCGAGGCCCCGTGCCGACGGCCGTGATCTCGAAATGAAACGCTTGTAGCCCCGCGAAGCCCTCTCCCAGGCTGAAAGCCGCGCCCGGGACGGATGTCGACTCCGAAAAAACGATCGCGGCCTCGGTGGCGGCGCCATCGCCGAGCTGGGTGAAGGGGAGCGCGCCCGGCGACTCCACGCTGAAGCCACCCCTGGCAATGGCCAGGTCGATGCCGGACGAGGCCGCCTGGAATGCAAGATCGTAGGAGGTGACGTTGCCCGCCATGACGATCTGCATCGTCGCCGTGCTCATGGCCGATGTGGTGACCACCGTAACGGCCACCAACACCACCAGCGCGACGACGAGCGCGACGCCCGCTTGCCGGCGGTTGTTCAGTGGAGTGGCCATCACGACGACGGCCTCGTGTTGCGCAACTGGATTGTCCTGGTCACGACCGTACGCCGATACGCGTCGTTCGGGGCCGGTCGATCCTGGTCCGCGTAGACGTATTCCTCCGAGTCGGTGAACCCTTGTTCGGGCCGTTCCGCGCGCACGCGCACCCAGACCCGCACCGCCAGAACCCGGGCCTCCGGCAGGAACGCCGGATCGTCCGGATCGAGCAGCGGGTCCCCCGGATTGACGTAACGATTCACCGAACCCCGGCCTGACTCGCCGGCCCGGTCCGTATCCACGCCGAACTGGACCTGAAGGTCCTCGACGCCCGGAACGACCTCCTGATCGACGATCCTCGCGCCAAGAGAACTGCCCGCCAGCGTCTTTATGCGCAATGACGGAACCGGATTGCCGGGCGTGTCCAGCGATGAGCGTTGGCTGACGTAGTAGCCCCGGCTCAAGAGTTGATAGGACCGGAACTGCGTCGCCGGCGGATTCGCGGGCGGCGCCCCGCCGTCGAAAATGACCCCGCGCCCGAAGCGCGCGGTTCGCACATAGAGCGTGCCTCGGCGCAACGAAACCGGGGGTGTGGCGACCTCGCTGGTGCGTCGTACTACCAACGTATCGGAGCCGGGCTGAGCTTGCCGGTAAGGCGAGCATCCGGCCCATCCGAAGCTGTTGCCGGTACCCGCGACCGGCGCATCGAGGTCGATCGCCCAGTTGCGCCCGCAATCGTTGCGAACGCCAAGCCCGGGAGGCACCGGCTGCGAGGCCGGGGCGCGATTCGCGATGTCGCCCGGGCGCGTCGTGAGTCCGAAATGCCCCGCCATTCGCAGATCGTCCTCCAGCAAAGCCAGTGCCAGCCTGGCGTTCTCCTGCAAGCGCGCCGTGGATTCATTCACCCGGAATGCCGCCTGTCCCTGCGTGAATACGGTCATCGCGCCCAGGAGCAGGAATGCGCCGAGCGCCATCGCCACCAGCAACTCGATCAGCGTCATGCCGCCGCTGCATGACGCTTGCTGGCGCTCCGGCGCCCGGCGCGAAATCGCTCTCCCCCCGGCAGCCGGCGGGCTGACGCGACGGGAAGCGGGAGTATCCGTGCAAGCCTGTCGCCGCGGCGCCATCATTGCGATGCCCTTATCGAGAGCCCGTACTCGAGTTCACCGTGCCGGGGCTCAACCCAGGAGACTTCAAGGCGATATCCCGGCGGTACCGATCCCGAATCGACCTGAATGTCCCAATCGCCCTCGGGGAGGCTGCTACGAATCGCCCGGTCCCAGAGGAACAGGTCGTGAGCGGCCATCTGTGCGGGCGTGCAGTCGAGCCCGTCTCCCGCAGCGGCGGCGCAGCGGTTGTCGCTGCCGGACCCGGCGTACGCGTCCAGTCCCAGCGGGTTGCTCCGGATTCTCTCCGCCATGTCCGCAGCCAGGTTGGCCGCGTGAGTTCGGTAATGGGCGCTCCGTCCGGCGCCCATGCCCTGAACCTGCAGGGCGGCGATGCCGAGCAGGCCGACGGACAGCACCACCAGCGCGACCAGCGTTTCTATCAGGGTGAGACCGCTCTGCACAGCCGCGCGCTCAGAATTCGCAGGCCAGGGCAGGCATTCCGGGGCCGTTGCGGGTGACCCGCGGTCGGCCGGTGAAGCTGACGACCACCGCCCGCGCCTGTTCCGCGCCGCGGCGATCGCAGAAGGTCACCGTGCCGTTGGTGCTTCGCCGACCGAACGGCCGGAACTCGAACAGTCGCCGATTGGCCGTGATGCTTCCCGTGGTTGCGGGGTGATACGAATACAGTTGCGGTTCGCCGGCGTCACGGCGCGGCGGGTTGTCGCCGTCGTCATTGACGAACACCATCCAGCCCCGGTCGAAATCCACGTCCGAGCCGCCGCAACTCGTGCCGTCGGCCGTCTTGCACAATACAACCGGGCGCCCGCGCTTGAACGCTTCGCCGCGAGCCAGTTGCACGGCGGTGACGAATCCGTTGACGTCCGACGTGCGGCGTGCGTTCAGGATGAAGGAATCGAGGCCGGGAATGGCCACAGCGGCCAGCACCGCGGCGACCACGAGCACGATCAGCAGTTCCAGTAATGTAAATCCGCGGCAACGGATCATGCGGCTGCTCCCGGAAAAGGGTTGAAATGCAGCCTAATCGGGGCAGAGTTGCCGGCGTAAGCCTTGAATCTGGGCAAATTCGGCAGAAATGCGGTGTATTTCGCGATGAAGGGCGTTGGAGTCGTCAGACAAGACTCCGCGCTTGGCTGGAGGTAGCGGAGGCCATCATGCGGACCCGCGGCTCATTGCATAGAAACCTATGGGCATGACGGCCAAGAAAAAGGATAATGTGCCGCCTGCGCCCGATCTTTGCCGGTGTAGCTCAGGCGGTAGAGCAACGCATTCGTAATGCGTGGGTCGGCGGTTCGAATCCGTCCACCGGCATACCCGATTCACACTTCAAACCGACACTGCCTGTAACGGCACCCGGCGCTGAGGACAGGATTTGAGGCCATTCAATCCTCGGCGTAGGCTTGGCCGTAGGAGGGCGCATCTCCGGCTAGGTACGCCAGTTCGTCCTCCGTGGACTCCCGGCCCAGCGCCTCGTTGCGATGCGGAAAGCGGCCGAAGCGGGCAACTATGTCCCGGTGTTCGCGGGCATAACGCGCCAGAGCCGCCGGGTAATTTCCGAATGCGGCCAGGCACTCGGCATCGAAACGCTCCGCGACGCGCACGGAGCGCTCCTGGACGGCAAGGTCCTCGGCGTGCTGCAACGGCAGGCAGAAGAAGCCTCGCGCGATCGGATCGACCTCGCGGTCCATGCCGCGGTCGATGGCGTCCAGCGCGAGACGAAGCGCGCGGGCGTCGCCGTCGAATGCGCCGGCGCGGCCCCGATGAATATTGCGGGTGAACTGATCCAGAACGACGATCAGCGCTAGCCGGGACAGGGCCTGGGTCTCCCAGCTTCGGTACGATCCGGCGACGGCGCCCTCCACCATGGCTCCGAAGCGATCCCTGATCAACGTGTCGGTCGCGGCGTCCACGCCGTACCAGAGCTTTTGCCGGTCAGCCAGGCTGTCCGGTTGCATGGGCAGTTCGCCGAACCAGAATTCGATGACGAGCCGGTAGTCTGTCGATGGCCGATTCAATTGAAGACACTCCGTCTGTTACACTTTCGATGATCCCATTTGCATGCCGAGGTTATCGTGAGCACCGTCAGCCACGCCAGGCAGACGGCTACACTGGCCGAGTTCAAGAGCGAAATCTACCGCTACCTGTGGATCCAGGGGGGCTCGATCATCGTGATCCTGAGTTCGCTCTACATGCTTGCGGAAACCTGGTCCCGCGGATAGGTCCAGGCGAAAGTTCCCTCCCGCCGATTCACGTACCCGCTGCAAGGTGCACTCGTGCATCATCTGGCGGGACAGACTTGAAACCTTGCCCACCGGAGATATGTTATAACGTAACACAGTTCTGGAGGCAGGCATGGAATCATCTCTACCCGTAACCGTGTTGTCAGGGTTTCTTGGCGCCGGCAAGACGACGCTCCTGAATCATGTTCTCAACAATCGTGAAGGCCTGCGGGTCGCGGTTATTGTGAACGACATGGGAGAGGTCAACATCGACGCCGATTTCCTCCGGGAGGACGTGTCGCTCCAGCAAGTGGATGAGAAGCTCGTCGAGATGACCAACGGCTGCATCTGCTGCACGCTCAGGGAGGATTTGCTTGTCGAGGTGGCGCGCCTGGCAGACGAGCGACGGTTCGACTACCTCCTCATCGAATCGAGCGGTGTCTCCGAGCCGTTGCCGGTGGCGGAAACATTTACGTTCGAGGATGAACTGGGCCGCTCGCTGTCGTCGGTAGCCCGGCTTGACACCATGGTTACCGTCGTCGACGCCTACAATTTTCCACGGCTGATGGAAGAGGCTGAAACCCTCAAGGAACAGAACATGGAGGTCGGCGAGGAGGACGAACGCAATATCGCCAATCTCCTCATCGACCAGGTCGAGTTCAGCAATGTCATCGTGGTGACAAAGACCGATTTGCTCGATTCCTCTCAAACTCACGCGCTCCTCGCCACACTGCGTCGCCTCAATCCCGGCGCCGAGGTGCTCGTCGCGGACCACGGAAAGATCGAGCCAGTCGCCATTCTCGGTACAAACAGGTTCGATATGGCCGAGGCCGAGAACATGCCCGGCTGGCTGGTGGAACTTCGTGGCGAACACGTGCCGGAGACCGAGGAATACGGTATCGGTAGCTTCGTCTACCGGGCGCGCAGGCCGTTTCACCCCCAGCGACTGTACGACTTTCTCGTAAGGGGTTGGCGTCACGGCAACCTGGTTCGATCGAAAGGTTACTTCTGGTTGGCTTCACGTTTCGATCAGGCGGGTTCATGGTCTCAGGCAGGCGGCATCATGAATCACGGATATGCAGGCCTGTTCTGGTCAGCGGTGCCTGAGGATGAGTGGCCTGAACACATGGAACACAGGGCGGCGATCGAAAGCAAGTGCGAACCGCCTTTCGGTGATCGGCGTCAGGAGATTGTCTTCATTGGGCAGGCCCTCGATGAAGAACAGGCAAGTCGGGCATTGGATGCATGCCTTCTGAATGAGAAAGAGCTTGTTGCCGGCCCGGATAGTTGGAAACGGTTCCCGGACCCGTTCCCACTATGGATTCGCGAATTCGAGGAGGCAGACGTCTGATGCGACAGGTAATCAGTGATCAGCTGGGCGACTTTGCAGCGATCTATGACGAGGATGTGGAAATCGTCAGCGTGTCACGCCCGCAAGCGAGAACCTGTGAAGCCCTGGCAAAGCGTTTGATCCGTTCGCGTCAGGCTCCGCGATTGCGATGGATCCAGCCTGCCGATGATCCCGAAGCCCCGGCGAGTGAGCTGCCGGCGACAATCGACGGCGACGTGCATGCTGCGCTGCTCGATCAAATCGCCGAGGCCAGCGAACTGTTGGGCGAGCTCATGCACTGTGAGCGGGTCGGTGTTCGACTCAAAACGCTGAGCGCCCCCATGTGCCCGCGATTTCATGTGGATCATGTGCCTTGCCGCATGTTGATCACGCTCAGCGGATCGGGCACGGAATGGATTCCCAACAGCGATGTCGACTGGGCCGTTTTGGCCGATCTCGATACCATGGCGCCCCCCGTCCAGGCGAACCGGCAGATCCGGCAATTGACCACAGGCCACTGGTCGTTACTGAAGGGTGGCGCGTGGAACGAGTGCTTTGGCGGTGTCGTTCACCGATCTCCCCATGGAGTTGGTGAACGATTGCTTCTATCGCTCGATCCGATTTTCTGAGCCGCGGAATTCAGGCCGCTGCGCGATGCTCGCATCCGAGAAGACTTCATCGCGGAACAGCCCGGGATAGTAGTAGTTCCGGATGGCGGCGTGAAAGTCGCGCACGCGTTGTTCATAGGCCAGCGAGGCCGCCAGATTCGTACCTGCGACAGCTTGCAGGGCTCGTTCGGCGAGCGCGGGCGGAGACAGCCAGGCGTACATTCCCGCAAGGCGGTCGCGTCCGATACGGCCTTCCCGATAAGCCAGCGACAGTGGCTCGACTGTCTGGTCGCCGACCTGCTGGAAAGCGTAATACCACTTCCATTCGAAAGTCTGACTGACTTCCGTGTAATCCGCCCATTCGGGATGGCGCTCCACAAACGGCTCCATCGTATCGGACTTGGGCAGGTCCCAGGCGTCGTTCACCGCCTCTCTTTGGGTAAGGAGGATGTCGCCTCCATCCGGCAGCGGTACGGCGGCCTCCACCGAGAGCTTGATAGCCGCCGGGACGATTACGGCGAGGGCCAGCCAGGCGCCGATCAGCACGGTCAGGTTGACCGGGCTGCTGCGGCCAAACCGGTCGACAAATGCGCAAACGCCCCACCAGAATCCGATGTGCAAGGCCACGATAAGGCTTGCAAGCGCCAGGTCCGAAGCGCCCGTTCCGGCAAGCAGACCGCCGGCCCAGAGTGGAGCGATCAGGCACATCGCCAACGCGCCGACGCGCAGGACCGCCCGCGCGAACCAGGGGCTGCCCTGGACTGCCGCTGTCGCGCTGAGCAATTCAAAGCGGCCTGCGGTGCGCTCCGCGGAGCGCAGATCGTGCAACAGGAGAATCAGCAATAGCGGGGCGAGCAGATTCGCGGCGAACGCGAAGTCGAAACGGCCGATCAGGGCAAAGTCGGGATTTTCCGCGTCGGTCTCGTAAATCTGCCCTTCCAGTGCGATGGCGCGGATATTGTGCTTCCAGGGAGAAGTGTCGCGCTGGCCCAGCGCAGCAAATGCGAAATCCGACGGCGAATCGTAGGTCAGGTGGAAAGTGTAATAGGCCGCATTGCCCCAGTCCCGGTACTGTCCCGTCACCACTTCCCGTTCGACGCGGTCGATTTCGATCAATTCGTTCAGGACCGTGCGTTGCGAGGCGATTTCGCGCAGCCCCAAAACCACCGACAGGGTAGCGACGAGGACCGCGATTCCCAGCCAGAGCAAGGCCGCCCGGTCACTCGAAAGGAAGCGGACTTCCCGGATCAGCCCGGTCATGGCTGCATCTTTCGCGCTGCGTGGATGCCGCCGGCCGTCAGCAACAGGAACCAGGCGAACAGCATGGCCAGGGGCGCGCCGGCGCGAGTCAGGCGTTCGCCGGCCGCGGCGGGCCGGAAGGAAAACTCATCGAGCACGTTCCAGTTTTCGGCCGATATGCGGGCACGCTGTGAGGCTTCGGCATTGATGTTGCGATTCATGTCAACGCCATACGCGAGTCGCTCGACATGGGCACGATTGAGGCCCTGCACGAAATCGAAGCGCACTTCCTCGGCTTCGCGCAGAAATCGATGGTGAGTCGCCAGATCGGTTCCCGCCAGCGCGCGGGAGCCCGCCGAAACCGCAACGGCCGGCGAAAGCCAGCCGAAGTATTCGGCGAACCGGGCCTGGCGCGCCTCGAGCGCCATGCGCTCCTCGGCATATCTGTTCATCACCTCCGCCATTCCGGCTTCCGCGGCCTCCGCGACGGCGCCCCGGAAATTGACCGGCAGGTCTTCCACGCGTTCGACATCGTATTGCGCCAGCAGATTCGCCTGAAGCTGCAGATATTGCGGCGCGTCGGCGTAGTGGCCATCGCCGACTACGCGCAACTCTTCCTGCATTCGCAGGTCGGTCTCCAGCTTCCCCGGAATGGGCATGACCGTGCTGGCGGATTCGACGGCCATGCGCGGGACGATCAGGGCGGCGCCGAGCCAGCACAGCGCCAGAACGCCGAGGGAGAATGCACGCGACCGCACCAGGGCCGAAACCAGCAGGATCAGACCGCACCAGACGAGCAGATAGAGCGCATAGAGGCCGATGATTCCCGCGCTTGCCGTCAGCGAGCCGCCTCCGGCGACAGCCGCAGCCGACACGGCGGCCAGCGGCAACAGCAGCGCCAGCGCAACTCCCGCCAGGGCAATCCACTTGCCCGCGTACAATTCAATTCCCGTCACGCCCTGGGCCAGCAACGGCGCCAGAGTGTTCTCTTCGCGCTCGCGAATGATCAGGCCATGGCCGAGGGCGATCAGCAGCAGGGGTACGAACAATTGATACACCAGGGCCGCGGTCAGCCCCTCGAAGCCGCCGAGGTCGGCGCTCGCCCTGGCATCGGCGAACATCGCCGTGTTTTGCCGGTGGCCTTCCAGAAATATCGATTGCCCGGTGACCGCGTCGACG
>JAJDWR010000033.1 GCA_022825505.1 Gammaproteobacteria bacterium | reverse complement strand
CCTGGACTGCCCGTTCGCGTACAACCGCAAGGAAGCCAAGGACCACGGCGAAGGCGGCTCGTGCATCGGCGCTGCCATTGCAGGCCGTGTCCTCATCGTCGACGACGTGATTACCGCCGGCACCGCCGTTACCGAGGCCATGCAGATCATCGAAGCGGTCGGCGGCGTTCCCGCGGGAGTACTGGTTGCGCTGGACAGGCAGGAGGTGGCCACGGGAAGCCGGCTCTCGGCAGTGCGGGAACTGGAAGACCGGGTGGGGATCCCGGTTCTCAGTATCGTCTCGCTGGACGACCTGGTCGCCCACATTCGCGAACGTCCGGACTTTGCCCGCCATCTACCCGCTATGCGCGCCTATCGGGCGCGCTACGGAGCCGAGTAGCCGGCTCTCCCTGCCGTGGCCCGGCCATGGCCTCGGTACGGCCATAACCTGTCACTGCACCGCCGGGTCTGCTCAAGTACCGGCAGCACCCGGCACGGACGCCTTGGTCGTACCGTTTAGCGGGTACCCGTGTGGCCAAAACCGCCCGCGCCGCGCGAGCTCTCGGCAAAGGACTCCACCACTTCGAAATCGGCCTGGACCACGGGCACGATGACCAGCTGCGCGATGCGTTCGCCGGGCTCGATCCGGAATGGCTGCGAGCCGCGGTTCCAGCAGGAGATCAGCAGCTCTCCCTGGTAGTCGGAGTCGATGAGTCCTACCAGGTTGCCCAGCACGATCCCGTGCTTGTGCCCGAGACCCGAGCGGGGCAGGATCGCCGCGGCCAGCCCGGGATCTTCGATGTGAATGGCGATGCCGGTGTGGATCAGCTCGGTCTCGCCGGGCGACAATATCAACGGCGCATCCAGGCACGCCCGCAGGTCTACGCCCGCAGATCCGTCGGTACTTCGTTTCGGCAGTGGAATTTCCCTGCCGATCTTCGGATCCAGCACCTTCAGGCGCACCCGGCGCGTGGACGACGCTCCCATCAGTGGTTCCCGGAGACCCTGCCCGTGGAAGCCGCGCCCGCTCAGCCCGCCTGCGTGGAACTCAGTTCCGCGTGCATCTCACGGTAGCGCTCGGCGATGAGCTGAATCAGCCGCGCGGCCACGACCGTCTTCGGCGCCTGCTCCAGGACCGCTTCCCCGCCTTCCCAGAGCACGGTAAGCGAATTCGTCTCCAGGTCGAACCCGCAGTCGCGTCCGACGCGGTTGGCTGCGATCATGTCCAGCCCCTTGTTGATCAGCTTGTGTCGGGCGTTCTCCCTGAGATTTTGCGTCTCCGCGGCAAATCCCACGGTGAAGGGCCGACCCTCCAGTGCCGCCACGCTTGCGAGCGTGTCCGGCGATCGCACCATCTGCAGGTTCAGGGTCGAGCCGGTTCGCTTGATCTTCTGCTCGGCGATGCAGTCCGGCTTGTAGTCCGAGATGGCTGCGCAACCGATGAAGATGTCCGCATCGCCGATACACTGGTGCACGCCTGCGTACATTTCCTCGGCCGTTTCCACGTCCACCCGGCGGACGCCCCGCGGTGTGGGCACGGCAACGGGTCCGCTCACGAGAACGACGTCGGCCCCCGCCCGACGGGCCGCTGCCGCCAGCGCATATCCCATCTTGCCGGAGCTACGGTTGGTGATGTAGCGCACCGGGTCGATGGGTTCCCGGGTGGGCCCGGCGGTAATCACCGTTCGCAACCCCTTCAGGGATTGCGAACCGATGTCGACCGGTTCGGCGAACACCGTATCCACGATTTCGTCGGGCTCCACCATGCGGCCCGGGCCATCCTCGCCGCAGGCCTGGTCGCCTTGGGCCGGACCGAGAATCCGGACCCCGCGCTCTTCCAGCACCCGGCGGTTCGCCTGTACCGACGGATGCTGCCACATGGCCTGGTTCATGGCCGGCGCCAGCAATACCGGCGCCTGGGACGCAAGGCACAGCGTGCTCAGCAGCCCGTCCGCCAGACCCGCGGTCAGGGAGGCCATGAAATGCGCGGTGGCGGGCGCCACCAGCACCAGGTCGGCCCAGCGGGCCAGTTCGATATGGCCCATCGCGGCTTCGGCGCCTTCATCCCAGAGATCGTCGCGGACCCGGCGGCCCGACACCGCCTGGAAGGTCAGCGGCGACACGAACCTGGCTGCGCCCGGCGTCAACACGACCTGCACCTGCGCGCCCCTTTCCCGAAGGCGGCGCACCAGTTCGGGACTCTTGTAGGCGGCGACACCTCCGGTCACGCCGAGAAGAATCCGGATCCCGCTTTCCTGACTCTCAGACATGGTGGCCGTTCAGCATATCCGCTGAATCGGCGCTTTGCCACTGCACGATGTCGGCCTTTTGGCTGCATTTATGGAGAAAATCGCCTGATTCACCTGCTGCCGAACGACTCGAAGCCGTGGAAGATTCTCCGGGACCCTTGCAGTGGAGCGAACGTGGGATTGAGTGACTGGCCGCCGTCGGAGCGGCCCCGGGAAAAATTGCTGAGGAACGGCGCGCGAAGCCTTACGGACGGCGAACTGCTCGCCGTGCTGTTGGGGCAGGGTACCGCCCGCGAGGATGCGCTTCAGTTGAGCCACCGGCTGCTGCGCACCTGCGGCGATCTGAGCCGCGTGCTGACGGCCAGCCCAACCATTCTGAAACAGTCGCCGGGTCTGGGGCCCGCCAGGATCGCCCGCATCAAGGCTGCGCTGGAGTCCGGCCGCCGGCACCTGGAGGCGCCGGTGCCCCACCGGGGTGCGCTGAGCGCGCCCGAGGACGCGGTGCGGTTCTTCCGCGCCCGGCTGGCGGACTTGCCCCACGAAGTGTTCAGCTGCCTGTTCCTCGATACGCGTCATCGGTTGATCCGCTACGAGGAACTGTTTCGCGGAACGGTGGACGGCGCCGCCGTCTATCCCCGTGAAGTCCTGAAGCGTGCTCTTCATCACAACGCCGCGGCAGTGATATTCGGGCACAACCATCCCTCCGGAGTCTCCGAGCCCAGCGAGGCGGACCGCGGCATCACGCTGAAGCTTGGGCGAGCGCTGGCGCTGGTGGATATCCGCCTGCTGGATCACCTGGTCGTGACCCGCGACGGGCACGTCTCACTGGCCGAGCGGGGCTGGATATAGCCGTGTTCAGCGGGTATAGTGCGTCGCCTCCATTGCCGAGCCTCTGTTGGGGAGCCTTCCAATGTCGAGAGTGTGCCAGGTAACCGGCAAACGCCCGATGGCGGGCAACAACGTTTCGCACGCCCACAACAAGACCCGGCGGCGCTTTCTGCCGAACCTCCATACCCAGCGATTCTGGCTGGAGAGCGAGCAGCGGTTCGTCAAGCTGAAGGTCTCGCACAAGGGCTTGCGAATCATCGACAAGCGGGGCATCGAGCAGGTCGTGCAGGAACTGCGCGAGCAGGGCCAGAAGATTTAGCGGGAGGAGGGAGCCGTGCGAGAGAAAATCAGGCTGCGGTCCACGGCGGGGACCGGGCACTACTACACCACCACAAAGAACAAGCGCCTTCACCCCGAGAAGATGGAAGTGAAGAAGTACGACCCGCGCGTACGCAAGCACGTCATCTACAAGGAAACGAAGATCAAGTAGCCCTTCGGGCGTCGGTCGTCACGCCGTATCAAGCGTCAGGGCGCCGTGCATCAATGCGTCGGACAACAGAGCGTCACGGCGGCACTTGCGGACCGCCCGGTTGCTCTTACCCCGCCAGCCGCGGGCTCGGACGGAACGACTTCAGGTACGCCGCGAATTCCTCAAGCGCCTTGATGCCGCTTGCCTCGGCCCGGCTGCACCACTGCACGAGCTCCGCCAGCAGCCGTTCGTTGCTCAGGTCGGTCGTCTCCCAGAGCGCCTTCAGCTCGTTGCGGTACTCCATCACCGTCTTCAGGCTGGGATACTTCTCCAACAATTCCGCCAGCCGCTCCTTCGACTGATTGTCCAGCAGGCTGGGATGGCGGGTCAGCCAGCGCTTTGCCCGGCGGACCGGCGCCCTCGCCTTGCCCTTGTACTTGCGGATCTCGCCGCGAAGCACGGGAAACGTCACACTCTTCCGATAGTGCCGCAGCACGTGCATGCGATTGATGAGTATGGAGCGCAGGGCTTCGATATCCGGACTCGAGGCCTCCTCCACCAGTTCCGGTTTCGGGGCCACGCGCCGGATCCGGGCAAGCCCGAGGGCCGCGAACAGCCGCAGGTGCCACCAGCCCAGGTCAATCTCCCACGGGTGCTGGGAGAATCGGGCGGAACTGGGGAACGCGTGATGGTTGTTGTGCAGCTCTTCTCCGGCGACAAACACCGCCAGTGGCCACAGGTTGGTGGAGGCGTCGTCGGTCTCGAAGTTCCTGTAGCCCCTGGCGTGGGACAGCCCGTTGATGATCCCCGCGGCCAGCAGGGGCATGGTGATCAACTGAAACCCGTACAGCGCGATGCCCGGCAGGCCGAACAGGAACACGACCACGAAGAACAACAACGTGATCCCCAGGTTCGGCCGGCGGCTGTAGACATGCCGTTCCACCCAATCGTCGGGCGTGCCGCGGCCATACTTCTCCACGGTCTCGGGATTGCGCGCCTCCTTCCGGTACAGCTCCGCGCCCTGCAGCAGCACCGTCCTGAGGCCGACGAGCTGCGGACTGTGCGGGTCGCCGTCCCGCTCGCACATGGCATGATGCTTGCGGTGCACGGCCACCCACTGTTTGGTGATGACCCCCGTGTTCATCCACAGCCAGAAGCGGAAAAAGTGCCGCAGCGCCGGGTGCAGGTCGACGGACCGGTGAGCCTGTTCGCGATGGTGGTACAGGGTGATGGCGATCAGCGTGATGTGAACGCCGACCGCGCCCGCGATCACGTAACCCCAGAATCCCAGCCCGAGAATCCCGTAATAGTATTCGGCGACAAACTGCAGCACCCGATGACTCCTTCCCCGGCAGACATGCCACTATATCCCATGCGGAATCTCTCTCCAATGAACCATTTGTTCCATGCCTGAACTGCCTGAAGTCGAGACCACCCGGCGCGGCCTGCACCCCCTGGTCGTCGGGCAAACGATCCGTTCCCTTGCCGTGCGGGAGCCGCGGCTGCGATGGCCGGTCAAGCCTTCGCTCGACCGGCGATTGCGCGACCGGACCGTGCAGGACCTCTCCCGCCGAGGCAAGTACCTGCTGATGTCCACCGAAGCCGGCACGCTGCTCGTTCATCTGGGCATGTCGGGCAGCCTGCGATTCCTTCCCGGGCGCACCGAGCCCGCCCGCCACGACCATGTCGATATTCAGTTCCATTCGGGGGCGCTACTGCGCTTCAACGATCCCAGGCGCTTCGGCAGCCTGCACTGGTCCGCTTCGCCAGATGCACACTGGCTGCTGAAAAACCTGGGTCCCGAACCGCTGGGGGCCGACTTTGGCGGCGACTACCTCTGGCGCATATCCCGCGGCCGCCGGGTTGCGATCAAGACCCTGCTGATGAACGGCCGCATCGTCGCGGGGCTGGGCAACATCTACGCCAACGAAGCCCTGTTCCGGGCCGGCATTCACCCTTTACGGCCGGCGGGTCGCGTGTCCCGAAAGCGCCTGCAACGCCTCGCCGATGCGGTTGAAGAAGTGCTGCGGGAGGCCATACGGGCCGGTGGGACGACGCTGAAGGACTTCGTCGGCGGCGACGGCAAACCCGGATACTTCCAGCTCGCGCTGGATGCCTACGGCAGGTCGGGAGAACCGTGTGTCCGGTGCGAGCGGCCCATCAGGGTTCGCACCATCGGGCAGCGGGCCACCTACTACTGCCCCAACTGTCAGCGCTGAGTTTCGGTCCGGTCAAGGCGAATTTCTACCGAAATCAACCGGTTGGCGATCAACTGGGCTCGATTTCCCGCAGATGCCGGGCGACTGCGATTCCGGCGCCGGCCCAGCCGAAAAATCCGCCCGCCCCCAGCAACCACGCCGCATCCGCCGGGCTGAGGCCCGCCAGGCGGTAGTCCGATCCGTAGAGTTCCATCAGCGCGCGGGCGGGAGAGGCCACCAGGCCGAGCCCGAGGACGATGATCAGCGCCGCGAGGACGCCTGCGCCAATGCCGTAGCACAGTCCCAGGTACAGGAAGGGACGGCGGATATAGCCGTCGCTGCCTCCTACCAGCTTGATGATTTCGATCTCTTCCCGGCGATTGCCGATCTCAAGGCGTATCGTGTTGCCGATGACCACGATCACGGCCAGGCCCAGCAGCACTGTGGTCACGTCCACCACGCGGCGCGCCAGTTCGAGGATCGCCCGCAGCCGTTCCAGCCACTCCGTATCGAGCTGGACCAGGGCGGTTTCCTCCAGCGCATCCAGGTCCTCGACCAGTCGGTCAAGGTCGGCGCCCGTGCCGGCAGGCCGCACGATGATCGCGTGGGGCAGGGGGTTCTCGTCCAGCAGGTCCAGCGCTTCCCCGAATCCCGAATAGGCGCGAAACTCCGCCAGCGCGTCGGAGCGGGCGAGCAGTTCGGCCATCTCCACGTCGTCCCGTTCCCCGATTTGGCCGGCGAGCGCTTCGGCCGCCGGTTCGTCGACGGCCATTTCCAGGTACACCGTAAAGTCCGCAGCACCTTGCCAGGTACCGCTCAACGCGCGTGCATTGTCCACCATCACCCGAAGCCCGGCAGGCACGACGAGAGCGATGGCGATGACCAGGATGGTCATGAGGCTGCCCAGCGGCCGGTCCGCCACCCGGGTAACGGCACCCTTCAGGTTGTCGGCATGCAGCGTCAGGTAGCGGGCGATCGCGTCCATGAGCAAGCCTTCAGACAGGTTCCGCGGCCGGACCCGCCATTCTTCCGGCTTCAAGGTAGAGCCGCCGGTAGCCCATCCGGCTGATCAGCTCCAGGTCGTGGGTGGCGATGAGCAGGGTGGTCCCGACGTCGTTGAAGCGCCCGAACAGGCGCATGATCTCCAGCGAAAGCTGCGGGTCGAGATTGCCCGTGGGCTCGTCGGCGATCACCAGTTGAGGCCGGCTGGCGACCGCCCTGGCAATGCCGACGCGCTGCTGTTCGCCGGAGGAGAGGGACAGCGGGAACTGGTTCTCGTAGCGCAGCAGGCCCACCTGGTCCAGCGCCGCGCGCACCCTTCCGCGCAGCTCCCGGCGCCGCAACGACGAGATCATCAGAGGCAGCGCGACGTTGTCGAACACGGTGCGGTCGTGCAGGAGCTTGTGATCCTGGAAAACGATGCCGACCTGTCGGCGAAACTGCGGAATCCGGCGCCGCGGCACGCGGGCGGTGTTTTGATCGGCCACCAGCACGGTGCCGCGCGTGGGTCTTTCGATGAGCGCAACGAGCTTGAGCAGTGTGCTCTTGCCGGCGCCCGAGGGACCGGTGAGAAAGGCCATTTCGCCCTTTTCGAGGCGGAAGGTGACCCCGCAAAGCGCTTCTCTGCCCGCGGGATAACGCTTTCTCACATTCTCGAATCGGATCATGATCGCGGCATTATACTGGCCGCCGGGTCCGCCCCGGAGGCGGCAGCAAGGGATGAGCGGTGCAGAGCGGGAAGCGGGCAAAATCCACCGGCGTGCGTATTGTAGGCGGGCGTTGGCGGGGCCGGAGGCTGGCGGTTCCGGCGGGGACCGGGGTGCGCCCCACGCCGGATCGCGTGCGCGAGACGCTGTTCAACTGGCTTGCCCCCACTCTGGCGGGCGCGCAATGCCTGGACCTGTTTGCCGGTACGGGCGTGCTTGGCCTGGAAGCACTGTCCCGCGGAGCTGCGGAAACGACGTTTGTGGAGCGAGATGCCGTTTTGGTGCGGGCGCTCAGGGAGCGCGTTGGCACCCTGGCAGCCGCGGCGCAGATCGTTCACGAGGATGCGCGGGATTTCCTTTCGTCGCGCCCGCAGCGCGCATTCGATGTCGTCTTCGTCGATCCGCCCTACGCGACGGGACTGGCGCAGGTCCTGGAAATGCTGCCTGCCTGGGTCGGGCCCGGGCACCTGGTGTACGTGGAACGCCCGGTGGAGCGCGGCGGTCACTCGCTGAACGAAACGATCGCTTCGGTCCCGGGTGCGCGATTGATGAAACAGGGCAGCGCCGCCCGAGTGGCTTTCGGGCTGCTCCGACTGGCGGGTGCGGAGTAGAATAGCGACTTTCCCTGCTCGATCCCTCCATACGATGAACGTAGCGGCCATGTATCCCGGGACCTTCGACCCAGTGACCCTGGGCCACGAGGACCTTTTGCACCGCGCTGCTGTCCTATTCGACAGGGTGGTCGTGGCCGTCGCCGCCAATCCCGGCAAATCGCCGGTGTTCAGCCTGGAGGAACGTCTGGAACTTGCCGGCGAAGCCTTTCGGGACATGCCGAGTGTCACGGTGACAGGCTACGAGGGACTGACGGTCGACTTTGCCCGCAGCCATGGGCTGCGTGTGATCATCCGCGGACTTAGAGCGGTGTCGGACTTTGAGCACGAGTTTCAGCTCGCGGCCACGAACCGGCAGTTGACCGAGGATGTGGAAACGGTGTTCCTGACGCCCACGGAGAAATATACGTTCGTTTCCTCCAGCCTGGTGCGGGAAGTCGCGCAGCTCGGAGGAGATGTATCCGCCTTTGTAAGGCCCCACGTGGTCGAGGCACTGAGGAAAAAGTTCGGAGATTGATTGGAATGAACAGGCTGAACGCGCTACATGCGGTCCGGGGCTCCTGCCGCGCACTGATGGTTCCGGTATTGCTGCTGTGGGCGGTGGCCGGCCTTGGCCAGACGCCGAACCGGGCCGCGGTGGCGAGCGCGAACCCGCTGGCCAGCGAGGCGGGCATCGAGGTTCTGGAACAGGGTGGCAATGCCTTCGACGCCGCGATTGCTGTCAGCGCGGCTCTGGGGGTAGTGGAACCCTACGGGTCGGGATTGGGCGGCGGCGGGTTCTTCCTGCTGCATCGGGCTTCGGACGGGCTCGAAGTGTTTGTCGACGGGCGCGAAACGGCACCCGGCGCGGCCTTCGCGGACATGTACCTGGACGAGGCCGGTGATCCCGTCCCGGGCGCGTCCCGCAACGGCCCGCTGGCCGCCGGAATACCGGGCCTTCCCGCGGCGCTTGTGCACCTGGCCGAGAACTACGGCCGCCTGCCGCTCGCTGATTCGCTGGCGCCGGCGATACGATATGCCGAGGAGGGCTTCCCGGCCTACGAAGAATTGGTTCGCCGGCTGTCCCGCCAGGCGCGCAGTCTGAGCGAGGGAGCGAGAGCGGTGTTCGCGCCCGGCGGGGAAGTGCCGGCCGCGGGCGAGCTGTTGAGGCAGCCTGATCTTGCCGCCACGATGCGAACGCTGGCCCGGGAGGGACGTGACGGATTCTACCGGGGGGCCGTGGCCGACACGCTCGTCGACGGCGTGCAAGGCGGGGGCGGCATCTGGAGCGCCGAGGATCTGCTGAATTACCGGGTGGTGGAGCGGGAACCGCTGACCGGCAGGTATCACGACGTCGACATCACGACCGCGCCACCGCCATCGGCCGGCGGCGTGGCGCTGATCAACATGTTCAACATGCTCTCGGGCTACGACCTTGCGAGCGCGGATCGCGTCACGCGGGTTCATCTGCTGACCGAGATCATGCGCCGTGCCTTTCGGGACCGCGGGCCGTACCTGGGCGACCCTGACTTTATCGACGTTCCACTTGATCGCCTGACCCATCCGTATTACGCGGCGGGTCAGAGGGCGAGCCTGCGCATCGACCGGGCCACGCCCAGCGACAGCCTGCCGGGGGTCCAGCCCGCCGGTTCGTTTGGCGGGCCGCAAACCAGCCATTTCTCGGTGCTCGACCGGGATGGCAACATGGTCGCGGCCACGCAGACCATCAATTTCGGATTCGGCAGCGGCTTCATGGCTCCCGGGACGGGTGTCCTGCTCAACAATGAAATGGACGATTTCTCCATGAAGCCCGGCCAGCCCAACGGCTATCAACTGCTCAGCGCCGAAGCCAACAGCATCCAGCCGGGCAAGCGGATGCTCTCCAGCATGACGCCCACGATCCTGCGCACCGAAGACGGCGTCGCGCTGCTCGGATCGCCGGGCGGCAGCCAGATCATCACCATTGTCTTCCTGGCGAGCCTGGCGTGGGTCGAAGGCGCCGATGCGGCCACCATGGCATCCAATCCCCGCTTCCATCACCAGTACTTCCCGGACCGGCTCATGTTCGAGCCGGACGCAATCAGCGCCGAAGAAGAGGAGGCGTTGCGAGGTCTCGGCCATAACTTGGCCCGCAGCCGCCAACTCCGGGGCAACGGCAATCTGCAGATCGTCACCTGGGACCGCCGCAGCGGCGAGGTCGATGCGGCTTCGGACCCGCGCGTCGTCGGCGAGCCGAGGTTCTCCTCGCCGTGACGGGCGGATGGCAGCCTTGATTCCGACCGGCTGGATCATTTGAAGCAGATGAAACTGAAGTCCGCCTGGTCGGGGGTGATTCTTGCCCTGCCGTTACTGGTGCCTCTCGTGGTCGATGCCCACCATGGCCGGGGCGAGTTTTTCAATCAGCCGGTAGGAGAAGTCGAAGGAGTTGTCGTGGACATTCGGTGGCGTAATCCGCACGTCACCATCACGGTACAAGGTTCCGCAGAGGGCGGTCCGGAGACGTTGTGGGTCCTGGAAGGTTCCGATGCCGGAACCCTTGCCCGGCGCGGACTGACGGATGGGCACATTCGGGTCGGGGACCGCATCAGGGCGGCGGGGGCAATCTCCAACCGCCGGGAGCGGTGGCTGGCGACCCGCCACATCCTGCTGGCCGGCGGTACCGAACTGATCTTCGCAAGCTCGGGAAGTCCCAGGTGGTCGGCGAACCACATCGGCGGCGACGCGCTGCCTCCCGCGGTGGCTGTCACTGAAAGGGCATCCGAGGGCGGGATTTTTCGCATGTGGATGGGTGAAGGCGGCACGCCTTACGTCGTGGAGGAGGAACCGCCGCTGACACGGGCCGCCCGAGCCGCCTGGCAGGCATACGATGCGCTCAGTCACGATCCCGTACTCGATTGCGAGATTCCCGGCATGCCGCGCGTCATGACGGTGGTTGGCGCACGTCCGATTCAGTTCGAGCGACAGGGCGAGGACATCCTCCTGCGCTCCGAAAACTACAACCTGGCGCGGCTCATTCACATGGATGCGGAACAGGACCCGGACGACATCCCCGCATCTCCGCTTGGATATTCGCGGGGCCGCTGGGAAGGCGAGACGCTGGTTGTGACAACGACGCGGATCAACTGGCCGTATTTCGATCTGCCGCCGTTGATCGGGATTCCGCAAAGCGAGGAGGTGGAGATCGAGGAGCGATTCACCCTGTTGGACGGGCAGCTGGTGTACGACTTTCGAGCCCACGATCCCGTGAATTTCACCACCCCGATCGAAGAGACCCGCTACATGGTCTGGAACTGGCGGCCCGGACTCACGCTGGGAACGGATGCCTGCGAAGACTACGTGGAGGTTCGTCAGCGCCATCCGGGATAGCTCTTCGCCGTCGCAATGGCGCACGTCCACATGGCGCAGTTCATCGGGTCCCGCCTGGACTTGATCGGGAACCATTCAATGGGTTAGCACTCTAACCGCCAGAGTGCTAAAATCGCGCGTCCGCGGAGTCGCCAAGGCGATTTTGCGCGGGTTCGGCGAGTCCAATTGACGGGAGACCAGACATCGTGACCACAGCGATCGCCCAGAATCAGCTCATGCTCGGCGGGCCCATCGGCAGCCTGGATCACTACATCCAGGCCGTGCGCGCGGTGCCCGTGCTCAGCAAGGAGGAGGAGTTCGATCTGGCCACGCGGCTGCACGAAAACGACGATCTGGAAGCGGCCCAGCGCCTGATCCTCTCCCACCTGCGATTCGTCGTGCACATCGCCCGCGGCTACACCGGTTACGGGCTGCCGCTGGGCGATCTGGTCCAGGAAGGCAACGTCGGACTCATGAAGGCGGTCAAGCGCTTCGACCCCAATGTGGGCGTGCGGCTTGTCTCGTTTGCCGTGCACTGGATCCGCGCCGAAATTCACGAATACGTGCTGAAGAACTGGCGCCTGGTCAAGGTGGCCACTACCAAGGCCCAGCGAAAGCTGTTCTTCAACCTGCGCAAGGCCAAGACCCGCCTGGGCTGGCTGTCCAACGAAGAAACCAAAGCCGTTGCCGAAGACCTCGGCGTCAGTCCGAGCGAAGTCACCCGGATGGAGCGGCGCCTCTCCGGCCGCGACGTCTCCTACGACGGCTCCCCTGCCGACGAAGACGAGTACGCGCCGGTCGCCTACCTGCCGAGCCCGGACAGCGACCCTGCCGACGTGGTCGAACAGGCCGACTGGCAGAACGATTCGCGCCGGCGGCTGGGCCGGGCGCTGGCCGCACTGGACGACCGCAGCCGCGACATCGTCCAACGCCGCTGGCTGGTGGAGAAGAAGGCGACCCTTCACCAACTGGCTGCCGAATACAAGGTCTCCGCCGAGCGCATTCGCCAGATCGAGGCGAACGCCATGCGCAAGCTCAAGGGATCCATCGCGGCCTGATCCCCACCGCCGCTGCCAGACACGTCTTTCCGAAGCGGCGGCCCGATTCGGCCGCGCCTGCCTTTTCGGTGATCCGACCCCATGCGGTAAAGTCTCTGTAAACGGACGTACGCGAGATGTCCCGTCGAAAGGCGCAGCCATGACCCAACGCTTCGAAACGGTTTGATGACAGCGAGCAAACTCATCGCTGTCGTGGAAGACGAGGTCGCGATCCGCGACAACTACATGGCGGCGCTCAGGCGGCAGGGCTATCGGGTGGCGGGTTTCAGCTCGCGCCGCGAAGCGCTCGACGCCTTCGAAGCCCGCCTTCCGGACCTGGTAATCATCGACATCAACCTGTCCGGCGAGGTGGAGGGTGGCTTCGAACTGTGCCGCGAACTGAGGGCCCGCTCGGCGATGTTGCCAATCATCTTTCTGACGGCGCGGGAGAGCGAACTGGACGCCATTTCCGGTTTGCGGCTGGGCGCCGACGACTACCTGACCAAGCGCATCAGCCTGGAACACCTGCTGGCCAGGGTCGCGGCGCTGCTCAGGCGCGTCGAGGCGCTGACCACCGCCGCAGCCGAGCCGCGGCTCGTGAGCCGCGGGCCGCTCGAGATGGACCTGGACCGGGTCAGCGTTTCCTGGAACGGCGCGGTGATCCCCCTGACCCTCACCGAATTCTGGGTCGTGCACGCGCTGGCCAGGCACCCCGGTCACGTACGCACGCGCGAACAACTCATGGCGGCCGCCAATGTGGTGCTTGACGACGGCAGCGTGACCTCGCAGATCAAGCGCATACGCGCCAAGTTCACCGCCGCCGATCCGGATTTCAGGGCCATCGACACCGTCTACGGCATGGGTTATCGCTGGATCAGCCCCCGGCCGGAACAGGGACACTGATCGTGTCGTTGCGCCTCCAGCTCCTGGGCCTGGGACTGCTGACGCTGGTCCTGCCCTGGGCCGGGTACCGCTACGTTCAGGAGCTTGAAGGCGCGCTGCGCTCCGGGCTGGAGCAATCGCTGCTGGCGGCTGCCGAGTCCACCGCAGCGGCGCTTTCCGGTCAGGACCTTCGAAGCATTGCTTCCAGCCCCGCCGTGCAGCCCGGCGAGGTCGTTTATGCCCACCCCCTGACCTCCGAACCCCTGATCGACGGTTATCGCGACGACTGGAGCAGCGCGGAAAACACCGGCCTTCCGCTGGGTGCGTCCGGCAGGTTCTGGATCGGCTTGCACCAGCGCAGCCTGTTCCTGTTCCTGCACTACCCGGATGCGAACGTGGTGTATCAACGCGCACCGGGAGAAACGCCCTACGGCGATCGCGTCCTGCTCCTGACCGAATCGCCCCGGCCGGACTGGCTCCTGTTCCACACGGCTGCACCCGGCAGCCTCCGCGCCCAGGCAACCACCGCGCCCCTGTTCACGCCGACGGGGCGCCGCGACGCCCGGGTGCCGGCGTTCTGGCGGGAAACCGGCGACGGGTTCACGGCGGAGATCAGGCTGCCGCTGGCGATGGCCGGAGAACGGCTCGGTATTGCCGTGGTCGACGTGGATCCCGCAGACTCCGATCCGGCCGCCGCAACCTACCAGGTGGCCGTGGAGAGTTCCTGGCCCGGCGACGATCCGGGCACGCTGCTGTACCGGCCGCCAGGCATTGCCGCTTCCGCTACGCAGTTCATTCAGCCGGGAAGGCGCCTGGTCGTCGTCGACCCCGCCGGTTGGGTACTCTTCGACGAGGGCGAGATCGACCCCTTGTCGGCGACCTTCGACAACCTCGACCCGAGCCTCATGGAGCAATTCTATCGGTTCATCCTCCGGCGGGACGACCCGGCCTTTACGGGATTCCAACAGCCGCCGGGCCGACTGGGCCGCGGCCCGCTCCAGGCGATCCTGGAAGGCACGCCCGTGACGGCGTGGTTTGCGCGAAGCGGAGACGCCAGTGCGGTGGTGACCGCCGGTGCGCCCATCCTGCGCGGCAGCGAACAACTTGGTGCGGTGATCCTGGAGCAGGGCAGCGACTCGATCCTGACGCTGACCAACGCCGCCCTGGTTCGCCTGCTGAGCGTGACCTTCCTGGCGATGCTCGTGGTTGCCGGAGGGCTGCTGAGCTACGCGACCGTGCTGTCTTTCCGCGTGCGGCGGCTTTCCCGCGCCGCTGAAACCGCGCTGGGCCCCAGGGGGGAAATCCACGCGTCATTGCCCGGACGCCGCGCCGGAGACGAAATCGGCGACCTGGCCCGCAGCTTCAGCGACCTGCTGAACCGGCTGCAGGAATATACTGCCTACCTGACCACCCTCAAGGCCAAGCTGGCCCACGAGCTTCGTACGCCGCTGGCCGTGGCATCCACTTCGCTGGAAAACCTGGAGCGCGAGCCCCACGGCGCCCATCTGTCCCCCTATCTCTCCAGGCTGAAGGAAGGCATTTCCCGGCTGGACGGCATCCTCGGCGCCATGACGGAAGCCACGCTGATCGAGCAGGCCATTGCCGACACCGAACCGGAAATCTTCAACCTGGACGCCGTTCTGTCAAGTTGCACGGCCGCGTACCGGGATGTCTATCCCCACCGCACCATCGAGTATCACTCCGACGCGCCCCATACCCGAGTACTGGGATCGGGGGAACTCATTGTCCAGATGATGGACAAGCTGATCGACAACGCGGTGAGCTTCGGACGTGACGATGCGGCCATCCAGGTGGGCCTGAGCGGCACGCGCCGGGAAGTGACGATCACCGTGGTCAACCGCGGGCCGCGCCTCCCGTCGTCGATGCGATCGCAGCTCTTCGACTCACTGGTTTCGATTCGCAAGGAGCGAGATGGGCGACATCACCTGGGGCTGGGCCTGCACATCGTATCGCTGGTGGCGGAATTTCATCGCGGCACGGTTCGGGGCGACGACCTGCCCGACGGCAGCGGCGTGAAATTCTCCATCGCCATGCCGGTAGAGTAATATCCACGGACGTACCGGATGTGCCGTTAACGGCACAACGGTTTACAATGGGTGCGATCGAGCCGATTGCGGTGGCGATACTGCGAGAGCAAACGGGGATTGACATGTTTGAAGGATCCAAGAAAAAGGCATCAGCCCAGACCAGGGCTACACAGCAGAAACCCGCCCTGGGCATCATGGGACGGGCCGGTGGAGCAGCGGCGAAAAAACCTGCCTCCGGTTCCGGTGGCGACGCGGCCAGGCCTGCCGCCGAAACCGCTCAGCGCAGCCAGGTCGAGGAGACCGTAACCATCGGCGCGGCCGCCACCATCCGTGGCGACATCACCGGGAAGGGCGATCTGGTCATCAGCGGCCGGGTCGAAGGCACTGTCGATTTGCCCGAAAACGATGCCAATCTCGAGGCAACGGGCTTCATGGACGGCGGCATCCTCGCCAAGAACGTGAACATTCGCGGCAAGGTACAGGGCGATATCGAGGCCAGGAGGAAGGTGACGATCTATGCCACCGGCGCGGTAATCGGCACGATCCTGGCACCGCGAATCCAGATCGAGGACGGCGCCAGGTTCAAGGGCCGGATCGACATGACTACAGCCAAGCCCGCGGCCGCGCCCAAGCCCAAGAAGGCGGCCGCTCCGGCGCCGGCAAAGGCGACAACCGCGGTACCCGGGTAACGTCGGCCTGCCGGACGACTTGGCGAGACCTGGTCGCGCAGTCGAGCGACCGGCCGGGTCCCGCCTCTAGGAGATCGATGCCAGCGCGGCTTCCGACGACTTGTGGATGTCGATGATCTGGTCGAAGCCGATGACTTCGAACGCGCGGTCGATCCCTTCAGCCAGCGTGCAGATAGCGAACCGTCCATCGTGCCTGGCGATTTTCTTTGCGAGCAACAGGACCTCGCGCAGTCCCGCGGTACTGATGTAGGTCATTTTCTGGCAGTCGAGCAGGATCCGGCCTCCCCAACGATCGCCGATCGCCAGTTTTGCCTCCAGCATGAATTGCCTTGCCTTATCGCGATGCACGCGCCCTTCGACCGCTACGATTACCACATCGTCCTCCGTCCTGCTGGTCACATTCATTCTGCACGCCCCATTGGCGGTAATCTCGGCTACCTTTGCTTCAGGCCAACTGTACTACCCCGCGCCCCGCTTGCAAACCACCCCGACGCGCGCAGTGGCGCGACGCATGGTGGCAGGCGCGGACGACCGCACGGTACGGGGCGCCAGGACTAAAGGTTGCAGGACACGCCGGTCCCGCCGATCCCGCAGTAGCCGGCGGGGTTCCTGGCCAGGTATTGCTGATGATAGTCCTCGGCGTAACAGAACGGCCCCGCCGGCGCGATCTCGGTGGTGATTGCGCCGTAGCCGGCACCTTCAAGGTCCGCCTGGTAGGCCTTGAGGCTCCGGACAGCCGCCCGGTGCTGGCTGTCACCGTGGGTGTAGATCGCCGAGCGGTACTGGGTGCCGATGTCGGCGCCCTGGCGCATGCCCTGAGTAGGATCGTGGGACTCCCAGAACAGCTCCAGCAGGCGCTCGTAACTCACAACCGCGGGGTGGAACACCACGAGCACCACCTCCGCATGACCGGTACGTCCGCTGCAGACCTCCTCGTAGGTGGGATCGGACGCCTTTCCCCCGGAATACCCGACCGCGGTGGAATAGACGTCATCCAGCTCCCAGAAACAGCGCTCGGCTCCCCAGAAACAGCCCATGCCGAACACCGCCTGCTCCGTATCCTCCGGAAAGGGCGGGCGGATGCGCCGCCCGGTGACGAAGTGCAACTCCTGTGCCGGAAGCGGACGCTTTCGTCCCGAACGGCCGACCCATTCAAACATGAGCCGCTCCCCGGGGGACGTCATCGGAGCGCGCCTCCGTCATGCCCGCGGACAACCACTCGTCGATCGCCGCGGCGGCGCCGCGCCCTTCGTTGATGGCCCATACAACCAGCGACTGGCCCCGCCGGCAGTCTCCGGCGGCAAATACGCCCGGCACATTCGTACGATAGTCGCCGTGTACCGCCTTGTAGTTTGAGCGTGAATCCAGTTCCAGGCCAAGGGGCCGGGCCACGTAGTCCTCGGGGCCGAGGAAACCCATGGCCAGCAGCACCAGGTCGGCCTTCAACGTATTCTCCGTGCCTTCCAGTTCGATCATCTTCCGCGCTCCGCCGTGCGGTTGCCAGCGAATGTTGACCGTGTGCAGCGCGGAGACACCACCGCCGTTGCCGGAGAACGACTTCGAAAGGACGCTGAAGCTGCGCGGATCGGACCCGAACCGGGCCGCGCTCTCTTCGTGGGCATATTCGGTACGGAAAATCAGCGGCCATTCGGGCCACGGGTTGTCCTGTGCGCGCTCTTCGGGCGGGCGGTCCAGCAACTCCAGGTTCACCAGGCTGCGGCAACCGTGGCGCAGCGCGGTACCGATGCAGTCCGCGCCGGTGTCGCCGCCGCCGATCACGATGACATCCTTGCCCCGGGCATTGATGAAGCGGCCGTCCCTCAGTCCGCTGTCCAGCAGGCTGCGGGTATTTTCGGTGAGAAACTCCATGGCGAAGTGGATCCCCGGCAGTTCCCGTCCGGGAACCGGCAAGTCCCGGGGCCGAGTCGCTCCGGTGGCGAGCAGCACCGCATCGTATTCCGCCTTCAGCTCGTCCGGATCCACATTGACGCCCACGTCCGCGCCGGCGCGGAAACGGATGCCGCTTTCCGCCATCAATTGCACGCGGCGATCCACCAGCGACTTGTCGAGCTTCATGTTGGGAATGCCGTACATGAGCAGTCCGCCGATCCGGTCTTCCCGTTCGAAGACCGTCACCGCATGCCCCGCCTTGTTGAGCTGATCGGCCGCAGCGAGTCCCGCGGGGCCGGAGCCGACCACAGCCACCGTCCGGCCCGAACGCTGCGCGGGCGGATCGTGCCGCACCCATCCCTCGGCAAAGCCCCGGTCGATGATGGCGTTCTCGATGTTCTTGATGGTCACCGGGGGATCGGTGATGCCCAGCACGCAGGCGCCCTCGCAGGGGGCCGGGCAGGTACGGCCGGTAAACTCCGGGAAGTTGTTGGTCTGGTGGAGCCGGTCCAGCGCCGCCTTCCACTGGCCCCGGTAGACCAGGTCGTTCCATTCCGGGATCAGGTTGTCGATGGGACAGCCGGTGGCGGTCTGGCAGAACGGGACACCGCAATCCATGCACCGTGCACCCTGGCGCCGCAGCAGCGACTCGTCCGGATCGGTGAAGATCTCGTCGAAGTCGCCGATCCGCTTCGCGGCATCCCGATAGGGAACCGCGCTTCTGGGAAATTCCAGAAAACCCGAGTGCTTGCCCATGGGGGCTACCTCTCGGCGACCAGGGGCAATGGGGGAGGCGCGCTGACCGCCGAGACCTTGGCCGGATCCCGCCGCTTTCGTTCGGCAAGGACCCGCTTGTAGTCCGTGGGCATGACCTTGACGAATTGGGAGATCGCTCCCGGCCAGTCCTCGAGCACGCGCGATGCGACGGCCGACCCCGTGTACCGCCGGTGCAGTTCGATCAGATGGCGCAACTCGTCGATATCCGACGGGTCCTGAAGGCTTTCCAGTTCAACGGTCTCGGTGTTGCATCGGGCGTTGAATCGATTCCGCGGATCCCAGACATAGGCGACGCCACCGGACATGCCCGCGGCAAAGTTCCGCCCCGTGGGACCGAGGATCACCGCCCGGCCCCCGGTCATGTACTCGCAGCCATGGTCGCCCACGCCTTCGATCACCGCTTCCGCGCCGCTGTTGCGAACGCAGAACCGCTCGGCCGACCGGCCCCGGAAGAACGCCTGACCGCCGGTGGCGCCGTAGAGGGCGACGTTGCCGATGATGACGTTGTCCTCCGGGACAAACGTGCTTTGCCGGGGCGGATAGACGATCAGCCGGCCGCCGGAAAGCCCCTTGCCGACGTAGTCGTTGCTGTCTCCCTCCAGTTCCAGTGTGATTCCCCGGGCCAGGAACGCGCCGAAGCTCTGGCCTGCCGAGCCGTCCAGCTTGATGTGGATGGTGCCGTCCGGCAGCGCCGCCTCACCCTGGGCCTTGGCGACCTCGTGGCTGAGAATTGTTCCCACGGTGCGGTTGGTGTTGACGATGGGAAGCTCCAGCCGGATTCGGCGGCGGTGGTGAATCGCATCCTGCGACAGTTCCACCAGCCGCTGGTCCAGGGCCCGGTCCAGCCCGTGATCCTGTTCGATGGTGCAGCGCACCTCGACGTCCTCGTGAGGCTTCACCGCCGGCGTGAGTATGGGCGTCAGGTCCAGGCCGTCCGCTTTCCAGTGGTCGACCGCGTCGCGGGTTTCCAGCACGTCGACCCGTCCGATCATGTCGTCCATCCGGTGGAAGCCCAGTTGCGCCATCAACTCGCGGGCCTCCTCGGCCACCAGGAACAGGTAGTTGACGACGTGCTCGGGCGTACCCGTGAACTTTTCGCGCAGCACCGGATCCTGGGTGGCGATCCCCACCGGACACGTGTTGAGATGGCACTTGCGCATCATGATGCAGCCGAGCGCGATCAGCGGGCCGGTGGAAAAGCCCATCTCCTCCGCCCCGAGCAGCGCGGCCATGACCACATCCCTGCCGGTCTTCAGGCCGCCGTCGGTCTGCAGCACGACCCGGCTGCGCAGGTCGTTCATCACCAGTGTCTGGTGCGTTTCCGCGATGCCCAGCTCCCACGGCAGTCCCGCGTGCTTGATGCTGGTGAGCGGCGAGGCCCCGGTTCCGCCGGAGTCGCCCGAAATCAGGATGTGATCGGAGTGCGCCTTGGCCACCCCCGCGGCGATGGTGCCCACACCCACCTCCGACACCAGTTTCACGCTGATCCGCGCGCCCGGGTTGGAGTTCTTCAGATCGTGGATGAGTTGCGCCAGATCCTCGATGGAATAGATGTCGTGGTGGGGCGGCGGGCTGATCAGCCCCACCCCGGGCGTGGAGTAGCGGATACGCGCGATGACGTCGTCCACCTTGCGTCCCGGAAGCTCGCCGCCCTCGCCGGGCTTGGCGCCCTGGGCCATCTTGATCTGCAACTCGTCCGAGTTGGTCAGGTACCAGATGGTGACTCCGAAGCGGCCGGAGGCCACCTGCTTGATGGCGGAGCGCTTCGAATCGCCGGACGGCAGCGGGATGTAACGTTCCGGATCTTCGCCCCCCTCACCGGTATTGCTGCGCCCGCCAATTCGGTTCATCGCCACCGCCAGGGATTCGTGGGCCTCCGCCGAGATCGAGCCGAAACTCATGGCGCCGGTGCAGAAACGCTTGACGATCTCCTTCGCAGGCTCGACTTCATCCAGCGGGATCGCGGGGCCCTCCACGCCGTTCTTGAGCCTCAGCAGCCCCCGCAGGGTACAGTTGGCGCGCGCCTCGTCGTTGGCCTGTTCGGCGAACTGCGCATACGCGCTGCCGGAGCGGGTGCGCGCGGCCTGCTGCAGCGTGGAGATGACGACCGGGTCCCAGCCGTGACGCTCGCCGCGGCTGCGCCAGTGGAATTCGCCCGGATTCGGCAGCGCCGCCAGCCGGTCGCGCCCCTTGCCCGGGTAGCCGAGGGCGTGCCGCCGCAGGGATTCCTGCTCGAGGACGTCGAGCCCAACCCCCTGCAGCCGGCTTGCGGTGCCGGCGAAACAGCGCTCGATCACCTCGTCGGCCAGGCCGACGGCTTCGAAAATCTGCGCTCCCTTGTAGGACTGCAATGTGGAGATGCCCATCTTCGCCATCACCTTGAGCATTCCCTTGGCCACGCCCTTGCGATAGGCAGCCACCACAGAGCGGTTGTCAGGATGCTTGACGGGATCCAGCAGCCCCTTGGCGTGGGCATCCCAAAGCGCCTCGAACGCCAGGTACGGATTGATGGCGTCGGCGCCGTAACCGACCAGCAGGCAGTGGTGGTGTACCTCGCGCGCCTCCCCGGTTTCCAGCACGATGCCGATCCGGGTGCGTTTCGCCCGGCGCACCAGGTGATGGTGCACCGCGCCGCAGGCGGCCAGGCTGCTGAGGGGAACGCGGTCTTCGCCGATGCGCCTGTCGGACAGGATCACGATGCTGTCACCCTCGTCGATGGCCGCCTCGGCCTCGGCGCAAATCCGCTCCAGAGCTCCGGCCATGCCCCCGTCCGAAAGGTCGCGGGGAAAGGTGATGTCGATGGTTCTGGACCGCCAGCCGCGATGGTCCATGCGCTTCAGCGCCGCCAGCTCTTCGTTGTCGAGAATGGGGTGCGGCACGCGCAGGCGATGGGCATGCCTTCGCGAGGTTTCCAGCAGATTGGGCTCCGGGCCCACGTAACACTCCAGCGACATGATCACTTCTTCCCGGATCGAATCGATCGGGGGATTGGTGACCTGGGCAAAGAGCTGCTTGAAGTAGTCGTAGAGCATGCGCGGCTGATCGCTGAGGCATGCCAGCGCGGAGTCGTTGCCCATGGAGCCCACCGGATCGCGCAACTGCTCCACCAGCGGCTGCAGCATGAACTGCATGGTCTCGACGGTGAAGCCGAAAGCCTGCATCCTGGGAAGCAGCGTCGAGGCCTCCAGCCCCGGGGCGGGCTCGTCCGAATCGGACGACAGGTCCTCAAGCGTCAGCCGTTCCTCTGCAAGCCACTCGCGATAGGGGTTCCGGTCGGCGAATTCTTGCTTCAACTCCTCATCGGGCACCAGCCGGCCGGATACGAAGTCAATGAGGAACATGCGCCCGGGCTCCAGGCGACCCTTGTGCTTCACCATGGCCGGATCCACCGGCAGCACGCCCACCTCGCTGGCCATGATGACCCTGTCGTCGTGGGTGAGGTAGTAACGGCTCGGCCTGAGGCCATTGCGGTCCAGTACCGCCCCGATGTATTGGCCGTCGGTGAAGGCGATGGAGGCCGGACCGTCCCAGGGTTCCATCACGCAGGAGTGAAACTCGTAGAACGCCCGCTTGTTCCCGGGCATCAGGTCATTCTTCTGCCACGCCTCCGGAATCATCATCATGACCGACTCCTGCAGCGTGCGGCCGGTCATGAGCAGGAATTCCAGGACGTTGTCGAACGTGCCCGAGTCGGAACAATCCGGTTCCGCCACCGGGAACAGCTGCTTGATGGAATCGCCGAACAATGCCGTATGGGCCACGCCCTGACGCGCGGACATCCAGTTCTCGTTGCCCCGGAGCGTGTTGATCTCGCCGTTGTGGCACATGAAGCGGTTGGGCTGCGCCCGGTCCCAACTGGGGAACGTATTCGTCGAGAACCGCGAGTGGACCATGGCCAGGTGCGACTTGTAGTCCGGCTCCCGCAGGTCCGGATAGAACGCCATCAACTGGCCGGGCGTGAGCATCCCCTTGTAGATGAGTACCTTGGTGGACAGGCTGGAGACATAGAACGCCTTGCGCTCGCTCATCCCGCGGTCGGAGCGAAGCAGGTGGCTGGCGCGCTTGCGGATCAGGTAGAGCTTCCGCTCGAAGGCATCGCCGCTCAATCCCCCGCCGGCTGCGATGAACACCTGCTCGATCGCGGGCGCCGCCGCCAGCGCGGTGGGGCCGATTCTCGCTTCCTCAGGGTGCGTGGGCACCGGCCGCCAGCCCACCAGAAGCTGGCCTTCCTCGGCGCAGATTCGAGCCACTGCCCGTTTGCATTTCTCCCGCTGCGCAGCGTCGTTGGGGAGAAAGACGATCCCTGCGGAGAACTCGCCGGGCTCCGGCAGGTCCCTGCCGAATTCTTCGCGGGCGACCCGGGCGAGAAATTCGTGGGGGAGCGCGGTCAGGATTCCGGCGCCGTCTCCAGTGGCTTCCTCCGCGCCGCGGGCACCGCGGTGGTCCATCCGGCACAGCAAGTGTTCGGCGTCGGTAATGATTTCATGGCTGCGTTGTCCCTTGACATGGGCCACAAAGCCGACGCCACAGCTCTCGTGCTCCCGTTCGGGAGAGTACAGGCCATGTGCAGGCGGAAGGCCGCCCGCCGACCGGATGTCCTTTTTCCGATCCATTCGTCCCCTGTGAGAGTCAACGCTCCATCCAATTGTTGCGCGGCATTTCGCCCGCGGCGATCACCTGGTGGCCGCATCGCACATTTTACGCATTCGGCTTGGCGCGCGTTCCGCGCGGGTGAATCGAAGCGATCCGGATCAATTCCGGTGGCCTCGGAGCCGGTTACAAACCCGGACACGGGTGTCCTCGGGCTGTCGCGGGCGGCGATTATAGCACCGACGATCCCATCGCTCTTCGGGAATGTGTCAGGAATGAACGAGCGGCCAGGGGCGAACGATTCTGCCCGGGAGAGCGATTCGTCCCCCGGCGAGCGGTTCGAAGCCAGACGAAAGGCCGGTCGACTTCCCGATTTTGCGTGACCCCTTGGCCGCGGGCGCCGGGCGCATTAAGGTAGGCGTCGCCGGAATCGCCCTCGGAGAAAATCTCTCGAAAAGCGCCTCCAGCTATCGAACGATGCACCAGAACGACGAGTTTCCACAACATGCGTAATCAACCTGCCCGGCCGGTGGCGATCGTGGGCGGTCTGCGAATCCCGTTTGCCCGCGCCCATACCGCCTATCGAAACCGATCCAATCAGGACATGATGTCCCATGTACTCAACGCCCTGGTCGACAGATACGGCCTGGCCGGCGAGAGACTGGGCGACGTGTCCCTGGGTGCGGTGGTCAAGCATTCCCGGGACTTCAATCTTGCCCGGGAGTCCGTGCTTTCCTCGGGACTTTCTCCCGAGACTCCGGCATTCGACATCCAGCGCGCCTGCGGCACGAGCCTATCGGCTGCGGTCCTGATCGCCTCGAAAATCTCCACCGGGCTGATCGACGCAGGCATCGCCGGCGGCACCGACAGCATCAGCGACCTGCCCATCGTCTACCCGGACGGCTACCGGAGGATCCTTCTGGAGAGTGCCCGGGGACGCTCTTTCGGCGAAAGGCTGAAGCCATGGCTCGGGCTGCGGCCGAAGCACTTCAAGCCGCGCCTGGTGGACGTGAAGGAACCGCGAACCAACCTTTCCATGGGCGAGAGCATGGAACTGACGGCAAGGGAGTGGGAAATCACCCGGGAGGAACAGGACGCCCTTGCCCAGGCCAGCCACCTGAACGCGGCGCGTGCCCAGTCCGAAGGTTTCTTTGACGACCTGGTGGTCGAATACAGCGGACTGGACAGGGACAACAACGTTCGTCCCGATTCCAGCCTGGAGAAGCTGGCAAAACTGCGCCCGGCCTTTGACCGCAGCGGTAACGGTTCGCTTACCGCCGGCAACAGCACGCCGCTGACCGACGGCGCCTCAGCCGCGCTGCTGGCCTCGGAAGACTGGGCCCGGGAACGGGGGCTTCCCGTGCTGGCACGGATGACCCACGCACACGTCATGGGGGTCGACTTCGTCGGGGGCGAGGGACTGCTGATGGGCCCGGCCTACGCGATTTCGGAACTGCTCAGAAAGGCACCGTATGCCCTCCAGGACTTCGACTACTACGAGCTTCACGAAGCCTTCGCGGCCCAGCCGCTGGCGACCATGAAGGCGTGGGCGTCCGAATCGTTCTGCCGGGAGCGCCTGCGCCGGTCCGAGCCCCTCGGGACCATTGATCGAAGCAGACTGAACGTCAACGGCAGCAGCGTGGCCGTCGGCCACCCGTTTGCCGCCACCGGAACACGTATCCTGGGAACGCTGGCGAAGCTGCTTCACCAGCGCGGGTCCGGACGTGGTCTAATGGGCGTGTGCACTGCGGGCGGCATGGGCGTCGCCGCTGCCCTCGAAGCGGGCTGACTGGAGAAAACAATGGAAGGATTCGCCGGGTTTCTGACCCTGCTCAACCTCATCATCTGGCACGACAGCGTGCTGTTCATCCTGCTCGGCACCGGCGTGGTGTTCACGATCTGGAGCCGGTTCAGCCAGTATCGGGCCCTGACCCACGGCTTCCACGTGGTGCGGGGCAAGTACGACGACCCCGACGACCCGGGCGCGATCAACCACTTCCAGGCGCTGTCCGCGGCGCTCTCCGCCACGGTGGGCCTGGGCAACATCGGCGGCGTCGCATTGGCCATTGCCCTGGGCGGCCCGGGGGCCATTTTCTGGATGTGGACTGTGGGTTTCTTCGGCATGTCCATCAAGCTCACCGAAGTCACCCTTTCCATGCTCTACCGCAATACCGACGACCCCGACAACCCGCACGGCGGGCCCATGTGGGTCGTCGGCAAGGGATTGCGGCGGATGAATCCGAAGCTGGGCCCTCTGGGCAGCTTCGTCGGCGGTCTGTTTTGCCTCACCCTGCTGGTCTCCACCGTTACCGGCGGAAACATGTTCCAGGCATGGAACGTGGGCGAGATCACCGAAGTCTACTTCGGCATTCCGAGCATCGCCGCGGGCATCGTACTGGCGATCCTGGTGGGCATGGTCATCATCGGCGGCATCAAGCGCATCGGCGCGGTGGCCGGCCGCCTGGTGCCCTTCATGTGCGTGCTCTACCTGCTGGGCGGCACGGTGGTGCTGATCGCCAACGCCGGCGAGATTCCCGCCATGTTCCTGCTGATCTTCAAGTCCGCCTTCATGCCCCAGGAAATGACCGGGGCCTTCATCGGCGGTACGGCCGGCTACGCCTTCCTGTACGGCATGAAGCGCGCCCTATTCTCCAACGAGGCGGGGCAGGGCTCCTCCCCCATCGCCCACTCCGCCGCCAAGACCAACGAGCCGGTCCGCGAGGCGGTGGTGGCCGGCATGGAACCGTTCATCGACACCATCGTCGTGTGCACCTTCACGGCCCTGGTGATCCTTTCCACCGGCGTGTGGAACCGTGCGGCGGAAGCCGAGTACGCCGTGGCGCCCGCCGTGGTGGCCGAGAGCCCGGGCGTGTGGACGATAGAGACCGGGCCGGCGCCGGAGCGAATCGGCGACATCTGGCGCGACGGCGACAACGTTTTCATGATCGTGCACGCCGATACCAACCCCCAGACGGGCAACGACGCCCACCGGGTAGAGGGACGCGTCGTGGCCGGTGACGACGGCGCACTGTCGATGGAGTGGGGCACGGTGGCCAGCGACGCCACGCCGCAGTTGCAGGACGCCGGCATCTACGCCAGCTACGTGGGCGCGACCCTGACCGCGAAGGCGTTCGACACGGTCGTGCCGGGCCTGGGCCGGTGGCTGGTGACCGTCGCGGCCTGGCTGTTCGCCATCTCCACCATGATCTCCTGGAGCTATTACGGCGAGCAGGGCGTCGTCTTCCTGTTCGGCGACCGCATGGTGCTGACCTACAAGGTCATCTACTGCCTGCTGATCCTGGTAGCCACCATGGGCCTGATCGAAACCGACGCCGACCTCGACAACCTTACCGGCGTCGGCACCGGGGTGATGCTGTGGGCCAACGTGCCCATCATCTGGATCTTCGGCCGCCAGGCCATGCGTGCCTACCACGACTACATCGAGAGGCTGAAGACGGGCGAGTTCAAAACTGGCTGAATTGCCGAGAAATGCCCGTTGTCGCTGCTTTCGGCGCGGTGTTACGGTTCGGATCGCGTCCTTCAGCGGGAGGCGTGGAGCAACTGGGGGAAATGATCCCAGGTAAGGAATCGATTGCTGCGAAAGCGATAGCGCGAGGCCGGTTAGCATGAGTGTGCAAGGAGCCCAATCCGAACCCGGGTCCGATCGGACGCCGCGCGGCGACCTGGGCGGCGAAAGCCGGGCGGAGAGGCACGCAAGGGATTTGTGCGAGTTTCCGCCTTTGGCCGATTTGTCTTTCCCGGGATGCGTTACCCGCCGCCTGACGGCACAGGAGATCGATGCGTACGAGGGGCGGCTGGAATTCTGGGACGCCGATGCCGCGACCGCCTGGATTTGCGAACCCGCGACCCCATACCACGAGGAACCGATCCACGGGTTGGCGGGCCTGCTCCAGACCATCGCCCACGTGCGCGGCTCCCCCATCAAGTGCCTCGGAGCGATGGACCTGCTGGTGCGGGACCCGGACGGGGCGCCCCGCCGGATCATGGAGGCCGACCAATCCGTTTATCTGCATCCGGGCCGGGGGCGCTTGCCGGATGCGCCGGCGATGGTGGTGGGCGAGCACGACTTTCCGGATGTGGTCCTGGAAGTGGACCACAGCACGGACGCGCGGCGGGGCAAGCTCAAGCTCTACGAAGCATGGGGGTTCCCGGAGTTGTGGATTCAGGTCCCGGACCGCCCTTCCCCCAGCCGCCCGCGCAGCCGGACACCGGGCCTGACGGTCTACCGCCTGGAAGGCGGCGCCTACCGCGTCGTCGGCGAGAGCCTGGCGCTTTCCGGCTGGACGGCGGCGGAGATCGGTGCAGCGCTGGACGAAACGGTACCCTCGGCGGCTACGGTCCGGGTGCTGGAGCGCATAGGGCGGACGCTGGGCGAGCGCGAGGGAACCGGGCCGGAAGACGACGCGTTGCTGGGCTCGTTCCTGCGGAGGAGCATAGCCCAGGGATTGGAACACGGCGTGGCCCAGGGATTGGAACAGGGCATGGAGGCCGGCATCGTCCACCAACGCGAGCTGTTGTGCCGCATGGCCGAGCGCAAGTTCGGCCCGGCGGTGGCGGAGGAACTCGCCGACCTCCTTGGGAACGTGACCGATCCCGCGCGGCTGTCCGAGGCGGGCGTTCTCATCATGGACTGCGATACCGGATCCGAGTTGCTCGACAGTGCAAAGTCGCTGGCCGTGTAACATTGCAAACCGCCATTCGCGGCCGGCACAGTCTATCCTCGATCAATACGCCGTCAAGGCAGCAAATCGCGCTCAGCCGTGAGGACCGGGCCTTCTATCGTTCGCCATCCGTGAACGCCGTCAGCCGGGACAGGCAGGTTGACACCTGACCCAGGTAGCCCGCGCCGAAAAGGTTGAAGTGGTTCAACAGGTGGTAAAGGTTGTAGAGATCGACCCTGCGCTCCCAGCCGCCGGCCAGCGGCCACCGCTTCTCGTACGACGCATAGAAGGCATCGCCGAAGCCGCCGAACAGTCGCGTCATCGCCAGGTCCGCTTCGCGGTCGCCATAGTAGACTGCCGGGTCGAAGATGAAGGGGTTGCCCTTCTCGTCAGCGCCCCAGTTGCCTGACCACAAATCGCCGTGCAGGAGCGACGCCACAGGCCGACATCCCGCGAAGAACGACTCCAGTCTGTCCGACAATCTGTAGCCCTGGGCCAGTAGTGCGTCTGGCAACCCGTTCTTGCGCGCCAGTTGCAACTGAAATGCAAGCCGCTCCCTTCGGTAGAAATCGAGCCAGTCCTCCGTCTGCGTGTTGAATTGCGGAGTAGCGCCTATGGTGTTGTGACGATGCCAGCCGAAGCGCTCCGCCGCGGCACGGTGAAGATCCGCAAGCCCCGCGCCCAAGCGCCTCTGGGCTGCCGGGGTTCGATCGCCAAGTTCAATCCACTCCAGCGCGAGATAGGACGTGTCGCCGACGGCGCCGCAGCCGACGACCTTCGGCACGGAGATGCCTCCCGCCCCGCGAAGCTCCTGCAAGCCTTCCGCCTCTGCTTCGAAGTCCCGTAGCGCCGACGCCCGGTTGATCTTGACGAACAGTGGCCGGGGTTCCCCCGGAACCTTGAATGCCTGGTTGATGCTCCCGCCGCCGACGGCGCGAGCCCGGGACGAGTCGCCCCGAAACCCGGTGCGGTGTTCCAGTTCCCGGACGACCGGGCTCAGCAAGTCAGGCCGTCGCCCTGCCAAGCCCGCCCACACCCGCCTCCCGGGCGAGATGTGTCCGCAACCGCGCGTGGAGCGGAGAAGTGCGCGGAAAGTGCGTGAGCAGGTACTCCATCTGGTCCGCCAGAACCCGCCGCGCCTTCAGGTAGATGTACTCTGCGTAGGTGGGCGTGAACGGCACCGCGATGAGCTTGATCCCCGCCTGCTCCGGCGTGCGTCCGCCCTTGAAATTGTTGCAGCGCCGGCACGCCGTCACCACGTTGGTCCACACGTCGCGGCCGCCCTGGCTGAACGGCGTGATGTGATCGCGGGTCAGGTCCCGGGTGGGGAACTGCTGCGCACAGTACATGCAGAGATTGGCATCGCGCTTGAACAGCGTCCGGTTATTCAGCGGCGGAGTGAACGCATCCCCGCGTTCGCGCAATTTCGGATCGCCCTCGGTGGCGATGATGGAGTTGACCTCCACAACGCTGCGCAGCCCCGTCCGGGCGTTCCATCCGCCGCGAACCCGGTAAATCGGCGAACCGCAAACGTAGGCAACCCTCGACATGTAGTACAGCCTCACGGCGTCACGATAGTCGATCCACTCCAGGGGCATACCTGCGACATCGGTGCGCAGAACATCCTGGGTAACAGCGTAAGGTTGCATCGTATCGACCGGACTCGTCTCGGGCGCAACAAGTTTTACCGAGACCGCGCCAATATTCAACCGCTATTGATGCAAAAAACCGACTTTCTCCCAAGGACATGTGCTGACTGCCCTTGCCCAAGGCTTCCTACCGGACAGATTCCTGGCTTGCGTCGTAAGGGTGTGTACGGTCACCCGTTGTTCGCTTAAGTTCGCCCGCCATCCATGGCGGGCTCACATCGGGGCTCGGTGCTCCTGGCCATCCGTGGCCCCGCTCCGAGCCCACGACGCGAACAACGGGTGACCGTACACACCCTCACGACGCCCTCTGACGTCTATTGCGCCCGTCTAGATTTCCTTCAGCACCTCATCCAGGCTCTCGCGCGCATCCCCAAACAACATCCGGGTGTTTTCCTTGAAGAAAAGCGGGTTCTGCACCCCCGCGTAGCCGGTCGCCATGCTTCGCTTCAGGACGATGGTGGTCCGGCCCTTCCAGACTTCCAGCACCGGCATGCCCGCGATGGGGCTTTCGGGCTCCTCCTGGGCCGACGGATTGACGATGTCGTTGGCGCCGATGACGATGGAAACGTCGATGTCGGGAAATTCCTCGTTGATCTCGTCCATCTCGAATACGATGTCGTATGGCACCCGGGCTTCGGCCAGCAACACGTTCATGTGGCCCGGCATGCGGCCCGCCACCGGGTGGATGCCGAACCGCACGTTGATGCCCTTGTCCCGCAGGATCTTGGTGATCTCGCAGACGATGTGCTGGGCCTGGGCCACGGCCATGCCGTAACCTGGCACAATCATGATTTCCTTCGAACCCACCAGCAGATTCGCCGCCTCCATCGCATTCACGGGCACGACCTCGCCCTGGTCGCCCGCGGTACCCACCGCGGCGCTGCCCGCGGTTCCGAACCCGCCGGCGATGACCGCCAGGAAACGCCGGTTCATCGCCCGGCACATGATGTAGCTCAGGATCGCGCCGCTGCTGCCTACCAGGGCACCGGTGACGATCAGGAGATCGTTGCTGAGCATGAATCCGGTCGCCGCGGCCGCCCAGCCCGAGTAGCTGTTGAGCATGGAGACCACCACCGGCATGTCCGCACCGCCGATGGCCATCACCATGTGAATACCGAACAGCAGGGCGACGGCGGTCATGACGAGCAACGGCACCAGCCCCGGCGGCAGACCGGCCACCGGATTGCCGCCGCCCGCGGACTGGACGACGAACTGGTAGCCGTACCAGATCGCAATCAGAAGCAGCGCCAGGTTAAGCCAGTGGCGCGCCGGCAGCGTCAGCGGCGCGCCGCCGATCTTGCCGCTGAGCTTGCCGAAGGCGATGACCGATCCGGAGAAGGTCACCGCGCCGATGAGGATGCCCAGGTACGTCTCCACATCGTGGATGGTCAGCTCCACGCCCGTGTAATGCACTTCCGGGTCCAGGAAGTTCACGAAGCCCACCAGCACCGCCGCCAGGCCCACCAGGCTGTGGAGGATCGCCACCAGTTCCGGCATCTGCGTCATCTGCACGCGCCGCGCCAGGATCAGGCCGATGATGCCGCCCGCGATCAGTCCAACGATCAGCATCACGTAGTTCGCCGTCACCACGCCGAATATCGTGGCGAGCATCGCGATGCTCATGCCGATGATGCCGTAGAGGTTGCCGCGCCGGGCGGTCTCCGGGTGGCTCAGCCCGCCGAGGGCGAGGATGAAGAGTATCGTCGCTGCGATGTAGGCGACCGTCACGATTCCTTCGGGCATGGCGCTCCCCTACTTCCTGAACATGTCGAGCATGCGCCGGGTGACCGCGAAGCCGCCGGCGATGTTGATGCTCGTGATGAAGACGGTGATGCCCGCGACCCAGGCGATCCAGTTCAGCGGCGAACTGATCTGTATCAGCGCGCCGATGATGATGATGCTGGAGATCGCGTTGGTGACGCTCATCAGCGGCGTGTGCAGCGCCGGCGTGACGTTCCAGATCACCATGTAGCCCACGAAGCAGGCCAGCACGAACACGGTGAAGTGCGCCATGAAGGACGGCGGGGCCACCGCGCCGAGGCCCAGCAGGGCGAGTCCGCCGAGACCGAAGGTGAGCAGCGGCCCGAGGAACGAGCGCTTGGGTTTTTCCGGCACCGGCGGCGCTTCCGCCGCCTCGGCCTGCGCGGGAGGCGGCGACGGATCGGCAATTTTCGGCGGCGGCCAGGTGATCTCCCCGTCCTTGACCACGGTGGCGCCGCGAACCACGTCGTCCTCCATGTCGACGGTCAGTCGGCCATCGCTCTCGGGGCACATGTCATCCAGCAGGTGCCGCAGGTTGGTCCCGTAGAGCTGGCTCGACTGCGCCGCCAGCCGGCTGGGCAGATCCGTATAGCCGATGACGGTGACGCCGTGCCTGTGGATGATCCGGTCGGCCTCGGTGACTTCACAGTTGCCGCCCTGCTCAGCCGCGAGGTCGACGACGACGCTGCCGGGCTTCATTGAGGCGACCATCTCCTCCGTGATCAGTTCGGGCGCCGGCCGGCCGGGAATCAACGCCGTGGTAATGATGATGTCCACGTCTTTGGCCTGCTCGGCGAACAGCGCCATCTCGGCCTTGATGAACTCCTCGCTCATCACCTTGGCATAGCCGCCTTCGCCCGAGCCTTCCTCCTCGAATTCCAGCATCAGGAACTCGCCGTCCATGCTCTCCACCTGTTCCTTGACCTCGGGGCGGGTGTCGAAGGCCCGGACGATCGCGCCCATGCTCCTGGCGACGCCAATGGCGGCCAGACCCGCCACGCCGGCGCCGATCACCAGCACCTTGGCCGGCGGTACGCGCCCGGCGGCGGTGATCTGCCCGGTGAAGAAGCGCCCGAAGTGCTGCGCCGCTTCCACCACCGCGCGGTAGCCGGCGATATTGGCCATGGAACTCAGCGCATCGAGCTTCTGTGCGCGGGTGATGCGCGGAATGCTGTCCATGGCCAGGGCGGTCACGCCCGCCTGCGCCAGGCGCTCGAGGAGTTCGGGATTCTGGGCCGGCCACAGGAAGGAGATCAGCACCTGGCCGGAACGGAACAGGCCGAGTTCCTCGTCGTTCGGGGCCCTGACCTTGAGGATGATGTCGCTGCCCGAGAAAAGTTCGGCGCGGTCATCGAGCAATTCGACGCCGGCTTCGGCGTAGGCGTCGTCGCCGAAGCTGGCGGATGCGCCGGCGCCGGACTCGATCGCGACCGAAAATCCGAGTTTCCGAAGCTGTCCCGCTACATCCGGGGTGATGGCGACCCGCTGCTCGCCCGGATGAGTTTCACTGGGAACGCCGATCTTCATAGAACCCCTCCCGCCGGCACCGTCTCGATGCCGACATGCCGTGAATGACCATTTGCCTGAGCCAGGCGTCCTGCTCAATGCCCGCCCGACCCCGTCTGTCGCAGCCCCCGGGCAAGCTCAGGCGCGGATTCTATACAAAACTCGGCCGCAGTGACGCAAAAGTTCCGCAAATCACCGATTTGGCGGCGTTCTCTCTTCCGCGCCCGTTGCTAAACTGCATTCGTACAGCGACAGCCCGAATATTGTGTCCAGCTTCCCTTGTTCCCCAACCGTTGACCCGAGTTCGCTACTCGCGCTCAACGGCCCGTTTTCGCCGCGATGACAGGACCGGCGAATCTGCTGCGCGTTGCAGTGCCCGTCCCGCTGTCCGACGCGCTCGAATATCGCTGGGCGGGATCCGGTGACCTGCCCCGCCGTGGATGCCGCGTGCGCGTGCCGCTGGGCCGCAGCGAGCGCATCGGCGTGGTCATCGATCACCCCGATAGGACTTCGCTGCCGGCGGAGAAACTCCGCGACGTCATCGAACTCATGGACGAGGAACCGGTGCTTGCACAGGAACTGCTGCGAACCCTGCAGTGGTGCGCCGACTACTACCACTACCCCATCGGTGAAGTGCTGAGCCAGGCGCTGCCGGTGCTGCTGCGCCAGGGACGCAGTCCCGTCAGGGCGGCCGCGGGACCGTGGGAGCTGACCGACGAGGGGCGCGCTCAGGACGCAAACGCCGTTCGCCGCCGCGCCCCCCGACAGGCCGACGCGCTGGAGATACTGATCCGGGAGGGCTCGGCCGACGCCGCCGAATTTCGAGACCAGGGAGTAGGCGCAACCGTCCTGAGGCGCATGAACGCCAGGGGCTGGGTCCGGCGGCGGCCCAACCGGCGCGCGGGCACAGCCCTGAAAACCGACCGCGACACACCGCCTACGCTAACCGCAGAACAGCAGGACTGCGTGGACGCCATCGCCGGCTCCCCGCCCGGCTACCGCACCTGGCTGCTCCAGGGCGTGACCGGCAGCGGCAAGACCGAAGTCTACTTGCGCTTGATCGCCCGCGAGCTGGAAGCCGGCCGCCAGAGTCTCCTGCTCGTGCCCGAGATCGGCCTCACACCCCAGTTGATCGACCGGCTGCAGAAGCGATTCGCCCAGCGCCTGGCGGTGATGCACTCCGGACTTGCGGCAGGGCAGCGCCTGGATGCATGGCAGGATGTGCGCACCGGTGCGGCAAAGCTCATCGTCGGCACCCGCTCCGCCGTCTTCGCGCCCCTGGCGAGGCCGGGACTCATCATTGTCGACGAGGAACACGATCCTTCGTTCAAGCAGCAGGACGGTTTCCGGTATTCGGCCAGGGACCTCGCCGTCCTCCGGGCCCAGCGTCTCGACATCCCGGTTCTTCTGGCCTCGGCAACGCCGTCCCTGGAAAGCGTTCACAACGCGGAGCGGGGCCAGTACCGTGCGCTCTCCATCCGCCGTCGAATCGGTACCGCCGGCCACCCTGACATGCGCGTCATCGACATGAACCGCCATGCCGTCCGTCAGGGCCTGTCGACGCCCCTGGTGACGGCGATCCGCCGGCATCTGGACGCCGACTGCCAGATCCTGCTGTTCCTGAACCGCCGCGGATTCGCCCCGGTATTGCTGTGTCCGAACTGCGGCACGGCGGAGGATTGCAGCCGCTGCGACGCCAGAATGACCATCCACGCCGCCAGCGGCCGGCTGCGCTGCCACCACTGCGGCCGCACGCAGCCGCTGAGCTGGGTCTGCTCCGCCTGCGGCTCCGAGCGGGTCGCCGTGGGCGCCGGCACCCAGCGGATCACGGGCGAACTTGCCGCCCTGTTCCCCGACGCGCGCATTGCGCGGCTGGACAGGGACGCCACCGCCCGCCAGGGAGGCGTTGGGACCGTACTCGCCGGCGTGAAGCGCGGCGATACCCAGATTCTGGTGGGCACGCAGATGCTCACCAAGGGACACGACTTCCCCCGGGTCACCCTGGTGGGCGTACTAAACGCCGACCAGGGACTCTTCGGCACCGACTACCGCAGCACCGAGCGATTCGCGCAGATTCTGCTCCAGGTGGCGGGCCGGGCCGGGCGCCGCGACCGCGCCGGCGAAGTGCTCATCCAGAGCCACTACCCTCAACACCCGCTGCTCCGCCGGCTGGCCGACCAGGACTACTCCGAATTCGCCCGGCTGGCGCTCGCGGAACGCGAGGCCGCCGGGTGGCCGCCCTTCTCCCACCTCATCCTGTGGCGCGCCGAGGCCACGCGAAGGGCATCGGCCCACGCCTTTCTGGAACAGGTGGCCGCGGCTGCAAGAAAGCGCGTAGCGGGAGTCGACGTGTTCGGACCCGCCCCCGCATCCATGGAACGGCGCGGGGGACGCTACCGCGCCCAGTTGCTCCTTCAGAGCAAGCGCCGCTCGGCCCTGCACCGGCTGATGGCGGAACTCGCGCCCGTGGTACGAACCTGGCCCGCGGCACGCCGCGTGCGCTGGAGCGTCGACGTGGACCCCATCGAAGCCTGATGCCGGCCAACCGCAACGGCAGCCGCATCGGGTAGAATTCCGCATCCCCTGCTTCCCGGCTCCGGGCCTGTCAACGCTATCCGACCCAATCCCGTGCGCGCGCAAATCGATCAGCTTCTAAGCGAAACCCTCGCGCGCTACGCGGCCGAGCACGGCGTCGATGAGTCCATCGACCTGAATCCGCAACTGGAGCGAACGCGCGATCCCAAACACGGCGACTTCACCACCAATATCGCTTTGAGGCTCGCCAAACCGCTGGGACGACCGCCGCGGGAACTTGCTGCCGAACTGTCGGAGCGGATCCCCGAATCGAAGCTGATCGCAGCCGTGGATGTCGCCGGCCCGGGATTCATCAACCTCACGGTGGCCGCCGACGCCTACCTCCGGCAGCTTTCCGACCTTATCGAGGCCGGCGAGACGTACGGCCGCTCCGAGTGGGGCGCCAACCGCCGCGTGATCGTGGAGTACGTCTCCGCCAATCCCACCGGCCCGCTGCACGTCGGCCACGGCCGTCACGCCGCCTATGGCGCCTCCCTTTCCAACATTCTGCGCGCCACCGGGCACGACGTCCACGAGGAATACTACGTCAACGACGCCGGCCGGCAGATGGACATCCTGACGGTAAGCGTCTGGCTTCGGTACCTGCAGGCGCTCGGCGAAGACATCGAGTTTCCGCAGGCTGCCTACCAGGGCGAATACGTGGGCAGGATTGCCCGGGAACTGCACGCACAGTGGGAAGACCGGCTGGCCCGCTTCGATCGAACCTCGCTGTTGAAGATCCTCACCGATCCCCCCGACAGCGGCGACGTGCTGCTGGACCGGATCATCGCCGCGGTCCGATACGGACTTGGCGACACGGGTTTCTCCGTGATTTCCAACGCAGCCCGCTATGCGGTACTGGACGATATCCGCGAGGACCTGGACGAATTCGGCGTCCGCCCCGACAACTGGTACTCCGAGCGCAGCCTAACCGACGGCGGGGCGCTGGAACGCGCGCTGCAGCGCCTCAACGAGCGGGACCGGCTCTACGTCCGCGACGGAGCCGTGTGGTTCAAGGCGACCGAATACGGAGACGAAAAGGACCGGGTCGTGGTTCGCGAGAACGGCGCCACCACCTACTTCGCCTCCGATATCGCCTATCACTACGAGAAGCGAACACGCGGCTTCGACCTGCTGCTCGACATTCTCGGCGCCGACCATCACGGCTACGTTCCCCGGGTCAGGGCGGGCCTTCAGGCCATGGGCGAACCCGGCGACTCGCTGGAAGTGCGGCTGGTCCAGTTCGCAACGCTCTACCGCGGCAAGGAGAAGGTACAGATGTCGACCCGCGCCGGCGAGTTTGTAACCCTGCGCCAGTTGCGCGAGGAAGTCGGCAACGACGCGGCGCGGTTCTTCTATGTATCCCGCTCCTACGACCAGCACCTGGACTTCGATCTGGAGCTGGCCAAGGCCCAGTCAAACGACAATCCGGTGTACTATGTGCAGTACGCTCATGCACGAGTCGCCAGCCTGTTGAAGAAGATGGTCAGCGAAGGGTTCAGCCTGACACCGGCCTCCCGCTCCGACCTGCGCTGCCTGACGGAGCCGGCGGAGAAGGAATTGCTGGTCTCCCTGAGCCGTTACCCGGAAGTGATCCACCTGGCCGCAACGAATCGGGCGCCCACCCACGTGGCGCAATTCCTGCGCACCCTGGCCGCGAGCTTCCACTCCTGTTACAACGCCCACCGGGTCCTGGTCAGCGACGATTCGCTGCGTAATGCCCGCGTGGCCCTTGCCCGAGGCGTGCAGCAAGTCCTGCGCAACGGCCTGACGCTCCTGGGCGTTTCCGCACCCGAAAGCATGTAGGCACTCCGATGGCAGCCAGACGACGTTCAAGAAGATCCAGGTCGAGGGGAGCACCCGGATGGGTATGGATGCTCTTCGGGCTCGGCCTGGGCCTCACGGTGGCAGTCCTGGTGTACCTCGACGGACAGCCCACCACCGGCGGATCACCCGTCGCGGTGACCGTAACCGCCCCGCCCGGCGCCGCAACGGCTCCAGCGCCGACCGCCCCCGCCCCCGCCGCTGCCGAAACCGGCGACAGCGAAGGCATGCAATTCGACTTCTACGACATCCTCCCCCGGTTCGAGGTCGTACTGCCCGAAACCGAACTGGAAGCCAGGCCGGACGTCCCCGACACCACCGAACCCGTACTCGAAGACCCCGGCCGCTACGTCCTCCAGGCAGGCTCCTTCCGGGCCGAAGCCGACGCCGAACGAATGCGCGCCAGCCTTGCCCTCCTGGGCATCGAATCCCGCATCCAGCGCGTCACCATCGACACCGACGACTACCACCGCGTCCGAATCGGCCCTACCAACGACCTCGACTCGCTCAATGGAATCCGCAGCCGGCTTTGGGACGCGGAAATCGAGGTGCTTTTGATCAAGCTGCCGGACTGAGAGCATCAGCCACCAATAAAGAAGTTTGAGAAAGCGGACCCTACTCCGCCGCAATCCGACGAAAATCCACCCCAAGCGACCGAAGCTTGCGATACAAATGCGTACGCTCCATCCCCACCCGCGCCGCAAGCTTGCCAACCTTCCCGTCGCACAACACAAGCTGCTGCTGCAGATAAGCCCGCTCGAAGTGCTCCCGCGCTTCCCGCAACGGCATCGAAAGCAGATCCAGCTTCACCAGAGGCTCGCCCTTCGTGCCCGCATCCGCAAGCTGCGCCTCCACCTCCGGAAGGCTGATTTCCTCGTCCGCCCCCATGATCAACAGCCGACGCACGATGTTTTCCAGCTCGCGCACATTCCCCGGCCAGGGGTAGTTGCGCAGCCTGTTCTGAGAGGCCACTCCAAAACGCCGCAACGGCAACCCTTCCGTGTCCACCAGCATGTCCACGTTGCAGCGCAACAGTTCCGGCACGTCTTCAAGATAGTCCCGCAGCGGCGGCACCCGCACCACCACGACGCTCAGGTGGAACATCAGTTCCCGGCGGAAATCGTCCGCACCCTGCTCGAAATCCGGCGGCGCACTCGAAAGGATGCGCACATTCAGGTCCTTGGGTTCGGTCCCGCCGCTCGGCCGATACCGGCCCTGTTCCAGCACCGCCAGCAGCTCCCGCTGCGTATCCGCAGGCATGTCCGTGATCTCGCTGATGAACAGCACACCGCCGTCCGCGCGTTCCAGCGCACCCGGACCGCGATCGTCGCCCAGCAACGAAACCGCCTCCTCGTCTTCGCGGCCGCCCGCCTTGAGCGCCACGAACGGCGCGTCCGCGCGCTCGCTCAGACTGGCCAGGTACCGGGCGCACGCCTCCCGCCCGCTGCCCGGCTCGCCGGTCAGCAAGGTATGCGTGTCGTGCCCTGCGATTCGCGTAAGCTGCTCGCGAAGCACCTGCATGGGCTCGCTCTTGCCCACCGGCGCCAGCACCGGCGGAACAAGCTGGCGGCGCGCACCGGCGTGTTGCGCCAGCGCCTTCTCCACCGTGCGAAGCAGCTTCACCAGCGACACCGGCTTCTCGATGAAGTCCAGCGCGCCGATGCGGATCGCCTCGATGGCGGTGTCGACCGTGCCGTGCCCCGACATCACCACCACCGACCCGATGGCGCCTTCCCTCGCCCACTCCTTGAGCAGCGAGATGCCGTCCGTGTCGGGCATCCAGATGTCGAGCAGAACCAGTTCGAAGTCCTGGTCCGACCTGGCGGCTCTGGCAGCCGCCGCATTCTCGGCCGTGGTGACGTCGTAACCCTCTTCGCTCAGAATCTCCTCCAGGAGCATCCTGATGTTGGCTTCGTCGTCTACGACCAGGATCCGCGCATCCTTCACGCGAACTCCCTCCTCTTGTCTTGCGGGCCTGTCCCCCAGGTCAATTCAGAACCGGCTTCTGCGGTAACGGGCAACAGTATAACGATCTCTGCCCCCCGGCGTCGCTGGTTCCGTGCCCGGATGCGCCCGCCGTGCTCGTCCACCAGTTTCTTGACGATGGCCAAACCAAGCCCGCTGCCCGTCGGCTTGGTGGTGACGTAGGGATCGAAAGCCTCGGCGGCAATGTCGGCCTGGAATCCCGGACCGTTGTCCGCGATGCGGATCTCCACCATGTCCCTGTGCTCGCGCCGGGACCGCCGGGTGGAGATCTGCAACCGCGGACGGCTGTTCTGCTCCATGGCTTCCTGGGCGTTCCGGATCAGGTTGTGCAGCACCTGCCTGAGCCTTCCCGCATCGGCGGTGACCTCAGGCAGGTCGCCCAGCTCGAGCTTAAGGTCCAGCGGCGACTGCTGGTGGTGGTAGAGTTCGGCGACCTCGGATATCAGGGCATTGAGGTCGAATCGCGTCATGTCCATCGCCGGATTGCGCGCGTACTCGCTGAACGCGTTGACCATGTCCTTCAGCGCTTCGACCTGCTGGATGATGACGTAGGTCGAGCGGTCCAGCAGTTCCGGGTCGACCGAACGGGAAGGCAGATAGCGGTGCCGCAACCGCTCTGCCGAAAGCTGAATCGGCGTCAGGGGATTCTTGATCTCGTGGGCCAGGCGCCGGGCGATTTCGCCCCAGGCGGCGTCGCGCTGGGCCCTCAGCAACGCCGTGATGTCGTCGAACACGACCACGAAACCACCCGGATCGCCCCGCTCGGGGGGCAGCGCGGCACAGGCGCACACCAGCACGCGGCGGCTGTCCTCCCGCAGGAACTCGATCTGCTCCCGCCAGTCGGCGTCGCCACGGTCCAGGTGGCGCTGCAGTACGGAAAGGAACGACGCCAGCCGCGGACGCTTCGACTCGATTTCGGCGAGCTGCTCTCCCTGGCTCTTCTCCAGGTCGACACCGAGAATCGCGCTGGCGGCCCGGTTGGCCGTACGGATGCGCAGGTCCGATTCCAGCGCAATGACGCCTGTGGACAGCCGGCCGAGAATGGCTTCCAGCTTGCCGCGCTCGCTCTCCAGTTGCTGCTGACTCTCCCGGGTCCTGGAATCGGCCCTCGCCAGGCGCCGGGTCATGTCGTTGAAGGCGTTGACCAGAAAGCCTATCTCGTCTCCCGCGCCGGTGGGCAACTGCGTATCGAACTTGCCCCGCGCCACATCCCCTGTCGCCGTCATCAGTTGCTGGATCGGGCCCACCAGCCGCCGGGCCGAAAAGAAGGCGCCGTACAGCGCCACCATCAATCCGGTCAGCAGGACGACGCTCAGCGTCAGCGTGAGGCTCGTCTTCAGCGGTGTCCTCAGGAACGACAGTTCCGCGTACTGCTCGTAGCTGGCCTCCGCCCGCTCCACCAGCTCGCCCAGTTGGGGCTCCACCGCAAATCGGGCGAGCAGGACTTCGCCTTCGCTGCGCGGATTGCCGGCGAAGACGTTCACGGCGGCGAGGATCTCGACACCGCCGTCCGTACGCGGTTCCAGGTTCACGTAGGAGCCGCCCTGGCGAAGCTGAAAGATCAGCTCCGCGCCCGGAAACTGCGGAACGGCAGGTGAGGGGTCCGCCGAGCTGGTGGCCAGTATGCGGTCGCCGGCCGTGCTGAAGACTGTCAGTTCCACTGCGGTGCTGCCGCGCCGAAGATCGCCAAGCTCGCCCACCAGCCCGGCGCTCTCGCTGCCCGCCAGCTCCTGTGCGATCCGCCGCGCCTCGACCAGGTTTTCCCGCATCTGCACGTCCAGCGCGCTGCGGCTCAGCTCCAGCGACGCTTCCAGTCCCTGCTCCAGTTCGAGGCTGAACCAGCTGTCGATACCCCGGTTGATGAACTGCAGCGAGAAGGTATAGACGACCAGCAGGGGGACGACCGTCAGGACAACCAGCAGCGTCACCATTCGCACCGTCAGCCGCGTGCCGGGCACCTGGGCGCGATAGTCGCGCGCAAGCTGCAGGACGTTGCCGACGATCACCAGCGACAGCACGCAGATCGCCGCGACGCTGACCAGCAGGATTCCGTTCTGCACCCGGGCCAGCGCGGCCGAGTTCTGAGCGACCTGAGCGAACCAGATGAGTCCCGCCAGCCAGAGCATGGCGCCGGCGGTGATCGCCAGGATAATGGCGATCGGCCTCAGTCTTGCATGCGCCATCGGTACCATTCGCTCCTGAGTGACCACTCCCGCCGCCAGAAGGCCAGGAATCCCCACGGTTCGGGGACTACCGCCTCGACGCGCAACTGGGTACGAATGCGAATGTCGTAGACGCCGCCCGGGTTCAGCAACGTGGCGTCGATCACCGGCAATTCGCCAATTCGCCCGAGGAAGTTCAGGGCAGAGAAAAGGGTGGCAAAGGTATTTTGTTCTTCGCTGTTGAGATTGAGCACGATATAGCGCTCGCTCAGGGCGTGATATTGAAGCTGGTAGCTCTGCGTCAGCCTGCCGACGGCCTCATCCGTCCAGTACCACCTGGGGTTGATGAACTCCACGTCCAGGTCGAACGTCAGCGGCACGCCCGCGTCCAGGGCCTCCCTGGCATCCGTGGACAGCCGGTACTCCACCCAGGCGTCGAGATAGTAGACCCCGGACGCCAGCGAAACGCCGGCGGTGCGGACGTCGAATCTCCCGGGATCCTCCTGCGCGGCGGCCGGCCGGTGCGGGGCGAGACACAACGCCGCCAGTACGGCGGCACACCCGCACCAGCCGCGAATTTCAGACCCCCAGGTCCGCACCGGTTTTTCCGTCTGGCCAGATCACACCGCGATTGCCCTATCCCGCCTTTCGGATGCAAGCATAATAGAAGCCATCCATATTAGTCTCCCCGGGCAGGATCTGCCGACTTTGGGGAAATTCGGCGCCGTTGTCACGCGCCGACGGGGTGGCCGCAAGGAAATCTCGAATCTGGTCCCCGTTCTCCTCCCGAACCGTCGTGCAGGTGACGTAGAGCAACCGTCCGCCCGAAGCCAGCAGCGGCCACAGCGCATCCAGCAACCTGCGCTGCTTCGCCGCAGATTGGGCGATGTCCACGGGACGGCGCAGCACCTTGATGTCGGGATGGCGGCGGATCACGCCCAGCGAGCTGCAGGGCGCGTCCAGCAGGATCCGGTCGAACGGGCGGCCGTCCCACCACGCCCTGGGCGATGCGGCATCGGCGCAGATGAGTTCCGCCTCAAGTCCCAGGCGCTCCAGTTCGCCGGCTGCGACGGCCAGGCGGTCCCGATCCACATCCAGCGCCACCATCTCGCCCAGGCCGGGGCAGCTCTCGAGCAGGTGCGCGCACTTTCCTCCGGGTGCCGCACAGGCATCGAGCACGCGCTGGCCGGGTTCGGGCGCAAGCCACTGCGCCGCCAGCTGCGCGCCGGCGTCGTGCACCGATACCAGCCCTTCGGTAAACCCGGGCAGCGTCTCCATTGGCCTGGGCCGGTCCAGCAGAACGGCGCCGGGCAGTTTGCGCGCGGGCCGGGCGGAAATACCCTGCGCGTCCAGCGTTTCCAGATAGGCGGCGCGGGCGATGCGCCGCGCGTTGACACGCAGCCACATGGGCGGCGGGCGGTTGTTCGCCTCGACCACGCGCTCCCAGTCGTCCGGCCAATCGGCCCTGAACCGGCCCACCATCCAGTCCGGATGACTGGTCTCGGCCTCGCGGACCCCGCTCAGGCGTGCGGCCAGGCTCTCCCGCTCGCGCTGGAAGCGTCGCAGCACGGCGTTGACGAACCCCTTTGCGCGCATGTTGCCGAAGGCTTCCGCGGCACCCACGGTCGCCGCGACGGCCGCATGATCGGGAACCCGCATCCACTGAAGCTGGTACAGGCCGATGCGCATCAGCGCCGCCAACGATGGATCCACCGGGTCCCACGGCCGTCTGAGCAGTCGCTTGACCTGGTGCGCCAGCCGATGGTGCCAGCGCAGCGATCCGTAGCAGAGCTCCCGCAACAGGCCGAGGTCCCGGTCCGGCGGGGGCGGAAAGGCAGCAAACGCGGCCTCCAGCGACGATCCGTTCGCCACGACCCTGGCGTTGATCCTTGCCGCAAGGACCCGCACGCCGGTGCCGGGTGCCTGCCGCGGCGGCGCTCGTCGTTCAGCTACCAAACGTCTCTCCCTCAAGGGTGTTCGAATTGACGTAGTCGGCCGCACTCATCACCCGTCCCCCCGGCCTTTGCAGGCTCCGGAGCCTCAGAATTCCGGCACCGGTGGCCACGTCGATGCCCTCGGCGCTGGCGCGGATAACCGACCCCGGACGTGCCTGCGAACCGCCCTCCGTGGCGACCGCCCCCCAGATCCGCAGCCGCTCGCCGCTTGCGGTCCTGGTTTCGGCCACAGGCCAGGGGTTGAAGGCGCGCACCCGCCGTTCCAGATCGGCTGCCGGCGCGGTCCAGTTCAGGACACCGTCGGACTTGACGAGTCTCGGCGCGTGGGTCGCCAGAGCGTCATCCTGCGGCTCGGCCTCAAGGTCGCCGCTCAATATCCCGGGCAACGATTCCATCAGCAGTTCCGCGCCCGACCGGGCCAGGCGATCATGCAACATCCCAGCCGTCTCACCGGCCTCGATGGCGAGCTTTCGCCGACTGTATACCGGACCCGTATCGAGTCCGGCGTCCATTTTCATGATGCTGGCGCCTGTCGCGCCGTCGCCCGTCAGGATGGCGTACTGGATGGGCGCGGCGCCTCGCCATCGGGGCAACAGCGAGGCATGCACGTTTACGGCGCCGAACCGGGGCCAGTCAATCACCCACGGCGGCATCAGCAGGCCGTAGGCGGCCACCACCAACAGGTCCGGGGCGTCGCCCCAATCCGCCGGAATCCCGCCGCTGTCCAGGCGGCGCGGCTGGCGTATGTCGAGCCCATGCTCGAGCGCCTCGCGCTTGACCGGGCTTTGGGTCAGCCGCCGACCCCGCCCCGCCGGACGGTCGGGCTGGGTCAGCACCAGCGGGATTTCGCAGCCGCCCTCCAGCAGCAGGCGCAGGCTGGGCACGGCGAAATCCGGCGTTCCGGCAAAGGCGATTCGCGGCATGGCCTCAGCCGGCGGATGGGGGTGGGTCAGATAACAGGCGCCGAAATCCTTGACCGTCCGGCGTCGCGGGAAACCGGAGCGCGTTTGGCCTTCTTGCGGAACTTCGTCTTCAGCCGACTGCGTTTCAGGGTCGACAGATAGTCCACGAACAGCTTCCCTTCCAGGTGATCCATCTCGTGCTGGATGCAGATGGCGAGCAGTCCTTCCGCATCCATCTCAAAGTGTTCGCCCTTCTCGTTGAGCGCCGCAACGCGAATGAACTCCGCGCGGCTGACAGTTTCGAATATGTCCGGCACGGAGAGACAGCCTTCCTCGTAGCTGACCTCGCCCTCGGAGTGCAGGATCTTCGGATTGATGAAACAGAGCGGCTGGTCCCGGTCCTCGGAGATATCCAGGACCAGGACGCGCTCGTGCACGTTGACCTGTGTTGCCGCCAGCCCGATACCGGATTCCTCGTACATGGTCTCCAGCATGTCCGCCACGAGCGAGCGGATACGCTCGTCGACTTCCCTGACCGGCTTGGCCTTGATCCGCAGCCGGGGGTCGGGATAGTGGAGGATGGTTAACTGTGCCATCGTGGTTGCCCTGCTGCTCTATCGAACTGATACGGCGTTACAAGGTTGATGCAGCACCGGAGTTTCCGTAGAAATCCACCAGGTTTGGTCAACGCCAACGCATGTCGAGCAGTGTAGTCTATGTGACCGCGCGATCCCGGTCATCGTTCCGCAGCCCGGGACGGGCGATTATACCAGCAGGTCCAATGATGAAACTCGACGTCTGGCTCACGGTGCTCCAGTCCGCCACGACCCCCCGTTCCCAGCGGCTTTCGGCCCTGATCGACCGCCATGGCGCACTGTCGGATGTCGTCGGGTTGCCGCGCTCCGAACTGGTTGCGGCGGGGCTGTCCAAACGGCAGGCGGAGCGGCTCAAGGACCCGGACCGGCGGCGCATGGACCAGTGGCGGCACTGGCTCGGGCAGCCCGGCCGCCGGTTGATCACACGGGATTCCTCCGACTATCCCGCGATGTTGAAGGAAATCCCGGACCCTCCGCTGGCGCTGTGGGTCGAGGGGGCGCGCAGCGACCTTCTGAACAGCCCGCAACTGGCCATGGTCGGCAGCCGCAAGCCCACCGCCAACGGTCGCGAAACGGCACAGCAATTCGGCCGGTACCTGAGCGAACGGGGTCTGACCATCGTCAGCGGACTGGCGACGGGGATCGACGGGGCCAGCCACCGCGGCGGCCTGCAGGGGTGCGGTAGCACGGTGGCCGTGCTCGGATCGGGTCCCGACGTGCTGTTTCCCAGGTCCCACGGGCGTCTGGCGGCGGAGATCATCGACAAGGGGCTCATCGTCTCGGAGTTTCCGCCCGGAACGGCACCGCTGGCCGCGCACTTTCCCCAGAGAAACCGGATCATCGCGGGGATGAGCGCGGGCACCCTGGTGGTGGAGGCGGCGCGGCGCAGCGGATCGCTGATCACAGCGCGCCTGGCTGGAAATTTTGGCCGGGAGGTCTTCGCAATCCCGGGCTCCATCCACAACCCCATGGCCAAGGGGTGTCACCGCCTGATCCGGGAAGGTGCGAAGCTCGTGGAAGAGGCCGCGGACGTGCTCGTGGAACTGCCGCCGCTGCTCGAACTCGTCCTCGAACCCGCGGCTTCACCGGCCGACACGGCAACCGATGCGCAGCGCGAATCGCCGGACGAGGGTGCGCCGCTGACAAGCCAGCCAGGCTACGCGAAGTTGCTGGCAGCGCTCGGTTTCGACCCTTGCGGAATCTCCGACCTGGCCCGTCGAACCGGATTGACGGCGGCAGAGCTTTCATCCATGCTCCTGCTCCTGGAAATGGAGGGGCTGGTCGAAGCCCTGCCCGGCGGACGTTATTGCCGCCTTTCAAAGAGGACCCCATGAAAGAAACCGTTCTTGACGTGCTCATGTACCTGATCGACGTCATGGTCGACGACGAAGAGGAATACGAACCCGATCGGTACAGCCTGAAGGAAGAACTCCAGTGCGCCGGTTTCGGAGAGTGGGAGATCGAGCGGGCGCTGGAGTGGCTCGACGGCCTGAACCAAATCGGCGTCGATGACGTGACACCGGAACCGAGGCCGGAATCCATGAGGATTTACGACGGCTTTGAGCAGGATCGTCTGGACGCCACCTGCAGAGGTTATCTGCTGCACCTGGAACAGGTCGGAATCCTCTCCCAGGCCCAGCGGGAACTGGTCATCGACCGGCTGCTCGCCCTGCACACCGACGAGATCGACAGCGATCACGTCAAGTGGGTGGTGATGATGGTCCTGTTCAGCCAGCCCGGACAGGAACAGGCCTACATGCAGATGGAAGACCTGGTCTTCACCGACAACACCGGCTGGCTGCACTGATCCGGGTATCCGGACCCTTAGGGGACAGGCAGTAGCGTTTGCAGCCGAAACCAAACGATGAGCAAGAACCTGGTCATCGTCGAGTCGCCAGCCAAGGCGAGGACGATCGAGCGTTACCTGGGCAAGGACTTCGAGGTCCTAGCCTCCTATGGCCACGTGCGCGACCTGGTGCCCAAGGGTGGGGCGGTGGACCCCGAGCACGGGTTTGCCATGAAGTACCAGCTCATCGCCCGGAACAGCAAGCATGTGAACAACATCGCCAGGGCAGCCCGGAAGGCCAATGCGCTCTACCTGGCCACGGACCCGGACCGGGAAGGCGAGGCAATTTCCTGGCATGTGTGCAACGTGCTCAGGGAAAAGGGCGTTCTCACCGGGAAAGGCGTGCACCGTGTCGTCTTTCACGAAATCACCCAGAGCGCCATCAGCGAAGCCATGGCGGCGCCGCGGGAGCTTTCCGAGCCCCTGATCAACGCCCAGCAGGCCCGGCGGGCGCTGGACTACCTGGTGGGCTTCAACCTGTCGCCGCTGCTGTGGAAGAAGATCAGGAGAGGCCTTTCGGCGGGCAGGGTCCAGAGCCCGGCGCTGCGCCTGATCGTCGAGCGGGAAGAAGAAATCACTGCCTTCAAGCCGCGCGAATACTGGACTATCGCGGCTGAAGCCGCCGTCGAGGGGCGGCGCGCGAATGCACCGGGGCAAGCGGCTCCGAACGGGGATGCCCCGAGCGTACGGGCGCGGCTGACGCACTACGCCGGGGAAAAGGTCCAGCAGTTCACCTTCACGGACGAAGCCTCCGCGCGCGAGGCCGAAGCGGAGATCCGCCGGGCAGCCGGTGGAGTGCTGACCGTGGCCGGGGTGGAGAAGAAGAAGCGCCAGCGCCATCCGGCGGCGCCCTTCACCACGTCCACGCTTCAGCAGGAAGCGGCGCGCAAGCTTCGCTTCAGCGCGCAAAAGACGATGTCGGTGGCGCAGCGGCTCTACGAGGACGGCCTGATCACCTACATGCGCACCGACTCGGTGACCCTGGCGGGCACGGCCATCGCCGAGTTGCGGACAGTCATCGGAGAACGTTACGGACCGGAAAACCTGCCGCGAAGCCCGCGCCAATACCGAACCAGGGCGAAGAACGCCCAGGAAGCCCACGAGGCGGTCCGGCCGACGTCCGCCGCGCGGCTTCCGCAGGAACTGAAGCCCTCCCTGCCGTCGGATCAGAGACGCCTGTACGACCTGATCTGGAAGCGCACGATGGCGTCGCAGATGAGTTCCGCTGTCTTCGACACGGTGCGCCTTGACCTGGCTGCGGGTATGTCGGGAGACGGGAACCACCGGTTTCGAGCCACCGGCTCCGTGCTGGTCAAACCCGGCTTCATGCTCGTCTACCGGGAGGGCGGGAACGACAATGCCGGGGCGAAACCTGGCGGCGCGGCGGCGACGTTCGACAAGGACGACCGCATCCTTCCACCCCTTGAAGCCGGCGAACGCCTCGATCTACGGAAACTGCTCGGCGAACAGCATTTCACCGAGCCGCCGCCACGCTATTCGGAAGCGACGCTGGTGCGTGCACTGGAGGAGTACGGTATCGGCCGGCCCTCCACCTACGCCAACATCATTTCCACCCTCCGCAACCGGGAGTACGTGGAGATGCAGGCGCGGCGATTCGTCCCCACGGATGTGGGCAAGATCGTCAATCGCTTCCTCACGGACAATTTCGCCCAGTACGTGGACTACGAGTTCACCGCGCGGATGGAGGACGCCCTGGACGCCATATCGCGGGGCGAGAGCGAGTGGGTGCCGCTGCTGGAGGACTTCTGGAAGCCCTTTCAGAAACAGGTTCACCATACGGAAACCACGGTCACTCGCGCCCAGGCCGCACAGGCCCGGCCGCTGGGCACCCATCCCGAGAACGGCCGTGCCGTGGCCGTACGCATGGGACGTTACGGTCCCTTTGTTCAGGTCGGTACCCGGGAGGACGAGGAAAAGCCGTTGTTCGCCAGCCTCAGGCCGGGCCAGAAAATGGACCGGATTTCCCTCGAAGAGGCGCTGGAGCTTTTCAGATTGCCCCGCGAGCTTGGCAAGACGGACGACGGCCTGCCGGTATCCGCCAATATCGGACGGTACGGCCCCTACGTGCGCTATGGCAACAAGTTCGTAAACCTGCGCGACGAAGACCCCTACACCATCGAACTGCCCCGGGCGCTTGAACTCATCGCCGAACACGCCGCCGCGAATCGCGCGCTCAGGGAATTCCCGGAGGCGGGCATCGAGGTGCGCAAGGGCCGCTATGGCCCCTACGTGACCGACGGCAAGAAGAACGCCAGCGTTCCCAAGGGCCGCAAGCCGGAAGAGCTGACGCTGGAAGAGTGCAGGGAACTCATCGCCGCGGCGCCGCAACGCCGCGGGCGAGGGCGGAGACGGACCGGCGGCGGCGCAAGGCGTGGGCGGGGCCGGTCGTCCGCAAAGGGCTCGTAATCCAGGGGCATGGCACAAGCGCGAAGTCTTGTCGGTGCCGGAGACGCGCCAAAGCGTCTGCAAGGGACGCGTGAGCCGACGGCCTCCTGCGAGCCGCGTATTCGCGGGCACGCTGTTGATCGTAGTTACTGATATGCACCGGGCGTAGTGCCGTGCCGCGCATTCATCTACAAGAGGCCACGCGCATTCTGCACCGGGGCGGGTTGGTTGCCTATCCTACGGAGGCGGTCTACGGCCTGGGCTGCCTGCCCCGGGAACGGCGCGCTGTGGAGCGCCTGCTTGACGCCAAGCGCCGCTCCTGGCGAAAGGGGTTGTCTCTCATTGCCGCCAGCCTTGAGCAACTCGAGCCGTTGGTGGAATTCCCGACGGGCCTGCTCGCCGAGGAACTGCTCCTGAGCTGGCCCGGCCCCGTCACCTGGGTGCTGAACGCGAAGCCGGGTATTCCATTCTGGCTAACCGGGGGCCGGGATACGCTGGCCGTTCGGGTCACCGGCCACGCCCTGTCGCGCAGGCTGTGCGAAACGGCCGCAAGTCCGTTGATCTCAACCAGCGCCAATCGCTCCGGCCGGCCTCCCCTGCGCCGCGCCCTCCACGTGCGGCGGGAATTCGGCACTTCTGTGGACTACGTGCTGAAGGGCAAACTGGGGGGAGAGGCGAAACCCACCATGATCAGGGACGGCCGGACCGGTACCGTTCTAAGAGCATCCTGACCGACGCCGCGCCGGGGCGTCCTGACCGTTGCAACACCAACGGCGTCCCCACCGGTGGCGCTCGAAGGGCGCCCTGACTGGTGCCACTCCAAAGGCGTCCTGACCCGCAGCGGCTGTTCCCAGCCGCGTTCAGCCCCCCGGTCCATTGGAAAAATCGCCGCAACAGGTGACAATCCAACCTTCCTACCGGATTCGGAATAATCCAATTGACCACACGCGGCGGCGCCCCTGACGACTCCCGGACCCGGCCACCCGACCGCTATGCGGTCATAGGCTTTCCGATCGGGCACAGCCAGTCGCCTCTAATTCACCGGCTGTTCGCCCGGCAAACCGGTGAGAACATCGCCTATACGCGCCTTGCGGCCACACCCGAAGAGTTCAAGCGCACGGTGCAGGAGTTCGCAGACGGTGGCGGCAGGGGCCTGAACGTCACCGTGCCCCACAAGGGAGCGGCTTTCGATCTCGCCGACGAACTCGGTCCCGAAGCGCGCCGCGCCGGCGCCGTCAATACCCTGTCGTTCGCCGCCGACGGGCGGGTCCGTGGCGACAATACCGACGGTATCGGGTTCCGCCGCGACATCGAGCGCAACCACGGACTCGATCTGCACGGCAAGCGCATGCTGATACTGGGAGCCGGCGGTGCCGCCAGGGGCGTGCTCGCGGCGTTGTCCGCCGCCGGGATCAGCCAGCTTGTCGTGGCCAACCGAACCGTCTCCAAGGCCACCGACCTGCTGGCTGCCTTGAGCGCACCGGCAAACATCTCCGCGTGCCCGTTGGCGGCGCTGACCGATCAAGAACCCTTCGACGTGGTCGTCAACGCCACGTCGTTGGGGTTGCGCGCCGTAGATTTGCCATTCCCGCCGAGTTGCCTGGGCCCCGACACCTTTGCCTACGATCTGGTTTACGGCGCAGAGCCGACTCCGTTTGTCCAATGGGCCACTCGGCACGGTGCCGGCACGGCAGTCCAGGGCTGGGGCATGCTCGTCGAACAAGCGGCGGAGTCCTTCGTCATCTGGCGCGGCATCCGCCCCGACACGGCGCCGGTCTTGAAGCGTGTAGTAGCGCAACTCCGCGCCTGACTCCCAATCTGGCCCACAGCTTACCCTTTCCCGTCGAGAGGGCGCGTGCGGACACCCTTCCTGAGCGTTGTGGAGCGACGGGCCGGCCACGGATGGCCATTAGCGAGAAATCCTCGCTCCAGGCCGTTCAATCGGCGCGCAGTCGGGTGGCTACCGGCGCGGAACGGACTCACCGCCGATTGCGGTCAGCGCGTTCGCCCGAAACAGGGGATCGGCCGCCTGGAGGATCTTGGCCCGGAGTTGCGGATTGTAGTCGGGGCGCGCGGCGAGAAAATCGTTGACGGTGGCAACCGCGCTCGAAGAGCGATGGTTGGCGAGGGTCGCGTTGAGCCAGCGCGAGGGGAAGAAGATGTCGCCGGTGGCCTGGACCTCCTCGAGGAGTTCCAGGCTTGGGAGCACGTAATCCTCAGACTGCGCGATTCGGAGCGGATGGTGGAGGTTTTCGAGCGCCTCGAGTACCCACGGCTCGACCTCGCGCCGGCCGTCTTCCGCGAGCGAGGCAAAGAACGCGTCCCTGACCGATGCATCGGCCGACACGGAGGGCGCGATAAACTCAAGCCTGCGCCGATTGTCCGGGTTCTCGGTACGCGCAAGCTGGGCGTCGAAGATCGTCTCGGCATCTGCCGGCAGGCGTATGGCGAGCGACTGCGCCAGCGCCATGAGGTCGTTTTCCGAAAGGGGCAGACCCTCGATCGACAGGCTGCCCGACCAGATGTCGTGCAGGTTTTGCAACGCATCCGGCGTGGTTGCGATGTCGGCAAACGCATCGAAGCGGACCTTGCGCGAACTCTCGTCCGTCTGTTCGAGCATCGACTGCCAGAGCGTGGCTTCGAGCTGCGCGGCCGCGTCCAGCCATGCGTCGGCCGGGAGCAGCTTCCAGTAGATCGCCGTGAGCTGATCGAGCACGAGCCCGAGCAGCAACTGGTTCGTTTCGCGCCCGGCGATGCCGAGCAAGGCAGTGAAGTAATCGCCGGGCGCCGGTTCCCCGCCGGCGAGCATGTTCTCGTACAGATTGATGAGTTCGGCGGCTCGTTCGACCTCGCCAAGGGTGTCCCAGGCGAGAAGGTTGCCCGCGTCCGCCGGAAACAGCCCGTATCCGCGTCCGTCGGAATTGAAAACGAGGCGCTCCCCGCCGGCGCCCGCAAGCTCGCCGAGCGCGGTCGAGCGTGACGAAGAAAGCACGGTTGTTCGGCGTGCTGCCGCATCCGCCATGACCGCGATCCCGAACCGCTGCGGCCAGACCCGCCCGCTGCCGGCGGGGTCGTTCTGAAGCAGCACCTGGCCGGCATCGCCGTCTGGCGCCTGTGCGCTCTGCCGCTGCAGCACCGGGCGCCCGGGCGTATTGACCCAGACATCGCTCCAGGTGCGGAGATCGTCGTCGGTGGTCGCGTCGAGAATATCGATCAGGTCCGGCCAGGACGCATTGCCGTGCGCGTAACGATTAAGGTACCCGCGAAGCCCCGCCTGCAACCGCTCCGCGCCGACGAGCGATTCGAGCTGGCGCATCATGATCGGCGCCTTGTTGTAGATGATCGGTCCGTAGAGCTGCCCGGCCTCGTTGAGGTTCGCCAGCGGCTGGCGGATCGGGTTCGCACCGGCCGTGCGGTCGACCGAATAGGCCGCCGGCGCGTGCCGAAGCAGGAAGTTGAGTTCGTGATTGATCGCCGGAAAGCTGGGGTTGACGATCCGGGCGGCCATGAAGTTCGCGAACACTTCCTTGAGCCAGACATCGTCGAACCATTCCATCGTCACGAGATTGCCGAACCACATGTGCGCGGTCTCGTGGGCGATCAGGCTCGCGCGCCCGAGCAGGTCCATGTCCGACGGCGCCTCATCGAGCAGCAGACTGCGGGCCCGGTAGAAGATCGCACCGGCGTGCTCCATGCCGTTGTACTGAAACGCCGGGATCAGCGCGAAGTCGAGTTTCTCGTAGGGATGGTCGATGCCGGTGTAGTCCTCAAGCCATTCGACGGCCGCCGCGTGCAGGTCGAAAATCGAATCGACATTGCGTTCGACCTTCGCTGCGTCCGTTTCCCTGTGCAGCATCGTCATCGAGCGGCCGCTTCTCTCCCGGGTGACCGCCTCGAATTCGCCCGCGACGAAGGCAAAGACATAGGGGCTGATCAGGGCGGACCGTCTGAAACGATGGGTCGTACTCGAACCGTTCGGCGTAACGGACTCGACGGATGCGTTCGACAGCGTGCGCCATCCGGAGGGCACGGTCAACGTCAGCTCGAAAGTGGCCTTGAGGTCGGGCTGGTCGAAAAGCGGAAACGCCGTGCGGGCCCGATCGGGGACAAACAGGCTGTAAAGGAAGTCCGGGTTGCGGTTCAGCGCCGCGGATCCCGCGACGAACTCGATTTCGACTTCGTTGCGCCCCTGCCTCAGGGCCGCCGCCGGGATGACGATGTGCTCGCGCTCGGCACGCCAGGCGGCGGGCTCACCGTTGCTAGAGACGCGATGGATCCGGTCAGCACCGCCGGTGAAGTCGAGCACCAGCGCCGTGGTGGCGTCGAGCAACTCGAAAGCGATTACGACGTGCCCGCCGATGTCCGCGTCCACCTGCTCGGGAACGGTGAGATCGAGCACGTAGTGCAGCCCCGAGACCGTCGCGGCCCGTTGCCGGGCGAGTTCCCTGGAAACACCCGGGACGATTTCGGGCTCAGGCACGCTGCAGGCCATCAGCGCAATGGCCGCGGCCACCGGTACGAACCGTCCCAGTGTGAGCCTGCCCACACGAGAAACCGTTCGATGCAAGGATTCCCGGCTCCGTTCACTCATGACTTCCAGTCGCAGTTCACTATCCTGTCCATTATCCAATCTTGCGGGGTTGATGCCCACAGCGCCGGTCGCGCCCGCCGGATGCGGTCGTTGCCCTTGTCCTCCTGGCGCAGAAGTACTCCGACACGTCTGAGCGCCCGGGGTTCCCTATAATCTCGCTCTCATCTCAAACCTTTCCGAATGCGAGAGAGGAACAATGGCGAAGCAAGTGCCTCCCGTCGATGTCGCCTGGATCCAGAGGCTGCTGGACAGCCATGCCTATTGGCTGAATCAGGAGTTGATCGATCGCAGTGGGGACATCGAGGCCCAGAGCGAGAGGCTGTTCCTGGCTCCTTTCGTGGTGGCGTCGCATATGGACTCCGCCGACCCCATCCTCAACTACGGCAACCGGCAGGCGCTGGATCTGTGGGAGACGACCTGGGAGGAGTTCACCGCGACGCCTTCGCGGCTGACCGCCGAGCCGGGATTGCGTGAGGAACGCGAGCGGATGCTGCAACGGGTAACGTCCCGGGGCTTCGTCGATGACTACCGGGGAGTGCGGATCTCGCGGACCGGACGGCGGTTCCTCGTGCCGCGTGCCACGGTGTGGAACGTGGTGGACAAGGACGGGAACAGACTGGGACAGGCGGTCGCCTTCTCGGATTGGACGCCTCTAGCCCCACTTCGCGATACGGGCACGGGACTATAGAAATTCCAAGCAGAATTTTCCGCAAGCGAGACTTTGTCAAGACACTCAAGGGCCCAATGCGGCGATCGGAATCACCCCCACTTCCCCGGTTCCGGCAAAACCGTAGCCACTGGGCGTGATGACCGCCAGCGTCGATGGCTGTTCGTGCTCGCTTCCTTTCATGCGCATGACCAGCTTGTTCAGGCTCTCGGTGCCTTGCGGCACCCACCGCTCACCCAGCTTGATTTCAAAAGCCGCCCAGCGCCCGTCCGCAGCTTCCACGATCGCATCCACTTCCAGCCCGTCCTTCTCGCGGTAGTGGAAGACGCGTGCGTCCGCTGCCTGAGCGTATATTCGCAGGTCGCGGATGACCATGGACTCGAACAGGAAGCCAAGAAACTTCAGATCGCGAACCAGCCGTTCAGGTGTGGCTCGCAGGGCCGCCACTGCCATGGATGGATCCACCAAATGTCTTACTGGCGTCGTTCGCAGGGTCGCACGCGACCTCAAATGGGGCGACCATGCAGGTTGGTTTTCCAGCACCATGAGCCGTTCAAGCGCTTCAAGATAAGCGGCAACCGTATCCGCCTTCAGGGTCGGGCTATGGGAGCGCACGTCCCTGGCAAGGTTCGCCATGGCGACGGGAGTAGCAATGTTTCGGGCGAGCGACCGGAGCAAGCGTTGCACTTTAGCCGGGTCTCTTCTCTTCCCGCTTGCCCTCGAAACATCGGCGCGGCATATTTCATCGACGTACCCACGGTTAACACGCAAGCTGGCCGCCAAGGGTTTTCCGACGTTTCCTGGCCAGCCGCCGACGCAGATGAGTTCCGCAAGCGTGGCCAGTGGTAGAGCCGCATGCCGCGCCCGCTGCTCCTCGCCGTCAAGAAGTCCTTGCAGTGATATTTCGCCGGACGAACGTCCCGCCTCGTACAGCGATAGCGGGCGCATGCGAAGCCGGGTAAAACGTCCGGCGCCGGTGTGACGAGTGATGTCATCGGAGGGAACGGCGGAACCGGTGAGAATGAACTGGCCGGGCGAGGAGCGACGATCAACTGCCCGTCGAACGTGATTCCAGATCGAGGGCTCGATTTGCCATTCGTCGATAAGACGCGGCGTACCGCCCTCCAGCACAGCGGCTGGATCCACCCCGATCATATGACGGGCGTTGTCGTCGATATCCAGCAACACGCTGCTTTTTGAAGCTCTCGTTGCTGTAACGGTCTTCCCCGAAGCTTTGGGCCCCTCTATAAGCACGGCGCCGCTCGCGCCGAGCAGTTCCAGGAGTTCAGCGTCGACGATTCGTTGCAGATATTCTCGCGTCATCGGGCCAGCGAACGTGAAAAGACGTTGAGAATAGCGTCACCGTTACTGGACCGCAAGATGTAACGGGTGATTCGGCGATATTTCAGCGGGTGATTCGGATAAAAACTAAAGGGTGATGTGGCGATATTTCAGCGGGTGATTCGGCGAATTTCCAAGCAGGATGGCCGAGACCGGAGATGCCGTATAATTCAACGGCATATTCTCCCCACGAACCGGGTGTCAGCGCATGGTCACCAGTTCTTCGGCGCTGGTGGGATGAATCGCCACGGTATCGTCGAGATCGGCCTTGGTCGCGCCCATGGTGACCGCCACCGCGAACCCCTGCAGCATCTCGTCTGCCCCGGCTCCGATCAGGTGGCAACCTACCACCCGTTCATCCTCCCCCACGGTGACCAGCTTCATCACCGTCCTGGGTTTGTGTTCCGTCAGGGCGTTGTACATCGGGACGAATTCCGACCGGAAAACGCGCACCGAACCATCGCCGAACCGCTCCCGCGCCTTCGCCTCCGACAATCCCACCGTACCCACGGGGGGATGGGAAAAGATCACCGACGGAATGTTCTCGTAGCTCAGGTGCCGGTCCGACTGCCCGTCGAACAACCGGTCCGCCAAGCGTCGGCCGGCAGCGATGGCGACGGGGGTCAGTTGTGCCTTCCCGGTGACGTCGCCCACCGCGTAGACGCCGTTGACGCTGGCGTTCTGGTAGGCGTCCACGACCACGTGCCCACTGGGTCCCGTCGCCACGTCTGCCCCATCGAGATCAAGCTCCGCCGTGTTGGGGCTCCGGCCGATCGCCCACAACAGACAATCGAACCCTTCGAATTCGCGCCCGTCCGCAGTCTGCACAGTCAGGCCGCCTTCCCCGGATCGCACCGACTCGGGCACCGCCCCGGTGACCACGTCGATCCCGGCCGCGCCCATGTGCTCCACGAGTTGCTGGCCGAGCACGTCGTCAAACGAGCGCAGCACGCCACCGTACCTCACCAACTGCACCACCTCGCTGCCCAGCGCGCGCAGCACGCCCGCAAGCTCCACCGCAATGTAGCCGCTGCCGATCACGATCGTGCGGCGCGGCAACGCCTCGAGTTCGAAGAAGCCGTCCGAGGTAATGCCGAGCTCCGCTCCGGGTAGCGCCGGAACGATCGGATAGCCGCCGGTGGCGATGAGCACATGGTCGCCGCGGATGTCGTCACCCTGGTCCGTAACGATCCGGTTGGGGCCGGCAAATCGCCCGGAGGCCTGTATCCACTCGATGGACTTGCGCTCCAGGTTGCGCCGATAGATGCCGTTCAGCCTCTTCACATAGGCGTCGCGGCGGCTCTTCAATACCCCCCAGTCATGGCCGTGGCGAGTCACGCTGAAGCCGTAGCCGCCCGCATCCTCCAGGGCGTGCGCCAGTTGCGCCGCGTTCCACATCACCTTCTTGGGCACACAACCGACGTTGACGCAGGTGCCGCCCAGCCGCGCGGGCTCGATGACAACCACGCGTGCGCCGTACTCGGCCGCCCGCTGCGCCGCGGCCAATCCGCCGCTGCCGCCGCCCAGGACGACGAAATCGTAGCTTGCCACCATCTGGCCCCTTTCCGCTGAAATCGGGGCGCAGCTTAACAGGAAAAATGATAGTGTCACGGGCTGCCGAAAGACTGGTCGGAGCAGACGTTTGGGCAATCCGCTGATGGAAACACGGAATCTGCCAGCCATTGCGTCGATTGCTCAGAGACGCGTCGAACCCGCCGTCAGTCGTCGGGAGAGTATCAACATGGGAGAGCGCAAGACACCGTGAAGATCGCAACCTGGAACGTCAACAGCCTGCGGGTGCGGCTGGAACACGTCACCGACTGGCTGAAGGAGGCCGAACCCGATGTGCTCGGGTTGCAGGAAACCAAGGTCACCGACGACCTGTTTCCCGCGGCCGCCTTCAAGGACCTGGGCTACCACGTTGCCTACAGCGGACAGCCCACCTACAACGGCGTCGCGGTGATTTCCCGGTTGCCGCCGGAGGATGTCGTGGTCGACCTGGAAGGCTTCGACGATCCCGCGCGGCGGGTACTGTGCGCCACCTACGGCGACGTGCGCGTGTTCAACCTGTACGTCCCCAACGGGCAGAGCGTGGGCTCGGAAAAATACGACTACAAGCTCGCCTGGCTGGACGCGCTGGACGCGCACCTGCGGCGGGATCTGAAGCAGCACAGGCACGTCGTTGCCGTCGGCGATTTCAACATCGCCCCCGAAGACCGCGACGTCCACGATCCGGTCGAGTGGGAAGGCAAGATACTGTGCAGCCCGCCGGAACGAGCCGCGCTGGGCGGCATTCTCGATGCGGGTCTCGCGGACACCTTCAGGCTGTTCGAGCAGGAGGAAAAGAGTTTCAGTTGGTGGGACTACCGTCAGGGTGCCTTTCGCAGGAACCGCGGCCTGCGAATCGACCTGATCCTGGCATCGACCGGATTGAGCGCCGCCTGCACCGGATGCTCCATCGACGTGGCGCCGCGCAGGCTGCCGAGGCCATCCGATCACACGCCAGTGGTGGCGGAGTTCTCGCTGCCGTGAACATTGCGGCAGGCCCGCGAACGAATAGGCCGCGCCGGCAGCCGTCGGCAATTTTCCCGGCTACTCCACCGTGACCGTCTTGGCGAGGTTGCGGGGCTGATCCAGATCGGTACCCCTCAGCACCGCCACGTGATACGCCAGTAACTGCAGGGGCACCGTATACAGCAGGGGCTCCTGGATGGGCTGCACGTGGGCGGGCATGCGCAGGATGCGAACGCCGTCGTCGTTGCCGAATTCAACTGCCGGGTCGGCGAATACGAACAGCCGTCCGCCCCGGGCCCTGACCTCCTGCAGGTTCGACCGGAGCTTCGCCAGCAACTCGTTGTTGGGCGCCACGGCCACCACGGGCATGTCGTCGTCCACCAGCGCCAGCGGACCGTGCTTGAGTTCACCCGCCGCGTAGGCTTCGGCATGGATGTAGGAGATTTCCTTGAGCTTCAGCGCCCCCTCCATGGCCACCGGGTTGAGCGCGCCCCGGCCGAGGAACAGGGCATGGTGCCTGTCCGCGAACTCGTGGGCCAGTTCGGCGATGGCGCCGTCCAGCAACAGGCTCTGCTCCACCAGGCCCGGCATCTCGGCCAGGTGATTGACGATCAGGCGCTCGGTGCCGGCATCGATGCCGCGCTGGCGCGCGAGCACGATGGTGAGCATCAGCAGCGCCGCCAACTGGGTGGTGAATGCCTTGGTGGAGGCGACGCCGATTTCGATGCCCGCCCTGGTCAGGAACACCAGGTCGGCTTCGCGGGTCAGGGAACTCTCGGCGACATTGCAGATCGCCAGCGTAGCCAGGTAGCCCAGCTTCTTCGCAGCCCGCAACGCCGCCAGTGTGTCGACGGTTTCGCCCGACTGGGAAATGGCCACGAACAGCGTATTCGCCGGGACCACCGGCGAGCGGTAACGATACTCGCTGGCCAGGTCCACGGCACAAGGCAGCCGGGCAGCCTCCTCAAGCTGATACCGCGCGACCAGGCCTGCATGGTAGCTGGTGCCGCAGGCGACGATGTGCACGCCCGCGGTTTGCGCCAGCAAGGGCCGGGCCTCGGGGCCAAATGCAGCATCGGCGATCGCGCCGTCTTCGATCCGGTTTTCCAGCGCTCGAGTCAGCGCCGCCGGCTGTTCATGGATTTCCTTCTCCATGTAGTGACTGTGGCGCCCCAGGTCCACCGAATCGGCGGTCTGCTCGCTCTCGCGGACCGGGCGCTGCACTTCCCGCCCGCCTGCCTCGAAGATCCGCACCGCATCGCGTCCGACCACGGCGACATCCCCTTCCTCGAGGAATTGAAGCCGTGAGGTCTCCGGCAGCAACGCAGCCAGGTCCGATGCCACCAGGTTGCCGTCGCTGCCCAGCCCCACCACCACCGGGGTGCCGATGCGCGCCGCGATCAGTGTGTCCGGTTGCGCGTCGCTGAGCACCACCATCGAGGCGTATCCGCCCTCCAGCTCCCCGATCGTGCGGCTTACAGCCTGACGCAGGTCGCCGGTCCGTTCCAGATGGTAGTGAATGCGATGCACGATGACCTCGGTATCGGTTTCGGAATCGAACCGGTACCCGTCCGCCTCCAGTTGCCCGCGCAACACGTCGTGATTCTCGATGATGCCGTTGTGCACCACGGCGATCCCGCCCGAGGTATGGGGATGGGCGTTGATCTCGCTGGGCTTGCCATGGGTGGCCCAGCGAGTATGGGCGATGCCTGAGGTACCGGCCAACGGAGCCTCGTCCAGCGCATCCTGCAACGCCTGAACCTTCCCAAGCCGCCTCAGGCGCTGCAGGCTGCCGCCATTGACCACGGCCAGGCCAGCGGAGTCGTATCCCCGGTACTCCAGGCGCCGCAACCCTTCCATCAGGACCGGAGTGACGTCCCGGCCCGCGACCATGCCGACGATACCGCACATGCCGGGCTACGATTCTCTCTTGGTCGGCCGCTTCCAGCCCTTGACCGTACTCTGGCGTTTCCGCGCCACGGCCAGGGTTCCGGGAGGCACGTCCCTGGTAATCGTCGAACCCGCCGCGATGGTCGCACCTTCGCCCACCTGCAGCGGCGCCACCAGCATCGAACCGGAACCCACGAACACCCGCTCGCCGATCTCGGTGCGGTGCTTGCCGGCGCCGTCGTAGTTGCAGGTCACGGTGCCCGCGCCCACGTTGGAGTCGCGGCCGATGCGCGTATCGCCGACATAACTCAGGTGGTTGACCTTGACTCCGGTTTCCAGCCGCCCGGCCTTGACCTCGACGAAATTGCCCACCTTGACCTGCTCGTCGAACTCGGTCCCCGGCCGCAATCGCGAAAACGGGCCAATCTCGCAGCGACTGCCGGCGATCACGCCATCGATGACGCAGTGAGCGTGCACCGTGCAGTCGTCGCCGAGCCGGCTGTTCGAGATGACGGCGTTGGGGCCGATGCGGACCCGGTCCCCGAGCGTCACATCGCCGCTGAAAACCGCGCCCACATCGATGAACACGTCCCGGCCCACGGCCAACCGGCCGCGAAGGTCGAAGCGGCATGGGTCGGCGAGCGTGACGCCCCGGTCCAGCAACTCCCGGGAATAGCGCTGCTGGATGGCGCGCTCGGCCAGAGCCAGTTGCCGACGGTCGTTGATACCAATCGCCTCTGCCGCGTCGGCCACCGGCACGCCGCATACCGGCACACCATCGGCCACCGCCATGGCAATCACGTCGGTGAGGTAAAGCTCACCCTGGGTGTTGGTGCGGTCCAGGCGGTCCAGCCAGCGCCGGGCCGCCTCGGCAGGCAGCACCATGACGCCCGTGTTGATTTCCTTGACGGCGAGCTCTTCCGGCGTGGCATCCGCGTCCTCGACCACCGCCACGACGGACCCCGTATCGTCGCGCAAAACGCGGCCGTAGCCGGATGGATCATCGACTGTAGCGGTCAACAGGCCCACCCCTCGGCCATCGGTCTGTTCGATCAGCCGTTCCAGGCTGGCGGCCGAAACCAGCGGCATGTCGCCGCAGAGAACAAGAACCCGATTCCCATCTTCCAGACTCGGCAGCGCTTGCGCCAGCGCATGTCCGGTACCCAGTTGTTCGGCCTGGTGGGTCCAGGCCAGGTCGCGGTCTGCGAAGGCGGCCCTCACCGCCTCGCCGCTGTGCCCATGAACGACGTTGAGCGCATCCGGATTCAGCGCCTCCGCCGCGTCCAGAACGTGAGCCAGCATCGGCCGTCCGGCGAGGGGTTGCAGGACTTTTGGCCGCGAGGAGTTCATGCGCTGCCCCTGGCCGGCGGCAAGGACGACTACGGTTACGGGAATGGACGCATCTCGCCCCAGGGAAGCACTTTCCACGCCATGCTGCATCAAGTTTCCGTCATTGCCTCTTGCCATGGAACGTTTACCGATTCACCGACCCATTCACGCAGCGATACTACAGCTTTCGTGCATTCGGTAGCTTGGCCATTTTTCGATCCAGCGTGAAAACAACCAGATCCGAACGATCGTAGTCGTTCGCGATCAGCCGGTCGAACAGGCCCGGCCTGCCGGTTGCCATGAGTGCTTGAATGACCGTTCTGCCGTTCAACGGGCGCACCAGCCCGCTGCTCCCCAGGAGCCTCAACAAGGCGGATCTGGCATCCTCCCTAGAAACGCCATAATGATGTTGCACTGCGATATAGGCTTCCCCAACAACCTGATTGGAAGCGAATATCTCGCAGTCTTGCTCCTCAACCAATGCCGTTAGCCTCGTAACGCACCGCTCGTATTCGTCTTGCGGGTCCCTTGTAAGCAGCCTGACCAGGACGGAGGTGTCAATCCCGAAGCGTCGGGTCACGTGCCTGCTCCCGAAAGGCCGCCAGATCGAATGTGCCAAGGCCTCGCTGAATCTTGTCGTGCAAGGTACCCAGATGGGAAGGATCTATTCGCCTTGGCCGAAGGATGAAACCATCATCGCCTTCTTCCAGTTCAAGGCGGTCACCCGGGCCGACGCCCAGTGCGTCGAGCACGCGGGCCGGAAACGTGACCTGCCGCTTTGAGGTTATCTTCACGATCACGACACCCTCCTTACAAATATTCGAAATCAGTAAGGAGATTAGTCAAGGCGGCGCGTTCAGTCAACTCACGCGAACCAGGAATTCAAATGACACCGGGGAGGTGCGGCTGCGCGTTTCATGTGCAAACGCGCCCGATCATACCGGCTGGAACCCCGATCTCTCGCCTCAGCGCCTTCCCCTGAGCTTCTCCGCCGCCCGGTAACGGGCCTCGGCCTCGACGAGTTCCCGCTGCGCCTGCGCCAGGTCGATTTCGCCGCTGCCGCCTTCCAGCGCCTCGCGGGCCCGCTCGCGCGCCGCCAGCGCCGCGGCTTCGTCCAGGTCCTCGGCTCGCGCGGCGCTGTCCGCCAGGACGGTCACCAGCCGCGGCTGCACTTCGAGCACGCCTCCGGTCACGAAGAAGAACTGCTCCTCGCCTTCGGGCGGCTGCACCCGGACCTCTCCGGGCCTCAAGTGCGTCAGCAGGGGTGCGTGACGCGGCGCGATGCCGATCTCCCCGAGCACGCCGGGCGCAAACACCATCTCCGCCTCCCCGGAGTAGATCGCTCCTTCGGCGCTGACGATGTCGACCTGGATGGTGGCCATGACTGTAGCAACCGGGCCCTATTGCAGGCGCCTGGCCCGCTCTTCCGCCTCGTCGATGGTGCCGATCATGTAGAACGCCTGCTCCGGCAGGTGGTCGTACTCGCCCGAGACGATGGCCTTGAAGCCGCTCACAGTGTCCTTCAGCGACACGTACTTGCCGGGCGAGCCGGTAAAGGTTTCCGCCACGGTGAACGGCTGCGAGAGGAAGCGCTGAATCTTGCGCGCGCGCTGCACGGTGAGCTTGTCGTCCTCGGAGAGTTCGTCCATGCCCAGGATGGCGATGATGTCCTGCAGTTCCTTGTAGCGCTGCAGCACAGCCTGCACCGAACGCGCCGTCTGGTAGTGCTCCTCGCCGATGATGTTGGGATCCAGCAGGCGGCTGGTGGAATCCAGCGGGTCCACCGCCGGATAGATGCCCAGTTCGGCGATCTGCCGGGACAGCACCAGAGTGGCGTCCAGGTGCGCAAACGTGGTGGCCGGGGACGGATCGGTGAGGTCGTCGGCCGGCACGTAGACCGCCTGGAACGACGTGATCGAACCGGTGCTCGTGGACGTGATGCGCTCCTGGAGCACGCCCATCTCCTGGGCCAGGGTGGGCTGGTAGCCAACCGCAGAAGGCATTCGCCCCAGCAGCGCCGAGACTTCGGTTCCCGCCAGGGTGTAGCGGTAGATGTTGTCGATGAACATGAGCACGTCGCGGCCTTCGTCGCGGAAGTGTTCGGCGATGGTCAGGCCGGTGAGCCCCACCCGCAGGCGGTTGCCGGGCGGCTCGTTCATCTGCCCGTACACCAGCGAGACCTTGTCGAGCACCTCGGACTCCTTCATCTCGTAGTAGAAGTCGTTGCCCTCGCGGGTCCGCTCGCCGACCCCGGCGAAGACGGAATAGCCGCCATGCTCCTTGGCGATGTTGTTGATCAGTTCCATCAGGGTGACCGTCTTGCCCACGCCGGCGCCGCCGAACAGCCCGATCTTGCCGCCCTTGGCGATGGGCATGATCAGGTCGATGACCTTTACGCCGGTTTCGAGCAGTTCCGTGGTCGTGGACTGTTCTTCGAAACTCGGCGGATCCCGGTGAATGGGAAGACGCTCGTCCTCGCCGATCTCCCCCGCCTTGTCGATGGGGTTCCCCAGCACGTCCATGATGCGGCCCAGGGTCTTCTCGCCCACCGGGACGGTGATGGGTTGAGCGGTGTTGTCCACCGCCAGCCCGCGCTTGAGGCCCTCGCTGGAACCCATGGCGATGGCCCGCACCACACCGTCGCCCAACTGCTGCTGGACCTCCAGCGTGAGATCGCGGTCCTGCAACTTCAGCGCATCGTAGACGCTGGGGATGGTGTCCCTGGGAAACTCGACGTCAACGACCGCGCCGATGACCTGAACAATCGTACCCGTGCTCATGGAATGCTCAACCTTCCTCTGCTTCCGGAATCCCTAGACGGCTGCCGCGCCGCCGACGATTTCCGATATCTCCTGTGTGATCGCTGCCTGGCGCGCCTTGTTGTAGGCCAGTTGCAGTTGATCGATGAACTTGCCGGCATTGTCGGTCGCCGCCTTCATGGCCACCATTTTCGATGCCATCTCGCAGGCGACGTTCTCCACGGCGCCGCGATACACCTGGGCCTCCAGGTACCGCTCCAGGACGTTGTTCAGCAGCTCCGCGGCATCCGGCTCGTAGATGTAATCCCAGTGGTCCTGAAGCTCTTCCGCGTCCACGGGCTCCACCGGCACCAGCGTGTCGATGGTCGGCCGCTGGGTCATGGTATTGATGAAATCGTTGTAGGCCAAGAACAATCGGTCGATCGTCCCCTCCCTGTAGGCGCCCGTCATGGTGGCGATGGGGCCGACCAGGTCCGCCACCTTGGGCACGTCGCCCAGGTGCGTCGCCGCCGACACGATGTTGGTCTTCAGCCGGCGGAAATACGCCAGTCCCTTGGCGCCCAGGATGCACAGATCGACTTCGACGCCCTGATCGTTCCAGCGGCTGATGTCGTTGAGCAATGCTCGGAACAAGTTGACATTGAGCGAACCGCACAGGCCCCGGTCGGTGGTGACCACCAGGTAGCCGACCCGCTTGATCTCCCGGGTTTCCAGGTACGGATTGTGGAAGTCGGGGCCGGCCTGGGACAAATGGCCGATCACCCGGCGGATGCTCTCGGCATAGGGCTTGGCGGCGTTCATCCGGTCCTGGGTCTTGCGCAGCTTGGAGGCCGCGACCATCTCCATGGCGCGCGTGATCTTCTGCGTGTTCTTCACGCTGTTGATCTTGGTCCGGATTTCCTTGCCGACTGCCATTCAGCCTTCCTCGTGCCTCGCTGCAGGTGCCTAGTACGCGCCCGAAGCCTTGAACTCTTCGAGCAGCGCCTTGAGACCCGCCTGAATTTCCTCGTCGTACGCGCCGGTGCGGTCGATCTGCTCCATCAGCTCCGCCGCGTTGGCGTGCGCATGAGCGTGCAGCGCCGTTTCAAAGGGCACCGCGTCTTCCACTTCGATGTCGTCCAGGTAGCCCTCGTTCACCGCGTACAGGGAAATGGCCATCTCGGCCACCGACATGGGCGAATACTGAGGCTGCTTCATCAGTTCGGTGACCCGCTGGCCGCGTTCGAGCTGCCGCCGGGTGGCCTCGTCCAGGTCCGAGGCGAACTGCGCGAAGGCGGCCAGCTCACGGTACTGCGCCAGCGACAGGCGGATTCCGCCGCCCAGCTTCTTGATGATGTCGGTCTGGGCCGCGCCGCCCACGCGCGAAACCGAAAGGCCCGCGTTGATGGCCGGCCGGATACCCGCGTTGAACAGGTCAGTCTCCAGGAAGATCTGTCCGTCGGTGATCGAGATCACGTTGGTGGGCACGAAGGCGGAGACGTCGCCCGCCTGGGTCTCGATGATGGGTAGCGCGGTCAGCGAGCCCGTCCTGCCCTTGACCTCGCCCTCGGTGAATTCCTCCACGTAGCCCGCATTGACCCGCGCTGCGCGCTCCAGGAGCCGCGAATGCAGGTAGAAAACGTCCCCCGGATAGGCCTCCCGGCCCGGCGGGCGGCGCAGCAGCAGCGACACCTGCCGGTACGCCCACGCCTGCTTGGTCAGGTCGTCGTAGATGATCAGCGCGTCCCGGCCCCGGTCGCGGAAGTACTCGCCCATGGCGCAGCCGGAGTAGGGCGCGATGTACTGCATGGCCGCGGACTCGGAAGCGGATGCCGACACCACGATCGTGTGTTCCATGGCGCCTTCCTGCTCCAGGCGGCCCACGACATTGGCGACCGTGGAATTCTTCTGACCGATGGCCACGTAGATGCAGACGATGTCGCCGCCACGCTGATTGATGATGGTGTCGATTGCCACCGCGCTCTTGCCCGTCTGGCGGTCGCCGATGATCAGTTCGCGCTGGCCGCGGCCGATGGGCACCATGGAGTCGATGGATTTCAGCCCGGTCTGAACGGGGCTGGATACCGACTGGCGGTCGATCACCCCCGGGGCGACCTTCTCGATGGCGGACGATTCCGATGTGTCGATGGGGCCCTTGCCGTCGATGGGGCTGCCCAGCGAATCCACCACCCGCCCGAGCAGCGCCTCGCCCACCGGCACCTCCAGTATCCGGCCCGTGGTGCGAACCGTGTCCCCCTCGCGAATGTGCTTGTACTCGCCCAGGATCACCGCGCCGACGGAATCCTGCTCCAGGTTCAGCGCGAGACCGAAACTGCCTCCCGGGAACTCGATCATCTCGCCGTACTGAACGTCGGCAAGGCCGTGGATACGGACTATGCCGTCGGTCAGCACGACCACGGTGCCGACATCGCGCGCTTCGGCCTTCGCATCGAAGTTCTCGATGCGCTGCCGGATGAGTTCGCTGATTTCCGACGCTTTCAGTGCCATGTGATTTCCTCTTGCCTGCGCTACATCAGGCGGTCAACGCGCCGGCGAGTTCGCTCAGCCGGCTCTTCACGGACCCGTCGATCACCTGGCCCTCGGCCTCGATGACCGCGCCGCCAAGCAATTCGGGGTCCTGCTGCAATTCCACTTCCACGGCCCGGCCCAGCTTGCGTTCCAAGGCCGCGCCAATTCGGCTGACGATGCTCTCCTCCACACCGGCGGCCGTAACCAACCGGACCTTGACCGTGTTCTCCGCCCGGGCCTTGAGTGCGTCGAACTGGGCGGAGATTTCCGGCAGCACCTCGAGACGGCGATTCTCGGCAAGCAACCGCAGCAGGTTGCGGCCCCGCCCGGTGGCGAGCATCTGCCCGTCTCCGGCGGCACCGCAAACCGACAACAGGAACGAAACCCGCGCCTCGTCGTCGTGCTCGCGCCTGGCCAGAAATGCCCTCGCGTCCGGATTGGCCACGACGTCGCCGACGGCCCCAAGGGCATCCGACCAGGCCGGCAGACTGCCGTCTTCCCGGGCCAGTTCGAAGATTGCGCGGGCGTAGGGCCGCGCCAGTGCGCCGGTCTCAGCCATGGAATGTCACCCGTCCTGCTCCACCCGCTACAGTTCCGCAGCCAGGCGGTCCAGCAGTTCGCGGTGAGCTTCGGCGTCGATTTCCCGGGCCAGAACCTTCTCCGCGCCGGCCACGGCAATGGTCGCCACCTGGTGCCGAAGTTCGTCGCGAGCCCGATTGACTTCCACGTCGATCTCCTGCTGTGCGCTTTCGAGCCGCTTGCGCTTCTCGTCCTCGCCCTGCGAGCGGGCCTCGTCAACGATGCCCGTTGCGCGGGACGAGGCCTTGTTGAGGATGTCGCGGGCCTGATCGCGGGCCGCCGCGATGATGGTCTGCGCTTCTGCCTCCGCCGACTCCAGGTCGCTGCGGCCCTTGTCCGCAGCGGCAAGACCGTCGGCGATCTGCTGTTCGCGTTCGTCCATGGCCTGGCGGATCACCGGCCATATGTAGGTCATGGTGAACCACACCAGAAGGGCGAAGACCAGCATCTGTACGAATAGCGTGACGTTGATGCTCACGGGTTGCCTCCAGGAACGAAGTCGTTCAGTTCAGGTCAGCCGCCCAGCCCGGCCTGGACCGTATCCAGTGCAGTGGCCAGGAACGGGTTCGCGAACGTGAAGAACAGCGCCACACCCACACCGATCATGGTGACCGCGTCCAGCAGGCCGGCCACGATGAACATCTTGATCTGCAGCATCGGCACCAGTTCCGGCTGCCTGGCCGCGCCCTCCAGGAATCGGCCGCCGAGCAGGCCGAATCCGATGGCGGTGCCTGCCGCGCCCATACCGATCAGCAGCGCCACCGCCAGGGCGGTCATTCCCTGTACGTTGGCGACCAAGTTTGCTAGTTCCATAATCTCCTCCTAAATTCAGCAAGGCCGCGAAGCCTTCGGACTAATGCTCTTCGTGGGCCATACTCAAGTAAACGATGGTCAACATCATGAAAATGAATGCCTGCAGCGTGATGATCAGGATATGGAACAGCGCCCATATCAGCCCCAGGATGACCTGGATGATCAGGTAGGCAATCGTGTCGGGCGATGCCACGTTCAAAAGCGTTTCGGTCAGCGTATGCCCGCCGGCGGAAAGCGTGAACAGGGCGATCAGAATGAAAATCAGCTCGCCGGCGTAGAGGTTGCCGAACAGCCGCAGCGCCAGCGATACCGGCTTGGCGATTTCCTCCACCAGCTTCAGCAGGAAGTTGAACGGCAGCATCCACTTGCCGAACGGGTGGAAGAACAGCTCCTTCGCGAAGCCGCCGACGCCCTTGATCTTGATGCTGTAGAAGATCATCAGCAGGAAGACCGAGATCGACATGCCGAAGGTGATGTTCAGGTCGGTGGTCGGCACGACCTTCATGTATTCGATGCCCATCGCCACGCCGATTTCGGGCAGCAGGTCCACCGGCACCAGGTCCATGAAATTCATCAGGAAGATCCAGCAGAAGATCGTCAGCGCCAGCGGCGCGATCAGCTTGCTGGAGCCGTGGAAGCTGTCCTTTACCTGGGTGTCGACGAACTCGACCATCAGTTCGACGAAGTTCTGCCAGCGTCCCGGCACGCCCGCGGTGGCCCTGCGCGCCGCGAACCAGAAGCTCCCGGCGAAGAGGATACCCAGCGTCACCGCGTAGAAGATGCTGTCCAGGTGCAGGTTCCAGAAGCCCTCGCCCAGGTGGAGGTTGGTGAGGTGGTGGACGATGTACTCTGTGGCGTTTGCCGGGCCTTCGTGGGTATCTTCCATGCTTACTTCCCGGCCGGGCGCGGCGGCCCGCCGGCCAGCGCGTCACCCGGACCCGCGACCAGCGCGGCCCAGAACACCAACAGGGTTGCCCCGAAACCGCCGATCATCGCTCCGAATACCACTTCCACGTTCGTCAACACCAATGCGAACAGCCCCGCCGTGATGAGCAGCTTGAACGCCTCGCCCCGATACAGCCGGCCCAGAATCTTCGCCGGTTCCCTGCTCGCCCCTTTCCGGAACGTGCCGGCTACCTGTACCAGACTGGCCAGCGTGCCGATGCCGCCGCCCAGCAACGCGGAGACGGCCCCCGCGGTACCCGCCAGCAACAGCCCGCCCCCTGCGCTCAACAGCGTGGCGCAGGCCTGTGCCCCGACAATCCCGAATGCGGTCCTGCGTGCCTGGCGGAACCGCTCATCCAAATCGCTCACAAGCGGACCGTTTGCCCGTAATTTCCAGCTCGTCTGGTCAAGGAAAAAGCCACACCGGCGGCGTCGCTTGGATGAGGAAATTCAACTGCTCGAACGCCGCGGTATCCTATAGATTTGTGGGCTGCCGATCAAGGCGAAACCGGCGCCGCTGCCCGACTGTGTTGGGCGGATTCGTACCGATGGATTCCGCCGCCTTACGGCAAGCCGGGATCCCCTCCCGACCGGGGCCGAAGCTGCTCGATGATGCCCTCCAGTTCATCCATGCCATGGTATCGGATGATGACCCGTCCTCCCTTTGCCCGGTGATCGATCCGGACCGATGCGCCCAGGCGGTCGCTCAACTGGGTTTCGAGCCGCTGCACGTCGGGATCCGTGGCCGGAGTCGGCGGATTCACGGCGGGCCGTGCCAGCCGGTTCACGGCGCGTTCGGTCTCCCGCACGCTCCAGCCGCGCCTGACGGCGCGCCGGGCCAGATCCACCAGCGCATCGGGGTCTTCCAGCGCCAACAGCGCCCTCGCATGCCCCATGTTCAACGACCTTGCCTCGACCAGTTCCTTGACCTCGTCGGGCAACTCCAGCAACCGCATCAGGTTGGTCACGGTGGCCCTTGAGCGGCCCACGGCGCCTGCCGCCTCGGCGTGGGTCATCTCGAATTCGTTCACCAGGCGCCTCAGCGCACCGGCCTCCTCCAGCGGGTTCAGGTCCTCCCGCTGCATGTTCTCGATGAGCCCGACCGCCACCGCCTCCCGATTGGACATGTCCCTGACCAGGGCGGGAATCGCGTCCAGCCCGGCCAGTTGGGCAGCGCGCCAGCGCCGCTCCCCGGCGACGATCTCGTAGCGGGTCTCGGCGCCGCCTTCCTCGGCGTCCAGGGGGCGTACGATGATCGGCTGCACCAGGCCCTGGGCGCGAATGGAGTCGGCCAGTTCCTGCAGCGACTCCTGGCGCATGTCCACCCGCGGCTGGTAGCGGCCCCGTTCGAGGAGATCGACGGGCAGCTCGCGCAAACCTTCCTGCGCGGCCGGCTGCGGCGCGATGGGATCCGTGCCCAGCAGCGCCTCCAGCCCGCGGCCGAGACTTCGTCGCTTAGGCCGCATCGGTCACCGGCATCGGACGTGAGAATTGCGAGGGCGGGAGACCTGATTTACAGCAAGTGGCGGGAGCGGTGAGCACGGTGTCCATGGATTCCTTTCGTGGGCGGGAGCGGGCGCGATTCATTGTATCGCAAGCATCCCCTGGCGGCCCGCCACACCTCCCTTCAGTCAACGTATTCGTTCACGCTCATGTCGCTATTGGTTCGGGCTGCGATCGGCGGCCCGCGCCGCACTGCAAGAGGCGTTCAAAGCGTTGCCGGCACCGCCTCGCGGCGGTTGATTTCTCCGGCCAGGGCCAGGTACGCCAGCGCCCCGGCGGAAGACTTGTCGTGGTAGAGCGCGGGCTTGCCGAAACTGGGCGCTTCCGCCAGGCGGACGTTGCGCGGAATGACGGTGTGGAACACGCCGTCACCGAAGTGTTCGAGAAGCTGGCTGGAAACTTCCCTGGTGAGATTGGTCCTGCCGTCGAACATGGTGCGCAGGATACCGTGAATCCGCAGCGCCGGATTGACGCTGCGGCGGATTTCCTCCACGGTCTCCAGCAGCGCCCGCAGGCCTTCCAGGGCCAGGTACTCGCACTGGATGGGTATGAGCACGCCGGTGGCCGCCGCCAGGGCGTTGAGGGTGAGCATGTTGATCGCCGGTGGGCAATCCACCAGTACGTAATCGTAGTCCTTTGCCAACGGCGCGAGGATCCGCTTGAGCCGGCGCTCGCGCCCCGTGTGGCTCAGCAGCCGGACTTCCGCCACGGTGAGATCCCGATTCGCGGGCAGCACGCCGAAGCCGCCCACGCCCGCGGGCCGGATCGCCGCGGCCGCATCGCCTTCCCCGAGGAGCAGGTCGCAGACGGTGACCTCCATCTCCTCCCGGTCCACGCCGCAGCCCACCGTCGCATTGCCCTGGGGATCCATGTCCACCACCAGCACGCGCCGGCGTGTGGCGGCCAGGGACGCGGCGAGATTGACGCAGGTGGTGGTCTTGCCCACTCCGCCCTTCTGGTTGGCTATGGCGATGATCTGTGCCACGAATTGGTCAGCCCCGCTTCCTGGTGATGATCAACAGCGAACCGTCGATCAGGTCCGTCGTTGCCCCTTCCGCCCTGCGTACTTCAAACCGGTCGTCCAGGCCTTCGGATTCGCCGGCGGCCTGCTCGCCGGTGGGCACCAGCATGACTGTGTCGGGCGCGCACAGATGCGCGGTGAGACGCAGCAATTCCGCAGGCGGCGCCAACGCCCTGGCGAGTATGGTATCGAAGGTTCCAGCGTCGTTCATGGACTCCACCCGACGATGCTGCACGTCAACGTTAACCAATCCCAGCACGCCTTGTACATGCCGCAGGAACGCGGCCCGCTTGCCGCGGCTCTCGATGAGCGTGAAACGCCGGTCCGGCTCGGCGATGGCCAGGGGTATGCCGGGGACGCCTGCGCCGCTGCCCGCATCGGCGACCCGCCTGCCCGCCAGCAGGGGGCGCAGCGCCAGGCTCTCGATCGCGTGGCGGCGGATCATCGTCTCCGAGTCGGTGATCGCGGTGAGATTGTGAACCCGGTTCCACCGGCGGATCTCCCCGAGATACCTGGCCAGGGCTTCCGCGGCGTCCGGGCCCAATGTCAGACCGACCTCGGCCAGGCGTTCGGTGAGGCGCCCGGTCAGCCGCAGAGTGGAGCGCTCGGCGCGGCGCTCGGTGGGGCGCTCGGTGGGGCGCTCGGTGGGGCGTTTCGGCATTAGGCGCAGAAATTCCGCAAAGACGAGGCTGCCGGACCGCGTGCTCAGTCCAGCGCCGCTTCGCCCGCCCTATGGCAAGCCACCAGGCTGCCTTCCAATGGCCGGAGATGGGGGGCTTCCGTCCGACAGCGCTCCCGGGCAAATCGGCACCGGGTCCTGAAGCGGCAACCGGAAGGCGGATCGATGGGTGACGGCAGGTCCCCCGGCAGCAACTCCCGATCCCGTGCCCGCTCCTTGTCCGGGTCGGGAATCGGCACGGCGCTGATGAGCGCCCGCGTATAGGGATGACGGGGCGTTTCGTACAGCGCCTGCCGCGACGCCACTTCCATGATCTGCCCCAGGTACATGACCATGATCCGGTGGCTGATGTGCCGCACCACCGCCAGATCGTGGGCGATGAAGATCAGCGCCAGGCCGAATTCCGCCTGCAGATCCATGAGCAGGTTGATGATCTGCGCCTGGATGGA
>JAJDWR010000060.1 GCA_022825505.1 Gammaproteobacteria bacterium | reverse complement strand
CCATTTCAGATACGGCTCCGAGCCGTCCGTGATCGGAAGAGTGATGAATTCCGGCAATTCGTACGGATGGGCTTCCAGCAGGGCATTCTGAAGATCCGCCTGCCGGGCGCGGGTGGTCTTGATCAGCAGCAGAATCTCCGGTTCTTCTTCCACCGCCCCTTTCCAACTGTAAGTCGAAGCGACACGGACCTGATTGACGCAGGCAGCCAAGCGGTTCTCGACCAACTGCCGTGCAAGATCCCGTGCCTGCGGCTCGTCGGAAACCGTCGTCAGGGCAAGGATGCATTCGGTGGAGCTCATAGAGGGTATTCTAGTTTATGGCTGCCGCCCTCCCCATCGCCGCGCCTCCCGAAAAAACGTCAGCGTACTACTTTGACCGCTCCCCCGGGAGTTGGTTCACCCGACGGATATGCCGCATTGAGAAGCCTCAATTGATCTTCAGGATACGGGTCCCATTCGGCACCCTCGGCATAGGCGGCATAGGTGTCTCCGGTCTTGGCCTCAACGATCTTCAACTGAGGCGGCCGCGCCGCATCGTATTCGGTCTTCGTCATCGGCCTCAAGCTCTGGAATGTCTCTTGTACCGCCCCAGCATAGCGCCGAAATGCCTCTGGTCGGTCCGATTGTGCAGCCACGATCAGGAAAATCTCGGAAGAATGTTCCAGAATCAGGATATCCGCCGCAGATCGGCTATCCCAAACCCGTGCCTGGCATCCGGAAAATCCTTCCGTCGCGCGAACTCTCAACTGAGCCACGTTCTCGAACCGCCGACGCAGAAAATCGCAGGAAGGCTGCCGAGCATCCCGTTCAACCAAGGTCAGTCGAATCTGCATATCTTGACCCGGTGCTTGCGCGATCAAGCGGTCCGGGAAGTTCCTAGCCTCCCATTCTCCCGGAAACGCGAGGGTGAAGTTGTAACTTCGATGGTAGAAATAGCGCCCGCGCAGCAGACCCTCGAACTCGGCGGGGCCGATCGCCATGCCGTCGATATGGCGCAGGTATTCTTCGCGGCGCACCAGTACTTCCGAATCGGAACGGTGCTGGTTCGCCTCCCGGATCACTTCCTGCAAGCGGTCATCGTTGTCAGGGTGCGTGGCGAAAAGGCCGTGATAGACCTGCGGCTTGCGCCCTTCCTGCCTCGCCATCTTGATTTCGTGGGATTCCTGATCCTTCAGGATGCGGATGACCTCAAGCAGCGCTTCGGGATCGTACCCGGCCAGCGCCGCATAGCGTGCGCCCAGCCGGTCCGCTTCCAGTTCATTCTCGCGCCCGTAGCCGCGAAGATGCGCCTCTCCCAGAATATTCGCCGCGTTGTCAACCAACGCGCTGTCGGTGGCCACGTCCAACACCAATTTGATAATGTCGACCGTCTGCTGTTGCCCGATCCTCTGGGCCGTGTGCCGCGCCGTAATGTGCGCCAGCTCGTGCCCCAGCACGCCAGCCAATTCCGCCTCGGAATTAAGCAGGGCCAACATGCCTCGCGTGATGTAGACGTACCCGGGCGTGGCCAAGGCATTGACCATCGGGGTGTCGAGCACCGTGAAACGGTAGTCCAGTTCTGGGCGGTGCGTGTGAGGGACCAGCGCCTGACCGACTTGCGAGACGTACTCCTGAAGCCTGGGGTTGTCGTAGTAGCCGTACAGGTTGAGGATTTCCGGGTGGGCCTCATGCCCGAGTTCCAGTTCCCGCTTCTCGTCGACCACCGTCCAGTCCCGTTCTCCGGTGACCGGGTTCGTGGCGCCCACGCAGGCGCTGACTGACGCACCCAGCGCCAGCGTCAACAGAGAAGTTCGAAAGAAAGAAAGAGTCGGAAGCCGGCGATGCTCAGCTGCCATAACGCTTGCGGAATTTGTCGACCTGTTTCGCAGTTTCCAGGATTTTCTGTTTCCCGGTGTAGAACGGGTGGCACTGCGAGCAGATTTCCACATGCAGTTCGTCCCCGGCATAGGTCGAGCGTGTCTGAAAGCGATTGCCGCAGGCGCAAGTGACCATAATGTCGTGATAGTTGCAGTCTTTGGCTTGCACGATTCAACAGCCCAGAGTTCACCGGGGGGCGTAGTATATCAGGGAAAGCATGGAGTTCGCACAAAAACGACTGCCGCGCGAGCTTCAGGAACCGGCTTCGGCTTACCAGCGTCCCTGCAGTTGCACCCGGACCCGGCTGTCCGGTCCGGCCGTCTCCAAATCCCGCCGCACCGCCTCCAGCAGCAGGGTGAACTCGTCCGCCACCAGCCGCCAGCCCAGCCCAAGGTCCCGGGCATCGCCCGACCAGCTCAGCCGCGCCTGCGGCACCGCCGTGAAGCGGTCACCGAACGCCCCCATGCCGTAGCCCAAGGCCGCCTGCCAGGCCTGTGTCGTCTCGCGCGGAGCCTCCCGTTCGAAGCTGTCGTGCGCCAGCAGCCCTTCCCGTTCCGGTTCAGTGCCTGTCCGCGCGGTCAGCGAGAACTCCACCCCGCGCAGGGAGTCCGGGCGCGGATCCCAGGCCAGCGAGCCCGAGATGCCTTTCTCCTGGGCGCCGCCCTCCTCGTGCGTCAGCAGCGCATGCGCCTGCAACTGCGCGCTCAGGCCGCGCCGCGCATCGGTCCAGCCGAGCCCCGCGCGCACTTCCGTGCCGAAGCCCTGCTCCGCGTCGCCGCCGTCGTGGCGCAGGCTGAGCCGCAGCCGCGGGCTCAACTGCCCATCCCCCAGCGGCAGCGCCTGCCAGGTGCCTTCTAGGCCGACCCGCACCCGCGACACCTCGGCGTCCACCGCCGGCAGCGTCTCGCCGAGTGCATCCGATTTCGTATCCACCCACAGCACGTCCGCCACCGCCGACAGATCCGGCCAGCCCCAGCCGCCTGCGCACAACCGCCCGCGAAGACCGCCCGCCACCATCCACAGCTCTAGATCCGTCTCCTCGGTCGATGCTTCGCGGCGCAGTTCCAGATCGCCCTCGCCGTAGCCGGCCACGCCCCACACGGACAGCTGATCGTTGATCTCGTGCCGCGCGTACGGATAGATCCCGGTCAGGTCGGAGTCGAAGCGCCCGCCGGATTCTCCGCGGTAGTCCCCTTCGCCGCGGCTGTGCGACAGCAGTGCCCCGAGGGTGCGGCCGTCCTGCATGAAGTCTGCGCCCAGCATCAGGCTCTCCACCCGGCCGTCGACGCGCGCGGAGCCGTCCCGGCCGTCGAACTGGGAGACCGCGCCGCGGCCCCACACCGACGTCAGGCCGCTGTCCGCATCGCCGCGGGCATAGTGGAACGAGGAACCGCCCAGCCAGTCGAGCTCGGGAAGGCCGGTGGGGGCGGCTTCCCGTCGCGCAGGGAGAAGATCCGTGCCCAGACCGCCTGCCGTGGAACGTGCAAGTGAACGATCCCGCCCCGGAACCGGACCGGAAGGACCTGAAATCCCAGGCACGGCATGCGCCGGGGAGTCATCCCGGGCGTCAGAAAGCAAAGAGGGATCCGTGGCGGCGTCCAAGTCATCCGGACCGTGTCCTGCACCCGGCGGCTGCCCGCCCTCCAGGGGCCGCAGCGAATCCAGGTCGCGCCCGGCTAGGCGCAACTGCATGGCCGAGCCTTGGGCGGGGGGCTGCGGGTTGTTCAGCCGTTCCTCCACCGCCTCGATCACCTGATCCGCCACCGTGCGCCCGAAGCGCGCCAGCCACTGCTCGATCATCCGCCCCGCCGCCACGCTCTGCACATGCACGGTCATCCGTGCCGAGTCCACGCTGTCCTCGAAGCCGTCGTTCACCTTGAAGCGGAACTCCGTGTACGGGCTGCCGCTCTCACCCGGGGCCGCCGTGAACGTCAAATCTCCATTCGCCAGGTCGCTCCGCGAGACCGATACGTCATTCGTCGTGACCACCGCGCCGGACAAGGCCAGCATGCCCTTGCCGGGCAGCGCCACGATCACGATCCCCGCCAGCCGGTCGCCGTCGGCGTCCGAGTACCCGGCCTCGAAGTCCTCCACGCGGAACGTGTGGGGCCGGCCCTGGCGCAGCTGCACCTCGCCGTCCGCGGCCTCGGGGGGATCGTTCCTCACGTCAAGGGTCAGGGTGTGGCTGGCCGCGCTGTCCGCGCTGCCGTCGTTCACCGTGAAGGTGAAACTCGCGTACGGGTCGCCCTTCTCGCCGGACTCCGGGGTGAACGTGAGGTCGCCGGATGCAATCCGGGCCTGGGGTATTTGCGCGCCAGCGGTCACCGGGGTGCCGCCCAACTCCAGCGTGCCCTGCGCCGGCAGGGTCACA
>JAJDWR010000014.1 GCA_022825505.1 Gammaproteobacteria bacterium | reverse complement strand
CGGTCCGATTCCGTACGCCTTTTCGGTGATCAGGTGAATCTTGTACGGTCCCTTGCGCAGTGCATACAGCTCACCGGCGCGGTAGTGGGCCAGGACCTCGCGTGTTCCCGGCTCGCCCCGCAGCAGTGTGCCGCTCAGGTCGACGCCATCCAGAACGTCTTCAGTCGTACCGCCGGCTAGCGCGAGCAGGGTCGGGAAGAGATCCATCGCGGAGCCGATATCGCGAACCACGCCCGGCTGTATGCTGCCGGGCCACCACATGACGCCCGGTACCCGGATTCCACCCTCGAAGGTTGTCCCCTTGCCGTTTCGCAACGGACCTGCGGTGCCCTTGTCGGTGCGCATGGTGAGCCAGGGGCCGTTATCGCTCGTAAAAACCACCAGGGTGTCTTCCGCCACGCCCGCGCGCTCGAGGCTTCGGCGTATCTCTCCCGCGCTCCAGTCGATTTCCTCGATGACATCTCCATAGCGTCCCGCAAGGCTCGTACCTGCGAACTCCGGTCCCGCAAAGAGGGGTGTGTGCGGCATGGCGTAAGGGACGTAGAGAAAAAAGGGCCTGTCGGCGTGGTGGTCGATAAATTCCTGCGCCATTTGCGTAGATCGGCGCGTGAGAGTCTCCTGGTTGACCGGCCGTTCAAGTACCCGGTCGAGATACTCCTGGCCCATCGATTCGCTCTGCATCAGGGGGACATCCCAGTACTCGCTTCTCGGAGAGAAATAGGCCTCGAAGCCGAGATCGTCGGCGAACAGGATGACGAAGTTGGGCATGCGCCCTTGAGGCGATTCCACGGGTTGGGCTGCAAGAGCAAGCGGCAGCAGAGCCAGGCAGATGAGGAAGCAAATGTTTCTTGTACCGGTCACCGTTGCTCCTGCAACAATTGGGATTAGCACAACCAGTCGGATAGTATCACCGACAAGCGATTTGGCACGGAACGGCTTTGAGGGAAACACTCTGAATTCCTGAATCGCTGCTCCGCCTCTTGGAACTTCATGCAGGTTATGGAAATAAATCAAGGTAATACAATGAATAAAGCGCTAATTTTAACTTCGTTTATCAGCACGCTGCTGGCGTCGGGCGGACTCTTGGCCGAGACACCCGCCGAGGTCACGCTGGTGGACAAACTCGACGAACCGCGAGGATTCTGCCTCGACACCCTCGGTTTCCAGGCCAATGCCCGGCCCGAGGACGGTCTGCAGACGCACAGTTGCTACAGCTACCAGGGCCAACTGGGAGTCGACCAGGCGTTCGACGCGGACGGTATTCCCGACAATGTGTTTCGCCTGATCGAATTCGATCTGTGCATGACGGCGACGGGCCTGTCTGCCGGCAGCGAATTTGCGCTTGAGCCTTGCGACGGAAACGACAATCAGCGGTTCGAACATCGCCCCAACGGCAAGATCATGTCCCTGGCGGCTCCGGGTAACTGCGTAACGGCCGGCGAAGGACCGAGCCGCCACGGCGGCGGCGGTGACCCGGTGCACCTGATCCGCGACCTCACGCTGGAAGTCTGCGACGGCAGCCGCGACGACCGCCAGCAATGGCGGCTCCGCGAGACGTTCGATTAGCACCTGCGGTTTTGCTTACGCAGTTGCGATCCGTCGACTTTCTACTAAATTTGCCCATTTTCGGCGCTTGATCTACCAGGCAGTGCGGAGTATATTTCCGGAAATATATCCGGAAGATATCTTCGATCGGAAATGAGCACATCTCAGGAACAAGCTGTCCGCAACTACCGCCGCCGCCTCAAGCGACGCGGAATGAAGCGGCTTGAGCTTCAGGCCACCGAGCAGGACGCTTCGCTGCTAAAGGAGCTTGCGAAAGTTCTGCGGCAAGGTGACGACGAGTCCGAACTGGTCAGGACCCGTCTGCGCGACGTCGTCAAGCAACCTGCATCGGCAAAGGCATTGCTGGCCGCAGCGCCATTGGAAGGCATTCGAATCACACGTTCCACCGATCACGGCCGGATCGTCGAACTTTGAGCTACCTGCTCGACACCAACATCATCTCCGAGGTTCGCAAAGCGGGTCGTGCGAACAAACACGTCAGCGCCTGGTATGAATCGGTTTCCGATCGGGACCTCTACCTCAGCGTTCTCGTACTGGGGGAAATCAGGCAGGGCGTCGAACGCGTAAGGCCTCGCGACCCAACGGCAGCAGTTGCGCTTGAGCGGTGGCTCGGCCAGGTTCGGGACACATTCGGCGCAAGAATACTCCCCGTTTCCCTCTCAGTGGCGGAAGAGTGGGGACGAATGAACAGCGTTCGTTCGTTTCCGGTCATCGACAGCTTGTTGGCCGCCACTGCGAAGGTACATGGCCTGATTCTCATTACCCGCAACGTTGGGGACGTTGCCGGAACAGGGGTAACGTGCATGAATCCCTTCAAGCCCGCATAGCATGTCCCGACAACGGCTGCTGCCAAAGCAGCAGAAGGTGAAGCCTGCCGTGGCGGAATCTTATTGAACTATTCGACGCGACGACATACGTGCGTCGGACCGCAGCGGCGATAAATTCTAGAGATAGGCGATCAACCGCCCGCAGACTACGGCGAGCGTCCAGAACGCGATCGAACTGACCGCGAGCGCGGTTCCCATCTGCGATACCGTGCCTGACTCTTGCCAGGCATCCGCTTCCTGCCGCAGGACTCGCTGCGTCAGGTGCAGGTTGGCGATGCCGAGGATGACGAAAGTGATCTTCACCAGGAATGGCGCACTCGTCACGTAGAACGTCGCCTGCGCCATGAAAAGCGAGAGTCCCGAAAAGGCGTTGACGGTAATGCCTACCCAGCCGAAGGCCAGCAGCGGACCCAGGCCGGCATAAGGAATCGGCTTGAAGAATCCGAGCATGCGCAGGTTGATCGCGAACATGATGCCGACGACGGCTGCAAGCCCGATCGCGTGCATGGACAGCATCAGCGGCCAACCCAGCAACCCGGCAACGATCCACTCGGAATAGGCCGTGCCCTCCAACCAGCTTAGAAAGCCCATAACTTCTCCAGGTTAACCGCTATCGTTGGCGTCGGCATCTCTGTCGATGACATACGTGAGAACCACGACGACCACGAAAGTCGAGACGACGACAGATAGAGCGAAAATGAAGCCGCCCATGGTCTAGCCTCCCTCTCCGTAGTAGGGCAACAGCCGGCCGAATACCAGCACGGCAGCCCAGGAAACCATTGTCAATGCCGCCATCACCTTGGCCCGCGGGGGCGCATCCTGATCCGACTTCACATCCCAGATGTCGTCGAAGATCGTGAAGTAGATGATGGCGAGGCCGCCCACCATCAGCCAGATGATCTTCGGGGGAAACCCGTCCATGGCGACGTAGCGCCCCGAGTCGGCGATGAAGAAGAACATGCCGGTGACGATGTTCACCAGCAATGCCAGCGCCCCGAGCGGCAGCAACCGATGCACTGCCGAATACGGCACATTCCTGGCGACGCCGAGTACGCGAAGCCCCACCAGCAGCACGACGCCGAACAACACCGCCATGCCCACAAAGTGCGCCGCCTCCATGGACGGCCAGGCCCAGATGATGCTCTGAATGGCCGATTCGATTGCGGCAGTAAGCCCGATGGGTTCTGCCATCGCGCCCTCGCGAAGTTCCGGCCGAAGTACGGTACCGCCCAGGCTGCCGGCTTCGACGATCGTCAGCAATGCGACAATTCCCAGCGCCAGCACGGCATAAAATCCCGCGGTGGACGCGCGGCCATAACGCCGCTCCCGCCACAGGACAAGCCACGACACCAGGCCCGTGAGCCCGATGAACACGAATGCCATCAACGCTGCGTCACGATGAGCATCCAGAATCTGGACCGACATGTCCGGCCGCCCCTGGTAGGCCCAGCCGGCCGCCGCGCCGGTGATATAGGTGGGAATCGCCAGCAGGCCCAGAACCACGAACAGGATCAGGCTGACCCTGCGCATGTCGTCGTTCTTCATGTAGGCCGAGGCGATCAGCAACCCAAGGACGAAAACGCTCCCGATCAGCGGGAAATGATTCAGCACGATGTGCAGGTGCGGGCCGGTATTGGGGAATACGTCCATGGGGATTTTATCTCTTGATGAACGGCAAGGGACGGCGAAGGACTCTACAGCACATATGGTGAGTATTGCAATGTATCATTCGCCCTTCTCATACGGTTTAGCGCATTAGGAAAGGGTCAGGAATGGTCAAGGTACTGGTAGCGGGATTTGGCGTCATCGGGCAGCGACTCGCCGACGGGGTGGCGTTGCAGGAGGACATGGAACTGGTGGGTGTCGTGGATGCGGCGCCGACCCTTACAGTGCAGGCTCTGCGCGACCGGGGCATGCCGTACAGGCTGTTTGCGGCCTATGACGACGCCTGCGCACCGCTGGAAGCCGCCGGCGTCGCGGTCTCCGGAACGATGGAGGAAATCCTGCCCGAAGTGGATGTGGTTCTGGACGCGGCCCCCGGCGGAATTGGCGCGAAAAACAAGGAGCTCTACATCAAGCACGGTAACAAGGCCGTCTTCCAGGGCGGCGAGAAGGACGAGGTTGCCGATGTCTTCTTCCACGGCTATGCGAACTACGAGGAGGGGCTGAATGCCCAGTTCCTCAAGCTGACGTCGTGCAACACGACCGGGCTGATCCGCGCGGTCGACTGCCTGGACCGCGGTCCCGGCGTGGAGCGTGTCGCCATCACGATCGTCCGGCGCGTGGCCGACCCCGGCGACTACCACCGGGGCATCGTCAACGCGCTGAAAGTGGACAAGGCGCCGAACCATCAGGCGGTGGACCTGATGGCCATCATGCCCCACGTGGACGCCACGGGGCTGCTGGTGCATACGCCCGTCACCCACGGCCACTTCATCTCCGTCCTCGCCACGCCGAAGGACGACCTCTCGGTGGACGAGGCCAGGGACCTGTTCGAGGCGCACGACCGCATCCGCGTCGTTTCCACCGACCAGGGGTTCCTGGGCAACGCCTCGATCTTCAAGTACGCGCGCGACATGGGCTTCCCCCGCGGAGACATCTACGAGTTGCCGGTCTGGGAAGACACCCTGGTGAAGTCCGGACGGGACATCATGTTCGGAATCCATATTCCGCAGGAGTCGGTGACCATCCCCGAGTCCATCGATGGCATTCGTGCGTCCATGGCCATGGAGACGGACCGGCTCAAGGCCGTCGGCGATACCAACCGTTACCTGGGCCTGCCCTACTGGAAGTAGTCCGCGCCGAAGCCGGCCGGGGAGGCTCGCCGATGAGTGGACGGCACGTCGCGCGGAGGCGCGGTTTCCGTGGCATGCGCATGTTTCCATCCCGCCGCCCGAAGTTGCGCCCGGCGGCGGCGATCTGCCTCAAACGCATCGGGAGACGCCCATGGCGAGCATGACCCGTCTCGACCGTTTCGACTACGGCGGCAAGACCGTGCTGCTGCGGGTGGACATCAATTCGCCCATCGACATCGACACAAAGCGCATCGTCAATGAAAACCGCATTCGGAAAAGTCTCCCGACGATTCGGCATCTGCTCGAAGGCGGCGCCCGGCTCGCCCTGATCGCGCACCAGGGTGACACGCTGGACTATCAGAACCTGATACCTCTCGAGGAACACGCCGAAAAGCTGACCGGGTACCTGGGCCGGCCCGTGACCTACATCGATGACGTGGCCGGGCCCGCGGCCCGGGAAGCGGTGAAGGCCCTCCGGCCCGGAGAAGCCGTTCTGCTCGGCAACCTCCGCTACCTGAGCGAGGAAATCTCGACCTTCGAAACTGCGGTGAAACTGGCGCCCGAAGAAATGCTCGACACGTATCTCGTTCGCGGGCTGGCGCCGCTGATCGACTACTACGTGAACGACGCCTTCGCTGCCGCCCACCGCAACGCGCCTTCCATGGTGGCCTTCCAGGAACTGAAGCCCACCGCTGCCGGAATTTTGCTGGACGACGAGGTTGCGGCCCTGGACCGCGTGATGCACGCACCCGAGCACCCCTGCGTGTTCGTGCTCGGTGGAGCAAAGATCTCCGATGCGTTCGGCATGATGGAGCCGGTTCTCGCATCGGGAACGGCCGATCGGATCCTGGCGTGCGGAATTACCGGAGAGATCATGTTGCTGGCCGGCGGATACAGCCTCGGCCGCAAACAGGAACAGTTTCTCAAGGACCGCGCGCTTGACGTCTTCGTCCAGCAAGCTGAGCAATACCTGCGTGAATATCCCGGCAGAATTTCGATGCCCGTTGACTTGGCCTATGCCGAGTCCGGCCAGCGCCGCGAGATTGCCGTCAAAAACCTGCCCGCGGAGCACCTGTTCCTGGATATAGGCGAGCGTACAATTGCGTCATACGAAGCCGAACTCCGCGGGGCGAAAACCATTTTCGTCAACGGCCCGCCGGGCGTTTACGAGCAAGCGGAGTTTGCCGCGGGAACACGTGCTATTTGGCGAGCGATAGCCGCCTCGCCGGGCTACTCGGTGATCGGCGGCGGCGACACGGTCACGGCGGCGGCGAGCTTTGTCGATACGGCGGACATCGACTACGTCTGTACGGCGGGCGGCGCGATGGTGCGGTATCTCTCCGGTATCCGGCTGCCACTGATCGAGGCCATGGAAAAGGCCCACGCCCGGGACGGCTGAACCAGGAACGCTGCGGCAAGAGCCGCGTATCGAGCCGAAACGCACCACGGCCAGCGCGCGGGACGGTCCCGTCCACCGCCCGGCCGGCTCGCATCACTCCAGCTTGTAGCCGACGCCGTAGACGGTACGAATCACTTCCTCATCTGGAATAAACTCTCGAACTTTCCGCCTCAAGTTCTTGATATGGCTATCCATTGTGCGGTCGCTTACCGTGCGGCTGTCCTTGTAGACCCGATCCATCAACTGGTTGCGGGAGAAGACGCGGCCCGGGTTTCCCAGCAATACGCCGAGCAGCCGAAACTCCAGCGGAGTGAGATCCAGAGCATATCCGTTGACATGCGCCCGGTGCTGTTCGCGGTCGATGACGATTCCCAGGTACTCGCCACCCGGGGCATTCTGCGAAGCCACGCGCCGCATGATGGCATGCACCCTGGCGACCACCTCCCGCGGACTGAACGGCTTGCAGATGTAGTCGTCGGCTCCGAGTTCCAGACCCAGCAAGCGGTCGATTTCTTCCACCCGGGCCGTCACCATGACGATGGGAACATCCGAAAACCCCCGAATTTCGCGGCAGATGGACATGCCGTCCCTGCCGGGAAGCATGACATCGAGCAGAATTAGCCTGGGATTATGGTCGCGCACCCAAGGAACGACCTCCTCGCCATTGCCGATATGGTGCGTCGGATAACTTGCCAGCAACAGATAGTCGACGAGAAGCTGCGCGATCTTCGGCTCGTCCTCGACCACCAGGATCGGCGAGCCGTTCGTAGCCCTGGCCCGCGTGGCGGTCATCCTCCGGCGTGGGCAGCCGCCGGCAGCCGGACGACCATTTTCAGACCGCCCAGCCCTGATGGCGATGCGCTGATACTCCCGCCCAGCGCGTGCGCGATCCGCTTGCAAATGGCCAGCCCCAACCCCGCACCGCCCGTCTGACGGCCCCTGGAACTCTCCACCCGGTAGAGCCGCCTGAACAGGCGAGGCATCGCATCCGCCGGCACATTCGGTGCGGAATCCTCGATACTGACTTCGATGTCCTTGCCATTCTGCACGCAGGCGACACGAACACGTCCACCCCGATCAGTGTACCGAATCGAATTTTCAAGCACGTTGGTGAAGAGTTGTCCAAGTCGGTTGACGTCGATCAACGCTTCCAGCGGACCCTCCGGATAACGGGTTTCCAATTCAAGTCCCGCATCGCGAATCCGCGCCTCGAACAATTCCACCGTATCTTCCAGCACCTGACCGACGTCGGCGACCTCCTTGCGGTAGCGAAGCGCCCCCACATCCGCGACGGAGAGCTGGTAAATGTCATTGACGAGTTTGGTGAGCCGTTCGACCTCGCCGCTGAGGGACTTGCGGGTCGTTTCATTAAAAGGCCGCACACCGTCTTCCACCGCCTGCAGTTCGCCCCTCAATACGGACAGGGGCGTACGCAATTCATGGGAGATATCGGCGATCCACTGACGCTGGGCTTGCTGGTTTCGTTCCAGTGTCTCTGCGAGAGCGTTGAAGTTCCTGGCGAGGCGACCCAATTCGTCCGACGAATGGACCTCGAGGCGCTGCGCAAATCGGCCTTCTGCCAACGCCTGCGTACCGCGGGTCAGTTCGGTGATGGGCGAAACAATCTGGCGTGAGAACACCACGGCAAGCAATCCCGCCAACAAAAGCGCAAATACGGCTGCTCCGTAAGTCCACCGGGTCTGCTGCTGCGAAAACTGCTGATCCAGGTCGCTGGCCAGGGTATCCAACGGATTGAGATGCAGATTGCCGACGACCTGATTTCGAAACACAACGGGTTCGACACGTTGAGGCGTACCGCGTGGAACCGGGCCGAACAGCCGATTGCCTTCTGCGTCAAGCACGGAGATGCGTGGAGAAATGGCCAAAGGATCCGTTGAAACGACGTTGCCGTCGATGCCGGTGGGCGCCCTCCGTGTCTGCACGCGTGACGTGGACGAGAACGGCTCCACGCCTGGTGGCGCCATCACCTCAAGCCAGCGGTCCCTGTCGTTCTCGAACGCTGCCCAGCCGCCCTCCTCCCCATACGCCGCAGCGATGGTCAGGGCAAAGTAGCGAAGCCGTTCCGCCTCGCTGTCGTTGACATAGTTGAGAAATCCCCGGTCGAAGCTCCAGCGCGTGATCCCTGTGGTCAATGCAAGCACCACCATTGCCGTGAACAGGAAACCCAGGAAAATTCTCTGCCCTATCCCGATACGCATGATTCTTTCGGTTCCTGTTTGACAAACCCCTGGCGACCGGCCAATCGACGGATATACGATCAAACGCGACAGCAACATAACATACCAAGGTTCGAAATCAGGCAACCGGAGTCGATATACCGGTTTTCTCCATAATCCCTGCACATTTCTTGGTTATGTTGCGCAGGTGGAGAAAGATCTGCCTGTTGTATCTTTGCAACCGGCGGATCAGTTTTGCGACAACAGGGGAAATGCAATGATCCGATCCAACCAGGTATTCATGCTGGGAATTTTCGCGACTCTGGCCGTGGGCGAACCGGTCCAGGCCCAGACGGAGCAGGACTTCGTGCTCGAGGAGATCATCGTCACGGCTCGTAAGCGTGAAGAAAGTCTCCAGGAAGTACCGGTCTCCATCTCCGTACTGAGCGACGGCCTGATCGAAGACACGGGCATTCTGACCCAGGAAGAATTGTTCCAGTTGGTGCCGGGCATCTACTACGACGAAGGGCCCGACCGCAATGCCGCATTTCCAAGTGTGCGCGGGGTTCAATCCAACGAAATCGCAACCAATCGAACCAAGGTGACGGCCTTTGTCGATGGCATGCCGATCCTGGGTTCCCAGGGCTCGCTGGGATTCGGCAACCTGGAGCAGGTCGAAATCTATCGCGGTCCGCAAAGCGCGGCGTTTGGCCGTTCGACATTCGGCGGCGCGATCAATTACGTGACCCGGGATCCGGGCGAAGAGTTTGAAGGCAACGTCCGGGCAGAAGTGAATGGCTACGGACGCCGACTCCTGCGGGCGGGCGTTTCCGGCCCGATAAGCGACACCGTGGGCTACATGTTGAACATCGAGTACGAAGACAGCACGGCCCCGGACGACTACCTCGCCACCAACATCGCCGGCGACGAACTCCAGTACGGCGAGCGCAATACGGACTCGATTTCAGGCAAGATGGTCTTCAATCCCTCCGACAACCTGGAAATCGAGCTGACATACAGCAATATCGTCACCTTCGATACGCCGGGCGTGTCCTACTACATCACCGAGGAAGCCCGCGATGCCTGCTTCGCCGACAACGGAATCATCGTCGTGGGCATGGGCGCCGGCCTCGCGGTGGATGGAACCTACGACTGTCCGGACTGGAGCCAGGGCGCTTCGCTGTGGGCCCAAAACGATCGATCTTCGGTCCTGGCGCTGGCCTTCGACAATCCCGAATATGCGCGCCAGTTCCCACAGTATCAGGGCCTGACGCAGCAGGAACAGGACGATCTGCTGTTCCTGGCTCAGTCCCAGTCGGTTTTCGGCGACTATTTCTCCGCACACGATGAGCGCGACCGTTTCTCGATTCAGGCCGACTATGCGACGGACAATGGCCATGCGCTGCAATTCACGGCTTTCAGCGGTTCGGAGAAATACATCCGAGGGGCCGACGGCACCCGTGATCCGGCCACCCCGATAACCTTTGTGAGGCCCATGGCCATGGGTCCGCCCATGGGGCCGCTGCCTCCCTGGCAGTATGCCGACATGGGACCAGGGGCCACCGTAGGATCGATCATGTCGGATCCGACCGATATCAGTGAAGCCTATGCCGAGGTCCGTTGGGTATCTCCGGCGGAAAACCGCCTTCGCTATGTCGTTGGCGCTTCGCATTACAACTACGACTTCCTGACTACCCTTTACTTTGGAGGTTATGACGCATTGGTTCGCGGTGACGAAGCGGTTCAGCGCTATCTGGCGCTGACGGGAGACGATCCTTCGGTTCCCGATCAACTGCTCGGTGAGTCGGCCTCGAACACAAGCGTTTTCTTCAACGCCACCTATGACGTGACGGATCGGCTGGCCCTGACCGCAGAAGGCCGTTATCAGAATGACGAAGTATCGGGTGAAGACACCATTTCAGGGAACACGGGCTCGGTGCTGACCAAGAAGTTCGTTCCCCGATTGTCCTTCAACTACAACTTCAACGAGACCACCTCGTTCTACGGTCAGTTCGCCCGGGGCAACAACCCCGCGGGCGTGAATGTGGGATTCTTCAACGAGGCTCTCCAGGAAACCCTGGCTCGGGCGAATCAGTTGTGGGACGACACTAACGGCGACCAGGGCGTTCCATACGATCTGGATACCGTCATCAACTTCGATGAAGAGCAACTGACCAATCTCGAGTTCGGCATCAAGGGCAGCGCCTTCGACGGTCGCCTTCAGTACGCTACGGCGATTTACGTCATGGAATGGGAAGGCAACGTCCAGCCGATCAACCTCTATTGGGGGGATCCAAGTCTGCCAAGAAACCAGCGGGACCCGAACGAGAGCAACCGTACCTTCCTGAACAACGGCGACCAGGAGATGAAGGGCGCGGAGTTCGAAGGCAACCTGTTCGTCACGGACAACTTCAGCATCCGGGGAGCCCTTGGTCTCCTGGATGCCCACTACACGAACTTCTGTGATGTAAACATTGCTGCCATGGGCGGCGTGGGTGACTATGCGTTGTCAACCGGTCGCCCGGTTGTCCGGGAAACCGGCGGGAGATACGCCGCATGCTACCGCGTGGACGGGTTGGAACAGAGAGAACAACCCAAGGTTACCGGTTCACTGAGTCCAAGCTATAGAGGCGTCGTGGGTGACGCCGGATTGAGCTGGAACGCGCGGGCGGACGTGCGTTTCGAATCGGAACAGTGGCTGGATTCGGCAAATGTCATAGCAACTCCAGGGGTGACCACTGTGAATGTTTCTGCCGGCCTGACTGGCGAAAGCTGGAGTGCAGTACTGTACGTCAACAATCTGACCGATGTGGACACGCCCCGCAGGATTGCGTCGGGCGAAGACGTGACGATCAGCCCCCTGAGTCCGGGGAGTCTGGCCATAGCTGCCGCGGCTCCACGTGGTGTCAACATCGATCCCAGGGAAAACTGGCGGGTCACTCCACGTCCGCCGCGTACGGTCGGACTTCGCCTGAATTACAACTTCTGAGGCTTGGGCGGATGCAATATCGCGCAGCAACAACTGTGTTGACGGCTGCGGCGTTGTGGCGCCGCGCCGCCGGGATGGCGTTGGCGGCTACTGTTCTGGCGGCCGGAGGAGCCAATGCGCACCACTCCGCCAACGCCGCATTTACCACGAACATCATCGAGGTCGAGGGGACGGTCACCGACTTCAACTTCACCAATCCCCACATCGATGTCTTCTTCGATGTGGTCGGCGAAGACGGCGAAGTGACCGAGTGGAGGGCCAGCGGCTCGGCAGCCAACCTGATGCGGCGCCGCGGCTGGACCGCTCAGACCGTCCAGCCGGGCCAGTACATGCGGATCAGCGGCAGGGAAGCCCGCAATGGCGTGCCCATGGTGCTGCTGGGCAACATGTCCGAGCTGAACCCGGCGGACGGTTCCCTGATTCGGGTCGTGGAAGGCGAGAGCGACTATGTCGAACCGGTAGGCGCCTCCCCCCTGGCGCTGACGCTGGATGACGGCCGTCCGAACTTCACCGGCGCCTGGACCATGGGTCCCGGCGGCGGCATGGCGGCGGGCGCAATGGGAATGGGCGGCGGCCCCGGCGACCGCACACCGCCTCCTTACAACGAGGCGGGCACGGCCGCGGCGGCGGCTTTCGATCCCATCAGCGACCCGGTGGTGGCCTGCGAGCCGCCGGGCCTGGTCCGTCAGGCGGCGTTTACGCCCCATCCCGTGCGGATGACGCAACTGGAAGACCGGATCATCCTGGAGTACGAAGAGTACGGCGGCCGCCGCGAGATCCTGCTGGACGCGCCGGCGCCCGGCGATATCGAACACACCCATCTGGGTTACTCGACGGCGCGATACGAGGGCGACACGCTGGTCATCGAGTCAAGCCGGCTGCTGGAGAACTACACCAGTCCTCTGGGCAATCCCGTGAGCGACCGGACCACCATGGTAGAGACCTTCAGGCGCATGGACGATCCCGACATCGGCGCGGCGCTGGCGTTGGAAACGGTTATCACCGACCCGGCCTACATGACGGGTCCCTGGACGCTTCGCTGGCTCAAGTACTACACGCCGGAGTACGAATTCATCCCAAATGATTGCCGCGTGCCGCCGGTGTACCAACCGCCCGAGTGATCGGCCCGCACCCTACTCCGTCGCTGCATTGACCCGGACAGGCGTCCAGGCCATGCCGTCGGGGTCGCCGACGCCGGAAACCAGCACCTCGCGATCGGTCAGGCCGTCGAGGCTGAATGTCAGTACCTCGCCCGCGCCACGGTCGCCGACAAAGGCCAGGCCGTCGTGGATCAGGACGCCGAAGGCGGTACCCCGGGGCTCGTCGCCCAGCGAAACCTCGGTCAACAGCGACCTCGACCCGACATCCCACAGGCGCAGGTACTGCGGCACCGGCCCGCCGCCGCCACCGCCGTTGGGCGAGATGGCAAAACCGTCCGGCCCCATCTCGATACGTCCCGTGAAACGCCTGGACTCAAGCGTCTCGACGATTTCCAGCGATTCCGCGTCGATGACGGAGATGGTTTCCACCTGGCGGTTTGCAACCCATATCTCGCTGCCGTCGGCGGAAACGTCGATTCCTTCGGCGCCCGGTCCGGTTTCGATGACGACCGGAGCGCGGTCCTCCTCCAGGAAGATGGCCGAAAAAGTCCCGTCGCCGAGCCGGCTGCTGACGTAGGCTCGCGACCCGTCGGGGCTCAGGCGCACCATATGGCCTTCGCGCCCGCCGGTGGCATAGGTCCTGACCACTGTCTGCGCCTCCAGGTCCACCAGTGCCAATTGGTCGGAATCCTGCATCGTCGCCACGGCATGACGCCCGTCCGGGAGAAACAGCGCGGTATGGGGTCGTGAATCGGGACCGAGATCGATCCTTGCCACGGCACTGGCCGTGGCCACGTCGATGAGAATGACATGGCGACCGGGCTGGTCGTTGGGCCCGTATTCGGATGTGAGCGCCATCGTACCGTCGGGCGATACGTCAACCTCGTGTGGAATGATCTCTCCAACCGGAACCCTGGCAACCTCGGCACGCGTTGCCAGATCGATGAAGGCGATGCTGCCGGAAGCCCGGTCGGTCACCAGCAAGGTACCGTCCAGCATGGCGCCATCCGGCGCCGGGCCACCGTCGGAACAGCCGAAGGACCAGATGGCGGCCGGCAAGATGAACACCCAGCGCACGATACGACGACCGCATCGCCCAAAATCACGACCTCCAAGCATCCGCCTCTCCCATCAAGAATTCGTCTCGCAATCAAAACACGGGACGAATTCCCTGTGCAAGGATGCGCATGGCTGTTTGTTCAACGGCGCCATGAATTTGATAAGGTGCTGCTGCAACTTCCAGGCAGAGTGTGCTGCATTGCGACCGGTCAGAGCCGATAGAACGAATCCCCTGGTGGCCCCCGGACACCGCGTCTGCAGTATCCTGGCATGGGCGCTGCTCGTCCCGCCGACGGTAGCCCAGCAGGTGGGATCCGAACCCGGTGACTGGCCCAGCTACAACCGCGATCTCGCCGGTACCCGATACTCGCCGCTGACCGGGATCGACACCGGAAATGTCCACGAACTCCGTGAAGCCTGGTCATACGCCTTGGGCCGCAACGTCACCACCGGCGACCTGGGCGGAGGCTCGCAGTTCGTTCCGCTGGTGATCGACGGCATCATGTACCTGGCAGGCGCCGATCACGTCGTCGCGCTCGAGGCGGACACCGGTGATGAACTCTGGCGTTACGAAATGCGCGTGCCGCCGTCGCGGCGCGGACTCGCCTGGCGGCCCGGCGACGGTGAACTCCCGCCAATGCTGTTCATCACGGTGGGGGCGGAACTGCTGGTCATCTTTCCGGAAGCGCTCGATACCACGTCGCGCACCATGCCCGTGGCCTATGTCGGGGCGCCCGTTGTTTTCGAGGACCTGCTGCTGGTCGGCTCCAATACGAGCCCGGGGAGCGTCCGCGCCTTCGATGTGCGGACAGGAGCTCAGGCCTGGGTCTTTCATTCCACGCCACAACCCGGCGAGTCCGGACACGACTCGTGGGAAAGCGACGCCTGGCGGGATCAGCCCAACATGTTCCACTGGGCGTTCTCGCTGACCGTGGACGAATCACGTGAACTCGTGTTCGCGACATTCGAAAGCGCGGGCCCATCGGATTACTACGGCGGCGACCGGCCCGGTGACAACCTCTTCGGCGATTCCATCGTCGCGCTGGACGTGCGTACCGGAGAGCGCCGCTGGCACTACCAGACCATTCATCACGACATCTGGGATTTCGATCTGCCTTCGGCGCCAAGCCTTCTGGATGTGGAGGTAGGCGGCGAGACTGTTCCCGTTCTCGCCCTGGCCGGAAAGACCGGTTACATGTACATCCTCAATCGGGAGACGGGCGAACCGGTGTTCGGTATCGAGGAGCGCCCGGTACCGCAAAGCAACGCGCCCGGCGAACAGACCTCGCCAACCCAGCCGATCCCGGTCAAGCCGCCCCCGATTGCCAGGGTCGACTTCTCCGTCGAGGACATCGTCAGCCCGGAGGACACGTCCGAAGAACATGCGCGGTTCTGCCGGCGCGTGTACGAGGAAAGCGGCGGATTCCGCAACGACGGACCCTTTACTCCGTATGGATTTCGCGAACCCGGTAGCGACGCGCCGTCGACCATCGTCTTCCCGGGCTCCATCGGCGGCGCCAACTGGGGCGGCACGGCGGCCGACCCGGAGTTGGACTACGTATTCGTGAACACCATGAACGAGGGCAGTTTCGGCTGGATCGAGGAAGATCCCGCCTATCCCGGCAGCTATTGGCGCAACAGTATCCACGGCCCGTTGTCGCGCTTCTGGTGGCACGAGACGCCACCGGAGTCCCGGGGAAGCGCGCTGAGCGGCGGCGAGTCCGCCTGGCCGTGCAACAAGCCGCCCTGGGGCAACCTGGTCGCGGTGAACGCCGCAACCGGGGAGATCGCCTGGAACGTCCCGCTGGGCATCACCGAAGAACTGCCGGAGGAAAGGCAACGCACCGGGCGCCTGGGCATGGGCGGCCCCATGGTGACCGCGGGCGGACTGGTGTTCATCGGCGCCACCAACGACCGGCGGTTCCGCGCCTTCGACTCGCGCACCGGGGAGGAACTCTGGGTGACGCGGTTGGATATGAGCGCCTTCGCCAATCCCATCACTTATCGCGGGCGAGACGGCAAACAGTACGTAGCCATCGTCGCCGCAGCGGCATCCGCCCTGGACGACCCCAGCCCGGACGAGGCCCAGAAACTGGTGGTATTCGCCCTTCCGTAGTGCCGTTCAGTAAAGGGTATTCTTCAGGATCAGCACGGACTCGCCCGACTCCACCAGTTGGTCGTATAGCTCCGGATTGCCGAACAGGCCGATCTCAAGGTAACTGCCGCCCAGAACCACATCCACGTCGGTGTCGCCGTCGACGTCGCCGATATCCATGGTCATCCAGCGGCCGTCGTTCAGTTCGTCGTTTGTGGAGGGGAGAAATTCCAACCCGCCCTGATTCTCCAGGTAGGCGAAGGATTCCCGCTGCGGGTCGGTAAAATCGGGATAGAACGACACGGCGGCGATGTCCAGGTCGCCGTCGGCATCGAAGTCGGCAGATCTGGCGATAAAGGCCCCGTACATCGGGTAGAAAAAGGCTTCCTCGAACTGCAGGTCGCCCAGATTGAGGTAGATGCGCACTCCATGGTAGTTCTTTGGCGTGTTGTAGGGGTCCGAATCCACGTTATCGCCATTGACCACCAGTGCGTCCATCAGGCCGTCGCCGTTGAAGTCGTTCAGTTCCAGGAAGGTGTGTCCGTAGGAGGAGTCGGCCTCGAAAACCGTGCGCAGCTCGAACTCTCCGTCGCCCTCGTTCATCAACAGGTGCAGGCCCTCCCGCGCATCGGAAACGAGCACCATGATGTCGGGAAGGCCATCGCCGTTGAAGTCGTGGACCCTTGCCTTCACGGCCCCCGGCAGGGGCAACAGCACATGCTCCTCGTAGCTGCCGCTTTCCAGATACTCGAACCATGAGACGCTGCCGAAGATGGATCCGAACCCGCAGACGATGAAGTCCATGCGTCCGTCGCCATTGAGATCCGCGACTTCCAGATCGGCCATGCGGAACAGCCCGTCCAGCACGACTTCGTAGGTGGCATCGGCGATGCTGCCGTTGACCAGCCTCAGGGCGCCCAGATGGGCCGGCCCGGCATTGGCCTCCTGCTGGGCCAGCAGGTCGCCGATGGAGCCCAGGTAGGCCGTATCGCCGGCGAACCGGATGTCCACCGGCGTGATCGCCGGGCGGAACTGCCGGGATGTGCGAAGTCGGCCATTGCCGTCGAGCACTGTCAGCAACTGGGCGAGGCTGTCGCCAACGAAGATATCGCCCGTCTCCTCCCTGACATGTACCATCGTGGTGATCGCGAACGATTGGCGATAGCTGGTGCGGAATATCTCGAAGCGCTGCAGTTCCCGGTCGAGCGGCGGCTTGCCGACCTGCGGCAGGGGCTCGGAGGGGGCCGTTCGGAGGTAGTACTGCCGCAGCAGCGTCCAGTCCTCCTCGCCCAGCAAGGGCGCAGCGGGAAATACGCCGTCGCGCCGGAGAACTTCAAGCCGGCTGCTGACGTTGGACCGAACGAACTCCGGCGCATCGTCCAGAAAACCGATTTCCTCGATGCCGAGCCAGTACCCCATGTAACCCAGGGCCGCGGCCCAGCTTCGCTGCGGCAGGATGTCCGGTACCGGCTCAAGGTGACAGGAACTGCAGTACAGCGCCGACAGTTCCGCGCCTCGCTGGAGCGCGCGGTGGTTGCGTACCTGCCAGACTGCCACTGCGGCAACGGCGACCGCCGCAACAACGACATAGACGCGCCTGTTCGACATGCCCTGAAGGCGGCTTCTTACGGGAAAGGCGACCCTGGCGCTCGCTACAGCGCCTCGTAGGCGATCCGGCCATCCACCATGGTCAGTACCGAGTTCAGGTCTCGAATCTGGTCCGCCGGGATGGTCATGTAGTCCCGGTCGAGCACCACGAAATCGGCCAGCTTGCCGACCTCCAGCGTGCCGAGCAGATCTTCCTTGTGCATGAGCCAGGCGTTGGAGCGCGTGTGCGCGATCAGCGCTTCCTCGCGGGTAAGCGTGCCGTGCCGGAAATACTGCTGACCCGACGTATCCTTGCCCGAGACGACCCAGTACAGCGTGAAGAACGGCGAGTCGTGGGCCACCACCTGGGCATCGGAGCCGAGCCCGAAGGGTATTCCGCTTTCCTGGTACCACCGAAGCGGGGGCGCGTCCTGCCTGGCGAGCAGCGCGGCCCGCGTCGGATTGCCGTTGCGTGTCTCCGGTGAACTCATGGCAGCGGAACTGTGCAGCGCGACGGCCATGCCCAGCGCCTTTGCCCGCTCGATGGCCTCCTTCGAAAGCCCCTGGGCGTGCTCGAACCGCCACCGCAGGTGCGTTATGGGATAGGTCTCGTTGATCTCCTCGTAAATGTCCAGCATCTGATTGACGGTAATGTCGCGATTCACGTGTTCGTTCACCTGCCAGCCGTGCCGTGCGGCGGCGGTCGCGATCGCCCGAAACTGTTCCATCATGTCGTCGGGATAGGGCCGGTCGCCCATACCGTACGTGTCGGAAACGGGCAGGTATACGTGTTCGCCGAAATGCAGCATCTGGTACATCTCCGGCCCGGAGAACGGCTTGTGTATTCCGAGACCCTCGACGATTCCCGGGACCTCCTCCGGCGTCCAGGCGCTCACGTTCCGGCCGAAATGCGGCGGGTAGTAGATGCGCATGTCCAGTTCGCCGGTGTCCACCAGGTGCTCGCGGATGTACTCCAGGCCCTCCTCCGGGAATTCCGGCCCGTTGTAGGTCATTGACGTGGTGACGCCGAGCTTCAGATAGTCGGCAATCTCGGCCTTCAGCCCGGCTACCGCCGTTTCGCCCGTCACTTCTGGAAACAACGGCCGCAACTGCCACTTGAGAAAGATGCTGCCGGTAAATTTCCCCGTGACATTGCCTTCGGCATCGCGCCAGATCCGTCCACCCGTTTCCGGGCCGGGGTCCGGCATGTCGTTGGTGATGCCGCCCAGTTCCATGGCTTTTGAATTCAGCACCGCCGTGCCCCAACTGATCTGCGTATAGACCGGGTTGTCCGGCGCCACGGCGTCCAGTTCCTGCCGGGTGAACTCGCGCTGGTCGTCCGTGAACTGCACCGGGTTCCAGCCGCCTATGGCGAACACGATGTGCTCCGGCCCGTCGCCGGGGCCCAGTTCCACTGCTTTCGCGGCGATGCGCTCCAGCGCCTCCTCCCGGGTCCTCACCCGCCCGAGTCGTACCCCGTTGGGCCACGTCGGCGCGTTGAAGATGAGGTGGTTGTGGTTGTCGATCAGTCCCGGAATGGCTGTGCGGCCATCCAGATCGATGACGCGCGTACCGTCGCCGGCAAGCGATTCGATCTCGGCGTCGCTGCCGACAGCGGAAATTCGGTTACCCGTCACCGCCAGGGCCTGCACGACCGTGAAACCTTCGTCAACCGTAAGAATCTTCCCGTTCAAAAACACAGTATCGGGGCTTTCCTGAGCCGCGGACTGCAAGGCCCACAGTACCCCGGCCAGCACCGCTATCCCGCACCATTTGCCGCGATGAAGTGGATTCATGAGATTCTCCCGGGTTTCAGCATGCACTCTGCGGGATAGCTTAACCCGAATCCACTGCCGGCATTGGTACCATGATGCCGTGAATCAACCGCAACCCTTTCGCCTGTCCCGCCGGTTCCGGCAGTTCTGCCGGTTCTACCGGTTCCGCCCGTTCCGCCCTTTCCGCCGGTTTCGCCGGTTTCGCCGGTTCCGACTGCCCGCCGCCATGGCGGTCGCGCTGATGCTGGCCGCCTGCGGCAACGAGCCCGAAACGCTGGATCTGCGCGGCCGAACCATGGGGACCTCGTACTCCGTCCGCATCGTGGCGCCTCCCGGCGACTCCCCAGTTGCCCTGGAAGCGTTGCGGCAACGTGTGGCGGCACGGCTTGAGGGGCTGGACAGCCTCTTCTCGACCTATCGGCCGGATTCGGAAGTAAGCCGATTCAACGCACAACCCGGAGTGGAGTGGTTCGGCGTCTCGCCGGATTTTCTCGCTGTTCTCGAACAATCCGTTTCGGTGAGTCAGCTTACGGGCGGGGCATTCGATGCGACCGTGGGCCCGCTGGTTGTGTTGTGGGGATTCGGCGCCGGCGAGACATCCGAGCGAATCCCGGACCCGGAGGAGGTGGGCAGGCTTCTGCAGGCCACGGGGTCCGCACACCTGCAATGGCGTGAATCACCGCCTGCAGTGCGGCGCACCCGACCCGACGTGCGACTGGATTTTTCCGCCGTCGCCAAGGGTTATGCCGTCGACAGAATATGGGAACTGCTATCCGAAGCCGGCCTTCAAGCCTATCTTGTAGAGGTCGGCGGCGAGGTTCGCTCGCGCGGACGCCACGCCGACGGCCGCGACTGGTCCATCGGCATCGAGAACCCCGACGGCTCGGGCGTCGCCGGGGCCGTACCACTCCGGGATGCCGCGGTCGCCACATCGGGTGACTACCGCAACTTCTTCGAGCACGGAGGCCGGCGCTACTCCCACGTCATCGATCCTCGAACCGGTTGGCCCGTCGCCCACAATCTGGCCTCGGTCACCGTCGTGAGCCCGACTGCGGCCAGGGCGGACGCACTGGCGACCGCACTGCTGGTACTGGGGCCGGTAGCGGGCATGGAGCTGGCCGAGCACGAGGAGATTGCCGCGCTCCTGGCGGTGCGCGCCGATGAAGGTATCGAGGTGGTGCGCTCATCCGCCTACCAGGCGTTCATCGGCGATTGAAAAGGGTTCGGCGCGCCTACGCGCAGGCTGTGGCCGCTCGCTCATCGGCGAATGCCGTCAGCGGTAATCGAATATAATTCCGGCGCGCTCCAACAGGCGCTGCGCGGAACAACACATGGGCATCATCACGCCACGGAACAAGGCTGTCACCGAATACAGTGGGCTGCACCTGTACCACTTCAGCCAGTCCAATTGCTCGATGCGCGTGCGCATGACACTGGAGGAAAAGCGCCTTGAGTGGACCAGCCATCACGTGCACCTGCACAAGGGCGAGAACGTCACGCCGGAGTACTTCGGCATTCATCCCAAGGGCCTGGTGCCTGCCCTGGTTCACGACGGTGTGTTGATCATCGAGTCCACCGACATCATCGACTACCTGGACAGGCAATTTCCGGACCCGCCCCTGCGACCGCCGGGCGACACGGGACGAGCTGACGCCGTGGAGCGCTGGATGCGCGCGGCGGCCGACAACCACATACACGTCAAGACCTACATGTTCGCGCACCGAATCGGGGGAGCCATGGCCAAGAGTGACGCCGAACTCTCCGTCTACCGTGAACTGCAGGACAACGACGAACTGTTGCAGTTCCACGAGGAGAACTCTTCGCCGGAAGGGCTTTCCCGCGCAAGGGTATCCGGGTCAACGCAGGTGCTGGCCGACTGCTTCGCCGACATCGATCAGGCGCTGGACGAACGACCGTGGCTCGCCGGCGACGTGTTTTCGCTTGCCGACATCACCTGGATCCCCTTGCACGTGTCGCTCGACAAGGCCGGGTTCCCGTTCCACCGCTATGCCAACGTGGCACGCTGGAAGGACGCCGTGCACGCCCGCCCCAGCTTCTCGCGCGCTGTCCTCGACTGGACCGGTGGAGCGTGACCGCTTATCCGACCATCGGTCTGCCGGCCGCGGCTTTGGTGGCCGGCGCCATGACCATCGCTGCCGCCGACAGCGCAGCGCAAACCGGTACGATCGAAGAAGTCGTTGTCACGGCGGCCACCGGCAGCCGGATCGTCCGCCAGGGGGACTCGCCCTCCCCGCTTTCAAACTACGACGGCGAAACCTTGCAGGACTCCGGGCTCAGGGATATCAGGGACCTTGTCGGGGTTCTGTCCATCAACGCGGGAGCGGAAAACAACTCCGACAATCTGACCCAGAACTACACTGTGGGCACCGCCAACATCAACCTGCGCGGGCTGGGCGTCGCCTCCACGCTGGTGTTGCTGAACGGACGTAGGCAGGTCCTGTCCGCCGCGCAGACCGACGATGGTTCCAGCTTCGTGGATCTTGCCGGCCTGGTCCCCATGCTGGCCGTCGAGCAGGTGGAAATCCTCAAGGACGGCGCCGCCGCCATTTACGGTTCGGAAGCCGTCGCCGGAGTCGCCAACTTCATTACCCGCAGGGGGTTCCGGGGCGTCGAACTGCAGGCCGAATACCGCAGCCGGGTCGGCAACGGTTCGCAGGATGACCTTACGCTCGACGGCGTGGCCGGCGGCGAGATTGGCGGCGCAGGAGAGTTTCTGGTCGCGGCAAGCTACCTTGACCGAACCAGCCTCGTACTGACCGAAGTGGACTGGCTGCGCCCCTCCACCAGCGGTTTCGGGAACCCCGCCAGCTTCAATGTGCCCTCGCTGGGCCGGACCGTGGCCGACCCCGGCTGCGAACTCTATGAAGGACTGCTGCAGGAGTTACCGGGCGACAGCACGATCTGCCGCTTCGATTACGGTCCGCAGATCACCGCGATCCCCAACGAGCAGCGTCTGCAGACCTGGGGCCGGGTGGACGTAAGCGGCGGCGACACAGGCAATTTCTGGGCCGAGCTTGGCTACGCGAGCAACGACATCAACCGTGACGTCTCGCCCAGCTTCCCGGTGTTGAGCACCCCGGTCATTCCTGCGTACCACCCGGGAAATCCGTTCGGCGAGGACGTCTATTTCCAGGGCCGGCCCTACGGATTCGGCCAGCCACCCGAGATCAATTTCTACGAGCACGACACGGCCCGGCTGGCAGCCGGTATCGAAGGGCGGTTCAGCGACACGGCTTCGTGGAATGTTTCGCTGGTGCGCGCGCAGAACGATGCGCTTCAGAATCCGCGCGACGTGGTCACCGCGAACTTTCAGGCGGCCCTTCTGGGTTTCGGCGGTGACGATTGCAGTGCGAACCCGCTGAATGCCGGGCCGGAGCAGGCAGGTACGGGCGACTGCCTGTTCTTCAACCCCTTCAGTTCCAACTTTGCCGCGAGCCCGGGCGAGGCGCTGCACAACTCGCCTGCGATACGCCCGTTCATCATCGGCGACTACTTCGGCGACGGGCGCTCGCGGCTCACCACGTTAGAAGCGAATCTCACGGGCTTCTTGCCCTGGCGCGGCGCAGGCTACGCTGCGGGGGTGCAGTACCGCGACCAGACGCTGGAATTCGCCTACGATGACATCACGCGCCGGGACGGTTTCGCCTTTCTGATCGGCAACCCCGACTTCAACGCCAGCGACGAGGTTCGCGCGGCCTATGGCGAAATCTGGCTGCCGCTCACGGAGAACCTGGAAATCACCGGGGCGTTGCGTTACGAGGACTACGGCGGGGGTGTCGGCGACACACTCGACCCGAAGGTCACGCTGCTTTATCGCGCCTCAAGCGGAATTTCCATTCGCAGTTCCTACAGCACGTCGTTTCGCGCACCGTCACCCTTCCAGACCCGGGGCGCGCAAACCAATTTCACCAACATCGTCGATCACGACGGCTCCAGAACGTTTGCGGGCCGACGCACGCTGGGCGACCCGAACCTCAAACCCGAGACGTCCAGCGCGTTCAATGCCGGTATTTCCTGGCAACGCTCCGGGATCTGGGCGTTCAATGCCGATTACTGGCGCTATTCGTTCAAGGACGTGCTGCGCAAGGAGAACGCCCAGGCCATCGTCAACGCCGATCCCTTCGACCCGCGCATCGAACGCACGTCGGCGGGCACGATCGCCATTGTCAACGTTGCCTTCATCAACGCCGACCGTATCGAAACCTCCGGGCTGGACCTTTCCGCGAACGCGACACTGGACACCCGCAACGGGTCCATCGAAGCCTGGGCGGAGGCAACGTGGCTGCTCGAGTACGACGTGACCAATGCGGGTGTTGCCGTCGATGCGCTCGGCAAACTCAATCGCGCCAACGTGGGGGCGCCAAACCAGCGACTGCGGGCGGTCGCCGGCGCCAGTTGGTCCAGAGGCGCCGTGCGACTCACCGGGCTGCTTCGGCACGTGGGCGGTTACGAGGACGACGGCGGCGGGTCGATCGACGGCTTTACCACCCTGGACGTGAACGCCCGCTGGTCACTCGGCGGGCGTTGGAGCGAACGCTTCGACGCGTCCGTCACGCTGGGTGCGGCGAACCTTCTGGGCGAAGACCCTCCTTTCGTGAATATCGCGGGCAGTTACGATCCACGTTCCGCCGACCCTCGGGGGCGGCGGGTGTTCGTGTCGTTCGGTCTCAGGCGGTAGGTGAGCAGCGAACCGGCCGCAACGGCAACGGCAACGGCAACGGCAACGGCAACGGCAGGAAAGGATTCCATGGCGAGCGGTGAGAAATCGACGGTGCCGCGGCGTATAGCCATTGTCGGCGGAGGCGTTTCCGGGCTGGGGGCCGCATGGACACTGCATCACAGCCCGGATCGCTTCAGTTTCCGGCTGTTCGAGGCCCAGGACCGGGTGGGCGGCAATGCGGTGACGGCCGATATGCCGCAGGACGTAGGCGGCTCGATTCCCTTCGACATTTCCGTGACCGCTCTGATTCCCTCGGTCTACCACCACATCCTGCTGTTGATGGAAAGGTTCGGCATCGAACTCATCGATACTCGGTTCAACTACAGCGTAAGGTATCGCGACCGCATTTACGCTCACGACTTCGACTCCGACATCAGGAAAGACCTGCAGTTCGAGATCGCGAGGTTTCAGCGCGTCCTGAGACGTCTTCACTGGTTCAGCCCGCTCACCCGCTCCAGGTCGAAGCTTCTCAATGCGCTCAATCCCTTCAATTACATCAGCATGGGGACGGTCCTGAACCTCGCCGGCCTCTCCGGCGACTTCAGGTACATGATTCTCAAGCCCATGTTCGTCAACTTCCTGATGGCGACCAACGTGTTCGACATGCCGGCGGCATTGTTTGCGAGGTATCTCGAATTCTTCGATATCGAGTCCGCAACGCCCATGCAGACGTGGGATCAGGGAACCCGGCGCATCTACGAGAACCTGTCCGCCGGTTTCCGGGACAGGATTTACCTCAATCGGCCTGTCAGAAAGGTGTATCGCGAATCGGACCGCGTCGTGGTCGAGGACGAAAGCGGGGAGCGGGAGACGTTTGACGAGGTGATCTTTGCCTGCAACGCGAACCAGACACTGATGATCCTGGACAAGCTCACGATGCTGGAGCGATATGTGCTCGCGTCGGTACGCTATGAGAGCGAACTGCACAACCACGCCATCGTGCACTCGGATTCTTCCGTGCTTCCGGACAACGAAGTCAGGGCGCTTGAGACACGGAGCACCCATGTCGAGCAGTACGGCGCCCGGCCGGACAATTACGAAATCACGTACATCATGCACAACCAGCAGCCATGGGCGAACCGGTCCGACAAGCCCTGTCTGGTGACCTACAACCCGATCACACCGATCGACGGAAAAAAGGTCGTTGCAAGGCGATGGTTTCAACACATCGTGCACGACGTGCGGCATGTCACGTGGCTCGTTCCCCTGTTCCGCCTTCTGCAAGGCAGGCGGCGGACCTGGCACTGCGGCGCCCATACGCTGATCAACAGCCAGGAAACCTGCCTGGTCAGCGGGATTGCCGCCGCCAGACAGCTCGGTGCGGATTACCCCTTCGACGATCCCGAGGCAAGGCGGTCATTCAACCATTACGGGAAGATCCTGCACGGGTGGCGTTTCAGGAAAGCGTAGCGGCAGTTGGATGCGGAGGCAGCCGTTTCTTCGGCGCAGCCGGGCAATCACCGCCATTCAGCGGACGCCCCGGACGGTTCAACCGAACAGCAGGGAGGGATGGAACAACAGGCCCATGAGCTGTCCGTAGAAGGCCCATAGCACGACAAGCACTGCCGCGGCGTAGAGGCACGCCACGCGCCAACCGTAACCGCCCCATACCACCAGGTACGCGGCTACGAACAACGGCAGGGCCACCAGTTGTCCCGCCAGGTAGGTGACGCCCACTATCGCGAGCATGATTCCAATGAATCGGGCGCTCGGAAGCAGTTCCGCTTTCTCCACCGCCGCCTGCCACGCCTGACCCAGACCGCCACCTGCATCGGCACGGACCGCCGCAATATCCCTCGCCAGGACCAGTAAGGTCAGCGGCAGCGCCACCACCAGGATCGCATTGGGAAACTGCGCCGTGGCCGCTTCGCCGAACCCGCGTGCGACCCCCCAGGCGACCGCGAAGGCCACCAGGAGTACGGCGGAAAGGGGGAACGAGATCAACGGATTCCGCTTCGCACCTTCACCGGCCTCCGAAGTCTCGTGTCCGGACTTCCGCCCCCGGATCGCGAACGCGATGGTGGCAACGATCAGCAAAACGATGACCACGACGATCGGGCGGTTGTAAAGCCATGCATACTCGCCGTAGATCTGGGTCGTAAGCTGAAAGTTGTTCTCCATCAACCCGCCGAGCACCAGGGCGAGGATCAGCGGCGGGCGCGGCCAGCCGCCCTGTTTCATCCAGTACCCCAGCACGCCGAAGCCGAGGCAGATCCACCAGTCGCCCATGGAATTCGTCGCCACCCAGGTGCCCATGAGCAGCACGCTGATGACGCCGGGGACGATCAGGTGACCCGGCACGAACGCGATCTTGTGCACATGGCGGGCGAGGAACATCAGCAACGCCGCCGCCACCACGTTCGCCACCACGATGGCCCACACCATGCTGAACGTCAGCGGCAAGTTGACGGTGAGCATGTCCGGGCCGGGGCGCAGCCCCTTGATTACCAGCGCGCCCAGCAGGATGGCGGTGCCGATGCTGCCGGGAATACCGAACGCCACCGTGGGGATCAGCGCGCCGGCCTTGTGGGCGTTGTTCGCGGCCTCCGGTGCGATCACGCCCCGGATGTCGCCGCGGCCGAAGCGCGACTTGTCCCCGGCGCTCTGCACCGCGTGGCCGTAGGCGATCCAGTCGACGATCGCCGCGCCCAGCCCCGGCAGCATCCCGATGTAGGTTCCCAAAACGGCGCTGCGAAGCGTCAGCCAACGATAGCGGAGCGCGTCCCTCATGCCCCGCAGCAGGCCGCGGCCGGGGTCCTCGCTGTCCGCCACGCGGGAGATGGAGGTGTTCTTCACCGCCAGGTCCATCAGTTCGGGCAAGCCGAACAGACCCAGCACGATGGGAATCAGGGGGATACCGTCCAGCAGGTAGTTGACGCCGAAATAGAATCTCGGAATCCCGGTGGCCTCCGCGTAGCCGACGGTGGTCAGCAGCAGGCCCAGCAGCGCCGCCACCAGCCCCTTGGCCAGCGAGCGGCCGGACAGCACGCCCACCATGGTCAGGCCGAGCACCGCCAGCATGAAGAACTCCGGCACGCCGAAGGCGAAGATCACCGGCATGACCACCGGCAGCGAGGCGGCGAGCAGCAGCGCGCCGAGCACGCCGCCGAACGCCGAGACCGCGTAGGTCGCGCCGAAGGCCCGCGCCGCCTGCCCCCGCTTGGCCAAAGGGTAGCCGTCGAGGATCGTGGCCTGGGAGGCCACCGTGCCCGGAATCCCCAGCATGATGGAGGCCACGCTGTCGCTGGTGGAGGTCACCGCGTACATGCCTAGCAGCAACGCGAACGCCGGCACGGGGTCCATGCCGAAGGTGAACGGCAGCATCAGCGCCAGCCCGACCGCGCCGCCCAGGCCGGGCACGGCGCCGATCCACAGGCCCAGGAAAACGCCGAGAAGCAGGTAGCCGAGGGCGGGCCAGGCCAGCGCCAGCACCAAGCCGGCCAGCATGCCGTCAATCATGTGCGTGCAACGTGCTCATTGCAGGAACAGCCAGGCAAGGACGCTACCGGCTTTCGCGAAGCTCGCGAACCTGGCGACGCAACGCTTCGAACTCGGCCTGTTCCCGCTCCGCCAAACCGTCCTCCAGCAGGTTCCGGTGCTCGTAGGGGTCTTCCCGCAAGTCGTAGAATTCCTCTTGCCCCTCGAACCGAACCAGCTTGTAGCGATGGTTGCGCATCGCGTAGTCGGCCGCCTCCACGCCGTCGAAGCCGCCGAAGAATTCGTCCACGTACAGCCAGTCCCGCCGTGACGGGGCATCCGGGTCGGACAACGCATGGAGAAAGCTGACGGAGTCGTGCGTGACATGCTCCGGGACCGTCTCTTCGGGGTCCAGGCCCGCCATTTCCATGACGGTCGCAAACACATCCGTCGAGTTGACCAGCGCCTCGGAGACACGGCCCTGCGCCACGCTGGGTCCGGTCACGATCAATGGTACATTGACGCCGCCCTCGTAGACGGTGCCCTTGGCCCGCCCGTTCCGGAACGGCGGGCTGATGACCGGCCCCCAGGTGCCGTTGTCGCCCATGAAAATGACATAGGTGTTGTCGCGGACCTCCGGGCTCAGGGCCGCCAGCAGCCGGCCGATCTGGACATCCATGGCCTCGAGCATCGCCTCGAACGCCGCCCGCCAGCTTTCACGGGGCAATTCGCCCCCCGCGCTTGCATCGGAGAAATCCGAATGCCGATACTCCTTCGGCGGCACGTGCATCGGCGTGTGCGCCAGATTGAACGCGAACCACAGCAACCAGGGTTCGTCGCCCCGCCCATCGAGCCAGGCGATGGCGTCGTTCACCTTGTCTTCGGGCGCGTAACCGACGGTACCGACAACCTCGCCGTCGACCACCTTTCTCCAGGCGAAATACGACTCGGGACCGCCGCCCATCAGGCCCGCGAAGTGGTCGAACCCGGCCAGATTCGGGTGGTCCGTCCAACCGTTGCCCGGACCCGCCAGGTGCCACTTGCCGAAGGCGGCGGTGGCGTAGCCGGGGTCCGTGCCGCCCTTCAGCGCCATGGGCAAGGTGAATTCATCCGGCAGAAGGAACGGCCGCGGCAGGGCCCGGTCCTCGGCGGAAGCCGGATTCGGCTCGTTCCGCGACTCCGCCGGCGATCCGGCGGGAACCTCCGGCGCAGGCGGCATCGGCCCGCCACCGACCGGGCGGCCGATGCCGGTCCTGAATCCGTAACGGCCGGTGATCACCGTTGCGCGCGTCGGCGAACAAACCGGCTGCGCCCAGAAATTGGTGAACCTGACGCCGTCGCCGGCCAGCCTGTCGAGCGCCGGGGTCGCCGGCGCGTCTTCACTCAAGCCATAAGACGCGAAGGCTTCCACGCCCATGTCGTCGCCGATGATCAACAGGATGTTGGGCGCGGCGTCTGCGTTGCTCCAGGAAATCGCCAGGACACAAATCGGCAGCGCGCATACGAATGCCACCGCCCTGGTTCGCCAGCGGCACCGCGACGACGGATTATGCAGCCGGTTGGTTCTTCTCATGGCCGGGCAGTGTACTCCAACTCGATAACGCAACGGCAGTTGTATCCGCCGGATGCCGCCGGTAGCTACCGCAGCGTCCATTCCCCATCGCAGTGAAGTTATCGAAATCCGATAACTTGGGTTAACTTCGATAACCTTTGGGTAACTTCGACTGAAATGGACGCTGGCGGAGCGCCGCTGTCTACGCACGATGACGGAACGCGGCACGGGACCGCACCGGTCGGGCGAAGTCGCAAGGACTCCACGGCATTCGGTACGGGAGATGTCGCCGATTCCCCGTTGCCGCGTCTCGCCAATTGGCATAAGATTACTCATATCACCTTAATCTGGCAGGAAGAAATGGGTACCAGTTCGTTGGAGACGCGGGCAAGCATCGATGATCGCTCCCGCATGAACACCGTCGGCCTCAAGATGTTCTTCCGTCTCGCGACCGAATGGAGTTTGAGCCGGCAGCAGCAGATCACGCTCCTCGGCCAACCCAGCGAGCGAACCTTCTATCGCTGGCGGTCCGGTCAGGTGGTTCATCTCCCCCACGACACCCTGGAGCGGATCAGCGTGTTGATAGGCATCCGGGAGGCCTCCCACCTGTTGCTGCCGGTGCCCGAGCGGGCCAATGCCTGGGTGAAGCGCCCCAACGCGGCCCTTGAAGGCCGATCGGCGCTCGAAGTCATGCTGATGGGGCGGGTGGAGCATCTCTACCAGGTCCGGCGGCTGCTCGAATCCTGGAATGCCTGAAATGCCCGCGCCGTCGCCCACCCTCCTCGCGGTCCGCCGAAAGTGGACGCGGGTTGTCCGCGCCAACCCGGATCGCAGGCCGCTAACGGAGCTGTTCGCCAACCGCGAAGACCGCGCGGCGGCCCGGGAAGTCGCGGCAATAGCCAACGACGCACTCGCCGGGCCCTGGCCACCGATTCCCCGGCAATCCGGGGCGGCTGTACGACTTGCGCCATTCAGGGCGTTGGGCCAACCCAGCAGGTTCAGCGATGGCGCCTACGGAATGCTCTACGCCGCCCTCGACACGGAAACCGCGATCGCGGAGACGGTTTTCCACTCCGAGCGGCACCTTCGGGCAACCGCAGAGGGTCCCATCGAATTCTCGATGCGGAGCTACGTGGGCAAGGTGGCGAAACCGCTGGAGGACTTGCGAGGCGCCGCCTTCGAACATCTTCGCCAGGAGGCCGTCGAAACCTGGCCAGTCTGCCAGGCATTCGGCCGCGAACGTCGATCCGCCGGCGCCTGGGGCCTGCTGTATTCCAGCGCCAGGCGCCCGGGAGGCGAATGCATCGGGATATTCCGGCCGGACGCCGTATCGGTCCCGGATCTGGGCGCGCTGTACCGCTATTGCTGGAACGGCGCAACCATTCACAGGGTGCTGACAATCAGCGAGGTGAGAGACTTCTCGCCGGCCTATCGGGCGGCGTAGGGCGTGCTTCGAGCGGTTGCCGGACCCGCGCCGCGCACAAGCCATTTCTGCCGATTCACGCCAGAAACAAGACTACCGTTCCGCGCTCCGGTGGCTATCCTGACGCCTTGCTGGATCGACGGGCCATCGCCCGTGTCCAGCGCCACAGGAGAATCCACAATGTCCAGTACAGCATCTGATACACTTTCCGTTGCCCGCAGGCTGAAGGCCGCGGGCGTCGAGGCGGAGCAGGCCGACGCCATCGTGGAAGCCGTGGACAAGTTAACCGGAAAATTCGTGACAGTAGAGCACTTCGACGCCGCGGTCGCGAGGCTGGACACGCGCATTGACGCTCTGAGGTCCGATTTGCAGGCCAGCAACCACGCCAGCCAAGCTGCCATGACTCGGTTCATCGTCATCGTGGCGGGCATCATCATCGCCGCCAACGCGTTGACGGTCGGGATTCTGAGTTTCTTCCTGAGGGATGGCGCCGCCATTTGAACACGGCCGCGGCCGCAGGGCGGCCAACTGGATAGAATTGGAATGAAAAGCGAAAAACTCACGACAGCGCATTGCTCCCGGAGACGCGAATGAAACTGAAAATCGTCATTTGCCTGTTGACCGCCGCTCTGGCCACGGCTTCCGCCTTCGCCCATCACGGCCGTGCAGCCTATTCCACGGACATCGTGACGGTCGAGGCTACCGTGACGGAATTCAGATTCGTCAATCCGCATGTGCAGATTTATTTCGACGTCACCAACGAGGCGGGCGAAATCGAGCAGTGGCAGGGCGAGCTGACGGCCCCCAACAAGCTCGCCCGCGGCGGTTGGACCAAGAATACGCTGCAGGCGGGAGACCGGATTCAGATCAGCGGGCGTCTCGGACGCGGCGGCGGACATTCCGTGGCGATCAACGAAATCATCATGCCCGACGGACAGGCAATCCCGCTCTGGGAAGTGCTGGACGCGCCCACACGCTAGCGCCGCGGTCGCCGATACGCGATGATCGGTTGGTCGCGGCACCGGCCGTACAACTGAACAACCCTTCGTGGAGGTAGGCCATGGAACGGACAAGCTGTTCGATCCTCGTCATGATCGCAATGCTCGGATTTTCGGGCGTTGCGAATGCGCAGTTCGGGACGGGCAGCCCGGTCAACGCGGAGCCCCTGGAAAACGGTCCGGCGCCGGCTCGCGACCTGACCGGCGTATGGACCCGCATCAGGCCCGAGGGCACATTCGGCAGCGGCGCCACGTGGACCCCGGACCCGCCTCGACTGACCGCCTGGGGCGAAGAACGCTTCGCGACTTCCAGGAATTCCAACGCCGGCGGCTTCTCGCTTGCGGAGACCAACGATCCGGTTCTCACCCGTTGCTATCCGCCCGGCACGCCCCGCGTATACTTCCATCCCTATCCATTCGAAGTCGTCTATACGGATACGCAGATGATCATGCTCTACGAGTACGATCACACGATCCGGCGAATCTTCACCGACGGGCGCGAGCATCCCGAGGATCCGGTGGCCCTGTGGATGGGCCATTCCATCGGGCACTGGGAGGACGACACCACGTTTATCGTCACGACGGTGGGCATCGACGAGCGCACCTGGATGGACCGGTCGGGCTACCAGCACAGCGACCAGTTCAAGGTGACGGAAGTGTTCCGCCGGATCGATCTGCTCAACCTGGAGATCGACATCACGCTGGAGGATCCGGTCGCGCTGGCCGAACCGTGGGTCGCCGAGACTCTCTACTACCGCCTTGCGCCGTTGCACTGGGAACTGAGCGAGATCAGTTGCTCGGGCGACTACCTGGATTTCAGCGCCTTCGAGAGTTTTCTGGAAGACGGCGAGGAATAGGCGCGACCGATGACCTGGCGGGCGAAACCAAACAATCAGGCCGGGGGGTTCCAACCGAGCGCAATAGCATGACGACACGGAGATTCGCCCGCACGGTCACGATATTTGCGGTGCTCGCCTGTCCCGCGATGGGGCCTCAGGCGCAGGCGCAGGCGCCGGACGGTGCGCCCGACCTCAGCGGCATGTGGAGCGATCCGCCCGCGAGGGCCGAGGACAATTTCTGCCACGTCGGCTGCACGGTCGCCGCCCGGGACTACCTCACGCAACTCCTCGACGATCCCGACAATCTGGACCGTTCCTACGCCGAGTTGCGGCGGGTGGCCCAACGCTTCAACTCTACCGAATACATACCGGGCCACCTGACGGAAGAGGCCCTTGCCGACTACCCCTTCGACCCCGCCACCAGTCCGTCACTGACCCGGTGCGAACCGTGGGGATTCACTCGCCAGATACTGGCGCCCCACGCCATGGAACTCACGCAGTTCGATGACCGGGTCGAACTGTACTATTCCGAATGGACGGCACGGCGCACGATTTACACCGACGGCCGCGCGCTGCCGGAGAATCCCGCGCCGAGATTGCTGGGATATTCGGTCGGGTACTACGAAGGCGATACCCTCGTGGTCGAGTCGATCGGGGTGGCCGCGGATCACTCCAATACCGGCTTCGTCCACAGCGACGGGCTTACCGCTGTCGAACGGTATGTCAGGTCGGCCGACGGCAGCCGTCTCGAGGTGGAAGTCACTTTTTCGGATCCGGCAACGTTCGTCACGCCGCTGGTCATGGCGCGTGCCTGGGGCTGGGCTCCCGGCGAGGAAATCTATCCCTACGAAGACTGCGTCATACCCGGAGAGTAGAGCAACATGCCATTCCCTGTCCGACGGAAATCACCTGCGTCTATCTGCATACCCTTGCTGATCTGCGCGCTGCTGCCCTCGGGTTCACTTGCCCATCATGCATTTGTCGCGGTTTACGACCCCGGAGATACCCGGACCATAGAAGGCGCATTCGCCGGCATGGAGCTGGTCAACCCGCACGCTCGGGTCTACATCGATGTCACCACCGAAAACGGCGGTGTCGAGCAATGGACCGTTGAAGCGGCAGGCAAGCTGTCCCTGGCCCGGCGGGGATGGACGGACGACATGTTCCGGCAGGGTGAGGTCATTGCAGCCGTGGGCCACCCGGCGTTGTCCGGCGACAACGCCATGTGGATGGTGAGAATCGTCAGGTCGGACGGCAGCGAATACCATGCCCCGAACGTCGAGGATGCGAACGCCATCGAAGCGGAGCGCCGCGAACGGGCCCGCCGGGCCCGGGAACAGGAATAACGGCCGCTACCCGAACCTCAGCGGACTTCGTCTACATAGGCGGCCAGAAAGGCCGCAATGTCTGCGGGCACATCATACAGGCTGTTGAGAATCTCGGTGCCCTCCTCCGCGCCGATCAGGGGCAGGCTGAATCCGTACATCGTCTCCTCTTCCGCCTGGTATTCAGGATCGAGTGTCACCTGGACAAAGCTGTCGCGCAGCACGTTCACCTGTGCTTGCGGCGTACCCGGCGGCAGCAGCGCAGCGTAGACGATGTTGTTCACCCTCGGCAGGATCCACTTGTATAGCTCGTAGAATTCACCGGAGGGTTCGGTTCCGGTCACCTGGCGGTAGAAATCCATGTAGCTTGGAATATCCGCGGCCACTTCCAGGGGAGTTACGTTGCCTGCGGTGTCGGCGGACGGGTTGTGCCAAAGGGGAATGGCCAGACCCTCGGCTACCAGCGTGGGCTCGATGGAGAATCGATAGAGCCCCAGCGAAGCCACCTGGATGTCCACCTCACCGCGGCGTACGGCGTTGAAAACATCCGCTGCGCCCTGAAAGCCGGTGATATAGCGGTACTCGGCGCCCAGCGCATCCAGCGCCAGCCGGCCCAGCAGATCGAAACGCAGCGCCGGATTCTGGCCGCCGAAACGCAGGCCGTCTGCCGTCAGCAGATCCTCGGGACGCTCTACCCTGTCGGTGCGCACATACGCCATGTTCGGGCTCAACAGCCCGCCGACGAAGGGCATGGTGGAGAAATCGGCCCGCAGTCCAGGCTCCTGCAACACGGCCGCGGCGCCATTGGTGGGGGAGAAGAGCACGTGCAGGCCGTCGGCCGCGGCGACTTCCGCACCGTAGTTCCACACGCGCGTGCCCCCGCCGCCCGGCAGGTTCCGCACGACGATGGTGGGTTCGCCGGGAATGTAGTCGGACCAGAACCGGGCAAAGACACGTGCCGCAAGGTCGGCGCCGCTTCCCGGCGTACGGCCCACGTAGACCGTGACCGTCTTGCCCTCGTAGTAAGGCGCCGACTCCTGGGAATGGCCGGGTACCCATATCGCGAACGCGGCTATCGCCAACATTGAGACCCGCCAGGCGCAGGCGCGGCCGGCGAATTGCCTTCCGTCTGTCATGTTACGGATCGACATCCTGTTCCTCCCGCAATCCACGATCCTAAAATACCCGGTGCATGGGTGACTCGCCGCGCACTACAACTCGTACCACGTTGTCCCATGCACTGCTGAAGAGATACGCGGAAGCCTGGCGTGTAACGCCGGCGACATGGGGCGTGAGGAGCAGCCTTTCCGCTGCCTCACCCTGAAGCGACAAAAGCGGATGCGACCCCTGCGGCGGCTCCTGCGCATAGACGTCCACCGCGGCGCCGCCAATCTCGCCGCGCGACAGGCCGTCGGCCAGTGCCGCCTCGTCCACCACGCCGCCCCGGGCAGCATTGATCAATATCGCCGTGCGCTTCATGACAGCGAGTTCGGCGGCGCCGATCATGTTTCTTGTCGCCGCGACCAGAGGCACGTGCAACGTCACGACATCGGCATCGGCGAGCAGCTCAAACATCGGCAGCGGCTTCGCGCCCAGTTCGGCTGCCGCCACCGTATCCGCGACACCCGGATCGCTGTACACGATCCTGCTGCCCATCCGCTTGAAAGCGGCCGCCACGGCCATCCCTACATTCCCGAGACCGACGACACCCACCGTCAGACCTTCCAGCCCCGTCACATTGGCCGCCAGCATGTGCGCCCGGGCAGCGGAGTATTCGCCGCGCCGAATCTGCCGGTCCGCCCAGCCAATGCGTCGCAACAACACAAGCGCGCAGGCCAGCGCATACTCCGCCAGGGCTGAATTGGAGCCTCCCGGCACGTTGGCGACCGGAATGCCGTGCGCCTTCATTGCAGCTTCGTCCAGGCGGTCCACCCCTGCGCCGGTGACCTGCGCCAACTGCACCGTGCTGTCTGCAAACCACGTTCCGGGGATCGGCGGACCGACGGCGGGAATCACCACTGCCCCGGCGTGCCTGAGGCGCGACGGTACCGAAGGATCGTCCGGCGCCACGAAGGCGATGTCCAGTTCACCCGGGGGCGTGACACCGACGCGGAGAAAGTCCGCCTCGGGCCTCAGGCAAAGTACGTCGAGATCCGCCACTTGACTTTCCGCCGCTTCGCTCAACGCCGGCCGCCGCATTCCCCGGCGCCCAGTTCGGCGACCGGGAAAAAACACAGCAACTCAAGCGGTTCCCGGCCCACGTTGCGCGTATGGTGGCGCTCCCCCGGCGGTACCAGCACGGTATCGCCGGGACGCAGCGGCCGTTCGCCCTCCTCCGTGCAGAACAGCCCCGCTCCGGAAAGGACATGGATGCACTCTTCGCAGTCCGGATGCGAGTGATGCCCCCGGCCCGGACCGCCGTCGCTTTCAACCGGAATTTCCACCCATCGCAGCGTCACCGCGCTCGACCCTCTGGCGCCCGAGACAATCTCCCGGGAAACTCTTCCGGGCAGATCAAGCTCCGTTGCATCGCCCGCTGAAACGATCATTGCCATGGAGCGATCCCGTTCAACCGACCTGTTGCAACCTGCGCACTTCGGCCGTACCGCCCTGAACGGCATCGAGCCGCGCAAAGATTTCGGCTGCCTCGGTGCCGATGGCGGCGGCGACGCCGTCCAGCATGCGCCGGGCCTTCGCTACCGTGGCATGTTCCGGCGAACCGTACCAGCCGGTAGGCGCAATGGAGCGAATGTCGGTCAACACCGGCTGATAGCTGTGCGTGCGCCGCAGCCGGTCCATCTCCTGACCGCGTTCCGCGTTGGAGGAATAGTCAATGCGCTCCAGGTGAACCAACTCGGGACGGTAGGCCAGCACCGCCAGGACCTCGATTTCTCCGCCGTGAGTCAGGCCGCCGAATTCCTCGCCGAACAGTTCCGCGGCGACGTAACACGCCTGGACGGTCACCACCGACATGCCGTGTTCCCGATGCAGCGCGTCGGCGGCGATGGACAGCGACGGGATGTTGCCTTCGTGCCAGTTGAGGATCAGGCAGCGGCGCGCGCCGTGGCGGGCCGTGGAGACGCAGGTTTCAGTAACCACCTGCATGTACGTTTCCGGCGTCAGCGTGATGGTGCCCTCGAAAGGCGCGTGCATCGGGGTGACCCCCAAGGGACCCCCGGGCAGCACCAGTCCGTCCATTCTCTCCGCCACCGCGTGCGCAACGACATTGGCAGCGTAGATATCGGTGCCGGTGGGCAAGTGCGGGCCATGCTGCTCCACGCTGCCGGCCGGAAAGATGACCAGCGGATTGCGCCGCAATTGTGCGGCGATCTCAGGCTGTGTGAGATCGATGAAATACCGGGTTGACAGATCGCTCATTTGAATGCTCCGTGAGCACGACGCTCGATTCCAGGCCGCATCACGCCGCCGCCAGCCTGGCCCGGGACGCCGCCATGACGTCCTCAAGTCCGATCAGGCCGCCGCCCCGCTCGACGGAAACCAGCGCGGCGTTCACCACGGCCAGCGCTACGTTGCCGCTGCGGGCCGTCAATTCGGCAGGCTCGCCGGTTGCGCATACCTCGGCAAACATCTCCAGCTCGTCCTGAAACATGTCTCCCCGGGGCAGTTCGATCACCTCTCTGCGCGCATAGCCGTCCTTGCCCCGCTGTATGTACAGCAACGATGTCTCGTGCAGTTTATCGGGTGTATCCCAGGTGCCGAAATCCAGCTCATAATGCATCAGGCCCTTCTGACCGAACACCCGAACGGAGAAAATGCCCGGCGAAGTCCAGCTTGAACCCACGTAGCCGAGCTTGCCGTCGGCGAACTTCAGTACCGTCATGGACTGGTCGTCCACCTCCGCCCCCACCGGGGAAAGCTTGGAGGCGACGGAGGAAACCGCTTCGATCTCTCCTCCGAGGAAGTGCAATGTATCGAACTGGTGGATGGCCAACTGGGACAGCGGACCGCCCGGGGCCTTGTCGCGATACCAGCGCCATGTATCGGGCGTGATCTCAAGCGCCCGCTCATTGGAAAAATTCGCCTCCATGAAGACCACCCGGCCGAGTTCACCGGCGTCCATGGCTTCGCGGATCAGGCGGACGCCCTTCAGAAGCCGCGCGCTGTGCCCCACCATCACCTGCACGCCGTAGCGTTGCTGCAGCGCCTCGATCGCGAGACCGGACTCCAGGGTATTGGCGATGGGCTTTTCCGTATAGACATGCTTGCCCGCGCGGGCGACCTGCTCGGCCACGGGCAGATGCTGTTCGTTCGGCACGGTGAGGATGACGCCGGCGATGTCCGGGTCCTTCAGCATCCCCGAAAGTTCGGGCACCGGGGCAATGCCGAAGTCCCGTTCGTAGGCGCGCCGCTTTTCCTCCGACCGGCTGTAACCGGCAACTATTTCAAAGCGATCGGACTTGCCCGCGGCCCGGGTGAGCACTCTGGACCAGCGTCCGAGCCCGACAATTCCTACCTTGACCGGCATTACACTCATTTCATGTCTCTCCTGTCCACAACCGGGTATTCGAAAGGCGCAATATCGTAAACTATCGCGCTCGCGTTCGCAGGCGCGATTCATACGATTCATAGTGGGTTACAAGGAGGGCTGACACGTGAGTATTCCCCATCTGTTGGTGCACGATCGGCGCGATAACGTTGGTGTCGTGGTTGTCGAAGGCGTGAAGGCGGGCATGGAACTGCTGGCCGTGGTGACTGAAGATGACAGCGATTTCACGATCGCCACCCGGCACGACGTGCCTATCGGTCACAAGATTGCGCTGACCGACCTGGCCGAAGGCGATACGGCAATCAAGTATGGAGTCGATGTGGGCCGCATGGTTGCGGACACCGGAAAGGGCGAACACGTCCACACACACAACCTGAAAACAAAACGTTGGTAGGTGCAAAAAAATGAAGACAAACGGCAAATTCTACGGATACCGGCGCGAGAACGGCCGCGTGGGCATACGCAACCACGTGGCGATCCTGCCGGTGGACGATATTTCCAACGCGGCCTGCGAGGCAGTGGCCAGCAACATCCACGGCACCATCGCCCTGCCCCACGCATACGGCCGCCTGCAGTTCGGCGAGGACCTGGACCTCCACTTCCGGACCATGATCGGCACGGGGTCGAACCCGAACGTCGCCGCTTGCGTCGTCATCGGCATCGAGCCGGACTGGACACAGGAAATCGCCGACGGCATTGCCGCCACCGGCAAGCCCACCGCGAGTTTCTCCATCGAGCGGCACGGGGACATCAACATCATCGCGGCGGCATCCCGGCAGGCGAAGGAATTCGTGCACATGACGTCGGGGCTGCAGCGCGAGCCCTGCAATGTCTCCGAGCTGTGGGTCGCGGCCAAGTGCGGCGAGTCCGATACCACCACCGGACTGGCTTCCTGCCCGGCGGTGGGCAATCTGTACGACACCTGGATCCCTGAAGGGATCTACGGCTGCTTCGGCGAAACCACGGAGATTACCGGCGCCGAGCACATCTGCGCGGCGCGGGCCGCCACGCCGGAGATCGGCCAGAAGTTCCTGCGAACGTGGCAGGCCTACCAGGACGAGGTGGTCGAGCCCTACAAAACCTCCGACCTGTCCGACAGCCAGCCCACCAAGGGCAATATCGCCGGCGGGCTGACCACCATCGAGGAAAAGGCGCTGGGCAACCTGGAAAAGATCGGCAAGCAGGTCAGCTACATCGACGTGCTGGAACCGGCCGAGGCGCCGTCGAGCGGGCCGGGACTGTATTTCATGGACACTTCCTCGGCGGCGGCGGAGTGCAACACCATTCAGGCGGCGGCAGGCTACGTGGTGCATTGCTTCCCCACGGGCCAGGGAAACATCTGCGGCAACGCGATCATGCCGGTCGTCAAGATCACCGGAAACCCGCGGACCGTGCGCACCATGGGCGAACACATCGACGTGGACGTATCCGGCGTCGTGCGCCGGGAGATGACCATTCCCCAGGCGGGCCAGGCGCTGATGGACGTGGTCATTCAGACGGCCAACGGGCGCCTGACGGCTGCGGAGACCCTGAGGCACAATGAGTTCGTCATGACCAAGCTCTATCGCAGCGCTTAGACGCAGCCCCCCGCGGGCAAGCGCGAAACGGGAGAACACCAACCCTGCATCCACGCGACCCAGGCAATCGAAGTCCATTCGCCGCCGGGCACCGCGCTCCTGCGGCCCGTGGCGAGATTCCCGCGCCGCGCCGAAACTGGCCGGGCGCCCGCGGCGGGCTGCTGGCCGCGCTCTTTGTTTGCGCGGCGGCGGCGGGCGCGGGCGCCCAACAGCCCAATATCCTGGTGCTCGTTGCCGACGACCTCGGCACGGAAACCCTGGCAGCCTACGACTTCGGGCAACCCACCGCCGTCACGCCCAACATCGACGCACTTGCCCGGGACGGCTTGCTGATAAGGGATTTCTGGGCGCAACCCACGTGCTCCCCGACGCGCGCGGCGATCCTGACGGGCCGATACGCCTTCCGAACCGGTGTGCGCACGGCATTGGGCGCTGACTGGGACGGTCTCGGGATCATCGAGCCACTCCAAAAGCCGCAATCGGCGCCAAAGGAAATCGACTTTTCACCCATGGGTCCGCTGCCCGCGGGACAGCTCCTGATTATGCAGATGCCAGATGTCCGGGCAAACGACAACGCAGGGCCCGCTTTCGGCGGTTCTAACGGCGCCATGCCCGCGCGGCCCGCAGGCCCGAGTCCGAATGAATACATGTTGCCCGAGGCCCTCAAGGACCTCGCGACACCGTACAGCACGGGAGCATTCGGCAAGTGGCATCTGGGCACATCGGCGAACGGCCTGGCCCGGCACCCCAATCTGGCCGGATTCGACCACTTCTCCGGATATCTCTTCGGCGGGCCGGGCAGCTATTTTGCCTGGCACCACGTCGTGAACGGCGAATTGAGCGAGAGCCGTGGCTACGCCGACCAGCGGACGGTGGACGACGCCGCGGACTGGATCAACGCCAGGGGCGCCGAAGCGTGGTTTGCCTGGGTGTCCTTCGCAAACCCGCATACGCCCATTCATCTGCCGCCCACCGAACTGTTGCCGAGCGATGCCGGGAACCTGGATCCCGACGCCGTCAGCAACGACAACACGCAGCCCTACTTTCTGGCACAGGTGGAGGCCGTGGACACCCTGATCGGCCAACTGCTCGGCCGGATTCCACAGGACGTGCTGGACGAAACCTACGTGATCTTTCTAGCCGACAACGGCACCGTCGTGTGGGACGATCCACCCAGCCCGCGCGACCGGAACAAGGTCAAGGGCACGCCGTACGAGGGGGGTGTCAACGTGCCGCTGATCGTGACCGGACCCGGAATTCGCGCCGGCCAGGAGAAGCGGGTTCTCGGACACGCCGTTGACCTGTTCGCGACGATCATCGAACTCGCCGGGGGCGATGCCGCGGAGTTGGCGCCCGCGGAAACGCGGCTGGACTCGGTCAGCCTGAAAAACGTGCTGCTTGAAGCCGACGCCGCCGGACCGCGCAGTTGGGCGTTCGCAGAGCAGGCACTCGGCCCGAGCTCGCATGACCTCATTCGCAACGATGCATACAAGTTGATCGTCGACCTGAACTCGGATGCGGAGGAGTTCTACCACCTGGCCAGCGACCCTCACGAGATCAACCCGCTCGCGCTGGACGAATTGAGTGATCAGGATCGTCGGAACTACGACGAGCTGAAGCGCATCTACGCCGAGTTGCTGGCCTCCGAGGGCGCCGAAGCCATTTCGCGCTGACGCACCAGCAGATTCATCAACTCATCCACCGCGGTCGCTTCGAAACGCTCCTGATCCGCCGCGATCCCGGAAAGCCGCGTCCAGGCGTCCGCCTCAAGCCTCGGGCGAACGCCGGTTTCGAACTTCTGCATCAGCACCGGCAAGGCCTCGTCGCGTCGCTCCCGGTGCCCGGCTGGGCACAGAACCTCGATCCTGTCGGTGGCGCTCCCGTCCCGGAACCTGACCTGCACGGCGTTGCCAATGTAGCGTTTTGCGGGATCGTAGTAGTCGCGGGTGAACTGCGTGTTCTCGCTCACCTTCATTCTGGCGCGCAGCGCATCGATTCGCGGGTCGCCCGCCACCGCCTCTTCGTAGTCATCCGCGGTCAGCCTGCCGAAAATCAACGCCACCGCGACCATGTACTGCAGGCAGTGGTCGCGGTCGGCCGGATTGTGCAACGGCCCGGTCTTGTCGATGATGCGGATGGCGGGTTCCTGGGTCTCGATCATGACTTCCGAGATGTCGTCCAGCCGGTTCTCTATCTCAGGATGCAGCGTCAACGCGGCTTCTACCGCCGTCTGCGCGTGAAATTCGGCGGGAAAGGAAATCTTGAAGAGAATGTTCTCCATTACGTAGGTGCCCAACGGACGCGCCAGGCGGACCGGTTGACCATCGAAGAGCACATCGGAAAACCCCCATTTCAGAGCGCTGAGCGCCGACGGATAGCCCATCTCGCCGGCCAGCGTCAGCAGCGCGAGGCGCACGGCGCGGCTGGTGGCATCGCCGGCGGCCCAACTCTTGCGGGGACCGGTATTCGGCGCGTGCCGGTAGGTCCGCAGCGCGCCGCCGTCTATCCAGGCGTTGGCAACGCTGTCGATGACCTGTTCGCGGCTGCCGCCAAGCAAATGCGTGGCCACCGCGGTGGAGGCGATCCGGACCAGCAGCACGTGATCCAGCCCGACCCGATTGAAGCTGTTTTCCAGACTCAGCACGCCCTGGATTTCGTAGGCCTTGATCATGGCGGTGAGAAGGTCGCGAACGGGCATGGGCGAGTGCCCACGAGAATCACCTGCGCGGTCCCGGTAGTCCGTTACCGCAAGGATCGCTCCCAGATTGTCGGATGGGTGCCCCCATTCGGCTGCAAGCCAGGTGTCGTTGAAGTCCAGCCAACGGACCAACGCGCCGATGTTGAAGGCGGCGGTGACCGGATCGAGCTCGTACGCGGTACCCGGCACGCGCGCACCGTTGCGCAATTCGGCGCCCGGGACCACGGGGCCGAGGAGCTTGGTGCACTCGGGCAAGCGCAGCGCCATGAATGCGCAGGCGAGGGCATCGAGGAGACAGTAGCGCGCGGTCGTGTAAGCCTCGGGCGCGTCCGGTAACTCGCCCACCGTGTAGTCGGCTATTGCGGCAAGGACCGGGTCGGGATCCGGACGTGCCGCATTGCGGAGATCGACGTTCGACATGGCGTGCGCGATTCTACGCGCCCGGACCCCGCAGCGACACCCGGGACGTCAGAGTGCCGGTAGAGGCGGAACGTCCGCCGCAGTCGCAGGCACAGGGGTTCGGGCGGTGTTCATGACCATGGCGAGCAGTGTGTAATAGCCGATGATCCCCACTGCGTCGATCACGCCGCGCTCTCCAAACGCATCCACGGCACGTGCGTAGGTTTCGTCGCCGACCTGGTGCGTGTCAATGAGTTCGGAGAACAAGGCGTGGAGAATGGCCTCATCGTCGGTCATGCCCTCGGGAACGCGGCCCTCGGCAATCGCGCTGACGGTTTCCGGATCGATTTCTGCGTCCAGGGCAATCGGATAGTGTGCCGCCCATTCATACTGCTGGTCCCACTCCCTGGCGGTCAGCAGAATCAGGAATTCGCTCAGATGCGGCGGCAAGCTGGTGTCGTAGCGAAGATAGTCGCCCATGGCCCGCGCCCGACTCAGCACCTCGGGACTGCGCAACAGCGGGATCCAGGGCCCCCTTGGAACGATGCCGCGCACGGCGGCCAACTCGGCAACCGCAGCCGTCTGCGCTGCAGTCATGTCTTCCGCAGCCATGGGCGGCATGCGATCCTGGGCACGCCCGGGGGAAACAGCGCAAAGCGCCATCGCCACCGCCGCGGCGAGCCAGTGCGCGCAACGCCATCCAACCTGTTGAAGCGGCTGTCTTTTTTCCTGTGTCGCTGCGTTTCTCAGGTTCATGATGCAGCCTCGTCACGCCCGCAACGGCGATTCAGTGCGTCATCGAGTAGATCAGGTAATTGACGGCGAACCGATAGGCCAGCGCGGTCATGGGTTCCGGGTACCAGGGGTCGTCGGCGTGTTCCCAGGCATCGCCCATGTCCATGTTGAAGTTGATGGCCACCATGAGCCGTCCGTCGTCGTCGAAGATACCCCGCCAATGGGGCACCGTGCCTTGCCTGTTGCCTCCTCGACCCGGTATCTGGGTACGTTGGTCAAGGTCATAGAGCACATGCAGCAAGGGATGATCTTCGCCGAGTTCGAGTATCGGGCGGTCGGGAAAGACCAACCGCATGGACTCGTTGAAAATGTACCACTCGTACTCCCCCCAGAAATCGTCCACCATCAGGAACCCGCCGCGGTCGAGATACTCTCTCAGCAGCGCGGCTTCCGAAGTATTGAGTTCCCACTGACCGACCTCGACGGCATACAGCCACGGGTAGTCGAACAGGCGGTCGTCGTCCAGGGTGATGAGCCGGCCGCCGTCCCCATAGTAGTCGACAGCCTGCCCATCGACGCGGGTGAGACGGTTGACGCCCTGCATGAGGTGGTATTCGGCGTCCGCGTAGTCCGTGCTCCAGGCGCCTCCGCCTCCCCAGCCCCGGCCGCGGCGACTGGAGGGAGAGTTCCTGTATACGAGCCTGGCAAAGTGAAATTCTGCGGTGGGCTCTCCCTCGAGTCGGGCGTCCCCTCCCTGCCCCGCGGCTGTTTCGACCCACAGGCAGGCGGCCAGCGCCACAGCGGTCAGCCCGGACACGGCAGAGGATTTGGCCTGGCGAATCATTTCCACCCCGTCTAGCCTCACTCTGGTCGAAAACAGCGAAAGGATTATGACACTCATCCGGTTGCGAGCCAATGTAACCGATCCGTACGTATAATGCGCCCCGTGAGGTCACCGCACTCTATCGTTGTACTTCTGTTCGTACTGGCTCTGCCGGCTGCCCGCCTGGACGCGCAACCGGCTACGCCTCCCGACATCCTCTTCATTTCCATCGACGACCTGAACGACTGGGTCGGCCCGCTCGACGGGCATCCGCAGGCGCAAACGCCCAACATGGACCGCCTCGCCGAGCGGGGCATGGTGTTTACCAACGCGCATTCAACCTCCGTCATGTGCAATCCCGCCCGGACGGCTCTCATGACCGGTCTGAGTGCTGCCACGACCGGCGTTTACGTGAACCAGCCGGACTGGCGTACGATGGACGTCTTCCAGGACATTCGTACGCTGCCGGGACACTTCCAGGATGCCGGCTACACAACCTTCGGCGCCGGCAAGCTGTTCCATTCCAGCACATTCAACGCCTGGGCCTATTACGGCTACAACGACACCACGGCCTGGGACGCCTACTATCCGTCCCTGGATCGGCAGATCCCCGACGAAATCAGGCCCCACGACCTCCCGGCCAACGGCAACCCGCTGACCGTGAGGGTCGACTGGGCGCCGCTTTTCGCCGACGACCGCGCCATGGGCGACGGTCAGGTTGCTGCCTGGTCGGTGCGGCAACTCCTGACCGAAACCGACGGTCCCCGATTCGATGCCGTGGGCATCTATCGTCCTCATCTGCCCTGGTACCTGCCGCAAAAGTACTTCGATCTGTACCCGCTGGACACCGTGGAACTTCCACCTGTCCTGGAAAACGATCTCGATGACATTTCCGAGATCGCCAGAATGCAGGGCTCGACCACCGGGTTACCGATGGACGTACACCAGTGGGCGCTGGAGGCGGGCGTCTGGAAGGACGGCGTGCAAGCGTATCTCGCCAGCGTCAGCTTCGCCGACGCCATGATGGGACTGGTGCTCGATGCGTTGGAACGGAGCGGGCGGTGGGAGAACACGATCATCGTCCTGTTCTCCGACCACGGCTTTCATCTCGGCGAGAAGGCACGCTGGCGCAAGCAAACGCTGTGGAGGGAAACCACCCGGATACCGCTGATCCTGGTCGCTCCGGGCGTCACGCAGGCCGGCAGCCGCTCGGACGTGCCGGTATCGCTCCTGGACATTTACCCCACGCTCACCGAACTGGCGGGGCTGCCGACACCGCAACACATGGAAGGCGTGAGCCTCGTGCCGCTGCTCGACGATCCCGACGCGACTCTGGAGCGAAAGGCGGTGGTGACGACCTACGGATACCGCAATCACGCGGTCAGCAGCGACCGTTACCGGTACATCGTCTACTCGGACGGGTCCGAAGAGCTTTACGACCTTGAAACCGACCCGCACGAATGGGCGAACCGCGCCGCGGACCCGGCCCTGGAGGAAGTCAGGGCCGAGTTGCGGGAGTGGCTTCCGCAGCATGATGAGCCCGACGCCCGCGGGCAGCAACCGTGAAGGCGTACGAACCGGGCAGGCGGGCGGGCCACGTACCCGTCACGCAGCCGTCGCGCCCATGATTCCGCTCCAATCATGAATCGGATGCCGGGACCCCTGCCGGCTGGCGTCTGCGCCGGGTTGGTATTCGTGACCGTCCTCGCGGCCGGGTACCCAGTCGAATCTGCCCTCGCCCAGGCGGACTTCGAGGGAATATGGAATTACAACGTGCCCCTCAGCGCATCCGCCCGTCCCGCAAGCGACCTGCCGCTGACTCCTGCGGGACAAGCCGACTGGGACCGATACGACCCTCGGGACGATCCCCTGTTCCGATGCATCATGCCCGGTGTGCCCCGGGGCATCACGGACCCCTATCTGCTGGAAATCATCCAGCAGGAACATCAGATCGTGCTGCTGCGGGAATACTTTCATCAGGTCCGCCGCATCTACATGGACGGCCGCGAAGCGCCCGAACACTGGCCCCTGTCCATGAGCGGCTACTCCACCGGACGCTGGGACGGCGAAACGCTGGTGGTGACGACCACGCATCTGTCTCCGGACAACGCCATGAACATTCAGGGCCACCCGTTTTCCGGCGACGAAAACACCTATGTGATCGAGCGCTATACTCGCATCGGAGACGAACTGATACTGGAGGCGGTCGTCCACGACCCGACCTTCTACGAAGAACCGTTTTCCATCGAATTCGGCTGGGACCTCGTCCCCGACGCGGAGATATGGACGTACGAATGCGATCCCAGGTTCGGCGACTTCATGATCGAGGCGGACCCGCCGCAGACCGGGACCGATCGATGAAATACCCGGGCATATTGACCGCGATGCTGGCGGCGCTGATCGCCGCGAGCACCCCTCCGGTGGCCGCGCACCACAGCACCATGTTCTTCGACATCAACTCGGAAATCGTGCACGAGAATGTCACCGTGGTCGACTTCCTGGTCGCCAACCCGCACGGAGTTCTGATCTATGTCGTCACCGACGACGACGGCAACGAAGTGCAGTGGCAGGCGGAACTGCCCAGCGGCAACTTCACCAGGCGGGGAGGCATCAGTGCCTCCATGCTCAGCCCGGGCGACCGCTTGCCTATCGTTGTGGGCTGGCCCGGCGTTCCTGGCCTCGTCAGGGAAAACACCTCGCGGTTGAAGAGCATGGAGTTCCCCAACGGCGACGTGGCCACGTTTACGGGGGTGAGCGCGGCACTGGCGAGAGCGGCTGAACAACCATAGAGATGGTCGGCAGCTCCCGCGCGACGCGTCCCGGCGGAATTTTCCGATGAATTCACGCCAACTGCATGCGTCCGGCGCCTGCTTTTGGCAGAATACGTATTGATCCGGTTTTCCGAGGAGATTCGGCATGTTCGTTCTGCGACTGATCTCACTGGCGACGATTCTGATCTTCAGCAGTTCGGCCTTCGCCCAGCGGTGGGCGCCGTTTACTAGCGAGGACGCCGTATTCCGGATCATGGTGCCCGGTGGGGAATTCGAAATCGAAACCGTCGACTTCGAGACCGAGTACGGAATCGTTGTGCCTGCACACATCCACCGAGCAGAAGACCAGTACGGAACCTACACCCTCACCGTCGTCGACTACGTCGACTCCATGGAACTGCACAGGGAGCGAATCGCCGAGCTCGACGGCATCTATCTCAGTGTCTACGGGGAGGTGGACGCACGCGGGTCCGTGGCGTATTTCGCCAGAATGATCCGCGAGAGAGCCGAATCCGTGGAGTACGACAATTACCACTACATCGGCCGGGTCGATGGCCACCAGCTTCATACGACCAATCCCGACGGCACGCGCACGTTTGCGGGCCTGTACCTGCTCGAGAGCAAGCTTTACGCCATCGAAGCGACGATCGCGCCCACAGCACCCACCGGCGGCATGTTCCAGCAGTCGTTCGAGTTCCTGGACGAGAACGGCGTCAGGATCATGTATCCGACCTTCCACGAGGTGCGGAAAATCAAGCTCGGCAGCGAGTATCGGCCGGGCCGCTAGCCGTCTGGAATTCAGGAACAAGGACTTCGGGAGCCGACAATGCAACCAAAGCGAACAGCCCTCGTCTTCATCGCAACGCTTGCCGTGACACTGACCGGATGGGCGCACCACTCCCACGGCAACTACGAGATGACGCAGTACACCGAACTTGACGGAACGGTTACCGACCTCTACTTCATCAATCCGCATGCCTGGCTTTACATGGATGTCGAGACCGAGGACGGAGGAACCATAACGTGGGCCATGGAGGCCGCGGGCGCGTCGACGCTTACCAGGGCCGGAATTTCCGAGGATGAGCTCAAGCCCGGCGACCGGATCCACGTAAGGTGCCACGCGCTCAGGGACGGATCCCCCGGTTGCCTGCTCGGCTTCGTGACGACTCCGGACGGCGTCGTGAAAGAGTGGGATTAGCAGCGGTACCGGGAGCGCGATCAGCCGCGGCGCCGGCAGCACGATCAGCCGCAAAATTGGCCTGTCAGGAGATTCTCAGATGACCGTCAAGGTTGACTGGTACTACCACCGCCCCGGGTGAACCGGCTGTAAACGGGCTTCCAAGTTTCTGGAGGCCAATAACATCGAGATCGCCGAGCGGGTACCCGCGAGCAGGAAGCTGCAGGCAGCGGATGCGGCAGCCATGCTTGCGAGTGCGTCACGGTTGATCGCTTCCAGGGGCAAGAAGGTCATCGAGTTCTCTGGAGACACCCTGTCGTCGGATGAAGCGGTGCGCGCCATGCTGGGACCAACCGGCAACCTGCGCGCCCCGACGGCCCGAATCGGCGAGACTGTACTGGTGGGCTTCAATCAAGACGTTTATTCGAGCGTATTTGGCTGAGGCGATTGACGAAATCTCCACCGACGCGCTGGTCATGCCCTGGTTCATGATGCAGAGCGAGACCGTGTCCGGCTGTTTGCGGCTGTATTCAATATTGTTTAATCTGAATACAAGTCAGGCGGGAAACTAACCGATGCGGCACACGACCACAATGACAGTTCGCGTCAGCGGCGCGCTCAGCGACTTCGTCGCGGCAAATGTCGGCGAGACCGGAGCTTATGAAAGTGTCAGCGAGTACGTGCGCGACCTCATACGCCGCGACAAGGCGCGCGCGGAGCGCGAAGCCTTCGAACGGCTGAAGGCCGAACTGGCACGCGCCTTCGCCGCGCCGGACGATTCTTACCATGCGTTGTCGGCATCCGAGGTCATCGCGAAACACAATGCGCCTCCCGGCGCATGACGCCGATACGCGTCCAGGATGCGGCGGCGATTCGCATCGACGAAATCTATCGCTACACCCGCGAGCGCTGGGGACAGGTCCGGGCGGATGCTTACATCCGCGGGTTGTTCGATGCATTCGATGCAATCGCCACCGGCGCGGTCGTCTCGCGCGCGGTTCCCGCGGAATTCGGGGTAGACGGTTACGTCTTCCGCTACAAACGGCACTTCGTCTACTGGAAAAAACTGGCCGACGGGGCGATCGGCATTGTCACCGTGCTGCATGAACGAATGCACCAGATCGACCGTTTCCTGGACGATCGAGAGCCCTGAGCCAACCCGGCAGCACTTGTTCGGATCATGCAATTGACCGCGCTGGTGGGATTCAACGACAACACATCACGGGGCGTACTTGAATGGGGCGGCTGAACCCCAAAAGTCACCAAGATCGCCAGATTCGCACCGGTTGATTGTATACGGCATCGCCGTATAATCCGCCGATGTACAGCTTTATCGAAACAAACCTCTTTACGCTGATGGTCAAAAACTACTTGACCGACGACGAGTACGCGGCGCTGCAGGCGTCCATGATTGCGGACCCTGAGGTCGGGAAGGTCATTCCGGGTTCGGGAGGCGTTCGCAAGCTTCGTTGGCGCGCGGAGGGACGCGGGAAGCGCGGCGGTTATCGTGTCATCTATTTTGTCCGGCGTTCCGAGGGAGTTTTCTGGATGCTCACGATGTATCCGAAGAGTTTCAGGGACAATGTGCCGGCACATGCATTGCGGCAGATTCGGCAGGAGATCGAAAATGAATGAAGAACGTCGAGACATCGGTAAAGAGATTCTCGAAGGACTGCGTGAACTAAAACGCGAAGAGTATGGACGTATCGTGAACGTGCCAGACGTTGCTTCTGTCCGGGAGAAGGCTGGTTTGTCACAGGCGCGTTTCGCCGAGTTGCTCGGAATATCGGTGAGGACGCTTCAAGACTGGGAGCAAGGACGCCGATGCCCGTCCGGCGCGGCCCGCACGCTGCTTGCCATAGCTGACAAAGACCCCTCAGTGTTGCTGGAGGTGGCTTGAGGACCTTCGCGTTTCGCGGAATATACCGGATAACTTGCGCTCCTCCAGAGCCGGTATAGCCCGGTAGATTTATACTCCCAGCGACATCAACAACATACAGATTCTCATCGAAGTGATGCTGTTTTGGTTATTCCGTCGCCCTGATCGGCAGACCGCCGGGTGAGTTGGGTTCCCGGTATCGGTACAGGTAGTCGTACATGGTGATGACGTTCGGCTCGATAACCTGTTGCAGGTTAGCGTAATCGTCGAAGTCGCTCATCGTCACGTGCCCGAGAATCTCTTCCAGCGTGCGGCCGGCCACCATGTGCTCCAGTACGCGTTCCCTGAGAGTCGCCAGGTAGTCCCGGTAGCGGCGGAAGTAGCTCTGGTCTGCGACAGGCGAGTTATGTCCCGGCATGACGATGTCCACGTCGTCCATCCGGGACAGTATGCCCAGCACCTCGATGGTGTTGTCCACGTCCATGTCCCGAAAATCCGGATTGGGCAATTGGCCGTGCGGCCGCGACAGATCCGGAACGAACAGCACGCCATCCTGGGGAATGTGGGTGACGATGAGGTTGTCGCTGTGGGTCGGGCCGAGGTAATGCAACACGACTTTCACGCCGCCAAGGTCGATATCCAGCGACCCGTCGAACGACACGGTCGGGATCGGCGCGATGCGGCCCTCCCTGATCAGGTGTGGCCTGAGCTTTTTGGAACCGATCGCCACAGCCGTGTCCGCGAACACGGTCGTGCCGCAGATGTGGCTCTGGTGATCGTGGCTCAACACGACGTAGCGCACCGGGACATCGTAGCGTTGTTCGAGCTCATCCCTGAACCACTGGCCGCTTTCCGGTGTGCACGGGTTACCGGGTCCGTCGATGACGATAATGCCTTCCGGCGTGGGGACGAACAGTCCGTTGATCCCGCCCATGGCGCCGCCGCCCCACCGGTACACGTGCTCCGAAATCCGGTGAATGCCCGGCTCGGACATGTCCCAGCCCGTTTCGTACTGAGCGTACGCTTGCGTAACGGGAAAGATCAGTCCTGCGAGCGCGAGTAGCTTGACTTTCTTCATCTGGACCCCCTGAAAAAGGCAAATTGGTGGAGCCGAGGAGATTCGAACTCCCGACCTCTGCATTGCGAACGCAGCGCTCTCCCAACTGAGCTACGGCCCCACAGCCTGTGAACGCGGAATTATCCCGCATTTGCGGCATTGTGGCCATATTGCACCCGGCACAGTCAGGTCGGCGTGGCCTGGGCTGGAATCGCGTTTCCTTGATCGACGGCCTGTTGAGGCGGTAGTGTTTCAGCAGCGTCCTTAATCCGCGGATCGGAACTCCGAAACGCGTGGACACGCAGGAGCAAGAGCATGAGCAAACGCCTGGAATCTCGTTTGGCCCGACTGGCGCTGGGATTGTCGGCAGCGTTTTCGATCGCTGCCGCGTCCGCCCATCACTCGGCGCGTATCACGTATGACATGGATACCGTCATCGAAATTCAGGGCGAGATAACCGGCGTGACCTGGCGCAACCCCCACGTGCGCTTCACCCTGAGCAGTATGGGCGATGACAACGAGCCGGTGACGTGGAACGTGGAGAGCATCCCGGTCACACGCCTGGACCGCGTCGGCATCACGCGCGAAATGCTCGGCATCGGGGACACCGTGACGGTGGCCGCCTACCCTGCCAGGCGCCCTGTGCGCGACGCCTACGCCATCAACATGCTGCTGGCCGACGGACGCGAGGCGTTGCTGGATACGCCCGTCGCCCGCTGGACGGACAACACCGTGGGCACCGGCCTCGACGAAACGCCCGGCACGCCCGGCGCCGACCCCTCCCTGGGAATCTTCCGCGTCTGGAGCACCGATGGCTCGTTCCTGCGCACGGAGACGCGCTTCCTTACCGAAGGCGGGACGCTCGATTATCCGCTGACGGAGGCGGCCCTGGCCGCGCAGTCGGCCTGGGACCCGCTCGACCCGGACAATCCGTTCCTCACCTGCATTCCCAAGGGCATGCCCACTATCATGCAGCAGCCCAATCCCGTCGAATTCATCGACGAGGGAGATCGCATCGTCGTGCGGATGGAGGAATTCGACGCGATGCGCATCATCCACATGAGCGGCGACGCCGGCGACCAGGACGCACCGCCCTCCCGGATGGGGCATTCCATCGGCCATTGGGAGGGCGACACGCTCGTGGTGCGCACCAGCCGAATCAATTGGCCTTATTTCGACCAGAACGGACTGCCTCAGAGCGAAGACGTGGAAACGGTGGAGCGCTTCACGGTCAACGAGGAGGGCAGCCGCCTTGACTACGAATTGGTCGTCACCGACCCATGGCTGTTCACGGAACCGGTCATGCTCGGCAAGTCGTGGCGCTGGATTCCGGGCGATGCCGTGCTGCCGTTCAACTGCGCGGATGACCAAGCTTAAGGGCCTGTCGGATCAATAAGATTGCGGTTCCGCCGCGTGTCAACATCGGGTGACATCGTCGACCGCGAATCGTGGCGCGTTGGAGATTTTCCGAGACATGAGTGACGCCCAATCCCGCTACCACCGCCAGGCGCTGCTTCCCGGCTTCGGTGAGGAAGGGCAACGGCGGCTGGGCGCGTCAACCGCATTGATATTGGGATGCGGCGCGCTCGGCAGCATGTCCGCCGAACTTCTCGCCCGTGCCGGCGTCGGCCACCTGGTGATCGTTGACCGTGATTTCGTCGAGATCACGAATCTGCAGCGGCAGGTCCTGTTCGACGAGCGGGATGTTGAAAATGCCATCCCCAAGGCGGAAGCGGCGCGGAGTCGCCTGGCGAGGATCAACTCCACTGTTCGCGTGACGGCGATCATCGACGATCTCAATCATGGCAACATCGCCCGCCATGCATCCGGAGCCGATATTTTCGTGGACGGGCTGGACAATTTCGAAACCCGGTACCTCGCCAACGACTATGCAGTAAAGCACGGCATTCCCTACATGTACGGCGGCGCGGTCGGCACCGTCGGCGCGGCGTTCGCGATCCTGCCCCACACGCCGGACGGAGACGCACCCTGGGAACGGGATGCCGCGGGCAGCGGGGCAACGCCCTGCCTGCGCTGCCTTTTCGAAGAAGCACCGCCGCCCGGGACTACGCCGACCTGCGACACCGTGGGAGTGCTGGCTTCCGCTGTCACCACCGTCGCAAGCTTTCAGGTCGCCGAGACGCTCAAGGTGCTCAGCGGAAACTTCGACCGTATCTGCCCGACATTACTCAATATCGACCTGTGGACGAACACCGTCATGCAACTCAAGGTCGCCGGTGCGTACGATCGCGGGGACTGTCCGTGCTGCAAGCAGGGCCGCTTCGACTATCTGGACGGCACGCTCGGCTCCGGGGCGACCACCCTCTGCGGCCGGGACGCCGTGCAGCTAACCCACAGGCAGGACCCCGTAGGACTCGATCTCGACAGGGTCGCTGCTCGCTTGCGCGAGCATGGCAACGTGACCGCAAGCCAATATATGCTCCGCGCCAGTATCGCCGACGGGGGCAGTGCTTTTACCCTGAGCCTCTTCCCGGACGGCCGCGCGATCATTCACGGCACGGATGAGCCGAACGTGGCGCGCGGCGTCTATGCGAAATACGTGGGAATCTGAGAGGGAGATTAACGTGACTGCAATCCGAGTTCTCGTGGGCACGAAAAAGGGCGCCTTCATCCTCACGGCAGACGGCAATCGTGAAAACTGGTCCGTGGCAGGCCCGCATTTCGGCGGGTGGGAAATCTACCACGTCAAGGGCTCGACGGTGGACCCGAACCGCATCTACGCATCCCAGACCAGCGATTGGTTCGGGCAGGTCATCCAGCGCTCCAACGACGGCGGCGTCACCTGGGAACAACCCGGATCGGGACCGAAGCTGCCGGAAACGCCCCCCAGCTCAGAGGACGGCGAGGAGATGCCCCAAGGCAAGAGCAACATGTTCGTGTACGACACCTCCGAGAGTACCGGCAAGCCCCTGACCACCCACCAGTGGTACGACGGCACCCAGCATCCGTGGGAGTTCGCCCGCGTCTGGCACCTGGAACCCTCGTTGACCGATCCCGACGTGGTTTACGCCGGGGTCGAAGACGCTGCCCTGTTTCGAACCACCGACGGCGGGCGGTCCTGGCACGAACTGGCGGGTTTGCGCGGGCACGATACGGGCGCCGAGTGGTCGCCGGGAGCGGGCGGCATGTGCCTGCACACGATTCTGCTGGACCCCGCGAATCCCGGACGGATTTTCGTGGCGATATCTGCCGCGGGCTCGTTCCGTACCGAGGACGGCGGCAGGACCTGGACGACGATCAACCGCGGTCTCAGCTCGAACTTCATGCCCGATCCGGATGCCGAAATCGGCCACTGCGTGCACCGCCTTGCGATGCACCCGACCAATCCCGACCGGCTGTTCATGCAGAAGCACTGGGACGTCATGCGCAGCGACGACGCCGGCGCCAACTGGTACGAGATCAGCGGCAACCTGCCCAGCGACTTCGGTTTCCCCATCGACGTGCACGCGCACGAACCGGAGACCGTCTATGTCGTGCCCATCAAGAGCGACGCCGAGCATTATCCGCCCGAAGGGAAGTTGCGAGTCTACCGGAGCCGGACGGGCGGTCACGAGTGGGAGGCGCTCACCAACGGACTGCCCCAGAAGGATTGCTTCGTCAACGTGCTGCGGGATGCGATGGCCGTGGATTCGCTCGATCCCTGCGGCATCTATTTCGGGACCACCGGCGGACAGGTCTACGTCTCGCCGGACGGCGGCGATCACTGGTCCCCGATCGTGCGGGACCTGCCGAGCGTACTGTCGGTGGAGGTACAGACGCTGCGATAATCCTCATGGACCATCCCTTCCCTTCTCCCATGATTCGCGTCGAACTCCCCTTTCATCTGAGGACTCTGGCGGGCATTGACGGCGAGGTGACGCTCACGGTAGAGGGTGAAGTCTCGCGGGCTTCGATCCTGGACGCACTGGAGGCCCGCTACCCGATGCTGCGTGGAACGATTCGCGATCACGTCACCCTGCAGCAACGCCCGCTGGTCCGCTTTTTCGTGTGCAG
>JAJDWR010000011.1 GCA_022825505.1 Gammaproteobacteria bacterium | reverse complement strand
GATAGAAGACCGGGTCGAAATGGGTGATCCGGGCCTCCATGAGGTCGCCGTTCGGGATATAGCGCTCCGTGGTCACCATCAGATCGGACTGCGGGTAACCGACCCACTGGAACGTGGAAAACACGCCAGCGTGAATGTCCGAGGAATCGACGACGAGGTTTTCTCCCTCGTAGCGGGCCACCGAGCGTCCGAGGTGCGGAAATTGCGCATCGGCGATCGGCGCATCCTGCGCGTTTACTTGCGGATCGATGGGTATGCGGCGCTTCACGTCCATGAATTCGTGGTTGAATTCCACGTGGTCATCGTGCTGACGGATTTCCATCAGGGGCGAGGGCGTGATCATCGTCCGTGTCACGCTCGTGGGCAGGCACTGCATGTGGGGATCGTCGGTGAGAAAGTCGTAGGCCTGGCGCCGTGCCTCGCCGTCGTCGTTCAGGGCGATGTCGGGACTGTAGCTGCCGGTGACGTTCCAGACGCCATCCAGATCCGAGCGCACCGCCTGCGCGGACGTGGCGGCAGACCAGGCAACAGTGACCAGCATCAGGGCAATTGCCGTGCGGATCTGCGCCGGATTGCTCGTTTCACATCCAGGTTGCATTGACTTGCTTGTCCCGCAGGCCATCAGGGCACCAGATTGAAGGGATCCTGCTGGCCCTGGGCCGCTTCCGCCTCGTCACAGGTCGCGTAATATTCGTCGCCGCGATAGATGCCGGCGCCGCAGTCCCGCACTATGGTGCCGTCCGACAGGACCACATCGCGAATGTAGATCACGTGGTCGAGCCTGCGGTGTCGCCGGGCATTGATTGTCACTTCTTCTCCCACCTTGATCAGATCGATGTCCACGGCCCTGCGGCGCAGCGCATTGCCGTCCGACCACTCGGCCAGCCACTCGGTCGTCACGCCGTCGCTGTCCACCACGTCCAGAATGATCAGCGCATGTGGATTGCGAATCTCGACTTCGGTGATGGTACCGACGAGCTCCACCGGCGCCTCTTCGTAGCTGAAGTAATTGGTCGACACGGAATGATGTGCGTGGGCGGAAGCGGCGAAGATCACTGCTGCGACGCCGGCGAACCCGGGGGTTGCAAGTCGAGTGCGCATATCAGTCCATCCCTCTTGCTGCCACGCTACCCGTTCAATTATCGAGCAACTCGCCGAGCCTCGGGTACACACGCCGCGCGTTGCCCTCGAATATCTGCATTCTATCGGCTTCGCTCAGGTTCGTGTTGCCCATGATGTAGCGCTTGGTATCGTCGAAGTAGTGCCCGGTCTCCGGATCGATGCCGCGCACGGCGCCCACCATCTCCGAGGCGAACAGGATATTGTCGATGGGCATCACGTCCACCAGCAGGTCGATGCCTTTCTGGTGGTAGACGCAGGTGTCGAAGAAGACGTTGTCCAGCAGGAGTTCGTCCAGCGGCGGCCGTTTCAGCATGTCTGCAAGCCCGCGGAAGCGGCCCCAGTGAAAGGGAACCGCGCCGCCGCCGTGGGGAATGATGAACTTCAGATCCGGAAAGTCCCTGAACAGGTCCGACGTGAGCATCTGCATGAACGCGGTGGTGTCCGCGCTCAGGTAGTACGACCCGGTGGAATGGAACGCTGGATTACAGGCGGCGCTGACGTGGATCATGGCCGGGACTCTTAGTTCGCACATCTTCTCGTAGAACGGATACCAGTACTGGTCCCCCAGCGGCGGAAGATCGAATGAACCGCCGCTGGTATCGGGATTCAGGTTGCAGCCGACGAAGCCAAGCTGTTCCACACACCGTTCCAGTTCGCCAATACTCGCCTGCATGTCGGTTCCAGGTGATTGCGGCAATTGGCAGACGCCGATGAAGTTGTTCGGATAGAGCTGCGTGAGCCGGTAGATCAGGTTGTTGGACTGGATACTCCAGGTGAGGCTGGTGGAGGCATTGCCGATATGGTGCCCCATGCCGCTGGCCCGGGGGGAGAAGATGGTCCGGTCCGTGCCCCGTTCCCGCTGAAACTTCAGTTGCGCGCCCTCCACGCTTTCCCGCAACTGGTCGTCGGTAATCTTCAGATCGACCGTCCCGGCCTGGTGGAACGGATCCCTCCCCACCTCCTGTTTCTGGCGCTCTCGGTAGTCCTTCAACTGGGGAGGTTCGGTGGTGTAGTGGCCGTGGCAGTCGATGATCATGGCGCAATCGGGTTCCGGTGCTGGCTGCGGGAGCGCCTTTATAGCACCGAATACGGGAGCACCGCACCTGTGGGCAGATTTTGCAACAAACACAGGACACCAAATGTCCTGCATCCTGACACGAACTCTGAAAACGGAGTGCGGACCAGGCTGCATTTCACGGTCCAAATGACAGGATTGTCACGTCGCTTGCTGTGCGCGTGCCGGTAAAATAGGCACAATGCCGTGGGGAGACCGGACAGCGCTCTGTCATGATTACCCGGAAATTCCATCTGTCGCGTAACGGGCGGCCAGGCGTGGTTCACGCGTGGTCCTGGCTCGCTTGCCTGGCGTTGATGTGGAGTCCGTTGTCTGTCGCCCAGCAGGTCGACGAACTGGTCATTCCCTACATCGAACGGGCGCCCGAACTGGACGATTTTCGCGGCATGACCGCGTCCCCGGAAATCGCCGCCACAATGGCCCGCGTCGAGGGCTTCGTGCAGCGCGAGCCCGACAACGGCATGCCTTCGAGTCAGAACACCACGGTTTACACGGCCTACGACAATCGCAACCTCTACGTGGTGTTTCTGGCCTTCGACGATGAGCCGGAACTCATCCGGGCCAATCTCGCGCCCCGCGAAAACGTCATCGATGACGATTTCGTGGCCGTCATGATCGATACCTTCAACGATCAGCGCAACGCATACGGGTTCGGATCCACGCCGCTGGGCGTTCAGGTGGACGGGCGCTGGTCGGAGATCGCCAAGCAGTCGAATTTCGACACGTCCTATGAAGCCGTGTGGTACACCGACGCGCGGCTCACCGATTCCGGCTACATGGTCAGGATGACGATTCCGCTGCGCAACCTCCGGTTTCCCGATTCCGACGAGCAGGTATGGCGCGTGATGTTCGAACGGCGGATTCCCCGGCTCAGCGAACAGTCCAACTGGCCGCCTTACCTGTCGACCGTGGAAGGCCGGCTCAATCAGGCAGGGATGCTGAGAGGCGTCCGCGACGTATCGCCCGGCCGCAATATTCAGCTCATTCCATTCGCATTTGCGCGATCCTTTGATGTCCTGGATTCACGTGCGGCCGGCGGTCCGGCCTTCAACGAGAACTCCGAGGAGAACATCGGGCTGGACGCCAAGTTCGTGTTTCAGGACAGCCTGGTGCTCGACGCCACTCTGAACCCGGATTTCAGCCAGGTGGAGTCGGACGAACCCCAGGTCACGGTGAACGAGCGTTTCGAGGTGCGCTTCGATGAGCGGCGGCCGTTCTTCATCGAGAACGCGGACTACTTCAACACCGAGAGCACGCTGGTATTCACCCGGCGCATTGCGGACCCGGACGCGGGTCTGCGGTTTACCGGCAAGCAGGGGCCCTGGGGAATCGGTACGCTGATGATCAACGACGAAGCACCCGGCCAACGGCTCGACGCCGACCACACGCTGGCCGGAGAAGCTGCGGATATACGCATCCTGCGCGTTTTTCGCGAGATCTCCGAGCAGAGTCGCGTGGGCGTTCTCTATACCGAACGGGAATTTGGCGAACAGATCAACCAGGTTGCGAGCCTCGATGCCCGGTTCAAGCTGAACCCCAACTGGACCACCGAGCTGCAGGCCATCGATACCGGTTTCGAAGACGGCATTCACGCTCACCGGCAGGGCCGGCAACTCAACGCGCGTTTCGATCGAAGCGGCCGCAACTTCTCCGCTCACGCGCATGTCATCGACACCAGCGAGGAGTTCAGGGCCGATCTCGGGTTCTTCAACCGCAATTACCAGCCGGATTCCCGCTCGACACACGGGTTTGCCAGATACGTCTTCTGGCCCGAAGGCGGATTTCTCAACAGTTGGGGCGGGCGGGTCTTCGTCAACGACATCGTCGATCAGACCGGATCGCGGCTGTACTCGCAGGTCATGCCGGCCCTGGAGTGGACCTGGAACGGCGAAACGGAACTGAGCCTGACCTACGAGGACGTCGACGAGCGCCTGCGGCCCCAGGATTTTCCCGGACTCCTGCGCGAACGGGACTACGAGCAGAAGACGTGGTCCGCCGAATTCGAAACGCAGATGTTCACCACGGTGGGATTCAGCCTGGAACTGGAAATGGGGGAAACGATCAACCTGGCCCCCCTGCCGGGAACCGAGCCGGCGTTGGCGGAGTCGTCAAGCGCCGGTTTCGAACTGCTCTGGCGGCCGCTGGATCGCCTGCGGCACGACTTCACCTACCTGTACACGAAGCTGGACGATCCGAACGGGGCGGGAAACATCTTTACCGACCACATTGTTCGATCGCGCTGGAACTATCAGTTCACCAGGGAACTCTCGCTGCGGTTCATTGCTCAGCACGAGGCAACCGACCCGGGTCCGCTGACCTCTCTCAATCGAGACGAGAATCTGAACTTCGACCTGCTGGTACGGTACGTGATCAATCCGTGGTCGGCGTTGTACGCGGGCTTCAACACCAATTCCAGCAACTTCGCGCTGGTCGATACGGAAACCGGCACGGAGATGGTTCGCACCCACCATCTGCAGCGCGACGGCAAACAGCTCTTCCTCAAGTTCTCCTATCTGCTGCAGCCGTAGCTCTACCGCTCGAGGTGCTCGAGCTTGTCCTCCACGTCCTCCCAGTCTTCGGCGTCGTCGGGTGGATCCTTCGCCTCGGTTATGACGGGCCACATCTCGGACAGCTCCGCATTCAGCTCCAGGAAGTGTTCCTGACCGTCCGGAATGTCATCCTCCGAGCATATCGCCTCCACCGGGCACTCCGGCTCGCAAAGCGTGCAGTCAATACACTCCTCTGGATCGATGACGAGCATGTTCGGACCCTCGTGGAAACAATCCACCGGACACACTTCCACGCAGTCCGTGTACTTGCACTTGATGCAGCTCTCGGTTATGACATAGGTCATGGCGCTTGTCCTCGCTGGGAATTTCCCTGATTTCGGGCGGGGGTATTGTAGCCGCAAGATTTGAGCGCGCCTAGCGCGCAAAATGCGCGGAGCGCAAAACCAGCAGTCGCAGACGCCCCTGCCTCCATTGCCGCCCGCTGACTGGTGTTTCGATCAATCAATGCCGGCCAAGCCTTATATCCTCTTGTCCCGCCCGCGCCAGTAGCGATCCCGCAATTCGGCCTTCCTGATCTTGCCCACCGGCGTACGCGGCAACTGCTCGACGAACCGCACCAGTCGCGGGCGCTTGTGGCGCGGGATCCTCGAGGCGACATAGTCGATCAATTCGTCTTCTGTGGCGGTTCGGTTACCGGACAGCACCACGTGCGCGGCGGGAACCTCGCCCCAGTGGTCGTCGGGGATGCCGAACACTGCGCATTCCGCCACCGCGTCGTGCCCGTATAGGGCATTTTCGATTTCGGCGGGATAGATGTTCTCACCTCCGGAAACCAGCATGTCCTTTGAGCGGTCCACCAGCGTCAGGAAGCCGTCGTCGTCGAGGTAGCCGACATCGCCGGTCCACATCCACCCGTCCCGGAGGGGAAAGGCGGCGTTTGTCTGTTCAGGATCGCGGTAGTAGCCGTCGAAGAGTTGATCGCCGCGGGTCACGATCTCGCCGATTTGGCCGGTGGGAAGCGAGTGTCCTTCAGCGTCGACGATGTCGAGTTCGACGTTAAAGGCAGGGCGCCCGACCGTACCCAGTTTCTCCTTGCCGTGTCCCGGACAACGGATGGTCAGCGGGCAGACTTCCGACTGGCCGTAGTTCTCGGTGAACGCCACGTGGGGCAGGGCATCCTGGACCCGCTCCAGCAGCGACCGGCCCATGGGCGCACCTGCGTAGCCGACGTTCTTGAGTGTTCGGAGACGTTCCGCGGAGAACGCCGGGTGGCTGACGAGATCGTTGAGCTGACTCGGGACGAAAAATGCCGCGGTGATCCCTTCGCGTTCCGTCGCCTCCATGAACTGTTCGACGTCCCAGCCGGGCAGCGTGACGACCGTGGTACCGAGCATGATGGCCGGCGCGAACCAGACGAACAGGCCCGCGCAGTGAAACAGCGGTGTCGTGGCGGCGACGATATCCTTCTCCCCGAGCCCGAAATCCACCGCCGCGGCGAAGGCGGTCGCCGCCCGAGCGCGATGGGATACCAGCACCGCCTTGGGCAGTCCGGTGGTGCCGCCGGTGAAGGTGACCCCCAGTGGATCGGCACTGCGGATTTCGACGTCGGGCGGCGTGTCCGCCATGGATGCGATGAGTTGGCTAAAGGTCGGGGTTACCTTCGACTCCTCGCCATCGCGTGGGAGATCGAGCGCAATCACGTGCCTCAGTTGCGGAGAGCGTGCCCTGACCTGTTCGACCAGCGCAGCCGACTGCTGCTCGACAAAGAGTATCTCCGCGCCGGTCAGGTCGAGCATGTAGGCCAGGTTGTCGATGGTGCAGCGCGTCGATATGTGGGCCAGCATGACGCCTGCCCGGGCCGCGCCGAAGTAGACGGCGGCGTACTCGGGACGGTTGCGCGACATGATGGCCACGCGGGTTTCGCGGTCGGCGCCGAGGTGGAGCAGGGCATTCGCTACCTGATTGGCTTCGGCGTCCAGATCCCGGTAGGTAAGCCTGTGCCCCGAGCCGATGATCGCGGTGCGTCCCGGTGCGCGCCGCGCGGCGAGCCTGAGAAACTCACCCGTCAACATGAGTTCGCTTACCCGTTCCGGGCTCGGCCGTTCCGTGACCGTTCGCGGCCATGTGATCCGGCAGGGACTGCAACAGTGCGCTCAGGGACTCCTGGACCGTCTGGTTGGTGGTATCGACCGTGGCATGCGCCTGAGAGTAGTACGGATCGCGTTCGTCCAGCAGCCTGCGCAGGTCCGACATGGCGTCGGGCCTGTTCTGCATGGGGCGCAGATCGCCCTGCGCCACCACCCGTGCCATGTAATGTTCCGGCTCTGTCCGAAGCCATACGACGAAGCATGCCGTGAGCAGCGTGCCGAGCAATCCCGGATCGGAGACGATGCTGCCGCCGGTTTCGATCACGCAGCCTTCATGCCGGTTCAGCGTTTCAAACAGCGCCTGTTCTTCCAGGCGCCGGTAGCCCGTCTCACCGGACAGCGCAAAGATTTCGGCGACGCTCATCCCGGCCAGGCGCTCCACCACGCCGACCAGGCCGACGAACGGGAGTCCCAGCCGTTCAGCGAGTTTCACGCCCAGCGTGCTCTTGCCGGCGCCGCGCAGCCCGATCAGCGCGATCCTGCGCTTTGTTTCCGGTGCGAGGGTGAAGCGCTCGTGCAGCAACTGCAACGCCTGCTTCTGCTCGTCCGCAGGCAGCGCGCGGACGAACTCCACAACAAGGTTCTCTTCCGGCGTGCGGTCCCCGGCAGTCTCCATCAGGTCGGAAATTTCCGTATCCAGCGCCGCGGCGATTCGATCGAGAAGACGCACCGATATGTTGCCGCGACCGGTCTCCAGGTCGGCCAGGTGGCGCTCGGAAATACGGGCCTGCGCGGCCAGGGTTCGACGTGTCATATCCAGGCGGGAACGCAACGAGCGCACACGCAGCCCGAGCCGCTCCAGCAGACTGTCCGTATCTCGCGCCGAAGCCGAACTCGTTGTCATCGGGCGACCCGAATCAACATGGGTTGGATGAAGTATATGTCGTGCGCCCTTGCCAAATCTCGACGTTTTTGTATGTTATCATGCAGTTTTTGGGGCGTATATCAATAAGTAATGCATTATAATTCATCTTATGGCAAGCATTGAACCCACACAACTGGATTTCCGGACCCAACCGGACCGGTACCGACATTGGTCGATCTCCACCGAGGGTCCCATCGCGCGCCTGGAAATGAATGTGGACGAGAACGCGCCCCAATTCGGCGACTACGAACTGAAGTTGAATTCCTACGACATCGGCGTCGACATCGAACTCTACGACGCCGTGCAGCGCCTGCGGTTCGAGCACCCTGAAGTCCGTGCGGTGATCCTGACTTCCGGCAAGATCGGCATGTTCTGCGCAGGCGCCAACATACGGATGCTGGGTACCGCCACCCATTCGCACAAGGTGAATTTCTGCAAATTTACCAATGAGACACGCAACTCGCTGGAGGATGCCAGCGAAAACTCCGGCCAGATCTACCTGTCGGCGCTGAACGGCCCGGCGGCCGGGGGCGGGTACGAATTGGCGCTGGCCACCGACCACATCATTCTCATCGACGACGGCAACGCGGCGGTTTCCCTGCCGGAGGTCCCGCTGCTGGCGGTCCTGCCCGGTACGGGTGGACTGACCCGCGTGGTGGACAAGCGCGGCGTGCGGCGGGACCTGGCCGACGTATTCTGCACCGTGGAGGAGGGCATCAAGGGCCAGCGGGCCGTCGACTGGCGGCTGGTGGACGAGATCGCGCCCCGCTCGAAATTCGAGCAGCGTGTGGAGGAGCGGGCCATCGCCTTGGCGGAGAAATCCGATCGGCCCACGAACGAGTCGGGCGTCACGCTCGCGCGCCTGGAAAAGAAGGTCTCCGCCTCGCAGGTGCAGTACCCGCACCTGACGATGGATCTGGATGCTCAGGGGCTCGCCGCCACCCTGACCCTGGAAGCGCCCACCGAGTCGTGTGCCGATACCGAAGAGGCCAGTCGCCAGGGCGCGGCATTCTGGCCGCTGGCGCTGATGCGCGCACTGGACGACGCCCTGCTGCACCTGCGGTTCAACGAACCCACGCTGGGCACGCTCATCATCAAGACACGCGGCAACAGCCAACAGGTGGCAGCCTACGATGCGTTATTGCAGGAACACGCCTCGGACTGGTTCATCCGCGAGGTGCTGCTCTTCGCCCAGCGCGTATTCAAGCGCCTGGACATCACGTCGCGCACCAGCTTCGCCTTCGTCGAGCCCGGAAGCTGCTTCACCGGACTCCTGGCCGAATTGCTGTTCGCGGTGGATCGCACCTACATGCTCGACGGCTGCCTGGAGGACGATCCGAATCCCGCGCCCACCATCACGCTGTCGAAGCTGAATTTCGGGTACCTGAAGATGGCCAATGGCCTGTCCCGCCTGCAGACGCGCTTCATCGGAGAACCCGAGAGCGTTGAACGCGCCGAACAACTCATTGGCAAGCCACTGGAAGGTCTGGACGCGCTGGATGCGGGCCTGGTCACGTTTGCGCCGGACGACATCGACTGGGAAGACGAGATTCGCCTTCTGCTGGAGGAGCGGGCGAGTTTCTCGCCCGATGCGCTCACCGGGATGGAGGCCAATCTGCGCTTTGCCGGCCCCGAAACCCTGGAGTCGAAGATATTCGGCCGCCTCAGCGCGTGGCAGAACTGGATTTTCCAGCGTCCCAACGCGGTCGGCGACGAGGGCGCACTCAAGCTCTACGGCACCGGCCGCAGGGCTCAGTACGATCGAAAGCGAGTCTAGAACGGCAGACCAACCGAAACAGAGACAACCACAAGACAGGTCAAGAGCGAGTTCAGCCATGGACACACAAGTCAACTACGATTCCCTGATTCCCAACAACGTGGGCCTGGCGGCGGACATGAAACTGCGCCGGGCCATGGAACGGTGGTACCCCAAGTACCTGGACTGGTGGACCAGCATGGGTCCCAACGGATTCCAGGACTACGAGGTGTACCTGCGCACCGCCATCAGCGTCGATCCGGAGGGCTGGGCGCGGTTCGGATTCGTGAAGATGCCCGACTACCGCTGGGGTGTGCTGCTGGCGCCGCAGCAGGAAGGGCGCACCATCGCCTTCGGGCAGCACAAGGGCGAACCGGTCTGGCAGGAAATTCCCGGCGAGTACCGGGCCATGCTGCGCAGGCTCATTGTCATCCAGGGCGATACCGAGCCGGCCTCGGTGGAGCAGCAACGTTTTCTCGGCACCACGGCCCCCTCTCTCTATGACATGCGAAATGTCTTCCAGGTCAACGTGGAGGAGGGCAGGCACCTCTGGGCGATGGTCTACCTGCTGCAGAAGTACTTCGGGCGAGATGGCCGCGAGGAAGCCGAAGATCTGCTGCAGCGCCGCTCCGGCGACGAGGACAGGCCGAGGATCCTGGGGGCGTTCAATGAGGCAACGCCCGACTGGGTGTCGTTCTTCATGTTCACGACGTTCACGGACCGGGACGGCAAGTTCCAGCTGGAGGCGCTGGCGCAGTCGGGCTTCGATCCGCTGGCCAGGACCTGCCGCTTCATGCTCACCGAGGAAGGCCACCACATGTTCGTGGGCCGTACGGGAGTGGAGCGTATCGTGCAGCGGACCTGCCAGGTCCTGAACGAGCAGGGCATCGACGATCCGAACGATATTCAGGCCGCGCGGAAACACGGCGTCGTCGATTTGCCGACGATTCAGAAGAAGATCAACTTCCATGTGGCGGTCACGCTGGACCTGTTCGGCGCCGAAATCTCCACCAATGCGGCCAATGCCTTCAACGCCAGCCTCAAGGGGCGGTTCCGGGAGAACCGGATCGACGACGATCATCAACTGGCCAACGAAACCTATCCAGTGTCCCAGGTGGTCGGCGACCGCATCGTGGAGCGTGACGTTCCGGCGCTGAGTTCGATCAATGCGAGACTTTCCGACGATTTCATCGCCGACTGCAACAACGTCCTGAAGCGGTGGAACTGGGCGCTCAAGGCCCATGACATCGACTTCCGGCTGAGCCTGCCGCATCGGGCCTTCAATCGGGCCGTCGGCGAGTTTGCGGAGGTCCAGGCGACACCGCAGGGAAAACTTCTCTCCGAGACGGAGTGGGCGGAGCGGCAGGGCGAGTGGCTGCCCAGTGAGGCGGACATGAGCTACATCCTGTCCCTGATGCAGCCCTGCACGGAACCCGGCAGGTTCGCCAACTGGATCGCCCCGCCGCGGGCCGGAATCAACGGGATGCCCGGCGACTTCGAGTACGTGAAGCTGGCGGCGTAGTGCTCCTTCTACCTGAGGATGGCTTAAAGGAGGGCTAGAACCATGAGCCTGGAATCATTCGAGCGCGTGGTCACCTCGGTCGCCGAGCACATTGCGGGCTCGGTGCTGGACGGCAGCCTTAAGCATAAGCTGGATGCCGAGTTTCCCTCGGACGGCGATACGTTCGGATCGCTGGCCTCGCTCTGCGAGCAGGGCGTCCGCGAGGGCTGGCTGGCGAATCGCGAGCACGGCGGTATCAAGTTCGGCCGCGTCATCAAGCCGGGACCGGTAACGGCCGGGTTCTCGGTGGACGTGGTGGTGATGGACGACATCGTCGGACCCCACCACCGCCATCCCAACGGCGAGATCGACATGATCATCCCACAGGATCCGGAGGCCGAATTCGACGGCCACGGACGGGGTTGGGTGGTCTACGAACCGGGCTCGGCGCATTTCCCCACCGTGACGGGCGGGCGGGCCATCGTGCTCTACCTGCTGCCCGACGGCGCCATCGAATTCACCCCGCCCGGTGGATAGCGGCATGAGTGCGGCCACAGCACGCTCGTGCAGGACCGGCCACTCATCGGTTCGGGACGGCCGGCGCGAGGTTGTGACGTGAGCGGGCCATCTGCGCTACCGCCCGGGGTCACCGCCGCCGTCCTGCGGGTCAACGGCGAGGACTATCCTGTGGTCTTCCCCACGCACCACACCTTGCTGGAAGTCCTGCGGGAGAAATGCGGGTTGACGGGCACCAAGCACGGCTGCGAACTGGGCGAGTGCGGCGCCTGCGCGGTACGGGTGGACGGTGAAGCCGTTTTGTCGTGCCTGAAGCTCGCGGTCGAGGTTCAGGGCTGCTCGGTGGAGACCGTGGAGGGATTGCAGGACGACAACGAACTGCATCCCCTGCAACGGGCGTTCGCCGATTTCGGCGCCGCTCAGTGCGGCTATTGCACGCCGGGCATCCTCATGGTGGCAAGCGCGTTGCTGGATCGAAACGACAATCCCGGCGATGCGGACATTTACGAAGCGCTGTCCGGAAACCTGTGCCGGTGCACCGGCTACCACCGCATCGTCACTGCCGTTCGCTGGGCGGGCGCCATGGCGCGGGGCGATGACTGGCGGCCGCCGGAGGAAGACTTCCACGGCGCCGATTCGCAGGCGCCGTACCCGGCACCGTGGCCTGCACTGCCGCCTGCGCGCGAGGGAGAATCGCGGCCAGCGGTAGAACGTGAATTGCGGCCTGTGGGCGATCGCGAATTGCAGCCACGGGACGAAGGTGAATTGGAGCGCTTGAGCGATGGCGGCTAACCCGAAGGCCGATCCCGTCGGCGCCGGGTGCGAGTCCCGGGAAGAGTACCGGCTCATTGGTACCGCATTCAGGCGCGTGGACGGCCGAGCCAAGGTCACCGGTCAGACGCAGTTCGCCGACGACCTCAATTTTCCGCGCATGGCTTACGTCAAGCTCGTGCGCAGTACGGTTCCCCACGCGCGTATCAGGAATATCGACCTTTCGGCGGCAGAGGCCATGGACGGCGTGCTCGGCACGCTGGTCGGCACGGAACTGCCGGACAAGTTCGGCATCCTGCCGGTTTCCGAGGACGAACACGCGCTGGCGGTGGACACGGTTCGTTTCGTCGGCGATCCCGTCGCCGCCGTCGCCGCGGTCTCCGAAGACATCGCCCATGAAGCCGCGCTGGCGGTGAGGGTGGAATACGAACTCCTGCCCACCATTTCGAACTTCAACGAGGCGCTCAAGACGCCCGAACCGCAAATGCACGACTACGCGGATGACGGCAACATCCACAAGAAGGTGTCCCTCAAGTTCGGCGCCGTGGAGGAGGGTTTCGAGGAAGCGGACGTGATCCTCGAGGACACCTGCTACTTCGAGGGCAATACCCACCTGGCCATGGAGCAGCACAGCGCCGTCAGCGTTCCCGAGGACGAAGGCCGGGTGACGGTGTATTCGTCGACACAGACGCCGCACTACGTGCACCGGGCACTGACCAAGGTACTGGGGCTGCCGGCGTCGCGCATTCGCGTGGTGGCCTGCTCCAACGGCGGCGGTTTCGGCGGCAAGAGCGATCCCTTCAACCACGAGATGGTGGTGGCCAAACTGGCGCTCAAGCTAGGGCGCCCCTGCAAGGTGACGCTCACGCGCGAGGAGGTCTTCTACTGCCATCGCGGCCGCCACCCGGTGCTGATGCACCTGAAGACCGGCTTCACGAAGGACGGTTCGATCACCTCCCAGCACCTCCGCACTGCGCTGGACGGCGGCGCCTTCGGCAGCTATGGCGTGGCGAGCACGTACTACACCGGGGCGCTCCAGACCACTACGTACAGGATCCCCAATTACTGGTTCGAGGGCGCCCGCGCCTTCACCAACAAACCGCCCTGCGGCCCGAAGCGCGGCCACGGTACGCCGCAGCCCCGGTTCGCCTTCGAGGTGCACCTGGACAAGGCGGCTCACCACCTGGGCATCGATCCCGCCGAGTTGCGGCTCAGGAACTTGCAGCCGCCCGACTCGGTAACGGCGAACTGGCTGCGCATCGGCTCCATCGAACTGGGCGAGTGCATCGAGGCCGTGGTGCGGGGCAGCGGCTGGAAGGAGCGCTACGGCAAGCTGCCCGAAGGACGGGGCCTGGGGCTTGCCTGCGGCGCCTACCTCTGCGGCGCCGGCCTGCCGATCTACTGGAACCACATGCCCCAGTCCGGCGTGCAGATCAAGCTGGACCGCAGCGGATGCGTGGCCGTGTTCTGCGGCGAGACCGAGATCGGACAGGGTTCGGACTCGGTGCTCGCCGCCATCGTGGCCGAGATTCTGGGGATCGAACTGGAGGACATCCGCCTCTGCGTGGGCGACACCGACCTCACCCCGGTCGATCTGGGAAGCTACTCCTCGCGGGTCACCATGATGGTGGGCCATGCCGCCATGCAGGCCGCCGAACGCGCCCGGGACACCATTGCCAGGGCAGTCGCGGCGCAATTGGAGGTCTCCGAGGCGGAACTGGTGTTCGCGGATCGGCGCGTCTTTCCCGCCGGCGACCCGGACAGGGGACTCGATTTCAATGCGGCCGTGGTGGCGGCCGAGGCCCGCTTCGGCACCCTCGGCACCACCGGTTCCTACATTCCTCCGCGTGCGCCGGGGCGTTACCGCGGCGCCGGCGTGGGGCCATCGCCCACTTATTCCTACTCCGCTGCCGTGGTCGAGGTGGAAGTGGACCCGCAAACCGGCGTTTACGACTGCAGGCACGTCTGGATGGCGCACGATATCGGCCAGGCCATCAACCCGGTGCTGGCGCTGGGCCAGATCGAGGGCAGCATCTACATGGGCCTCGGCGAGGCGATGATGGAGGAGCAGGTATTCCGGCGCCTGCCCAAGCGCCTGTCCTCGGCGCTGGTCCACAAGATGCCGTCGCTGCTGGAGTACAAGAGCCCCGGCTTTCACGACATGCCCGGGATGACCAGCTACATGATCGAATCCAGGGACGACCGCGCGCCCATGGGCGCCAAGGAAGTCGGCCAGGGCCCCTTGCTGCCGATCATGCCGGCCGTGGTGAATGCCATCTTCGATGCGGTCGGTGTGCGGGTCGACCAGGTGCCGGCGACGCCGGAACTGATTCTCAAAGCGCTGGAGGCCAGGGCGAAGGGACGACCGGCGCGGGTCGGTCCCGCCCGGTTCCCCAGGGTGGACTACGGCACGCCGGTGGAGGTGCCGACCCCGGACCAGGGAGGCGACGGGCGCGCCAGGCATGATCCGAAGCATCGCAGCCGCAGCGTGCGCGCGGCTTCCGGAACGATGAAGGACCGCGAAGACGCCCTGAAGGAGCGGCGCAGTGCTACGCTTACCACCGCTTGATTTCCGCTCGCCTTCCAGTCTGCGGGAAGTGCTGGACCTGCTGGACGGCCGCGGCCCGAACGGCAGCAGTGACAGCGGGGCGAGCCCGGGAAACGGAGGCGGCCCCGGCGGGGCGAACGGCATCGGAGGGGTGCGTCTGGTCGCCGGCGGCACCGATCTCTGGCCCAACATGAAACGGCGCCACCAGCAGGCCGGCACCGTCGTCAGCCTGATGGGAATCGACGAACTGCGGGGAATCGGGGAGGCGCCGCAGGACCTGGAGATCGGTTCCACGGTCACCCTGACCGCGTTGTTGCGAAGCGATGCCGTTCGCAGCCGCTATCCGGGATTTGCCCGCGCCGTCGCGGCCATCTCCTCTCCGCCCCTTCGCAACATGGGTACGCTCGGGGGCAATCTCTGCGTGGATACCCGCTGCACCTACTACAACCAGACCGAGGAATGGCGCCGCTCCATCGACTATTGCATGAAGGAGCAGGGCACGATCTGCTGGGTCGCCACCAATTCGCCCCGCTGCTGGGCTCACTCGGCCAGCGACGCCGCACCCATGCTCTGCGCCCTGGGCGCCCGGGTCAGGTTGATTTCCTCCGGTGGCGAGCGGGAGATTCCCCTCACCGACCTGTATCGGGACGACGGCATCGAATACCTGGGCATGCGCCCCGGTGAGATCCTTACGCGAGTCATCGTCCCCGCCGATTCCAGTCGCGAGCATTGCCGCTCGGCGTTCTGGAAGCTCCGCCGCAGGGGTTCCATCGACTTTTCCGTGCTGTCGGTGGCGGTCGCGCTGTGGATGGACGACAGGAACGTGGTCGACCGCGCTGCAGTCTACCTCGGCGCGGTCGGCTCAAGCCCCGTGCGCGTCAGTGACGCAGAAGACCTGCTGGTTGGCAAGGAACTGACGGAGGACCTGATCGCGGCCGTCGCCCACCGGGCGCGCAAGGACGCCACGCCCATGAGCAATACCGACTTCGTGCCGGCGTGGCGGGGCAAGATGGCGGAACACTACACCCACGCTGCGCTCTGCGACGCGGCCGGACTCCCGGTTCGCCGCCAGGCGCCCAGGCACGGGCTGACGGTGGTCTGAAACAGAGCCGGGCGAACGCCGAATCGGCTTCATTCCCCCGAATTGTGGACCGGCAGAGCCTCGAGAAGACGCTGTGGCGGGGGAATCGTCTGAATTTGTCCATCCTCTCCTGTGGCGATCACGCGAACCTCGTGGCCTTCCGCGCAGCGTCTTCCGTCGACGGTGACGAGATGGTCTATCCGGACCGTCTTTCGCCGCCAGGAAGCGACGTAGCTTGTCAGCCTCACGGTGTCTCCAAAGCGGATGGGATTCAGGAACCGGCTGCCGGCTTCGACCAGGGGCAGACCCAGGAGCCCCAGCTCGCTCTTGAGGACTCCATAGGACACGCCGGCCGCGTCCAGAAGATGACGCGTGCCGATGTCGAACCATCTGAAATAGTTCGGGTAGAACACGATCGCGGCCTGGTCGGTGTCGCCCCATTCCACGGGAATCTCGATTTCGTTTTTCATGGCTGCAATCATCGCACAGCCAGCAATCCCTCGATCGGACCGACGCTCCTCGATCTCGATTTTATTGACATTGGCTCTTATCATTACGCGTTCCTGCCCGCATTTGTGTAATTCGATCTACCGCCGATTGGAGGAAAGCCGCGCCAATTGTGTCCGCGGCGCCGGGATAAACCGGGAGCGAATGCCACGTTTGCTACGAACGCAACAGGAGTACCAATGAGCGTCGTGCGTCTCGAACTCGAAGGCCGATTGGCCGTCGTCACCATCGACAATCCGCCGGTGAATGCGTTGTCGCAGGCGGTGCGCGCCGGGATCGTCCGTGCGGTGGACGAGGCGGAGGACGCCGGCGCCGACGCAATCGTTCTGTGCTGCGCGGGCCGGACCTTTGTCGCCGGTGCGGACATCCGCGAATTCGGCAAGCCTCCCAAGCCGCCCTGGCTTCCCGAAGTCATCGCCCGCATCGAGGCATGCCGCCGGCCGGTGGTAGCCGCCATTCACGGCACGACGCTGGGCGGGGGCCTGGAGCTCGCATTGGGGTGCCATTATCGAATTGCCGTGCCGACCGCCCGTGTGGGCTTTCCGGAAGTCAACCTCGGGCTGATTCCGGGTTCCGGCGGTACCCAGCGGCTGCCGAGGCTGGTGGGTGCGGAACGCGCCCTGGACATGATGATCTCCGGCAAGCCGGTGGGCGCCGTCGAGGCGGCTCGGGTTGGCGTCATCGATCGGCTCGCCGAGAGCGGAGATCTGCTCGATGAAGCCATGGGCTTTGCGCGGGAACAGGCTTCAGGAGGCGAGCGTCCGCGGCTCATTCGGGATCTTTCAGTGGATCCGGTGGACCCCGGGTTTTTCAGCGACTACCGCAAGCGGATCGCCCGCAGGACGCGCGGGCTCATGTCGCCGGAGCGGATCGTGCGATGCGTCGAGGCGGCGTTGCAGGTGCCGATCGATGAGGCGCTCAGGCAGGAACGGGAACATTTCTTCGAGTGTATGGCGTCGCCGCAGTCGAGCGCGTTGCGGCACTTGTTCTTCGCCGAGCGCCAGGCGGTGAAACCGCCTCCGGGCGTGAGTCCGGCCGCTGGCGGCCCCGAGATCACGCACATTGCGGTCATCGGCGCCGGCACCATGGGTGCGGGGATTGCCTATAGCTGTCTCGGGGTGGGGTTCCGGGTCACGGTGCTCGACTATGACGAGGCCGGGCTTGCCCGGGGGCGCAAGACCATCGAGGGCCTTTACGAAGGCGGTGTCGCGCGCGGCAAGGTCAGCCCGGCCAAGGCGGAGGACGGACTCGGCCGGCTGACGACGTCTCAGGACTACGGCGCGGTGGCGAATGCGGACCTGGTGATCGAAGCGGTTTTCGAAAGCATGGCGGTGAAGGAACAGGTATTCGCCCGCCTGGACCGGGTGTGCCGGGCGGACACGATTCTCGCCACCAACACTTCGACCCTGGACGTGGACCGCATCGCCCAGGCCACAGGCCGGCCCGAAAAGGTCATTGGAACGCATTTCTTCAGTCCGGCCCACATCATGCGGCTGGTCGAGATTGTCCGCGGCGATGCGACCGGGGACGCGGTCATCATTTCCGCCCTCGCCCTGGCGAAACGCTTGCGCAAGGTGGGCGTGGTCGTGGGCAACTGTTTCGGTTTTGTGGGCAACCGTATGCTCTACGGGTACGGGCGGGAGAGCCAGTTGCTGCTGCTGGAGGGTGCTGCGCCCGAGCAGATTGATGGTGCGCTCCAGGAGTGGGGGATGGCCATGGGGCCTCATGCGGTGGGCGACCTGGCCGGCCTGGATGTGGGCTACAGCGTGCGCCGGGAACGTACCGATCTGCCCGATGATCCCCGCTTCTACCGCATGGCCGATGTGCTGGTGGAAGCCGGCCGGCTGGGCCGGAAGACCGGCAAGGGCATGTATCGCTACGAATCCGGATCCCGCGCGCCCATCCCGGATCCGGAGGTCGAGTCGTGGATTGCCCGCGAGGCTGATGCGCTGGGCGTCGAGCGGCGGGCGATTGACGCGCAGGAGATTGTCGAGCGGTGCATCTACGGATTGATCGTCGAGGGCGCCCGCATTCTGGAGGAGGGGATCGCGAGCCGGTCAGGCGACATAGACGTCGTCTGGGTCAACGGCTACGGCTTCCCGAGGCACCGGGGCGGGCCCATGCACTATGCGGACACCATCGGCGTGGACAAGATCTACGCCCGAGTGTGCGAGTTCCGGGATCGGTTCGGGCCCATGTACTGGGAAGTCCCGAATCTGTTGGAGGATCTGGGCCGCAGCGGCGGCAAGTTCGCGGATTTCAAGCCGGGTGCCTGACGGTCCATCGCACGGACCTGTGTAGCACCCGGCCTGGCCCGGCGGACACAAACCTCTCCCAGGGCCAGGAAAACCTGCGATCGCCTACTGCTGCGCGGCTTGCGCCGCTGCCGCGAACTGTTCCACCTCCCGCCATACACGCAGCAGGTTCCCGCCCCAGAGCTTCTGGATGTCCTCCCGGCTGTAGCCGCGGCGAACCAGTTCCAGCGTCACATTGGCCGTTTCGCTGGCGTCCCACCAGCCGAGAACGCCGCCGCCGCCGTCAAAGTCCGAACTCAGTCCCACGTGATCGATGCCGATCAGATTGACCGCGTAGTCAACGTGGTCGATGAAGTCGCCGACGTCGGCGTAGCCGATTTCGCTGAGTCGCGCCTGGATTTCCCTGTGCTCCGCGCTGGTCAGGGTGAACCATTCGCGAAAGTGCCCGATACCGTATTCCGCCAGGATGGCGAGGGATTCGTTCTGAAGTTCGGGCGTGAATTCCTTCACGAACACACTCAGCGCCGTGGCCTGCATGACGCCGCCATTGTCACGCAACGCCAGCAGCGTCTCGTCGTCCATGTTGCGGGGGTGGTTCGTAACGGCGAGCGCGTTGGAGTGGGACGCGATCACCGGCGCCCGGGACAGGCGAATCGCGTCCAGGGCCGCGGCCCTTGAGACATGCGAGAGATCCACCATGATTCCCAGCCGGTTCATCTCGGCGATGACCTGCTCGCCGAACTCGCTGATACCGCCATGCTCCGATACCGCATCGCCCAGGTCCATGCGGGGCTGCGCGGAATCGGCGATGTCGTTGTGGCCGTTGTGGGACAGCGTCACATAACGGGCGCCCAGGTCGTGGTAGCGCTGCAGCAGGGAGATGTCCCGGCCGATCACGTAGCCGTTCTCGATGCCGATCGCCGCCACCAGCTTGCCCTCGGCGTGAATGCGCTCCACATCGTCGGCCGACCGGGCCACTTCAATCAGGTCGGGATACATGTCCTCCGCCATCCGGTGGATGGCGTCGAACTTCGTCATGGCGTCGGCCTGCGCCCTGGCATAGTTCTCCGGCGTGCGCTCCGTCTGGCCGACGTAGACGATGAAGAAGGCTGCGTCGAGGCCGCCGGCCTGCATTTTCTGCAGGTTCAACTGCCGGCGGGCATCGAACGGGTCGACCGCCTCGGTGGCAAAGTTGAACGGGATGTCGTCGTGACTGTCGACGGTCATCACCGCCTCGTGGATGGCGAGGGCGCGTTCGGTCTGCATGGCTTCGTCGTCCTCCGCGGATTGCGTCTGGGGGGCGCTCGTGTCCGTTGCAAGTACCATCAGCGCGATTGCAGCGATTGCAGTTCCTGTTGATTTCATGGTCACGTTCCTTGCCCGTTTTACGGTGCGCTTCCCGATTATAGGGCCTCGTGGACGGTGCCCGCCCGGTTCAATCGCGCTTCCAGGGGCGATCCCAACTCGTGGAATCCATCTCCGCGTGAGCCGGCCGCCGTGTACATACCTTGAAGTATGAGGTATAGTAACGGCGTTCCCTGCCAGGTTGCATGTAGCTATGGGCAAGACCAATCCTCCCTTCATGACCGGTGTTCCGGAACTCCTGGTGCTCAGGCTGCTCTCCCAGCGTGAGATGTACGGCTACGAACTCGTCAAGTCGGTACGCGTGGTAACCAGCGACGCGATTTCCCTGGGCGAGGGCGTGATCTACCCCGTGTTGCACGGGCTGGAAAAGGCCGGGGCCCTGACCGCGAAGCGCAAGCCGGTCAACGGCCGCACGCGGGTCTACTATGCGGTTACGCCCCAGGGGCGCGAGCGGCTGGAGCGGCTCAGCGGCGAGTGGGACCGGGTCAGTGCCGGCGTGGATTCCGCTCTTGGCGAGGCGGGGCATGTCTGAATACCCGGCTTCGGCGCCCGCGAGTGAATTCAGGGCGTTGAGGCGGGAACTCCTCCGCGGGGGCGTGGCGCCTGCCATGGTTACGCGCACGCTGGCCGAACTGTACGATCACTTCGAAGATCTTGAAGCCGAGTCGATGGCGTCGGGATGCCCGCCTGCCGAGGCATCCGCCGAAGCGATGCAGCGGCTCGGTTCGCGCCGAGTACTGGCGCGCGAGGTCATGCGCCACCCGGAATTCCAGTCGTGGGCGTTTCGGTGGCCGTGGGTACCGGCCGTGCTGCGGCAGTTCGTCTTGCTGACGTCGCTGGCATCGGTTCCTGTCCTGGTCGTGGTTTCACGCGGGCCGGTGATCGTGCGTTGGTGCGTGTCGACCGGCCTGGCCACGCTCATTACGGGCGGGCTGCTCCTGCTCCTGGCGCGGATGCTGATCGGGAGGTTGCCGCTGTAGCTGCCGGTGGTCCATACACGACAGGTTTCGCACCGGTGAGGCTTCCGGCCCGCCGCCAAAAGGCCGCGACTTGACGATTGAAATCGCTCTGGTTCTGACCATCCTCGGCGTCGCGCTTGTGCTGTTCGTCACCGAAAAGGTGCGCATGGACGTGACCGCGCTCATCGTTCTGGGAGCGCTGGTCGTGACCGGCCTGGTTTCGCCCGAGGATGCGGTGGCCGGATTCTCCAACGGCGCAGTCATTGCCGTGTGGGCCATGTTCATCCTGAGCGACGGGCTGACCCGAACCGGCATCGCCAACGTCATCAGCCGCACGGTGCTCCGGTTTGCGGGCACCAGCCGGGAGACCATTACCGTCGTCATCATGCTCACCGGCGGCGTGCTGTCCGCGTTCATGAACAACATCGGCGTGGCGGCGCTGATGCTGCCGGTGGTCATCGAAATCGCCCGCCGAACCCGGATCCCGGCCTCCAAGCTGCTCATGCCGCTGGCCTACGGCTGCCTGCTGGGCGGGTTGACGACGCTGATCGGCACACCGCCCAACCTGCTGATCGCCGGCGCGCTGCAGCAGGCCGGGGAGACGTCCTTCGGCCTGTTCGACTTCACGCCCGTCGGCGGGGGCGTGCTGGTCGCCGGAACGCTGTTCATCGCGCTGCTGGGCCGTCACCTGCTGCCGAGCATCAAGCGCGAGGATGAAATCCAGAAGCGCAGCCAGCGGAATCTCAGAACCCAGTACGGGCTGCATACCCGGGTGTTCGAGATGCGCGTGCCGCACGACTCAATTCTGGTCGGCAAGACGCTTGCCCAGAGCCGCATCGGCGTTGCGGCGGGCCTGATCGTCATCGCCCGGGAGCAGGACAGCAAGATCGAACTCATGCCGTCGCGCCAGACGGTGCTAGAGGGCGGCGACAAGCTCGTCGTGCAGGGACGGCTGGACCGGTTCCGCGAGTTTCAACGCTGGAGCGAAGTGATCATCGAAAGGGAAGCACCGGTACTGGAAGGGCTGATGGAAGGCCAGGTGAAGCTGATGGAGGTGGTGATCGAGGAAGGCTCGCCGCTGGCCGGCAGTTTGCTGCGCCATTCGGAGTTCCGCAAGGCGTACGGCGCCAATGTGCTCGCCATCCGCCGCGGACGGTTGGTGCGCCGGTCCAATCTGGGAAACGTCCCGCTGCGGCCGGCGGATACGTTGCTGCTGCAGGCCAGGCCGGAGAGCGCGCTCGAGCTTGAGCATTCGCCAGATTTTGCCCACTGCCGGGAAGTCGGCGAAGAGAAGCTTCGGGACACGTATCAGCTCCAGGACTACATTTTCGTGGTTCGCATACCGCTCGAATCCCAACTCTCGGGCGACACGCTGGAACGCAGCCGGCTCGGAGATGCTTTCGACTTCCGCCTTCTGGCGCTGTTCCGCGACGGCGACCTAAGTGTCATGCCGGAGCCGGACCAGCCACTCAGGGGCGGAGACATCCTGCTCATCCAGGGTCGCCAGCAGGATCTCGACGTACTGCGGGGGCTGCAGGAACTCAGGGTCCAGCGGGGCGGACACACGCATCTGAACGCCTTCGAGTCGGATCGGCTTGGCCTCCTGGAAGCCACCCTGGAACCCCGTTCCGGCCTGGCGGGGCGGCCCCTGACCGAGATCAACTTCCGCGATACCTACGGGCTGGAACTGGTCGCCGTGTGGCGCCACGGCGAGTCCATTCGCTCCAATCTCGACCAGTTGAAACTGGAACACGGCGACGCCCTGCTGGTACTGGGTCCCCGCGAGCGGCTGATCGTTCTGGAGCGCGACCCGGAGTTCATCATCCTGACACCGGTGACCCAGCGGGCGCTGGACACCCGTCGGGCGCCCATTGCCGGGGGCATCATGCTGAGCGTGGTGTTGAGCGTGCTGGCCGGCTGGCTGCCGATCTATGTCGCCGCCGTCATCGGCGCCACGATGATGGTGCTCAGCCAGTGCCTGACCATGGAAGATGCCTACAGAGCCATCGACTGGCGCGCGATCTTCCTGATCGCCGGCATGCTGCCCCTGGGAACGGCCATGCTGGAGAGCGGCACGGCGGCGTATCTCGCCCAGTTGACCATGCAGTACGTGGGTCCGCTGGGACCGTGGTGGGTGATCGGCGGGCTGTACATCATCACCGCCGCAGGCACCCTGATCATGCCCAACGCCGCGCTCGCGGTGGTGATTTCGCCCATCGTTCTCTCGGCCTGCGCGGACCTGGGTATCGCGCCGCAGACGGCGATGATGGCGGTGGCGATGGCGGCCTCGGCCAGCTTCGCGAGCCCGATCTCGCATCCTGCGAACCTCCTGGTCATGGGTCCCGGCGGGTATCGGTTCGGGGACTATCTCAGGCTTGGGCTGCCGTTGACGGTCGTGGTCTTTGTCACCGTGATGGTGCTGCTGCCGCTGATCTGGCCGTTGACGCCGGCGTGATGCGATGCCCGGGCGCGAGCCGCGTCGCTTCTCAGGTAGCGGGCAGCCCGTGCGGCGATCCTGACGGTCTTGACACGCGTACTAAATGTACTGATTGACGAGGTTCTCCAGCCACTCCTGACGGCCGCTGATGCTGGCGGGTTCGCCGTTTGCGGCGGCGATATCCCGTAGCGCCTCAAGGCCGAGGTCGCCGCAGGCGAAGGCGGCGCCGTCGCCGTTGTCGAAGCTGGCGTAGCGGGACGCGCGGTTGGCGACCAGCGGGCTTTGTTCGATCAGGTCGTGGGCGATGGCGAGGCCGCGGGCGAAGGCGTCCATGCCGCCGATGTGGCCGATGAAGATGTCCTCGGGATCCACCGATTCGCGGCGCACCTTGGCATCGAAATTCAGGCCGCCGGAATGCAGGCCGCCGTTCTCCAGAACCACCAGCATGGCTGAAACGGTGTCGTAGAGATCCACCGGGAACTGATCGGTGTCCCATCCGTTCTGGGGATCGCCGCGGTTGGCGTCGATGCTGCCCAGGAGTCCCGCGTCGGCGCACATCTGCAATTCGTGAGCGAAACTGTGGCCTGCCAGTGTGGCGTGGTTGGCCTCGACGTTGACCTTGAAGTCTCCCTCAAGCCCATAGTGCCGGATGAATCCGACCACCGTCTGAGCGTCGAAATCGTACTGGTGCTTGCTCGGCTCCATGGGCTTGGGTTCGATCAGGAAGGTTCCCTTGAAGCCAATTGCGCGTCCGTAGTCCCGCGCGGCCGCCATGAATCTCCCCAGGTGGTCCAGTTCCCGCCTCGTGTCGGTATTGAGCAGGCTCGCGTAGCCTTCCCGGCCGCCCCAGAAGACGTAGTTCTCGCCGCCCAGCGCGACGGTGGCGTCCAGCGCTGCCTTGACCTGCGCTGCGGCGTGGGTGACCACGTTGAAATCGGGGTTCGTGGCGGCGCCGTTCATGTAGCGCGGATGACTGAACAGGTTGGCGGTGCCCCAGAGCAGCTTGACCCCGGTTGCCTGCTGCCGTTCGGCGGCAAGTTCCGTCATGGCGCGGAGATTTCGCTCCGAAGTCGCGACGTTGTCGCCCTCGGGCGCGATATCCCGATCATGAAAGCAGTAGTAGGGGACGCCGAGCTTGCTGAAAAACTCGAACGCCGCATCCACACGGGCTCTGGCCGCGTCCATCCTGTCCGCTGGCTCATCCCAGGGAAAAATTTGCGTGCCGGGACCGAACGGATCGGCGCCCGTGCCGCGGAAGGTGTGCCAGTAGCAGACCGCGAATCGCAGGTGCTGTTCCATGGTCTTGCCGCCGATCACCCGATCGGGGTCGTAAAACTTGAAGGCAAGAGGATTGTCGGAGGACCTTCCCTCGTAGCGAATCTTGCCGATACCGGGGAAGAATTCCCGCTCGCCGATGAATAGGTTACGTGTCATTTGGGTTCACTCGAAAAGGTACTGAATGGGAGGTGACTGGAATAGGTACTGGATTGTGTCGATTGGAAGTCGGTCGGACAGGGGTTCACTCGAACTGGGGTCTGAGTTCTTCGAGCCAGGTGTTGTAGGTATGGAACTGTTGATCGTAGACGGCTTGTGTCTCGGGGTCTGGAACAGCACCGGCCTCGTCGTCGAATTCCAAGTGCTCGTCGATTTCCGCCGCCAGGGCGCGCGAGTCGCCGTGGCTGGCGCTGCCCAGGAGCATGGCATTCAGCGCGGCGCCCATGGCGGCGCCCTCCTGGGAGACGGGCAGCCGTACCGGCCGGCGGAAATTGTCCGCCACGATCTGGCGCCAGACTGCGCTGCCTGCGGCGCCTCCGGTGAGCCGGATCTCGTCAATCCCGTCCACCAGCGTGTCGTGGCCACGCGCAAACGCTTCCAACCCGGCACGCAGGCCGAAAACGGCGGCTTCCATGGAAGCCCGGACGATATTGGCGGAGGTCATGTTGTCGCCGTTGAGCCCGAGGATGCAGCCCTTGCCGTTGGGCAGGTTGGGCGTGCGTTCGCCGTTGTAGAAGGGCAGTACCACGACGCCGTCGGCGCCCGGCGCGGCCCCGCCGGCGGCTGACTCCATCGTGTCCAGATCCATGTTCAGAAGCGAGCGCGCCAGTTCGCTGGCGACGGTGCAGTTCATCGTGCACAGCAGCGGCAACCAGCCGCCGGTGGACGCGCAGAACGCAGCCAGTTCGCCGACCGGATCAACACAGGGTGCGTCGGCGTAGGCGAACAGCGTTCCGGACGTCCCAAGGCTCATGGTCAGGCGCCCTTCGGTGACGTTGCCGGTCCCGATGGCGGCCATCATGTTGTCGCCGCCGCCGCAGGCGACGGGCGTGCCGGCTGGCAACCCCAGTTGCCCGGCGAGAGGCGCCCGCAGCGTGCCCACGGTGTCGGCGGCGCCGACGAGCGGCGGCAGGCAGTCCGACAGATTCCGATCCGGGTCCACCGCGGCAAGCATCTCCGGGTGCCAGTCGCGGGAGCGGATGTCCAGCAGTCCGGTACCCGAGGCATCCCCGCACTCCATGGCAAGATCGCCCGTCAGGTAGTAGTTGACGTAATCGTGCGGCAGCAGAATGGTCGCCAGTTTGGCGTACCTGTCCGGGTGATGGTTCTTGAGCCACGTGATTTTCGATGCCGTATAACCCGGCAGGATCGGGTTACCGACCGAGTCGATACAACGCTGGTCACCGCCAAAGCGCGCGGATATTTCCTCGCACTCGCTCACGGTCGCCGTATCACACCAGAGTTTCACAGGCGCCAGAACCGTTCCGTCCGAGGCCAGGGGAACGAACCCGTGCTGCTGCCCGGAAACCCCGATTGCCTTGACGGAGGACCTGACGGCTTCAGGAATCTGCGCCAGAGCCGAATGCAGCGCCTCGATCCACCATTCCGCCAGTTGTTCGCGTGTGCCGTCGGCACGGCTGATCAACTGCAGTTCGCTGCTGCCGGTGGCCGCCACTTCGCGTTGCTCGCTGTCATAAACGAGCGCCTTGAGGCTTTGAGTGCCGACATCGATGCCGAGTAACCGGCTCATGATCGGTCAACTCCGTTTTCGAGCCGGGCCATCGTCTCGTGCGCCGGAGGATTTGTTGCGCAAGCACCCGGAAAATGCACGTCCGCGCGTCCGTGGCACAGCCTGTTGAATGCTAAAATGGCGCCTTCCGGCTTGATCGCTACCCTTCGCAAGGAATCCAACCTCATGTTGATCATTCGTACTGCGCGTCTTGCTCTTTCGGGACTGATTTTCTCGATTCTATCCGGCCCGGCTTCGGCCGCCGTCAATATTCCCGATCCCGATGCCGTGGACGCGGTGATCGATCGCTTCGTGGAAGGCGGACATTATCCCTTTATTTACGCGCGACTTGAAGATCGTGACGGTAATGTCGTCTACGAGCACGGCGCCGTCAATCGCGACCTGCTGCGGGTCGCGCACCAGGGGGAACTGGATATCTTCGGAGCGGACGTTCCCGGCTACGGACCGGATCATGAGCTGTACCTGGGCGGCGAGGGCATGTTGGCAACGGCGGACGGTTACGCGGACTTCCTGCGAATGCTGTTGAACCATGGGACCCTGAACGGGCAGCGGTTACTGGAAACGGCAACCGTGGAGAATATCTATGCTCCGCATACGCAGTTCGACAACCCCGAGGGGGGGCAAGGCAGGGATGGGGCCATTCGCGCCGAGCTCTACCGGCAGTTCTGGACTGAAGAAGCCAATTGAACGCACGGTTCATTGTCGCAATAAGCTGTATCGCGACCATCGGCGGGTTCCTGTTCGGCTTTGACAGCGGCGTCATCAACGGCACCGTAGACGGGTTGCAACTCGCGTTCCAGTCCGACAGCGTCGGCACCGGCTTCAACGTCGCATCGATGCTCCTGGGGTGTGCGGCCGGGGCATTCTTCGCCGGACGCCTGGCCGACATCATCGGCCGCCGCTCGCTGCTCATCGTGGCATCGGTCTTCTTTCTCGTCAGCGCTTGGGGTTCGGGCATTGCAGGCAGTTCCGTCGAGTTCGTGATCTTCCGCGTGCTTGGCGGCATGGCGGTCGGGGCGGCCAGCGTGATCGCGCCGGCCTACATCGGCGAGGTCGCGCCGGCGCACTACCGGGGACGGCTGATCACCATTCAGCAGATCGCCATCATCACCGGGTTGTTCAGCGCCTTCGTCAGCAACTACCTGCTGGCCGGCATTGCCGGCGCTTCGACCGCCGAGCTGTGGTTCGGCTTCGAGGCATGGCGCTGGATGTTCTGGATCGAGATCGCGCCGGCCGTGCTCTTCTTCACCGGCCTGCTGTTCATTCCGGAAAGCCCCCGGTACCTGGTGATCGGTGGAAAGACCGAGACGGCGCAGGCGGTCCTGACCCGCCTGTACGGCCCTGAGCAGGGTGCGGCAAAGCTCACCGAGATCGACGAATCTCTGGCCGCGGACCACCATCGGCCGAAGTTCGCCGACCTGATCGACAGCGCCACAGGCCGCGTCCGCAAGCTCGTGTGGGTCGGGATCGGACTGGCGACGTTTCAGCAGCTCGTCGGAATCAACGTCGTCTTCTATTACGGCGCGGTGCTTTGGCAGTCAGTCGGGTTTTCAGAAAGCGACGCCCTGCTGATCAATGTCATCTCGGGCGCCGTGAGCATCGGCGCCTGCCTGATCACCGTCAGCCTGATCGACAGGATCGGCAGAAAACCGCTGCTGTGGATCGGTTCCGTGGGCATGGCCTTTACGCTCTCCGCGATGGCGGTGGCGTTTTCCAGCGCGACCCTGGATGAACAGGGGGCGCTGCAGTTGACCGATACCATGGGCACCGTCGCGCTGGTCGCGGCCAATCTCTACGTGTTTTTCTTCAACGCCTCCTGGGGACCCGTGATGTGGGTCATGCTGGGAGAAATGTTCCCCAACCAGATTCGCGGTTCCGGACTTGCCATAAGCGGCCTCGCACAGTGGGGCTCGAATTTCGGCATTACCATGACGTTTCCGATATTGCTGGTCAGCATCGGCCTGGTGGGCGCCTATTCGCTGTATGCGCTCGCCGCCATGGTTTCGGTTTACTTCGTCGTCAGGCATGTTCATGAGACGCGCGGCCTGGAACTGGAGGAAATGAAGGGTTGATGCGCCCTGAATTCCAGATCAACAGGACTTGCGCGAACCACCGCTTGTGGTCAGGATACGCAGCAGGCTCAATTGCTACTTTCCTCCCTCCGGATCAACTCAAACTTGGGAAATTCTATGAAGAACTATCTATTCGGATTCCTGGCATCCCTTGCCGTGGCGTTGCCGGTGCACGCGGCGCTCCAGGCCGGCGACGATGCGCCGTTGTTCGAGGCGACCGCGTCGCTGGCGGGCGAGTCGTTCGGTTTTTCGCTGCGTGACGCGCTGGACGAAGGTCCTGTCGTGGTCTACTTCTATCCGTCGGCCTATACGCGCGGCTGCAACATACAGGCGCGAGAATTCGCCGACAACATGGAGGCATTCAACGCGGCGGGAGCCAGTGTCATCGGTGTCTCGCTCGACAGCATCGAACGGCTCAATGACTTCTCCGCGGACCCCGAATACTGCGCGGGCAAGCTGGCGGTCGCATCCGACGCCAGCGGCGAGATTGCCAGGTCCTACGACCTCAACATCCGCGAAGGCAATCCCGAGGCGACGGATACTCGCGGCGTCACGATCGGCCATGACTTCGTCGAGCGCACGACCTTTATCGTGACGTCGGACGGCAAGATCGCACAGACGATCAGCGACCTCGCGCCGGCCGAGAACGTGCTACAAGCGCTGCAAGCGGTTCAGAACCAATAGATCGAATATTGTTGCGTACGGCGAACGCCGGGCCCACCCGGTTCGGGGAGGTTCGGAGTCCCGTGTTGGTCGACGTTACTCCAGTACGCTCAAGGCGTAGTTGAGGACGCCTTCGCCGTCCACGCGGATTCGGTACGACTCGACGAAGATCTTGCCGACGATCTCCTGCTCGGGATTGAGTACGAATATCCCGGGGTGGGGAATGCCGTACGTCCGGTCGCCGGGCTGGTGGTCTTCATTCAGGATGCCGAGCGCCACCATGGTCGCGGTATCGATGTCGGAGATGAACGGGTAGGTTATTCCTTCCGCGTCGACAAAGTCCTGTTGCAGTTCCGGGGCGTCGTACGTGACGACGACGATGCCGATTCCGGCCTGTTCGAAAGCATCTGTATGCTGTTCCAGCTCCACGAGCTGGTTCTTGCAGAAGGGTCACCAGTCGGCCGAACGATTGGCGATGAAGATGGCGCCCGTTTCGCCCATGAACGCGTCGATGGAGGTGATTTCTTCGCCTTCGTAGAGCGCGCGTATGGGCGGAAACTGCTCGCCGATGGCCAGGCCGGGGTCGAACCCGTCGGTATCCTCGGCGATGAACATTTCGTCCAGGTTCGGCTGAGCCATGAGGGGAGTACTCCAGGCCTGGGCCAATGCTGCAAGTAGGGCCAGGCCCGCTGCGAGGGAACGCCAGTTTTTCTTCATGATGGTAACTCCGGCTTTCGACTGCGCCACTGACTGAAGATTGTTACCGGTCTCGGCGCGAACTACAAGCCGTTTCCCGTCAACTCGAGCTGATGCCACATCCAACCGAAACTTTCGCATCGGTTGGATGTAGCTCTATTGTTGCAGCACTTGCGCAACGTGTTCGGCGATCGCCAGCGATGAGGTGAGGCCCGGCGATTCGATCCCGTACAGGTTGATCAGCCCCGGTATCCCATGCGCAGCCGGCCCCTGGATCACGAAGTCGCCCGGTGGGTCGACAGGCCGTATGAGCTTGGGCCGCACACCGACATATCCGGGCGCCAGCCGGTTGCGGCTGACCTCGGGCCAGTAGCTCCGAATGGCTTCGAAGAATCGATCCCGGCGCGACTCATCCACCGAGTAGTCCGGCGCGTCGATCCATTGCACATCCGGTCCGAAGCGCGCCTGACCAAACAGATCCAGGGTGACGTGCACACCCAGCCCCCCGGATTCCGGCACCGGGTACACGAGACGACGAAACGGATGCTTGCCCCGATAGATGAAGTAGTTGCCCTTGGCGAAGCGTATGCGGGGCACATGTCGGGGCGCCAGACCTTCGACATTCCCTGCAACGTTCCCCGCGGCCAGTCCGGCAGAGTTGATGAGTATCCGTGCGCGAATGTCGAGCGGTTCGCCCACCGACCGGACGCGCAATGTGAAGCCGTTTCGTTCCACCTGACCGCGGAGGAATTCGCAGCGCAGGGCAACCGTGCCTCCGGCTGCTTCGAGGTCGCCCTGAAAGCACGTCATCAGTTCGTGGCTGTCGACAATTCCCGTAGAGGGTGAACTCAGCGCTGAAGTACAGACCACGTTGGGTTGCAGTTTCGCTGCCTCCGCACGGTCCACGACTTCCAGATCGTCGACCCCGCTCGCATTGCCCCTTGCCTTGATCGCCTCCAGTTCCGCGCGCTGGGTTTCGTTGGCCGCCACGATCAATTTGCCGCAGCGTCTGTGCCGGATCGATCGATCCCGGCAGTAGCGATACAGCAATTTCTTGCCGCGAACGCACAGTTTCGCCTTCAGGCTGCCGGGAGCGTAGTAAATGCCCGCATGAATGACCTCGGAATTGCGCGACGATGTTTCTTCGCCGATCCGTCCATGCCGCTCGATGACGAGCACGTCGCGGCCTTCCAGTGCCAGCGCGCGGGCGATGGCGAGACCCACGACGCCCGCGCCGATCACTACCGCGTTCTGCGATTCCATGCGCGGATACTAGCAGCCTGCGGCAGGAGTCCCGCCGCATGGGCGGGAGGACCGGCAGGCCGACGGCGCATGGGCAGGAAGTGGTCGAGGTTTTTTCTCGGCCACCCCGTACAGCAATTGGGGTATTCTGGCCGCTCCGATCCAGGAGACGCCTCAATTGAACAATCCCAGATACTGGGCTTCCCAGTGGTATGCGACGAAATTCGCCGAAGAGCCGTGGCCCGGAGGGTGGTACTGGCACGATCATCAATACAACTGGCACGGTCCCTTCAAAGCCGAGCGCGACGCCGCTGTCGCGTTGAGGGCCCACCAGGCGCAGGAACGCGAAGCCAGCGATGAGCACGAGCGCACCCGGCCGCATTTCGGGCTCTACTATCACCCAAGGTCGCCGTATTCTCAGAAGGTCCTGGTGGCCATTTACGAAAAGGGGCTTCAGTTCACGCCCCATATCGTCAACATGATGGCGGAAGGGGAGCGCGAGCAATTCCGCAAGATCTATCCCGTGGGCAGAATTCCCCTGATCGTGCTCAATCATGGCCCGCTGATTCCCGAGTCCAGCATCATCATCGAATACCTGGATGGGCTGGGCGGCGCGCCGCTCATCTCCGACAATCCGGACGTGGCGCGCAAGACTCGCTTCAAGGACCGTTTCATCGATTTCTATCTGACCGAGCCCATCGCGACCCTGTTCTTCGAATCCCGAAAGCCCGACGCCGAGCGCGACGAACGCAAGATCGAGGAGGCGCGTTTCCACGTCAAGGCGGTGTACGATTTCCTGGAGTACGAATTGAGCGGCAGCACCTGGGCCAACGGGGACGCCTTCTCGCTGTCCGACTGTTCAGCCGCTGCGGCCTTCTGTTACGCCGGAGACTACATGCCCTACGACGGGTACCCTGCCGTTTCGGCCTATGCCGAGCGATTGGCGCAACGGCCATCGATTCAGCGCGTTCGTGAAGAGGTGGCGGCACGCTCAGACAATATTGCCAGGCCTTCCTCCTGAGAACTATCCTGCTGCGACTCTTGTGGCCGGACTCAGGCCCAGGCGCTCGCGTGCGGCGAGATATTCGCGTTCCAGGCGGTCGACAAGTTCTGCCGCCGTCGGCACGTGCTTGATCGCACCTACACCTTGTCCCGCACTCCAGATGTGTTTCCACGCATTCGGTAGCGACGGGCCTTCGCCAGCTTTCTTGAATGTGGCAATGGAATTCTTGAGATTGTCGGGATCCAACCCGCAATTGCGCACGGCACCTTTGAGATAGCTGGCATGCAGACCGCTCAACAGGTCGGTATACATGATGTCGTCGGCGGCGCTCTCCACGATCATTTCCTTGTATCCATCCACCGCGTTGGCTTCCTTTGTGGCGATAAACGCAGACCCGACATAGCCGAGGTCGGCACCCATGGCCTCTGCAGCCAGCACCGAGTCACCCCTTGCAATACAGCCGGACAGCACCAGCGGGCCGTCGAACCATTCGCGGATTTCCTGCACCAGGGCGAGCGGCGACGTTATTCCCGCATGCCCGCCGGCACCGGCTGCCACTGCAATCAGCCCGTCGGCGCCCTTTTCGATGGCTTTCTTCGCGAAGCGGTTATTGATGATGTCATGCAGCGTGATGCCGCCATACGAGCGCACCGCTTCGTAGACTTCCTCGCGCGCACCCAGTGACGTGATAACGATCGGCACTTCGTGCTTGACGCAGATGTCCAGGTCACGGTCGAGGCGTACATTTGTACGGCGCAGGATCAGGTTGGTCGCGAACGGTGCTGCCGGGCGGTCCGGATGTGCCTGATCGTGTCGGTCACACTCCTCCTTGATGCGTGTAATCCAGCGATCGAGCTCGATCGGCGCGCCTTCCTCTTCGCGCGCGTTGAGCGCCGGAAAACCACCGGCAATCCCGGACGTGCACTGGGCGATGACAAGATCGGGATTGGAGACGATGAACATCGGCGCACCGATCACAGGGATGCGCAGGTTCCGCAGTATGGGTGGCAGTGCCATCAGGCATTACTTTGTGGAGTGGAGCCTCGGTTTACGCCGCCGCAACCGCCGTCCCTATGTTGTCGAGTGCCTTGCGGATGAGGAGGCGCGACGTCGCGAGGTTCATGCGCATGTGGCCGGCGCCGCCCGTTCCATAGGCGCTACCCGGGTTCAGGTAAACCCCCGCGTTGTTGCCGAACCAGCGTTGCATGATCTCCTCGGCCGTGACCGCGGACTCCGCCGTGCCGTTCTCCCGCTCGGCCATCTCGCGGGCGCCGACCCGCTCCGACAGTTCGCTCACGTCCAGCCACGCCAGGTAGGTTCCCTGCGCCTTTGTGTACTTGATCGCGGGGATGTTCTCCCGCAGGTAGCGTTCCACGAAGTCGTGATTGGCGTCGATGTAGGGGAGCAGTTGATCGAGCCAGTCATCGCCTTCGATGAGCGCGGCGCGGTTCGCCTCCATGCCCAGGGTGCTCAGATCGACTCGCGTGTTGGAGCGCACGCGCTCGAGCAGGTCGGGATTTGTCGAGAAGTACCAGGCGGCCTTCATTGCCGCAAGGCTGAAGGACTTGCTAGTGCTCTTGAAGGTAAGGCTGTTGCCGACAATTTCCCTGTCGGGAAGGCTGGCGAAGGGCGTGTACCGGTTGCCCGCGGTCACGAAATCGCAGTGGATCTCGTCGGCGAGCACGATGACGCGGCGCCGGAGGCAGATCTCGCCCATTCGCAGCAGGTCCTCTTCGGACCAGCAGTTGCCGGTCGGGTTCTGGGGGTTGCACAGGAGGAAGACGTTGGCCCGGCTGGCGCGCCGTTCGAAGTCGTCCCAGTCGACCTGGTAGCGACCGTCGACGATCTGCATCTCGCTTTCTTCGGCCACCGTGCGCGAGTAGCGGAGTTCGAAATTGTAGAAGCCGTCATAGGTGGGCGTGTTCATCAGTACGCTTGACCCGGGAGGAGAAAGGCTTCGGAGCGCTGCGATCAGCCCCGAATGCACGCCCGAGGTGAGTTCGATGGTGTCCGGGTCGATCTCCAGCCCATAGCGGCGTTGGTTCCAGTCCACGATCGCCTGCGTGTATGACTCGGGCCTGGCCAGATAGCCCCAATTTTCGTGCTCGCAACGCCTGGCCAGGGCGTCGGTGATGCAGGGCGCGGCACGGAAGTCCATGTCGGCGATTCCCATGCCGACTTCGATTTCTGCTTCGACCCCTTCGATGGGCCGGTCCCACTTGATGCTTTCGCTGCCCCTGCGATCGTAGATCTCGTCAAAATCGAAGGTCTGTCCGGAACCTGATGCCGGAAGTCCTTGCGCGCCGGCCAGTGTCGGCCTTGCCCCGATCGCACCCAGGGCCGCCGCCATTCCCGTTCTTCTCAAAAAGGCTCTGCGGCTGAACTCGTGGATTGGTGACATTTCGGTCTCCATTGGATTTCCGTACTATCGATTATTCTTCCGGCAGCGCATACGCCAGCAGTTCCGCGCCGTAGCCCTGCCCGCTGGCGGCGACTACCACGTACTGTTTGCCGTCCAGCATGTAGGTCATCGGCGCGCCGGACTGCGGCGCCGGCATGTACACGGCGCCGATGTCTTCACCTGTCGCCTTGTCGTACGCACGGAGCATGGCACCGCGCCCTTGGGGTGTCGTGACGAAGCCGTTCTCGCCCGCGATCAGCAGGGTCGATGTCGCGAGCACGCCGCCGCGGCCGGGCCGGCCGGTGCGGGGAATGTCCATACCCGCCAGCAGCGGATGATCGCGCACCTCGTCCGGCGTGTCGCCGTGAGGGACCTGCCAGACGATGTTGCCCGTGTTCATGTCGTAGGCGGTAATGCGGGCGTAGGGCGGCTTGACGATGGGCAGTCCCTGGACAGTGGGCGAGGCGGCCATGCCGCTCAGGGGCGGAAGATCAAGGCCCGGGTCCTGGACGACGCCCAGAATGTAATTCATGTCCGAATCCTCGCCGCCCGGCACCAGGCCAATGGCCGACACCAGCGTCTGGGACTGGATGTAGAGCATGCCGGTTTCCGGATCGTACGACGCGCCCGGCCAGTTCGCGCCACCTGTGGAGGAGGGCACCATCAACATGGCCAGAGGGCCTTCCCAGCGACTCACCACCGGCGGCGTGAACATCGGTCCGATCTTGTAGCGGGATACGAGTTCGATGGCTTCAGCACGCAGCTCCGGCGTGAAATCGATGAGGTCATCGACCGACAGGCCCTGAAGATCGTGCGGTGGCGGCCACGTGACGAATGGTTGTGTCGGACTCGCCAGTTCGCCCGGGACATCCGAGGCTTCCACCGGCCGCTCCTCGATGGGCCATACCGGTTCGCCCGTGAGGCGATTGAATACGTAGAGCCAGTTTTGCTTGGTCGGCTGAATGACTGCCGGAATCGGCTGCCCGTCAACCACGAGATCGGCAAGTACCGGAGCGCTGGGAATGTCGAAGTCCCAGATGCCGTGGTGGACGAGCTGAAAGTGCCAGCGCCTTTCGCCCGTGTACAGGTCGACGGCCACCACGCTCTCGCCGAACAACCCGTCGCCGTGGCGGTGCCCGCCATACCAGTCATTGGTTGGCTGCTCCACGGGCAGGAAAACCAGTTCGTTTTCCAGGTCCACGCTGATCTGCGTCCAGACACCGGTATTGCCCGTGTACGAGGCCGAGTCGCCTTCCCAGGTATCGAAACCGAACTCGCCTTGCATCGGAATCGTGTGAAAGATCCACAGCCGCTCGCCGGTGCGCACGTCGTAGCCGCGAATGTAGCCCTTCTCGTTGCGCATGCTCACGGGTCGGGACCCGACCAGGTGCGCGGCGCCGACGATGACCACGTCGCCGGCCACGATGGGCGTCGCTGCCAGTCCGATCTCGCCGGTGATCAGGTCCATGTCCTGATCGGCTTCCAGTTTCAGGTCCGCAACGCCGCCTTCGCCGAACCCAGAATCGGGAATCCCGGTGACCGCGTCCAGCGAAATCATCCGGTAGCCCTTGGTGACGTAGAGGATGCGCGACTGCTCGCCGTCGCTCCAGTAAGCCAGCCCGCGCCCGGACTGCTGGCGGGGTGCGACTTCGCCGCGTTCGCCCTCGTTCTCGCGGTGCAGCCACAAGAGTTCGCCGGTCGCGGCATCCAGCGCCACGACCGAGCGGCGTGTTCCCGCCGTGGTGTAGATGACGCCGTTGGCCATCAGGGGCGTGGTCTGAAGATTGAACTCGGGCTCCGGGCCCAGGGCCGCCGTGTTGAAGCGCCAGGCGATTTCCAGATCGTTGAAGTTCTCGGCGTTGATCTGGCCGTGGGGTGCGTAGCGAGTGTTGGCGAGGTCGCCTCCGTAGGTCAGCCACTCACCACCCGAGGTATCGAAACCCTGGGCGAGGGCCGGTGCATTCGCGCATACGCCGCATAGCACCGAAACGAACGCTGCCAGTACGACGCCCTTGTGGCGACCGATGCAGGGCGTCGATCCCGGATGGCATCGATCGCCGGTTCGTCCCCGTGATCGCATTTGCAGGAGTTCCGGTTTGCGTATGTTCTTGTTGCCAGTCATCGGTTCGACTCCAATTGCAGCTTGCTCGCAGTGTGCGACCGTCATTATAGGAGGGAGGCTTGCCGGCGCAATCGAACCGGAGCCACGCTTGCGCCCAAGATCAGGCGCCGCGACAGTGTCGTTTGACTTTTTTCCGCATCGCCGCATCATAACGGCAGCCAGCGATTGGCCAACCGCCGCAAGTTCGGGTTCGATCCATTCGAAATCGCTCTGCGGGGGTATGGTCCCCGCATCAACCGAAGGAGTTTCAGGGCATGCTGAAAGCCACCGCCGACCTGCTGCTTCCGACAACGATCATCGGATCGCTGCCGCGGCCCAGTTGGTTCACCGAGAATCTGGGTTCGGAGACGTTTCTCCGACGGATGATGAACTCCCGTTATCGGGAACAGTACACGGATGCGGTGGCGGTGCACCTGCGCGATCAGGAGATTGCGGGCCTGGACATTTGCACCGATGGGGATGCCCATTACGACGAGGAAGTGGGCGGACAGAGCTGGACGAGTTATCCGCTGTTCCACATGGACGGGCTCGACCGTACCGACCCCCAGCCAACGGTGATGAAGACCGGCGGCGTGGCGTTCCCCATGGGACACATACTCCACGACTACCTCGAAGCCCGGGTCATGCCGCGGGTCGTCGGGCCCATTGGCCGGGGCGACCTGCAATACACCGCCATGTGGAAGACGGCCCAGCGGCTCACCGCCAGGCCGGTCAAGTTCGGTACCGTGACGCCCGACATCCTTTCCGCAGCCGTGGATGACCGCTACTACAAGGACCCCTTCGACCGGATGATGGCGTTCAGCGATGCGCTGAACGAGGAACTCAACGACCTGGCCGATGCGGGTTGCCCGGTCATCCAGATCGAGGAACCGGCCATTCACATGATCCCGGTGCGGGGAAAAGTGTTCGGCAAGCACGACATGGCGGATATGGCAGGCGTTTACGACAACACGGTCAAGGGCTTGCGCGAGAAGACGGAAGTCTGGTGCCACACGTGCTGGGGCAACCCGTCGCAGCAGCGAATGTTCAAGGAGGTCCAGAGCTACGAATCGGCGCTGGAGACGTACAACGGTGTGGATGCCGATGTGATCACGTTCGAATCGACCAGTTCGGGAATGCGGGACATACCGGCCATCGGCAGGGTGATCGAGGAGAAGAAGATCGCCATCGGCATGATCGATCACCATTCCCTGCAAATCGAGCGGCCCGAGGAAATCGCCCAGCGGATCCGGGATACCCTCAAGCACATTCCCGCCGAGCGGCTGATCCTGTGTTCCGACTGCGGCATGGGGCGGGAAGGCATGAGCCGCCGCCACGCCCGCTACAAGATGGCCGCGCTGGTGCAGGGCGCCAACATCGTGAAGCGCGAACTGGGACTGCCCGAAGCCGAATGCCTGGCGGCGGACGGCCGCTACTCGCTCGTGCCCGTGGAATAGTCCGAAGGCGGGGAGTCGCACCGTGAAACCGGTTCGGCGACCCGTTGCCTACCTGTACCTCGTGCTGGCCATGGCGCTGTGGGGGGCCGGGCCCGTCGTCGTTCGGGGCGTTCACGAGATTGCGCCGCCATTCGCGCTGACGTTCTGGCGGTGGCTGGGCGTGACACTGATGCTGCTGCCGTTCGTGTGGAACCGCGTGGCCAGGGAACTCCCGCCGTCGCCGTCGGCGCGGCGGCAGGTAGCGCTCATCTGCGCGTACATGGTGGCCGGCTCCACCTTGTCCGTGGTTGCGGTGAGCTATACGACGGCCATCAATGCAACCGTCATCAACGCCACGCAACCGGCCGTGACGGCGCTCGCAGCGTTCCTTGTGTTCGCGGAGCGGCTTACGAGGGTTCGTTTCCTGGGTGTCGTGGCCGCCTTCATCGGAATCCTCGTCATGGCGTTTCAGGCCAGCTTTCAGGCGCTGCTCCAATTGAGCGTCAACAGCGGCGATCTGATCATGTTCGTTGCGGTGTGCTGCTGGTCGCTCTACGCCATTTCGTTGCATCGGGCAACAGAGTTACCCGGTACGGCCGTGCTGCTGTTCCTGATCGCTTTGGGCGGCGCCATCGTCGGATTGCCGCTCTACGTGGCGGAAAGCCTCCTGGATCGGCCATTCCTGCCGACGCCGCAAACCATTGGCGCCGTCATTTTCCTTGCGGTCGGCGTCTCGCTGTTTGCGGTGCACTTCTGGAATTCGGCGATACGCACCGTCGGGGCCAACCGCGCGGCTATATTCGTGAACCTGATCCCGGTCTTCGGCGCTGCCTTCGCCATCGGTTTTCTGGACGAGCGCCTGTTCGCCTACCATCTGGCCGGGGCGGGCCTCGTCGTCGTCGGGATATTTCTCGCGGTCAGGCGCGGTCGCCACGATAGCCGCTGAACGCCGTCCCGTTACGGGTGCGCCGCGCTGATGTCAGTCCAGCCGCTTGCGGAAGCGGATCATGGCCAGCGTCATCGAGATTACGAAGAGGATGCCGAGCTTCTGCAGCGGCAACAGCAGGTCGGCAAGCTCTGCGCCCTTGAGCAGAATGCCGCGCACCAGTACGACGAAGTGCGTCAACGGCAATGCCTGGGCGAAGTATTGCGCCGGCAGGGGCATGCCGTCGAACGGGAAGATGAATCCCGACAACAGGATCGACGGCAGCAACAGGAAGAACGTCAACTGGAACGCCTGGAACTGCACCTTGGCGATCGTGGAAATGAGCAGTCCGAATCCCAGTACGGCAACAACGTAGGCCAGCGAGGCCACGTAAAGGTCCAGCAGCGTACCGCGCAACGGTACGTCGAACAGGAAAACCGCGGCGGAGAGAATCAGGCTCACCTGCAGCAGGCCGATGAAGATGTAGGGAATGATCTTCCCGAGCATCAGCTCGATGCTGCGGACCGGAGTGGTGATGAGCAGTTCCAGGTTGCCCCGTTCGCGCTCGCGGACGATGGCGATGGAGGTGAACAGCACCATGGTGAAGGTGAGAATGACGCCGATGGTTCCTGGCACGATCATCACCGCGGAACGTCCCTCCGGGTTGTAGTACTGGCGCATGGAAAAGAGGCTGCCTTGCTGGCTGCGGCCGGTTCGCGGGATCAGACGCGATGAGGCGCCATGCTCTCGCAACGCAAAGGGCATGTCCGCGATCGCGGAGACGATCCCGGGGATGAGCGGATCGGTGGCATCCACCAGCAACTGGGCCGCTTCCCTGTTGGGGTCCTGCAGACGGCGCTCGAAGTCCCGCGGGATGAACACACCGACGACGATTTCGTTGCCGAGCAGCATCCGCTCGAGTTCCTCCGCGGTGGCCGCCTGCCGCACCGGGGCGATCACCTGCGTCGCCGTCAGGTCGGCAACCAGCCGCCGCGACGTCTGGGTGCCGGCCTGGTCCGCGATTCCGGCGCGCAGGTTGCGCACATCCATGTTGATCGCGTAGCCGAACAGCGTGATCAGTATCAGCGGGATGCCGATGACCATGGCAAAGGTCAGGCGGTCGCGTGCGAGTTGCCTGAACTCCTTCAGCGCAACGGCCCACATTCTTCGAATGCCGTTCACGAAGGTCTCTTGCCGGTTGCGGCCACGAAGACGTCTTCCAAACCGGCTTCGGCTATAGAGACGTTTGCTTGCAGCCCGGCGTTCGCGAGCGCCCCCTGGACCAGTTCGACGGGACGCTCCGTCCCCGGATCCAGCAGCGCGTGCAGGCGGCTGCCGAGTTGCGTGAGATTCCAGACTCCGCGCAGGCCGGAGAGGGTCTCGCGCAGCGACTTGAGGTCCGCTCCGGTGATCTCGATGACGGTGGCGTCGATGTTTCCGATCAACTCGAGCGGTTCGCCCTCAGCGACCAGGCTGCCACGGTCAAGGATGGCCAACCGGTGGCATCGCTCGGCCTCGTCCATGTAGTGGGTCGATACCAGGATGGTCGTTCCCTGGTTGATGAGTTCGAACAGCGCGTCCCAGAAATCGCGGCGGGTCTGCGGGTCCACGGCGCTGGTGGGTTCGTCCAGCAGCAGCAGCGGCGGGCGGTGGAGCAGGGCGGCAGCCAGGGCCAGGCGCTGGCGCTCGCCGCCGCTCAGGTGTTCCGCGCGGCGCTTGCGGTAGCGCTCGAGACGGTAGGCCCTGAGGCTGTGACGGACCCGATCGCGGCGCTCGCGCCTCGACAGTCCCTGGATCTGGGCAATGAACTGCAGGTTCTCCAGCACCGTCAGGTCCCGGTACAGGGAGAACTGCTGGGTCATGTACCCGATGAGGCTGCGAATGCGCTCCGCGTCCGCGGGCAAGCGGTGCCCCAGCACGTCGACCTCGCCCGCCGTGGGCTTGAGCAAGCCGCAGAGCATTCGGAACGTGGTGGATTTGCCCGAGCCGTTCGGACCGAGGAAGCCGTAGATCTGGGCCTCCGGAACCTGCAGGTGCAGATCGTCCACCGCCAGAACCGTACCGAACCGGCGGCTGAGGTTTTGCGTCACGATGGCGGCGGAGGCCCCCACACGTCACTCCTGCGGCGCCATTCGGTGCTTCGCCAGCGCCATCGGCCAGTCGCGCAGCCCCACGCGTCACTCCCGAAGCGTCGGGAAATCCACTTCCACCGGGATCCCGGTGGGCAGGCTGGTTGCCGCCTCACCCGTCAGCGTCACTTCCGCGAGGTAGCTGAGACGGCTGCGATCCCGCTGCGTGAGAGCGAAATAGGGCGTGAAGGCGGCCTCCGACGAAACGAAGCGCACCGTGCCCGCGAATTCGGTGTCAATGCCGTCCGTCCGCACCACCGCTGCCAGTCCCAGTGTCACCCGGGCACGAACCGGCTCGGGCACATAGATTCGCGCATAGGGTGCGGCATCGACCAGCAGAGTGGCCACCACGGCGCCGGCGGCGGGCCGTTCTCCGGGCTCGTAGGGCAGCACCTCCACGGTGCCGGACGTGGGCGCGTGCACGTCAAGCCGCGAAACCGTGATGCGCAGCGCGTTGATGGTGGCGGTGGCTTCATCCACCGCGGCCCTTGCCTGGGCCAACTCTTCGGGCGTCGTGCCTTCCAGGTATTCCTGCAGCCGGGCTTCCGCGCCCTCGAAGTCGGCTTCCGCCAACTCGCGGCGCGCAAACGCGGTGTCGAGCATCGAGGGGCTGAGCAAGCCGTCATCCACCAGCGCCTGCACCCGGTCGTGCTCGCGGCGCTGGGCGTCGAGATTCTCCCGGGCACCCTCGACACGGGCTTCCGCTTCGATAATGCGTTCGGAGCGCGGTCCGCGAACCAATTCGGCCAGGCGCTGCTGCGCTCTCTCCAGGGCAGCGACGGAGGCCGCGAGCCGGGCCTCGTGAAATGCGTTGTCCAGCCTCAGCACAAGCTGGCCCTGCTCGATGGCCTGGCCTTCCTCGACCGCGATTTCCACGATGGGTTCGTTGGCTTCGGCCACAAGTTCGATCCGGTCGCGCTCCAGCGTGCCTACGGCGGGCAGGGGCGAGTCGGTGTTGTCGCAGCCCGCCGTCATTGCCGCCGCCAATACGCAAACCAATGCGAAATGGTTCGTGGGGTCGTGCGGACGAGGCGGTATGGAAACACAAGAACTCATGCGCGCTACCCGGATACCGCCAATCAACCCGTTGCCGACTTGCTCCGCAGGTTAAGGTAAGCCGCCGATACCCACAAGGGCGGCGATGGAACTCACTGGTCGCGGAACGCGCTTTTGAAACGCTGTCACAAAGCGCGTGTCGCAGAGCGGAGCGCGTTGCCCAGCGTTGGAGTGCTGGTACACTCGGCAGGTCGAAGCGAGTTCAGGGACGCATCCATGGAATACATCAACCGCATGAACATCGGCCGAGCATTGGTGATTTTTGGCTTCGTGGTGGGGCTGCGCAGTGTGATGTTCACCTGGGGGCATATCGGCAGCGACCTGTTTCTGCTGACCCCGGAGTCCCCTCTCGCACGATCGCATAGCTGGCACCACTTCTTCCGCGAAGTATTCGGAGACTTCGGCGCCATGATAGGCGTCCTGATGCTGCTGTGGGTGCCTGTTCGACTCCGGGCGCCGGTGATCTGGTGGACCATGCTCGTGTTGCTGCTGGGGTTCTACGCGCCGTTCTGGGCTGGCACACCCTTCATGGCCGAACTCGCCGCACCAAGCCTGAATGCCGAAATCCAGCACCTCGTGATGGCGGTTCCGCCGCTGGTGGGGTTGTTTGTGGTGAGTCGGGAGTACTTTCGCTGAGGTTGCTGGTGCGTTTTTTGCGGGTACCGTTGGCGATTGCATCGCAATCGACGGAAAGTCCCGGCCTCGAAATTTGATGGAATTCACCCTCCAGTGTTTTGACTCCATTGGCGGTGTGGAACTCGAACTTCTTCCGCACGGCCCGAGGCTCAAACCGCCAGACTTCTCCTCCACGGCGAGCTCGCATTAACGCCATAGACTCGAGCGTTGGCTCCGAAGTAATGCGGTCGGCGTCACGGTCAGAACCCCCAATACAACCAGAGTGATTCAGGTCGATGACCTGGAAGACGTGTGACCGTCCACCAAATTGTATCTGGGACGGCGACCGTTATTTTGCGCCTTATAACGTTCGATCCACCATCGCTCCCATTCCAGGGCCTGCCTATCGTCCTCGATCACGGAGTACTCGATGCGATGTATCGCCTAGTTCGTCCTAACAGTCTCTTGGCGGTAACGGTCTTTAATGCGGCCCTTGCCGATATACACGACTTCCCGGCCGTCGTCGCCGCCCAGATACCGGTATGTGCCCTTCACGTTGGACGACAAAGCCCTGATCTCGGCAACGGCGATCGTCTCCTCGAACGCAGGCATCAGTCGGATGTACCATGCCGTTCTGTTCTGGCCGCAGCCGGCCACTTCTGGCAGCGGTCCGTGGTAGGGCTTGAGGTCGAACTTCCGGTCCGCCGTATCCGGCAGCATGGAGACTGCCCTTATCCAGGGTGTCTGATTGATGATGCCCTTGCCGGTGAGCCGCCGGCTGCCGCGGGAAGATTGTCCCAATTTGAGGCCATAGAGTGGCTTGTCCACGCCCGGCACCGGCTCGAACACAATCACCCGATCGTCGTCGTCCGGGTATAGCCGTATCCAGTGAACCTCCGCTAGGCTCGCCGCTCGGATTGCCGTTGCACTGAACAAGAACCCCTTGCCGGTATCGATCAGGACCTTGGGACCGGTGGCCTGATCTGTGGGTTGGTAGATGCGAAGCGCCAAGTTCAATTCTCCCCGTCGCGAGTGCGGTGGTTCTGAAGATGGTGAATTATGTCACGTCCCAACCGGTTGATTGCTCCCGCCGACTTTTGCTCGCCTGTTTCGGTGCCAAGCGCGATCCTTCTTTCGTTCCGGAGCGGGCTTGAGGGTTTTCCGCTGACGTTGGTATTGGTGCGTAATCGGGGATAGCTGGCGCCGATCGCCAAACCGCCATGTGTGCAGTGTTGCGTTGCCACAAATGGGAAATTTACGGTTGCCCGTAACAGCGACCCCCCGTCTATCGATTGAGGCCGCGCCCACGTTTGTGCTGTTGGATACCGTCCTGGTGTCCGTTTCCGGTCGTTTCCGCCAGTTTCTGTTATCGAAAATCACTTCGAGCCCTCCTACAATCCCGTCATGCGCGATTGGACCGATCCCCACCTGCTCGTAATGGCAAGGTCGTATCTGCAAGACGAGTGGAAAGTTTGAACGATTACGCTCGTGCCCTCCAATCGGCTCTGAAGTGGAAGAGAGCTTGTTCAGCGTACTAACGAGTCTAGGAGTTGCACCGTATCGTAACGGAAATGCCTGATTGCCAATGTACTATCTAGCGAAATAAATGCACTATTAATCAATGAGTTACATTACGTACCTGATAGCTTGATTTCCGGCTTCGCCCAAAATACACTAATTTCTTAACGTGACGAGGTGGTCATTATGTCGCGGATTTATGCAGGTTTTTCACTATGCTTAATTGTGCTGCTCAATTCTTCAGCATGGGCAAGTGACGAGACTGCTGAGTTCAGAAAGTGCGTTGATGCGGGTGAAAGGCCCGCAGCAGAATGTTTTGTCCATGTTTCCACTCCTCCTTCCAGTGCCAATCCTTTTCAGGGACTGTTAACGAAAGTTGAAAAAGAGAACGGGGATAATTCTGATGCGGCTACAGTTGGTACTATTGGCGCCAGAATCTGGACCCCTTCCGCCGCTGAGCGGTTCCAGGCATATTTGCGTTTAGCCGAGTCGCAGCGCCAGGCAAATTGAAGATTAAGGCGCTTTCGGCGGCAATTGCCCTTGTCGCTGCGGCAGCCGTCGGGTGGCTATCCGGGTCGCTGACGGCTGAAACCAGCTACGATTCCATCGTAGTTGGTGCCATCGTTCCCGTGATCATTACCTCCATGGGTGCTATTTTTGTCTCTCAATTCGGCCGTATCGAGGACAAGTCCACGATCATTGCGGGCCTGTTTGTCCTCCTTTTCTGCGGCTCTTTCTGGTCTGGAAGTGTGTACACGGCCGCAAGTCGTGCGGAAGCTGCCAGTGCGGCAATTGAAGCTGAGTTGGGTATCAGAACCGACTATCGATTTCGCTACTTGCAGTGGTGTTATCAGGCCGAGTACGTAATCAATAGCGAAAGGCAACAGATCGGGACTGCTATACTGCGATCATGAACGAGTGGGCATCTTTCATCGCGCTGGCCGCACTCATCATCGGCCTGTTTGCCTGGCTGCGCCAGGATATCAAGGCTATGGGCGACCAGTTGCGCCAGGATATCAAGGAACAAAGCGGGCGCATCGACAAGCTGAATGATCGGCTTGACAGGCTGAGTGATCGGCTGGGTCAGGTCGAACAGGGGCTGGCTGCCCTCAGGGCCACAGTGGAAACGTTTTTCCGGCTACGCGTGGACCCGCCCGACCCGGATTCCGATCCGGACCGGCACAGAACCGGGACGGACGGCTGACCGGATCCATCAGTCGCAATTCATCTTCCATGTCCCCGTAATGGCGGAAGACGACGCTGCGTTCTCCACAACCGAATCACGTCGAAACCGTCGAACGATTTTTCCCTTATCAGATCGCCAGCAACCTCTCGATCGTCCAGAAGCTGGCGATGGCTCCCACCGCGTAGGCGGTTGCCGTGGCAGCGGGGGAGCCCTCAACCATGAACCCGCGGCGACCGAAACGCGAGCGGCGCATTGCCGCCTGCCAACCGAGGCCGGCGGCGTAGATCACCACCACGAATACGATCTGGCCGATTTCCACGCCCACGTTGAAGAACAGCAGGGCGGTGGGCAGTTCGGTGGGCGGCAGGCCCACTTCGCGCAGGACCGAGGCGAACCCGAAGCCGTGGAGGAGGCCGAACAGGCCGGTCGCCAGCAGGGGGAAGCGGTGCGTCAGGGTCTGCCGGTTGCCGCGGGCGATTTCCGCGGCGAGGAATACGATGCTGAGCGCGATGGCGGTCTCCACCACCGGGATGGGTAGCGACACCAGGTCCAGGGTGGACAGCGCCAGTGTCAGGGAGTGGGACACGGTGAAGCCGGTGACCATGATCAGGGTGCGCCGGGGGCTGCGGGCCAGCAGAACCATAAGCGCCACGAACAGCAGGTGGTCCCAGCCGACGGCGATGTGTTCGATGCCAAGTTCGGTGTAATTCGCGGCGACCTCCCAGCGCTCGGGTGCTTCGGGGATCACCCAGGCGGTTTCGTCGGGGGGCAGCAGTCCCGAGAGCAGCAGGCCGTCGTGGGTCAGTACCCGAACGATGGTGGTCAGCGATGGGTTGGTTGCGGGAAAGCCCAGCGAAACGGTGGCTCCGGCCAGGGCCGTGGCGCACCGGTACGATTGCTCGCCCTGGTAGGAGTCGGCCCTGAGAACGACACGGAGTTCGGATTCCGCCGTGCACGCCTCCGACAGCGTGATCGCCGGGAGCTGAGCTCGCGATACCGTGGATGGGACCTTCCAACGCAGCGTGGCATCGGTCTCCGACGTCTGGGATATGTCAATGAAGATCGGGCGCAGATCGTGGCCGAGTGCGGTGGCGGCGAAGGCGAGCCAAAGGCCCAGAACGAGCGGTGCCCGCCTCAGAACGTCAAGCGCGGCAGGCCACCTCAAATCGTCAAGTGCGACAGGCCGACTCAAACGGGCGATTGGGGCAGGCCGCCACAAACCGGCGAATGCGGCAGGCCACGTTGAATCGGCGAGTGGGGCAGGCCGCCTCATTCCGGCGCGGCCCCGGTCCCGTCGTCGGCGTTCTGCAAATCGGCGCCGATGACTATAGTGTAGCGTGCCACGATTTCATCGATGGCCGCGTCCGTCAGTGCCCGGTCGCGCGCTGCCTGGGCGTCGGCCGCCACACGGTCCCTGACCTCGTCGAAGTCCGGCATGCGTTCCGGTTGCTGATTTGTAACCAGCACCAGGTGCGTTCCGAACCGGGACTCGTACGGTCCCCGCCACGAGGTCGCGTCGACCGGGAGCTGAAACAGCGCCTCGGTCATGCCGCCCCCAAAGTGGCTTGCGACGAGTTGCGGCGGCCGCTCGATGTAGTTCACGAAGTACGGGAACCGGTCGCCATGGGCGGAACTCTCCTCGAACGGTACGGGTCCCTCGTTCAGTTCCTGGAGCTTGGCCTCGGCCAGCGCACGCGCCTCATCCCATCCGCGGCGTTCGGCATTGAAGAACACGTGGGTCAGCGTAATGTAGGGATCGAGTTCGTAATTGTCGCGATTGGCTTCGAAATACGCTTGAACGTCCTCGTCGCTCACACCGACCGCGTCGCTGGCGAAGCCTTCCGCCAGGTACCGGAGCTTCTGCACGAGCCGGCTGCGAATGATGTAGTCGTCCCGGTCCAGCCCCATGGCCAGCGCTTCCCGGTAGAGGATTTCCTCCCGGGCGGCTTCCACGATCAATTCCGCCGTTTCGCGCGCGGACATGTCGTCGAGGAACAGTTCGAACTGAGCCCGGTCGAAGGCCACGGACTGATACTGCAGGTGACGCAGCAAGGCATCCCGGTCGATGAGGATTTCGTCGTCGTCGGCCTGTTGGCCTGTGAGTTGATAGAGCAGGAACAGGCCGAGGCCCAGTACCACGAAGTGAAGCAGCGGATCCCTCAGCAATTTTTTCATTGTTGCACCCGCAGAGAGTCGGCCTGGCCCTGGCACCCGTGCAGCGGCGACGCGTCAGCGAACCTGGAGCCCCCCGCCCGGGGCCGCCATCGGATCGCTACCCGGCACGATGATGGACGAGGCGGCTTCCCGGCGCATCTCCTCGATGCGCTCCATGGTCCCCGCGAGCGCAGTCTGCGCGCTGTCACCGAACTTTTCGATCGCCTCTTCCAGCGACTTGGCCTCGATCTCGAAACTCAGGGGCAGAGCGCCCGCGGGCGTCAGGATCTGGGTCTGGCCCACGAACAATTTCTGCCGCGAAAAATCGGTGGATCCGTCCTTCTTGACCGGAGTGAGTATCTGCAGGCTACCTACCTGCCGGTCGGTATAACTTTCCTCCCGGTAGAGGTTGCCCGCCGACATGCGGATGTCGCCATCTCCTGGATTGTCTGCCATGGATCCCTTCCGTTGTTTGTGCGTTCACGCGACGATGGGCGCATAGGCTAACACAGGCAACGAGGGTCGCCGTGCGCCCCGATGGCCTGGAGCGTTGCGATCCCGAGCGATATGGTCCCCCGGATCGGCGAAGGAAGGCCGTCCTGCGCCCTGATGGCGCGGCGATCCTTGCGCAGGGTCTCAGCGTGCGCGCATCAGGGCATCCCGCGCGTCCCGCCGTGCGGCCTCGGCCTCGCGAATGGCGCTGGATGCGTCGCGCCCGGCTTGCTCCACTTGGCGCTGCAGCGTGGTCATCTGGCGTGTCAGGTTGTCAACCTGCCTTTCCAACGCGTCAATGCGCCGCTGGACCGACAGGCCCGCCACAGAAGTATCCAGCGAGCCCGTGCCCGCGGTAGTCCGGGTTGCGAGGCGGGTATCCAGCGTCGCCACCGCAGCCTCCAGGCTGCGGATCCGGTCTTCCAGGCCGTCGTTGGTATCTTGAGCGTAACCATTTGATACAAAAAGAAAGATCGCGATTGCAATCACGGACCCTGAGCGCATGATATTCCCCCGGAAATGAATTTGAACACGGGTCGCCCGAGGCTCCGAGCGACCGGAGGACCGTGGCCGCCGAAAACGCGTCCGGCGCTCAGGCGGCCACGATCAAGTCATGGGGCCTGACTACTGTCCCATACCCATGCCCATGCCGGCCGGGGCGCCGCCCTCGCCGGGACGAGTGGCTTCGATCTCGATGCTGAAGTTGACGTCCGTGCCAATGTTCCCCGCACCGAAGTTCATGCCGTAGGCGGTTCGGTCCAGCGATCCCGTGGCGCTGAAACCGATCTTGGGGCCGCCGCGAAATACTCCGGCCTGATTGAGAACTGCATCCAGCGTGACCGGATGCGTCTGGCCGATCATGGTGAGATTGCCATTGACGCGAAGCTGCCCGTCGCCCAGATCTTCGACGGATGTGCTCTCGAACATCAATGACGGGTGAGTCTCCACGCCGAAGAAGTCGTCGTTCCTCAGGTGATTGTTCAGCCCGTCGTGATACATGTCCACGCTGGAAGCATCAATGTTGATGCTGACGGAACTGGCCGACGGATCCGCTTCGTCGTACATCAGGGTTCCGTCAAAGCTCCGAAACATTCCGCGCATCATGGAATATCCTTGGTGGTCGACATCGAAAAAGACCCGGGAGTGGCTCATGTCCAGTGAATACTCCATGGGTTCGGCAGTCGCCAGGGCCGGCAGGATCAATACCGCAGTCGATAGAACAAGGGTGCCCTTCATCGGTTTCTCCTCAAAAAGTTGAAAATAGTCGTGGTCTGAAGGCGCACAACCCACACTCCCGAAGAATGCCGGGCGTCCTTCTGTGCGGTATTCTACAGCGGTACGCCGGGCATTGCCGCAGTCCGGCGGCTTCAACACAGACAGGAAGTGTCGCGGATTTACGGGAGTCCCCGGGCACAAGGAGACCGTGTGAGCTTTACGCAGCGAATTCTGCTGTCGATGCTGGCTGGAATCGTGGTGGGCATTGCCCTGAACGCTTCGGCGGCGGCGTTGCCGGCGTTGAACTCGTTTCTCGTGGACGGTCTCTTCTACGTCGTTGGCGGAATATTCCTCGCGCTGCTCAGGCTGATGGTGGTTCCGCTGGTTCTCGTCTCGCTGGTTTGCGGGGTCAATGCCATGGGCGACCTCAGGACCTTCGGGCGGGTGGGTGCGAAGACGGTGGGCCTGTTCCTGGCGACCACGGCCGCGGCCGTTACGGTCGGCCTGTCGATGGGTCTTGTAGTAGCGCCCGGAGCCGGCTTCGAGCTGGAGGGCGATTTTGCGGAAGTCGCCCCCCGGGAAATGCCTCCCCTGGCGGACACATTCATCAACATCTTTCCGGAGAACCTGTTCCAGGCCATGGCGGACGGGCAGATGCTCCAGATCATCGTTTTCGCGCTGCTGTTCGGGTTCGCGGCGAATCTGGCGGGCGATCGGGCAGGATCCGTAGTCAGATTTTTCAGAGACCTGAACGAAGTAATCCTGAAAATGGTGATGCTCGTCATTGAGCTTGCGCCGATCGGACTTTTCGCACTGCTGGCCCGAACGTTTGCCACGCAGGGATGGGAAATCTTCATTCCGCTGGCGGGCTATTTCCTGCTCCTCGCCGGAACGTTGCTGGCGTATCTGCTGGTCGCCTATTCGCTGGTGTTGCGGGCCTTCGGGCTGAATGCGTTCAGGTTCCTGGCGCGCATGCGAGCGCCGATGACCTTTGCCTTCAGCACGGCCTCCTCGGCGGCGACGATTCCGGTCACGCTCAACGCATTGACGAAACGCCTGGGCGTGCCGAACTCCATTGCCTCGTTCACCGTCCCGCTGGGTGCGACCATCAACATGGACGGGACGGCCATCATGCAGGGCATCGCCACCGTGTTCATCGCCAACGTGTACGGGGTGGACCTGGTCTTTGCGGACTTCCTGGTGATTATCCTGCTCTCCACGCTTGCGTCCATCGGCACGGCGGCGGTCCCCTCCGCCGGCCTGATTACGTTGACCATGGTCTTGACTCAGGTGGGCGTGCCGGTGGAGGGTATTGCGCTCATTTTCGGGATCGACCGGTTGCTCGACATGATGAGGACAGCGGTGAACGTGACCGGCGACGGCGTCACGGCGTGCGTGGTGGCCCACAGCGAGGGGGTTCCTGGGGTCTTGGCCGGGGAGGGCCGTATTGAGACCGGTACTCGGGGAAGCGGAGAGAGCGTGATGCCACCGACATCGGAATCGGGGTCGGAATCGGGGTCGGAATCGTGAGCGGCCGGGAAGCGATTCTGCTGGTGGGCGGCGGCAACATGGGTCAGGCGCTGCTGCGCGGATGGCTGGCGGACGGACGGGCGCCGGAGTCGGTTCACGTGGTCGACCCGGACGCGCGGGCGCGCGCCGCCGTCGAATCGCTGGGTATCAAGGCCTCCCCGGGGCGGCCGGATTCGTTTCGCCCCGATGTGATCGTATTGGCCGTCAAGCCCCACCTGGTCGAGGGGGCACTGCAGGACTATCGCGATCTGGCCGATGGCCAGGCGGTGCTGCTCACCATTGCCGCGGGCAAGACCATCGCGTTCTACCAGAGCCTGCTCGGCGCCGGTGCGGCCATCGTCCGCGGCATGCCCAACACGCCGGCCTCGATCGGCAGGGGAATCACCGCGCTGGCCGCCAGCGACGTCGTGGGTCCGGATCGGCAGCGGCTTTGCGAATCGCTCATGGCGGCGGTGGGGCAGGTGGTGTGGCTGGAGGACGACGGCCTGATGGATGCGGTCACCGCCGTCTCCGGCAGCGGCCCGGCCTATGTGTTCCTGCTGATCGAATGCCTGGCGGCGGCGGCGGTGAAGGTCGGTTTCGAGAGGGACCTGGCTGAGCGGCTGGCATTGGCGACGGTTTCCGGCGCGGGCGCCTACGCCGTGGCGTCAGGTACGGACCCGGCGGAACTGCGCCGCCAGGTCACCAGTCCCGGCGGGACCACGCAGGCCGCGCTCGAGGTGCTGATCGGCGACTCGGGCGCCCTGGAATCGCTCCTCAGCGAGGCCGTGCAAGCCGCCGCCCGACGGAGCAGGGAACTGGCCTGACCACATCCGCGCCATGAAATTGAGCGAATCTTGAAACAGGAGTCTGTACGAATGAAGGAAGTTGTCATCGTCGACGGCGTTCGCACGCCGATCGGGGCCTACGGCGGCGGGTTGTCCAGCGTGCGGCCGGACGATCTGCTGGCAGTGACCTACGGGGCGCTGGTGCGCAGGACCGGGATCGACCCTGCAACCGTCGACGACGTTTACGCGGGCTGCAGCAACCAGGCGGGGGAGGACAACCGCAACGTGGCGCGCATGGCCACGCTTCTGGCGGGTTTCCCCAGCACGGTGCCCGGCGTGACCGTCAACCGGTTGTGCTCCTCGGCCCTGGAGTCGGTCAACCTGGCCGCCAAGACCATCCTGGCCGGGGAGGCCGATATCTGTATCGGCAGCGGCGTGGAGTCCATGAGCCGGGCGCCGTGGAGCGTGCCGAAACCCGAACGAACACCGAGCACCAAGCCGCCCGTCATGTACGACACCACGGTGGGCTGGCGCTACAACAATCCGAAGATGCACGCCCTGTACCCGATCATCAGCCTTGGACAAACGGCGGAGGCGCTGGCCGAGGACATGCAGATCAGCCGCGAGGATCAGGACGCCTTCGCACTGGAAAGCCAGAAGCGTGCCGTCGCGGCCATCAACGACGGCCGTTTCGCGGATGAGATCGTCCCGGTAGAAGTTCCCCGTCGGCGCGGCGATCCCCTGATCGTGGATATCGACGAACATCCACGTTACCGGCGAGCCAACGGCCGCTATGAGGTGGATACGAGCCTGGAGCGGCTCGCAAAATTGCGGCCGGCGTTTCAGAAGGGCGGCACGGTTACGGCGGGTAATTCAAGCGGCATCAACGATGGTGCTGCGGCGCTGGTCCTCACCACCGGCGAGCGGGCCACGGAACTTGGGCTCCGACCCCTGGTGCGCTGGGTCGGTTCCGCGGTGGCGGGCGTCGACCCGGGCGTCATGGGTTACGGTCCCGTCCCCTCCACCCGTAAGCTGCTGGATCGCCTGGGCCTGACGCTGGACGACATCGGCCTGATAGAGATCAACGAGGCGTTTGCGGCCCAGACCCTGGCCTGCATGCGCAAACTGGGGTTGCGCCACGACATCACCAACGTCAACGGCGGCGCCATTGCGCTGGGCCATCCCACCGGCTGCTCGGGCGCCCGCATCCTGGTCACCCTCATACACGAGATGAAGAGGCGCGCGTCCCAACAGCCGCGGCCGTTCTACGGGCTGGCCACGCTGTGCGTCGGCGTCGGAATGGGGGTGAGTACGGTAGTGGAGTGGATCGGGGGGTAGCTTTCGCAATCAGATTGACCGCACTTGGCATGCGGTCGCGCGAGAAAAGCCCCCGGACTGTCCGGGGCAGTGCTGATTCTTGCAGATAACCAAGGTGACCGATTCGGTGTGGATGCGGTACAGCCTCCACGTCTAGAATGGGGGCATCAGCGTAGCGCGAGCAAACCTGTGAACCGTCCGGAGCCGATACTTCAACCGACCGAACCCGTCGTGCCGGATGGCTGGACGCCCCCTGACCTGCCGGGGCTCGAATTCCCGGGCTGCACGCCCATCCCCATGAGCCGCTCCGATCTCGACGCGTACGAGGGCCGGCTGGAGTTCTGGGACGCGGAGGCGGCGACGGCCTGGGTGGCCGAGCCGCCGGTGACGGCGGCCCACGAGCGCCCGTCGCAGCGGCTGGCCGGGCTGGCCGAGCGGATCGCGCAGGTGCGCGGCTCGCCCATCGCCTGCCTGGGGCCGGTGGGCCTGGTGGTGCGGGACACGGACGGCGCCCCCCGGCGCGTCATGCAGGCGGACCAGTCGTTGTACCTGCGCCCTTTGTCGGCGAGCGTGCCCTGGGACGTGTCGATGGCGGTCGGCGAGCACGATTTCCCCGATGTGGTGGTGGAGGTCGATCACTCCACGGACGCGCGCCGGGGCAAGCTGAAGCTGTACGAGGCGTGGGGTTTCCCGGAGGTGTGGATTCAGGTGCCGAGCGCGGCGTCGCCGAGCCGTCCGAAGAGCCGCCTGCCGGGGTTGACCATTTACTTGCTGGAGGGAGGCGCCTACCGGGTCTCCGGAGAGAGCCGGGCGTTTCCGGGCTGGACGGCGGGTGAGATTCATGCCGCCCTGGACGAGCCGGTGCCGTCGGCCGGGACGATTGCGGTTCTGGAACGCGTGGGCGCTGTGCTGGGTGCGCGCGAAGGCACCGGGCCGGACGACGACCCGCTGCTGCGCTCGCAGCGGCGGCAGGCCCGGGAGCAGGGCGCCGAGCAAAGCGCGGCGGCCCATCGGGAAACGTTGCGCCTCCTGGTGGAAGTGAAGTTCGGCGGCGCTGCGGCGTCGAAGTTCGCCCGCCGGCTCGAAGCCGTCACCGACCCGGCACTGCTTGCCGAATCCGGCGAGCGCATCGTCCGCTGCGATACGGCGGACGAACTGCTGGACCGTCAAAAGTCTCCTTGACCGGAGGTGGATGGCGAACTCAGCGAAGATCTCCTCACGGACTGGGCGTATCGCGCTCACTACCTGACCACGCTGGCGGCCAGGGACGTGATCGATGCCTACTACGGCAGCCAACCGCAGTATTCCTATTTCACCGGCTGTTCCGGAGCCGGCGCCCACGGGCTGCAGATGGCCCAGAAGTACCCGGACCTGGATCCCGCCGTGGCGGACAGCTTCGTTTGCATGGCGCCGTGACGCGTGAGCCGGGTGCACGGTCACGTCAGGCCGGGATTTTCGGAAAATACCTCACGTAGGGCATGCCGTCGAAGTCAACATCCTGGGTCCACAGTGTTGCGCCTGTGAGTCGCGCCGTGGCCAGGATAACGCCGTCAGCCATCGCCAGGTTACTCTCGTGTGCGAGCCGCGCCGCCTCCAGGGCAAGCGCGGACGAAAGCGGAATCTCCCGACCGCGGTTCATCAAGGCAGCGGCGCGAAGCGCATCGTCCTCACCGCGACGGCGCAGTACCACTCGGAAAACTTCGTAGACACTCACGGTCGGCACCACGAGTCGGCTTGCATCCGAAAGCGGGCCGGCAAACGTACCGGCGTTGGGTCCATCGGTGAAGAATTCAATCCAGCCGGAGGAATCGACCAGGTTGAGCGGATTCGCGGACATGGTCAGATTTCACGATCGGGCTCGCGCTCGAGTCGCGGATCCATGCCGGCGAGGAATCCCTTCATCTCGCCGATTTCTCTCACCGGCACCAGTTCGATGCGGTCCCCGTAGGGCAAGACCTGGAGGCGTTGGCCGGGTCGGATTCCAAGAGACTCGCGCACCGCTTTAGGGATGACCACCTGGAACTTGGGGGATACCTTGACTTGTTGCATTGTGCTCGCTATCGATCAGGAAAACGTAATACGACTCTAACATGAACGCAGCGGGAAGCGCTTCCGCGAACACCCCTCGATTCGCGGATCACTGAAGTTCTTCGCGCGCGGCTCTGTGGCGCTGTTTGGCTCAGACAAACCGCATTGAGAAGTCCACCGCGTGGACATGCTTTGTCAGCGCGCCGATGGAAATGTAGTCTACGCCCGCCAGAGCTGTTTCCCGGACGCCTTCCAGGTCGACGCTACCCGAAGCTTCAAGTGCCACACGAGGACCGTCGCTGGCGTCGCGAGTCTTCACAGCCTGCCTGATCTCCTCCAAACTGAAATTGTCGAGCAAAATGCGGTCGACTTCGCATGCCAGCGCCTCGCGCAACTCGCTGAGGCTCTCCACCTCGACTTCAAGCATCACTGAGGGCGCCCTTTGGCGTGAGGCGTCCACCGCACGGCGTAGCCCACCCGCCGCGGCTATATGGTTTTCCTTGATGAGGATGGCATCGTAAAGCCCATGGCGGTGATTTTGCGCCCCGCCGCAGCGCACGGCGTATTTCTGGGCGTCGCGTAGCCCGGGAATGGTCTTTCTGGTATCCAGGATCGTGGCTTTCGTGCGCGCGACGGCATCCGTGTAACTTCGGGCGGCGGTGGCCGTTGCCGACAGGGTTTGAAGGAAGTTCAGCGCAGTCCGCTCGCCAGTCAGTAGTGCTCTTGCAGGACCACGCAGGTGACAAACGTCGGTTCCCGTTGTTACGGCTTCTCCATCTGTGCAGTGCCAGTGTACCGTGACGTCTGTGTCAAGCTGGTGGAACACCTCGGCAAACCAGGCGGTTCCACAGAGAGTACAGCCTTCCCGTGCAATGACTCGTGCATTCGCCGTGTCATCCGCCGGGATCAGTTCGGCGGTCAGGTCACCCGCACCGACATCCTCACGCAGCGCCTGCGCCACTGCTTTCGAGACCGCATCGGCAGAGATGAGTGTATCCATCATTAGGGAAGTTTAGCGCGGAACACGAAAAAGCCCGGAAAGGCGGTCTGCCTTTCCGGGCTTCAAGAGCCTGTCGACTTGCCGTCTAGATGATAAAGCTACCATGCCCATAGCCGACCATACTCATCAGCATAGGGATGGATAGCAGCGTGTTAGTGCGTGAGGCGAGAAAGGCTACCCGACGCGCCTTTGCGATCTCGTCGTCTGACGCGTCTACCATTCCGAGGATCTTCTTCTGATTGGGCCAAATGAGCACCCAGACGTTGAATAGCATAATCGTGCCCAACCAAGCGCCGACACCAATCAGCAGACCTCGGTCGTCAGCGGCACCCAATCCCAATACCAAAGCATCGTCAAAGTGCCCAAGCCGTATCAAGGCCAATGCCCCGGAAAGCCATGTTACGACCGCACCCCATCGGAACCACCATAACGCCCGAGGTGCAACGTACTTGGTGATACCAGCCCCCCCGGGGCCGCCCTCGTCCGATGCGGCTTCCGCTAGTGCCGGGACTTGGACAAAATTGAAATAATAAAGCAGGCCGATCCAGGTAATGCCCGCAAGGACATGAATCCATACGATCAGACTAATTTCGCTCGCAAGGTTCCAGGTGGCGCCTCCCATGGTGACAAGACCGATCAGGATGGCAAGAGCAACACCGGCACCAATAGTTCCCTTTACAGTATTCAGCGGATTCATGTGTAGATTTCCTCTCCGATATTCTTGGGCGTAGAGTTTTCCGGACTCGATCAGACCTGCTCGATCGGACCATTGTTTTCGGAACTTGAAGAATAGGTTAGGGACCCGCATTATTCAATCACCAGCCCGCTGCAAAACGGCTTTCCCAGGCAGGAAGCCGATGGCCGCGGGTCGCTTGTCAACGGAGGTCTGTGGAAGCGATGGATGTCAACGAAAGGATCGAGAGCCAACTGCGCAGCCATCCGGTGCTGCTCTACATGAAGGGCACGCCTGACTTTCCCCAGTGCGGTTTTTCCGCGCAGACCGTGGCCGCGCTGCGGGCCGTGGGCAAGCCCTTCGCCTTCGTCAATATCTTCGAGGATCCGGAGGTTCGCGAGGCGTTGAAGGTCTATTCCAACTGGCCCACGTATCCCCAGCTCTACGTCAACGGCGAACTGATCGGCGGCTGCGACATCGCCCTAGAGATGTACCATTCCGGCGAACTGAAGACCGTTGTGGAGTCCGCGGCACCGCATCCGGAGACCGAAGCGGACTGACAGGCCGCCGTTCGCCCTGGCGTGGAGTTACGGTAAGGGCCCGGCACGCGGATACGGCTTATTGCCTTGGGTGACGTTCGCAGGTATTGGGTTAAATGGATCGACGACGTAACGCCGGCGCGAATGCGACGTCATGATCTGGATCTGTGTCATGTGTATAATTCACTAATCTATACACATCAGGAGCCAGCATGCGCACCAACATCGAGATCGACGACGCCCTTATGGCGGAGGCATTGAAGGCAGGCGGATACAGGACCAAGAAGGCTGCTGTGGAGGAGGGACTGCGCCTGTTGGTGCGTACACGGAACCAGGCCCGTATCCGGCAGTTGCGTGGGAAGTTACGCTGGGAAGGCTCTCTTGACGAGATGCGGCGCGATCGGTGATCGTCGTCGATTCCTCCGTCTGGATCGGCTATTTCAACGGCACGGAGACCCGGGAGACGTTACTTCTCGACGGCATTCTCGGCGTCGAACCAGTCGTGATTGGCGATCTGATCCTCGCGGAGGTCCTGCAAGGCTTTCGTTCCGACCTCGACGTTCGCAGAGCGCTTGACGCGATGGACACGCTCATGTTCGAGCCCATGGTCGGCCGGGACATCGCGCTGGCCAGCGCTCGAAACTACCGCGTGCTTCGCGCCAGGGGCGTTACCGTGCGCAAGACAATCGTCATGCTGATCGCCACCTATTGCATGGAGAACCGGCACGCCCTGCTTCATTCCGACAGGGATTTCGAGCAGATTCAGCAGCATTTGGGCCTGGAAACACTCTAGCCAACCATAGTGCAGGCGGCTAACCGTCGATCAAGCCCTCGTACACCGGCCTGAACCGGTTCACGATTTCGCAGAACACTCGCGCCGTGACATCGGCGTCGTACGCGGCCGAATGGGCCTGGCTTTCGTCCCACGCTATTCCTGCGGCAGTGACGGCGCGGCTGAGTACTGTCTGGCCATAGGCGACACCTGCGAGCGTTGCAGTGTCGAAGCTCGAGAACGGGTGAAACGGATTGCGCTTGATCTTGTTGCGCTCCGCTGCCGCATGGACGAACTGCAGGTCGAAAAACGAGTTGTGACCCACAAGCACGGCCCGGTTGCATTTTTGTGCCTTGATTTCCTTGCGAACCATGTCGAACACGCCACGCAACGCTTCGTTTTCGTCCACGGCCAGGCGGAACGGATGGAATGGGTCGATGCCAGTGACCTCCAGGGAGGCCGGGTCGAGGCGCGCGCCTGGAAAGGGCTCTACGTGATAGCGGACAGACTCGGCCGGGTGCAGTTCTCCGCCATCGTCCAGCCGCAACAGAACCGCGGCAATCTCAAGCAGCGCGTCGGTGGCGGGATTGAACCCGCCCGTCTCCACGTCCACGACCACGGGCAGGAAGCCGCGAAAGCGTCCGGCAATGCCCGGAGACGGTCCTGCAGCCTGGCCGGCAGCCTGATTCGCGGCGCTCATGTCAGTCTTGTGGGTAGTACCACCAACAGGCGATCCGGGCCCTCCACGGTGTCGGCGGCGATATTAGCAGAATCACACCCGGCGGAACCGCCCGATATAATTCCGGCGATTCAATTTGTCATCACCAGTCCGCGACGAACGATGTCCCGTTCAAGAAGCCCTACCGCAAAATTCAGGGAGCCCAGGATGAAATTATCCATAGTAATTCTTGCCGTAGGCATCGTGATGTGGCACGGCGTCGGGTGGAAAGCGCGCGCGCAGGATGTAGTCCCGAAAGAGCAATATGACGAACTGATGCGCGAGGTCTCCAATCGCGGCCGGTGGGGCGCGGACGATCAACTCGGGACCGTAAATCTGATCACGCCTTCCAAACGAATTGCCGCCGCCGGACTCGTCGTGGATGGCGTGACTGTTTCACTGGCACACGAAACACTGACCGACGTGACGCCAGACAATCCGATGCCTTATTCCCACGCGCTATATCAAATCGAGGCAGCGCCGGAGTGGTTTTTCGATCACATCGGGGTTGAGTATCATGGGTTTGTACATTCGCACCTGGATGCGCTCTGCCACCGCTTCTATGACGGCGAGACCTACAACGGTTTCGCGATCGATACCGTCAGCGAAGATGGGTGCAGTCTGGTGGGTATCACGGCGATGGAAGATGGAATCTTCACGCGCGCAGTGCTTGTCGACCTGGCTCGTCTCAGGGGCGTGCCCTGGCTTGAGCCGGGCACCGCCGTTTACAGCGAGGAACTGGATACCTGGGAGCGGCAGTTCGAAACGTCCATCGAACCTGGCGACGTGGTGCTGTTCAGAACAGGACGCTGGGCGCGCCGCGAAGCGTTGGGCGCATGGGATGTCGCCGAAGCGGCGGCCGGACTGCACTATACGACTGCGGCCTGGCTGCGTGAACGCGATGTCGCAGTGGTCGGCAGCGATGCGGTCGTCGATGTGGCCCCGTCCAACGTGGAAAACAACCGGTGGCCACTGCACACGTTGCTGCTTGTCGCCATGGGTACGCCGATATTCGATAGCCTGGACCTGGAGGCCGCCGCCGAATACGCCGCGGGAGCAGGGCGATGGGAGTTTGCCATCGCGGCCGCGCCCTTGCGTGTTCCGGGCGGCACCGGTTCCCCGCTCAATCCAGTCGCGATTTTCTGAGGTCCACATGATCGGTCAATACAACTCGTCCCGGATCGAGCGCCTCGCAGTAATCTTTGTTCTCTGCGCAGCATTGGGATCCCTGGGCTCCATTCCCGTCAGCGCACAGGAGAGTCTGCTCCCGTCTCCCTACGGCCCCGACGATACGCTCGGCGCCGTGAACAACCTGTCAGCCGAAATTGTGCTCGAAGCGGCGGGTCTGGTCCGTGACGGCAAGGTCTATTCGCTTGCCATACCCACCGGGCCCGGCACACCGGCCTTCGGGACACGCAACTACCAGATACAGGTGAGCCGGATCTACACGGATGAAGGGGTTGTCAGGGGTTCCAACAGGGCAAACGGCAATGACGATCTGCTCATCTCATGGCTCGGGATCGGCACGCAGATCGACGGCTTCGCACACGCGGGCGTCGACAGCCATCACTACAACAACGTGCCGATCGAGGACGTCCTTCGACCGGACGGCGTCATCCGATACAGCATCCACGAGGTCCCGCCCATCGTCACGCGCGGTGTCCTGCTGGATATCGCGGCAGACCTTGGTACGGACCTGGTTCCCGGCGGGACCGCGATCAATCGGCAGGAACTGGAAAGCGCCATGGCGCGGCAGGGAATCGAGATTCGCCGGGGCGACGTGGTACTGCTGCACACGGGCTCCCTGCAGCTGATCGACAGCGATCCCGCGCGCTTCATGGAGTCCGTGGCCGGACTGGGCGTGGACGGAGCCGAATACCTTGCCGGTCTCGGGGTGGTCGCGGTGGGCATCGATACCTGGGCTCTCGACGTGATCCCGGGCGAGAATGCTGACGAGCGCCTGCCGGTGCACAGCGCGCTGCTGGTCAGGCACGGTGTCCATATTCTTGAAAACATCCGCACCGGAGAATTGGCCCGCGACGGCGCCCACGAGTTCCTCTTCGTGCTCGCCGCACCGCGGTTCGTCGGTGCGGTACAGAGCCCCGTTCACCCCGTAGCCATACGCTGATAGCATGGCACCGCGCCGTCCATCGGGGGTGAACGCTGCATAACCGCTGAGAGTGGGCCGGTCAGTACGGTGCGTAACACTCCACGGGAATGAACTCGTAACCTTCCGTGTAGAGTTTTTTCCAGACCATTTCCCAGGGTTCCGTCAGATAACCCGGGTCCGTGATGATCATCTCCATCTCAACCATGGGCCCCTGAGTGGGGTCATCCAGGCGGCGATAGGTCTCGACCGTGGTTGCCTGGTCGCTCAGCCAGTGGCCGGGCGTGCCAGTGGGATTCGCCGGCAGGTGGGTCGACTCGATGACCAGGGTGTCGCCCTCGTAGCGTGCCACGGACTGGCCAAGACGGCGAAACTCGTCGGTGATATCCCTGTCATCGAAGTAGATCGTGCGCACGCCGCCATACTCCTCGTACGAGATCACGACATGGTCGTCATTCTGCTCGATGCGCACGGGATGAGGAGTGAAACCGGCCTGTCGTATGAGGCCCGGGTCTTCGCAGGCGACTTGCGGGTCGTCGATCGGGTCCCACTCGGCCTGCAGCGCCGCGCCGGCCTCGTTGAAGGGGGGCAGGCGATGATTGCGGAATCCCGGGCCGTCGCGTCCCCGGGTCCAGGCGCCCGTCAGGTTCGGGCGCCCGTCTGGCAGATGCAAGGGGATGGACACGTTCTCGCCCGCGGCCACCTCGGTTCGATCGCTGTCCATCGACGGGATTCGAAGGACTGCCTGCGAATCGGGATCGAGGACCTCGACATGTTCCATCGAGATCATCAGCTTGCCATCGCGGCCTGCGTTGCCGGTAATGCGCACGAGGTCGCCCGGCTGGATCGTGTCGGCAGACCATCCGGCCCTGCGCAGGCCCGTCGCGGCACTGCCCTCGACCATCCACTCGGCCTGCTCTCCGTTCCCGTCCTCGACCGACATGAAGAGGATCACGTGCGGATTCCTGAATACGTACCGGTTGACGATGCCCTCGCGAACGATCTCGTCCTCCGTGAACGACGCTGCGAAGGAATGATGAGCGGACGCGTGATTGGCAGCGAGACCCAGGGCCAGTGGCAACAGGGCGATGATGAGTTTCACGTGGTCTCCGAACGTGTGGATGAGTCGACCAGCGATCTTATCATGGGCGTGGCAGCGCCCCGACGGCTTCGCCACCGGGTGCGGCAGCGCGTTGACGACTCCAACCGTGCCGGTCGCCTGGGCGCCTGTCAGCCAACCCGGTCCGCCACCTTTTCCTTGTACTCGCAAAGATTCGCGATGACGCAGTGGGGACACTCGGGTTTGCGTGCCTTGCAGACGTAACGGCCGTGCAGGATCAGCCAGTGATGGGCGTTCTTCCTGAACTCCAGGGGCGTGACGCGCACCAGTCTGTCCTCGACCGTTCGCACGTCCTTGCCCGGTGCGAGCCCCGTCCTGTTCGAGAGGCGAAAGATGTGGGTGTCCACGGCGATGGTCGGCTGCCCGAAGGCCGTGTTGAGGATCACGTTGGCGGTTTTCCTGCCCACGCCGGGCAGGGCTTCCAGCGACTTGCGGTCCGTCGGCACTTCGCCGCCATGTTCATCCACCAGGATGGCACAGGTGCGGTGTATGTTCTTTGCCTTGGTATTGAACAGCCCGATGCTCTTGATGTATTCCCGGAGTCCGGCTTCGCCCAGCGCCAGCATCGCCTCCGGCGTACTGGCGGCCCTGAACAAACCGGCAGTGGCCTTGTTGACTCCGACGTCGGTCGCCTGCGCCGAGAGAACCACCGCCACCAGCAACTCGAAAGGCGAGTTGTAGTTCAGTTCCGTGGTCGGTTCAGGGTTGGCGGCGGCCAGCCGCTCGTAGATCTTGCGGCGTTTTGCTGCGTTCATGGCGCGGGCTCTGCGATCACGGAATGCGTACGCGGTTCACGGTGTGAGCGCGGACATCATTGTCGGATCGCCGCTGCTTCGCGCCGGGCAGGATCAGGCTTCTTCCTGTCCGCCAGGTAGTTGCGCGCGGCAATCAGCACGGCCAGTCCGAAGAAAGCACCGGGTGGCAGGATCGCCGCCAACATGCCGTCATACGGCAGGTCCAGGTAGACGTCCCGGGCCGCTTCGCCCAGCAGAAACTCCATGCCGGAGAACAGCGTGCCGGTTCCGACGATTTCCCTCAGCCCGCCCAGCATGACCAGGGCCGCGGCAAATCCCAGGCCCGTCGCCAGGCCGGACAATGCGGCCCGGCCGATTCGGTGGCGGCTGGCCACCGATTCGGCCTGCGCCAGGATGGCGCAGTTGGTGATGATCAGGGGGATGAACAGTCCGAGTACCCGGTACAGGTCGTGGAAGAACGCATTGGCCAACATGTCGATGGTGGTGACCAGGGAAGCGATGATGAGCACGAAAATCAGGATTCGAACGCTCGGCACCAGAGCCCCCCGGATCAGGGACACCACCGAATTGGTCGCGATCAGCACCAGGGTGGTGGCGATGCCCAGGGCAAGCCCATTGACCAGTGTCGTAGTGATGGCCAGCAGCGGACAGAGCCCCAGCAACTGCACGAACGCGGCGTTGTTGCGCCAGAATCCGTCCGCGAAGAGTGTTCCCGCGCCGTTCATGGAAGGGGCGCTCCCGCGGGACCCGGAACCGCGGTTCGATGCAGGCGCAGTCTGCCATCGGCGACCAGCGCTCGCACGCGTTCGGGTACCGCTTCCGTTTCCGCACCCGTCGCGTCAGCCTCCTCGGCAGCGGCGCGCTCGAACAGTTCAGCCTGGTTTTCATCGAAATAGACGAGCGTATCCCGTACCGCCCGGACTACCGCCCGGGGCGTCACCGTCGCCCCGGTGAAGGCGTCGAACCGCCCGCCGTCCGCCGTCACCGCCCACTGCGGGAGCGGCGGGTCCGCGAGGCTGGTCCCGTCGAATCCGGTGATCCAGTCGGAAATCGAAATCTCGATCTGGTCACCCAGTCCGGGCGTTTCCCGATGATCGGTCACGCGCACGCCCTGGATCACGCCCTCGGCATCGACCCCGACGAGGAGGTCTATGGCGCCGTTGTAGCCGAGTGGGGCGACCGAAGCAAAGATCGCCGCGGCGGGTTCGCCGTCGCGCGTGGCCAGGAACACCTGAACGGGATCCGTGGTGCCGAGCAGGTCGGGATCGATCACCTGAACCTGCGATCCGATCAGGTCGTTATCGTAGAGGGACGGGTCCAGCACTTCGTGTAGCGACTGCATCACCCGCTCGGCAATGTTGCGCTCGATCCGCTCGGCGCTGATTTCGTGGCTGGCAGAGATCAGCCCGGCCGCGCACACAGCGATCGCGGCAACCACCAGGACGGCGCGCAAGCCTTGTCTATCTCGGTCGGCCATAAATCCTCGGTCTGGTGTAGCGGTCCAGCAGGGGCACCGTTGCGTTCATCAGCAGCACGGCGAAGGCGACACCGTCCGGATAGCCGCCCCAGGTACGGATTGCGTAGACGAGTATGCCAATCCCCGCCCCGTAAATCAGCCGGCCCCGGTTGGTCGTCGCAGCGGAGACGGGATCGGTGGCAATGAAAAAGGCGCCCAGCAGACTCGCACCGCTGAACAGATGAAAGCTCGCCGACGCGAAGCGGCTGGCATCGATTGTGTGGAATACCGCCGCGAGCACCACGATAGCCGCCAGCATCGAGACGGGGATGTGCCAACGGATAATGCCGCGAAACAGCAGGTAGAGGCCGCCGACGGCGATCAGGCTGTTGACCCAATCCCAGCCCCGGCCGCCCATGCCGCCGAACAGGGGGCCGGCCTGTACTTCCGCCAGCGTTTGCATGCTGGTCAGCCCTTCGCGCACCAGGTCCAGCGGAGTAGCCTGGGTGACTGCGTCGACGGCAAGCGCCTGGGGCAGCGAGCCGGTCACTGCGAAGCGCAGGCTGTCCCAGGCGCCAACGGGCGAATGCCCGAGTTCTGCGCCACGCGGGGGTAGCCAGTAGGTCATTTCCACCGGGAAGGAAATCAGCAACACCGCGTATCCCACCATCGCGGGATTGAACAGGTTCGATCCCAGCCCGCCGTACAGGTGCTTGGCGAGCACGATGGCCGAAACGGCGCCGATCACCGGCACCCACCAGGGTGCCAGGGGCGGGATCGCGAAGGCCAGCAGCACGGCCGTGACCGTCGCCGTACCGTCGAGCAGCGCGGGTTTGACGGGCCGGCTTCGCACGCGAAGCATGAGGGCCTCCGCGCCCAGGGCCGCTGCAGTGGCTATCAGCGCGTTGATGCAGATGCCCCATCCGAAGAACCACACGTGGGCGAATGCCGCGGGCGCCAGCGCGTAGATCACATGGCGCATCACCTTCGGCACGCTGGTGGTGGGAAGGGCGTGGGGCGGCGGTTTCAGTTCAAATCGCATCAGTGAGCCGTGTCGCTCTCGCCGCGCCGCCTGCTCGCCCGCGCCACCGCAGCTTCGATCATTGCCCGGCTGTCCTCGCTGCCGATCGCGGCGATCAGGTCGTCCTGTTGCCGGTGGATGTCCTCGGTCTGTGCCGCCAACCGCGCCAGCTTGCGCCGGTGACGCCGAGTTGCAAGGTCCGCCATCGCGGCGCGTTGCGAGACCACCGCCCATGCCTGTTTGGCCTGCCTGAATCGTTCGGTCAGCGCGATCTGGCTGGGGCAGGCGATGTCGCAGCATCCGCACTCGATGCAGTCGTTCAGGCCCAGGGAGTCCAGTTGGTCGAAATCCCGAACGGTGGCTGCCCGCAGCAGTTGCTGGGGCAGCAGCCGGGGAGGGCAGACGTCGGCGCAATCGCCGCAGCGGATGCACGGCCACTCTCCGGTGGATTCCCGGATCTCGTCCGCATGAGCCGCGACGATGCAGTTGCCTGCCTTGGTGATGGGCAAGTCGTCGCCGGGAAGCGCATAGCCCATCATGTTTCCGCCGAGGATCAGCCGCGTCACGTCGCCCCGGTAGCCGCCGCAAAAGTGGATCAGGTCGCCAATGGGCGTGCCGATTGGCACTTCCACGTTGGCTGGATGGGCGACACCGTTGCCGGTGACCGTCACGATCCGGCTGGTCAGCGGTTCGCCGCGCCGCATGAATCGATCCAGCGCGAAAGCCGTGCCCACGTTCTGGCAGATGCACCCGGCCGCGGGGGGATAGCTGCCGCTGGGCACCTCGCGCCCGGTCAGCAACTCGACCAGCTGCCGTTCTCCGCCGGCGGGATAGACCGTGGGCACCCGGGCAAACTCGATCCGCGTATCGCCCAGTTGCGCGGCGGCCTCGCGTACGGCCCGCAGCGCATCCGGCTTGTCCCGTTCGACCGCGAATACGGTTGACTCAGCCCCCGTCAGGTCCATCATGGCCAGCGCACCGCGGACAACCTCCAGCGGATGCTCCCGCATCAGCATATCGTCGCAACTGATGTAGGGCTCGCACTCGGCGCCGTTGAGAATCAGCAGATCGCATTCGGCATCGTCGCGCAGTTTCTCCGCGGTAGAAAAGACTGCACCGCCCAGACCCACGATTCCGGCATTGCAGATGGCATCGATTCGCGCATCCCGCTCTCTCGGCCAGCCCTCGGACGGCGCCTGCTCATCCCGGCCGTCGGTTTGCAGGTGCACGCACAGCGAAGTCGTCAGTCCGTTGACCGTGGGTACAGGTCCCTCCCGAATTGCGCCGATCGTGCCCGAAGCCGATGCATGTACGCCCGCCGAACGCAAGCCTCCGGGCCGGCCGATCATTTCTCCCTTGCGTACCCGCTGGCCGACTTCCACGACCGGAACCGCTGCCGGCCCCGCCTGCTGGTCCATTGGAATAATCAGGCGCTCGGGCAAGAGCCCACGGGCAATGGGCGTGCCCGTAGACATCGCCTTCCTCGCCCTGATTCTGAAGCCGCCGGAAAGCTCGCGCTGAAGGCTCCGCTCAAGCATGGCGCGGCGTCAGAGAAATGCAGTCCACGGGGCAGGGCGGCAGGCACAGCGCACACCCGGTGCAGTGATCGGTTATCACCGTGTGCATCATCTGGTGAACGCCCACGATGGCATCCACGGGACAGGCGCGCACGCAGAGATTGCACCCGATGCACAAGTCCTCGTCGATAACGGCGATGTCGTCCAGGCTGGCCGGAACCGCGGCGACTCCCGCGACGGCCGCCGGACTTGCAAGGTGAGCGGCGTCGCGCCCGAGGAACCTCGCGAGTCGCCTTACCGTATCCTCGCCGCCGGGAGGGCAGAGGTTGAGCGGCGCCGACTCGGCAACGATGGCGGCAGCATAGGGCCGGCAGCCGGGATAGCCGCACTGTGCACACTGGATCCGGGGCAGTATTCGCTCGACTTCGTCAACGACGGAATCTTCCGACTGCGCCATGTAGCGGCTGCACAGCACCAGCCCGATGGCCAGTGCGATCGCGAGACTCGACAGGACAACGGTGCCGGTGACCATCAAAGACGGCTGAAGCCATTGAACCCGAAGAAAGCCAGCGACAGGATACCGGCAGTGACCAGCGTGATCGCCGAGCCGCGGAACGGCGCCGGAACGTCTTCGCCTTCCAGGCGTTCGCGCAGGCTGCTCAGCAGCACCAGGACGATGCCGAAGCCCAGCGCGGCGCCCGCGCCGTAGAAGATGGCGGCCGCCAGGCTGCGGCTGGCATTGGAGTTCAACAGCGCGACGCCGAGCACGGCGCAATTGCTGGCGATCAGCGGAATGTAGATGCCGAGAACCTTGTGAAGCAGGGGAAAGGCGCGGCTCAATACCAGCTCGGTGAATTGCACCGCCGCGCCGATGACCACGATGAAAGACACCAGGCGAAGGTAGGTGACATCCAATGGGATCAATACGAACCGCTCCACGAGGTAGCTGAATGCGGAGGCCAGCGTCAGCACCAGGCCTGTGGCCAGCCCCATGCCCAGGGCGCCTTCCAGCTTGCACGTCGCGCCGAGAAAGGGGCAGAGCCCGAGAAACTGAACCAATACGAAGTTGTTGACCAGAGCGGCCGAGAAAATGATTACCACCAACTCCGTCATGTTGTTCGGACGACCTGTTCTTTGCTCGGGGCGGTCGGGAACATGATAACCGCCGGCTCCCCCATGTGGCTCAGGTGACCTTCATGCCGGGTTTGGCGCCGCTGTCCGGACTCAGGAGAAAGATGTCGCTCCCCCCGGGGCCACTGGCCAATATCATGCCTTGGGAGGTGCCGAAACGCATCTTCCGGGGTTTGAGGTTGGCGACCACCACCACCAGCCTTTCCACCAGGTCCTCCGGGCGGTAGGCGGAGCGAATGCCCGCAAACACCTCCCGCTCGTCGCCGCCCAGGTCCAGGCGCAGCTTCAGCAACCTGTCCGCGCCCTCCACGTAACCGGCTTCAATGACCCGGGCGATGCGCATGTCGACCCTTGCGAACTGCTCGATGTCGATCTCGTCCTTGTAGGTGGGTTTGGGGGTGTCGGGGCCGGTGCGGCTCTCGTCGACCATGGCTTGGACCTCCTTGGGGGGTACTCGCTCCAGCAGACTCCGGAATCTCCGGAGGCGATGATCCAGCAGGGGCGTGCCCGCATCGCTCCATGCGAGCGGGGCCCCGTTGAGAAACTCTTCCGCACGCTCCGCCAGTCCCGGGACGACGGGCTTGAGGTACACCATCAGCGAGCGAAACAGGTTGATCCCCTGCGTGCAGACGTCGACCACGCGTTGCGACTGCTGCGGATCCTTCGCGAGAATCCAGGGTTTCTCGCTGTCGATGTAGCGATTGGCGCGATCGGCCAGCGCGATGATGCGTTTCAGTGCGCGGGAGTAGTCGCGCTGTTCGTAGTCGGCTTCGATTTGCTGCGCGGCGTCGGCAAAACTTCGGTACAGCTCCTCGTCGTGGAGGATATCGCCGAGCCTGCCGCCGTTGTGGCGGTGAATGAATCCGGCGCAACGGCTGGCGATATTGACCACCTTTCCGACAAGGTCCGAGTTGAGCCGGGCGATGAAGTCGTCCAGGTTCAGGTCGATATCGTCCGCCGACTTGCTGAGCTTGGCGGCGAAGTAATAACGCAGGTAATCCGGGTCCAGGTGTTTCGCGTAGGTGGAGGCCATGATGAAGGTGCCCCTGCGCTTGGACATCTTTTTTCCGTCCACGGTGAGAAACCCGTGCACGAAGACGCCGGAGGGCTTGCGATACCCCGCGCCGCTGAGCACGGACGGCCAGAACAGGGTGTGGAAATAGACGATGTCCTTGCCGATGAAGTGGTACAACTCGGTTTTCGCGTCGGCGGCCCAGTAGGCGTCGAAGTCGAGGCTGGCGCCGTGCCGGCTGTCGCCGGATTCAGCGCCGGTGCCGCGCGTTTCGCCGCCCGCCGCCGCGGATTGCCTGCATAGCTGCAGGAAACTCGCCATGTAGCCGATGGGCGCGTCGAACCAGACATAGAAGTACTTGCCGGTCTCGCCGGGGATCTCGAAGCCGAAGTAGGGCTCGTCCCGCGAAATGTCCCAGTCCTTGAGCCCGGCCCGGAACCACTCTTCGAGCTTTCTCACCATGGAGGCATCGACGTGTTCGGGCACCCACGCCCTGAGTTCCTCCTCGAACGCGCTCAGCCGGAAGAAGAAATGTTCGGATTCGCGTAACGACGGCGTGGTCCCCGACACCACCGAGACGGGATTCTTCAGGTCCATCGGTGCGTAGGTTGCGCTGCAGACCTCGCAGGCGTCGCCGTACTGGTCCTCCGCCCCGCAGGACGGGCACTCGCCGCGCACGTATCGATCGGGCAGGAACATGCGCCGCTCATCGTCGTACGCCTGGGTGATGACCCTCCGGTCGATGTATCCGTTCTCCCTGAGACGCCGATACATCTCCCGGGTCAGTTCCAGATTTTCCGCGGAGTGCGTCGTCTGGTAGTTGTCGACGCTGATCCTGAAGCGCTCGAAATCCTTGCGATGCCCTTCCGCGACCTCGGCGACCAGCGTCTCCGGAGCGACCCCCGCCTCATCCGCCCGCAACATCGTCGGCGTACCGTGCGCGTCACTGGCGCAAACGTAGATGCAACGGTGGCCGCGCATGCGCTGGAATCGCACCCAGATGTCCGTCTGGGTGTACTCCACCAGGTGCCCGAGATGCAGCGGACCACTGGCGTAGGGCAGCGCGCTGGTCACCAGAATTTCGCGTGGGTCGGCCACTGCGCGGGACTCCGATCGGGGAATTGACGTGGTACAGGGATTGGTGCGCGATTATGCCATCGGAGCATCGGCGATGCTCCCGCCTTGCGTCGGTGCCTCGGGCTCGCTCGGAATGGGCAGGAACCTGTGGAAGAGAACACCGGGCCAGCGATTGCTTTGAACGGATTGAAGTTCGACAATTGCGGTTTCCAGAATTTCGGAATTCCCGCATGAGCAGCCAGGAACAGGCGGCGCTCGAGGAGCGCGTTCGTACCTTCTTGATCCCCAATACGAATCTCGGCCTGGGCGACTCGGGTGCTCGACTCAAGGTCGAGTCCGCCGCGAACGGGTATCGGGTTGCCGTTCGCGTAGGTTTTCCGACCGAACGCAGCGCCGATGAGTTGGCGGATGCGTTGCGTGACCACACGTCGTCACTGGGTATCGAAGCCGATATTGAGATCTCCGTGGACTGGGCGGTGGAGTCCCACTCCGTGCAACACGGGCTCAAGCCGATGGGGGGCGTCAGCAACCTGATCGCCGTGGCTTCGGGGAAGGGCGGCGTGGGCAAATCCACCGTCACGGTGAATCTGGCACTGGCGTTTGCGCAGGAGGGCGCGCGGGTGGGGATACTCGATGCGGACATCTACGGGCCCAGTCAGCCGCGGATGCTGGGGTTGATGGGCCAGCGGCCCGTGAGCAGGGACGGCAAGTCGCTGGAACCCTTGGAGGCTCATGGAATCAAGGCCATGTCCATCGGGTTCCTGGTGGACGAGCGCCAGCCGATGGCCTGGCGCGGGCCCATGGTGACGTCGGCGCTGAACCAGTTGCTGAACGATACCAACTGGGGCCGGCTCGACTACCTGCTGGTGGACATGCCGCCCGGTACCGGCGACATCCAGCTTACGCTCTCCCAGCGCGTGTCGGTGAGCGGCGCGATCATCGTGACCACGCCCCAGGCCATTTCGCTGGCGGATGCCCGCAAGGGTCTTGAAATGTTCCAGAAAGTCAACGTGCCGATTCTGGGCATCGTGGAGAACATGAGCCGGCACATCTGCTCCAGTTGCGGGCACGAGGAGCCCATCTTCGGCCATGGCGGCGCGGAGCGGCTGGCTGTCGAGTACGACCTGCCTATGCTGGGAGGACTGCCGCTGGACGGCCGCATCCGTGAAACTACGGATCGCGGTGAGCCCACTGTGATTGCCGAACCGGACGGCTCTCTGGCGCGGTACTATCTGCAGATCGCGAGGGCGGCGGGCGCGCAACTGGCCTCGGAGGGGAAGGACTACAGTCAGTTGTTCCCCACGATCACCGTGGAGGAAAACACGTGACCATCCGCTCGGATGGGTGGATTCGACGCATGGCGCTCGAACAGGGGATGATCGAGCCGTTTCAGGAGGAACAGGTACGGCGCCTGGGCGGCGAAAGAGTGATTTCCTACGGCACTTCGAGCTACGGCTACGATGTGCGCTGCGCGGCGGAATTCAAGGTCTTCACCAACATCAATTCCGCGATCGTCGACCCCAAGGGATTTGACGACTCCAGTTTTGTCGACAAGCAGGGCGAGATCTGCATCGTGCCCCCGAATTCCTTCGCGCTGGCGAGAACGGTCGAGTACTTTCGCATCCCGCGCAACGTATTGACCATCTGCCTGGGCAAGTCGACCTATGCCCGCTGCGGCATCATCGTCAATGTCACGCCCCTGGAACCCGAGTGGGAGGGGCATGTGACGCTGGAGTTTTCCAATACCACGCCACTGCCGGCGAAAATCTACGCCAACGAAGGCGTCGCCCAGATGATCTTCTTCGAGGCGGACGAGGTATGCGAGATCAGCTACCGGGACCGCAACGGCAAGTATCAGGGGCAGACGGGAGTCACGCTGCCGAAGGGATAATGCATACGCACGTTCGGCGCTCGTGCGCATCGTGCTCGCGCGCGGGGCCTCGGGCCGGGCGGCCTGGGTCTACGACTACACTCTTGCGCACGGCGCTCGCGGGCGGAACCTGTCTCCGCGGATATCTGCTCGTCACGGACGCTGCTCGTGCCACTGCACGCTTTCGAGCCGGAACGCTGCACGGGTTTCGCCGTCGTTCTGCCGCTCGATGCGAACCGGCAGGTTGCGCAGGTCGGGGGCCAGCCATATCAGGGTCCGGCGCGAGGAGCCCAGCCGTTGCTGGATCAGCTTTCGGGTCAGGACCGGGCCAAGCGGCGATTCCAGCGTTTCCTCCCCGTCCGCGCGCAACTCGTGGATTTCGGGGCCATCCATGTCAAGAAGAGTCACCTGCCCCGCAGAGAAGTCGTCGCCCAGCAGCATCAGCGCGACATGCAGGCTTCCCCGGTCCAGCGCGCCAGGCAGCAACCGCGGCTCCAGGCGGGACTCTCCGGCCGCGATGGCGGCGCGACTGCGTTCCCAGTCGAACTCGATGTTGAAACTGTTCCGCTCCCGCCGGGTGCCGTCATGCAGCGAATACGTCAGGGGCCGGATCTGCCTGTCCTCAAGAACGAACACGCTGAGTTCTTCCACCGGCCTCGGCACGAACAGCCGGTACAGGCCCCTGACGCGCGATACGGAGCGAAACTCGTAGATGCTTAGCCCGGCATCCAGAAGCGTCACCGAGAACTCCGCATCGCCGACGGCGCGGCCCCGGTCGTAGACCTCATAGACGGCGTTGTAGCGCGGCAGTTCGTCCGCGGCATGGACACTTCCGGTGGCGACGCCGGCAGCGAAGCACAGGAGCGCTGCGACCGGGACATCAACTTTCATGCTTCACCTGCACCGGCCCGATCATGGGCATACCGTCGAAAACCGCTTCATCACCGGTGAATTGGACCAGTCCGCCGGCGCACCATTCCACGGCGCGGGGAAAAATCATGTATTCGACTTCGTGAATGCGCGCCGCAAGGCTTGCTTCGTCGTCGCCCGCCAGCACCGGGATGCGGCATTGAATGATGCCCGGGCCGGCATCCAGTGCCTCGGTGACGAAGTGGACCGTGGCGCCGTGGAAGGCGTCGCCGGCATCGAGCACGCGGCGATGCGTATGCAAACCCTTGAACTTTGGCAGCAGGGAGGGGTGAATATTGATGATGCGATCGCCGAATCGCGCGACGAACGCCTTGCCGAGTATCCGCATGAAGCCCGACAGTACGATCAGGTCCGGTTCAAGGGCTTCGATGGCGTCGCCCAGGGCGGCGTCGTATGCTTCGCGGTCCGCGAAGCCCTTCGCGGACAGGTGATGCGCTGCAATGCCTGCGTCCCGCGCGCGCTCCAGGCTCCTGCTTCGATGGTCGGAGAACACCGCCGCGATGCGAATGCGATCATGGCTCCGGGCGGCGTGGTCGATCAGGTTCTGCAGATTGGTGCCTTCACCCGAACTCAGTATGACTACGTCGAACGGCACGCCGGCTGTCAACTGACTCGCGCCTTTTCGTATCGGTCCCGAACGATACGGCCGACGACCCAGGCCTGCTCGCCGCAGTCCTGCAGTATCGCGAGGGCTTCCTCGACGTCTGACGGCGAAACGACCACGCACATGCCGACTCCGCAGTTGAAGGTACGCAGCATTTCGACCTCAGCGACGCCAGCATCCCGCAACCAGTCGAATACGGGTTGCGAAGGCCAGGAGGTTGAGTCCAGGCGTGCGCCCAGCTTGTTCGGCAGCACGCGGGGAATGTTCTCGATCAGCCCTCCGCCGGTGATGTGCACGATGCCCTTGACCGAAACTTCCCTGATCAGCTTGATGATCGTATCGGCGTAGATTCGGGTGGGCGTCAGCAGTTGTTCGATCAGGGAGCGTTCGCCGGCCTGTGTATTCTCGTCCGCCCCAGTGTGTTCCAGCACGCGGCGTATGAGCGAGAAACCATTGGAGTGCGGGCCCGAAGATCCCAGGCCCACAATGGAGTCTCCGGGCTTGATGTTCTGCCCGTCGATGATCTGGGGCTCTTCGACCACGCCCACGCAGAAACCGGCCAGATCGTAGTCGACCGACATTTGCATGCCCGGATGCTCCGCGGTCTCGCCGCCGATGAGGGCGGCCCCAGCGTGTTCGCAGCCTTTGGCGATTCCGCTGACGACGCGCGCAGCGACGTCCACGTCCAGCTTCGGCGTGACTAGGTAGTCCAGGAAAAACAACGGTTCGGCGCCGACGACGATCACATCGTTGACGCACATCGCGACCAGGTCGATACCGACGGTTTCGTGAGCGTCATACTGGATGGCCAGTTCAATCTTCGTGCCGACGCCGTCGGTACCGGCAACCAGGATGGGACGCCGGAATCGCTCCACCGGCACCTTGAACAGGCCGCCGAATCCGCCCAGGTCACCCAGCACCTCCACACGCCGCGTCCGCGCGACGGCGCCCTTGATTCGCTCGACCAACTCCTGGCCGGCGTCGATATTCACGCCGGCGGCCTTGTAGGTCAGCAATGGTTTGGCGCGCACTTCTCTTGTTCTCCTTGACACAGCGCCCACGGTTCCGGGAGGCGGGTCGCCCAACCGCTATAATACGAGAGTACGGCATCCCGAGTGTACTGATGAGGAAGACCATTGGCCGGACACGTCTCGTCCCGGCCTGCACGATCATGCTGGCGATCGCCGCAGTCCTCGTTCCGGCGGCGGTTTTCCCGGCCATTTTCGAAAATCTCTACACGGTTACCGTACCGCTGAATTCTCAGGTCACGACACAGCGGGCGCTGCGAACGGATGCGGACTTCGACCGGTTCGCCATGGGTGAATTGCTGATTCGAATCACCGGCCAACGCGATGCTCCGATCAATCCGGCCCTGCTGGACCTGGTGCAGGACGCAGGTCGATTTGTGGTTCAAAGAGGTAATCCCGACAGGGAGAATCTGCTCATCGTCTTCGATTCGCCCGGGTTGCAGCAAGCGCTGACGGCCAGAAACCAGCCTGTGTGGGGAGAAGAGCGTCCGCTGACATTGCTTTGGGTTGCCATCGACGGGGGTCCCGGGGAACGCGGGATTTTGGCGGCAAGCCCTTCGCCGGTCCCGGGCAGCGAGATCGTGGAGGCCGCTGCCGTGACGTTGCGCGAGGAATTGCTCGAAGCGGCGAATCAGCGCGGACTCCCCATCTCCCTGCCGCTCATGGACGTGCAGGACCTGAATGCGGTGGACTTTATCGATGTCTGGGGCAATTTCTCCGATCGCCTGACCCGGGCATCGGAGCGATACGCGCCGGATGCGGTCCTGAGCGGCCGCATCCGCCTGGGCGACGAGGGTATCGAGACCGCCCAGTGGACCCTGCTGAGGGGCGGGACCCTGCGCCCGTTGCCGGGCGACGGGGTCCGGTCGGGCCTCGACGATCTGGCCGACCTTTACGCCCTGGAATTCAGCGGCATCGGCGGCGCGACGAGCGCACGCCTCGTGGTCGCGGGCGTCGAGACGCTGGATGACTATGGCCGCGTGATGAGCTACCTGGAAAGTCTGAGTGTTCTGCAGTCGGTGCAGCTCGAACAACTTGTGGGCGCGGAAATGACGCTGCGCGTGGAAGCCCGAGGCGGCGCCCTGGTACTGAACAGGGTCCTGGCGCTGGGTGAAGTGCTCTCCGCATCTTCCGCAGGCGGCGGCGAAATCGGCGGCGACCTGATTTACTCGCTGACCAGATAACGGGAAAATACCGGCTCGCGCCCGGCGTCACGATCCCGGGACTTGATTCCAGATACCAGACCGACAGATTCGAGAACGGGATTGCCCATGCAGCTCAACTGGATACCCAACGCGATCTGCATCGCGCGCGTCATCCTGGTCGCCCCGATCGTGGTATTCCTTTCGCAGCAGGAGTACCTCACGGCCGTGATATTGATCGGCATCGCCGGCATATCCGATGCGGTGGACGGTTTCCTGGCGCGGCAGTTTCACTGGCGTACGCGGTTGGGCAGCATTCTGGACCCGGCGGCGGACAAGCTCCTGGCGATCAGTGTCTTTTTCACTCTGGCCTACCTGGGGTTGATTCCCCTGAGTCTGGCGATTCTGGTCGTGGTGAGGGACGCGGTCATCGTCGTCGGCGCGGCGGCCTACCAGTGGCTTGTGGCTCCGCTGGAGGGTGAGCCCAGGCTTATCAGCCGCATCAACACCACATGCCAGTTCATTTTCGTGGGGCTGACGCTGACCGCTGCCGCCTTCGCCTGGCCGCCGGCCATCTGGGTGTTGATCGCCGGTGCTGCGGTGGTCTTCACCAGCATCACCAGCGGCCTGGACTATGTGCTCAACTGGAGCACGCAGGCCTGGCAGGAGAAGCGAGTGGTCATAGTCGCCGAACTGTAGCGCTGCAACCAACGGATCCGAATCTATCGGCTGGTTGCAGCACTGGCAGCCCATCCCAAAGTGACCATCCGGTAATGTCTTTCCGAATTGACCGGATGTGCGATTTGTCTGATGATGGATCGGGATCAGGTCCAACGCGTGGAGCGAATCCCATGAAGAGCATCCGACTGACATCCGCCCTGTTTGCCCTCGTTGCGCTGACCGTGGGCGGACCCGCCCATACCCAGTTCGAAAATGTCGGCACCATCGACTTCCCCACCTCGGCCACGGAGGAGGCGCAACAGCACTTCCTGCGCGGTGTCGCAATCCTGCACAGCTTCGGCTGGAAGCAGGCGATCGAGCAGTTCCGCGCCGCCCAGGCCATCGAGCCGGATTTTGCACTGGCCTACTGGGGCGAGTCGCTTTCCTACAATCACCCGTTGCAGGCCGAGGTCAACGCCGAATCGCCGCGGGAAGCCCTTGCACGGCTAGGCGCAACGATGGATGAGCGCCTGGCCAAGGCGCCCACTGCGCGGGAGAGGGGGTTGCTCGAAGCGGTCGAGATGCTGTGGGGCGAAGGCAGTTGGCAGGAGCGCCGCGTCGCCTACATGGACGCCATGGCCCGCCTGTACGAGCAGTATCCGGCGGACGATGAGATCGCCACCTTCTACGCGCTGTCCATGCTGAGCGGCGCACGTGCCCTCGCGGACGACAGCCTGCGGCTGGAAATGCGGGCCGGCGCCATCGCACTCGGCGTGCTGGAGCGCAATCCCAGCCATCCCGGCGCAGCCCACTTCGTGATCCACGCCTTCGACGATCCGCTGCACGCTCCCATCGCGCTGCCGGCAGCTTATGTCTTTGCCGACATCGCCCCGGCGGTATCCCACGCCCGCCACATGCCCACGCACATTTTCATCCAGCACGGCATGTGGGACCGGGTATCTACCGGCAACCAGTCCGCCTACGACGCGGCGCAGGCCCTCTGGCAGCCCGGGGACTCGGTGGGTGACGCAGTGCACTCGCTGGACTGGGGCCAATACGGCGACCTGCAGTTGGGCGACTACGAGAAGGCCCGTGTGTGGATCGACCGTCTCGAGGCGATTATCGACGCAAGCGAGGGCCAGGCCCGGGCGGTCATGACATTGCCGCTGATGGAAGCGCGCTACGTGGTCGAGACCGAGGAGTGGCGGATCGACGAGATCACCGATGAGACCTCTCCGCACACGCTGCTCGCCACCGGCCTCAGCGCGGTCAGGACCGGTGACGTGGAAACGGCCGAGAGCGCCGAAGAGGCGTTGGCGCGCCTGGTGGCTGCCGGCAGCGACGGCGGCGTCATGCGCTCGGGGCGACTTTGGGTTCAGGTCATGCACAAGCAGGTCGGCGCCCTTGTTCGCACGGCTCACGGCGACGCGGACGGCGCGGTTCAGTTGATGGACGAGGCGCTGGAGATCGTCGCGCAGATTCGCCCGCCCAACGGAGCCGCCGATCCGGTCAAGCCGGCCTACGAACTGTACGGCGAGATTCTTCTGGAACTGGGCAGGCCCGAAGACGCGGTGGCAAAGTTCGAGACATCGCTTCTGCGCATGCCGAACCGGCCCCGCTCGGTTCTGGGCCTGGCCAGGGCCCTGGAACAAATGGGCGACGAAGAAGGCGCCGCCGGGCAATACGAGATTCTCAATGCCATCTGGGACGGTCGCGATTCGTTCACCGGCCTGCAGGAGGCGCGTCGGTTCCTGATGTCGCGCAACTAGCAGACGGCGCTAAGGATCGCGCTGCCAGGAGCCTGCGCCACAGAAGTATCGGTTGCAAATTCGCTTTCGCGACTTTCTACGGCGCGGGTTCCCGGGACTTGAGAACCGCGGCAAGCCCGGCGACTCGCCGCCCCAGCGCGCTGGCGAGCGCCCGTTCGTCATCGGACAGCGACCGATTCCAGTCGACTTCCACGTGTGACGCGCCGTAGGGTCCACCGCCGGTGCGCGTGGCCGTGACCTGCGGTTCCGTATAGGGGATTCCGGTCCAGAGCATGCCGTGATGGATCAGCGGCAGGGCCATGGTGAGCAACGTCGTTTCCTGTCCCCCGTGCATCGAACCGGTGCTGGTGAACACGCCGAACGGCTTGTCGACCAGGACGCCCTTCAACCAGATTCCCGAGGTGGAGTCGAGGAAGTACTTGAGCGCGGCCGCCATGTTGCCGAACCGTGTCGGGCTTCCCAGCAGCAGGCCATCGCAGTCGGCCAGGTCGTCCAGGGTAGCGAAGGGCGGACCGGAATCCGGTATCGGGGCATCGGTGGCTTCGGTCGTGGCGGACACGGGTGGCACCGTTCGAACGATGGCCTCCGCCCCGACGGACTCCGCCCCCCGCGCAGCGAATCGCGCCAGCTCCGCCGTCCGTCCCTTGAGCGAGTAGTACAGGACGAGAATTTTCGCGTCTGAGGACATGCTCTACGGAAACAAATCCAGAACCTGTTCCGGAGGGCGGCCGATGCGCGCCGCCTCGGCCGTTTCCACGATGGGCCGCTGGATCAACACCGGATGAGTGGTCATCAAATCGATCAGCGCCGTCTCGCTGGCGGTATCGAGATCGACACCCGCCGACCGGAAAGTCTGTTCCCCCTTTCGGACCAGGTTCCGGGCGGGAATTCCGAGTTTTTCGAGCAGGCCGGCGAGTACGCCAGCATCCGGCGGTGTCTTCAGATATTCGATGACGTCCACATCGATACCCCTGGACTCGAGCAGCGTCATGGTTGCACGGGACTTGGAACATCGGGGATTGTGGTAGATTCTGGGCTTCACGTATGTCCTCCCTGCTGCTTGACGTGAATCTGGCGCCCCTGTTACGTTCCCGCTTGGGTGTTCCAGGGTCCATTGATGAGTTACCGAGGCGCTATCATACTCCTGACGCTGTTGATTGCGTCATGTGCCGCCGGTCCGCCGGTACAGGAAATGAGCGACGCACGCCAGGCGATCGCCGCGGCGGAGGAGTCGGATGCGGCAACCCTGGCGCCGGACGAATTGAACGAAGCCAGGGCTCTGCTCGAACAGGCTGAAACCCAACTTCGCGCCCGCTACTACGGGATGGCGCAGGAAAACGCGATTCGCGCCAGGAACCGGGCCGTGGAAGCGCTGCTAGCGAGTCAGGCTGTCGACGAGGACTAGCCCGAGTAACCGTCAGTATCGTCCCGCCCCCACCATTTGGCCCTGCCTTGGATTTCCACCATGGATGAGCAAGCCGCTCGCTGCATCGTGTCCGGCCGCGTTCAGGGTGTCTGGTACCGGGTGACTACCGCGCGCCAGGCCGAACAGTGGTCGCTGCGAGGCTCGGCCAGGAACCTGTCCGATGGCACGGTGGAAGTCATTGCGGCGGGCGATGCGGAGGCCATCTCGCGGCTGTGCGCCTGGCTGTGGGAAGGACCCTCCGGCGCCAGGGTGACGGGCGTCGAAGTCCAGGAGTGGAGCGATCCGGTCGAGCCGGGATTCCGGATTTTCTGACAGCAGCGGGGCCTGGAAACCCGTGTCAGGCGCGTTTCGAGTCCAGGAACTCCACCAGCGAGTCCAGCGCGACCATCTCGATCGAATCGTTGCGGCGCGACTTGTACTCGATTTCGCTACGGTCAAGGCCCCGCTCCCCGATCACCAGCCGGTGAGGGATCCCGATCAGGTCGGCGTCTGCAAACTTCGATCCGGGCCGCTGATTGCGATCGTCCACCAGCACCTCCAGTCCCGCGGCCTCCAATTGTCCGGCGACATTGTCCGTGGTCTCCCGCACCCGGTAGGACTTGTCCAGGGCGATGGGAATGACGATGACGTCGAACGGCGCGATGGCATCCGGCCAGATGATGCCGCGCGCATCGTTGCTCTGTTCGATGGCCGCGGCCGCAACCCGGGTCACGCCGATGCCGTAGCAGCCCATGTGCATGTTGCGCGGGCGGCCGCCGGAGTCCAGTACCGTTGCGCCCATGGCGTCGCTGTACTTGGTACCGAGCTGAAAGATGTGCCCCACTTCTATGCCGCGGGCGACGGTCAGCGGTCCGCCGCCGTTGGGACTGGGATCTCCCGAGGTCACGTTACGAAGGTCCGCCACGGGCGGCAGGGGCACGTCCCGCTCCCAGTTCACGCCCGTGTAGTGGTGTTCGGCCCGATTGGCTCCGCAAGAGAAGTCGCCGACTCGCGACGCCGATTGATCGACAAAGACGGGTAACTCAAGTCCCAGCGGACCCAGCGACCCTGGAGAGACGCCAGCTGCCGCTTCCACCTGTGCTGCGGACAGCATGCGCAGTGGAGCGGCAACGGCGTCCAGCGCCTGGGCCTTGTGGACATTCAGTTCGTGATCGCCTCGCAGCAGCAACGCGACCGCGGGCGTCTCCGTTCCAGCTACCAACAGGGTCTTCAGGCACTGCCGGGGCGTAACGTCGAGAAACTCGCAAAGATCGGCGATGGTGCGTACGCCCGGTGTAGCGACGCGCTGCAGGTCCTGGCGGGGCGCCGGCCGGTGCGATTCCGTATTCGGCAGCACCGGGACCGTTTCCACGTTGGCGGCAAAACCGTCGGCCTCCGAATAGGCGATGGCGTCCTCGCCGGAGTCGGCGAGCACATGGAATTCCTCCGACTGACTGCCGCCGATGGCGCCGGAGTCGGCCTGGACGATCCGGTAGGTGAGCTGCAGGCGGTCGAAGATCCGGGAATAGGCACGGCGCATGGCCTGGTAAGCCTCTTCCAGGCCTTCTTCATCCAGGTCGAAGGAGTAGGCGTCCTTCATCACGAATTCGCGCGCCCGCATGACGCCGAATCGCGGCCTGATCTCGTCCCGGAACTTCGTCTGGACCTGGTAGTAGTTGACAGGCAACTGCCGGTAACTCTTGAGCTCCGTCCGGGCGATATCGGTGATGACCTCTTCGTGGGTGGGACCCAGGCAGAAGTCTCTCCTGTGCCGGTCCTGCAGCCTCAGCAGCTCCGGACCGAAGTCCTCCCAGCGTCCCGACTCCCGCCACAACTCCGCCGGCTGCACGCCGGGCATGGAGACTTCCAGCGCGCCGGCGCGGTTCATTTCCTCGCGGACGATGCGCTCGATCCGGTGCAGCACCCGAACGCCCAGCGGAAGCCAGCTATAGAGTCCCGATGCGAGCCGGCGCACGATACCGGCCCGAAGCATGAGTTGATGACTGATCACCTCCGCATCGGCGGGTGCGTCCCTGAAAGTCGAGAGGGGTAATTGAGAAAGCTTCATGCCGTCCCTTGCCATTTTTCGGACCCGCGCATTGTAGGTTATTCGACTCGCCGGCGCGTCAATCGGAGTCATGGTTACATGCTAAGCTCACGCCCATGAGCGGCCGCGACGATCCCGATGACGATGCCCGGGTTGCGGGAGCAATACCTGGATGCGATGGGCATCCCGGTGTGGGTGTTGCGCGGTGCCGCGGACGCGGAGCCGGAGCCGGCCGCCGAAGGAGTTGACGAAGCGTCCGCCGACTGGGACGAACTGCGCGAAGCGGTGCGCAACTGTACCAAATGCGCTCTGCATCAAGGCCGGACCCAGACGGTATTCGGCGTCGGCAGCCAGACGGCGGATCTGCTGGTCATCGGCGAAGCTCCGGGGGCGGAAGAGGACCGCCGGGGGGAGCCCTTCGTCGGCCGTGCCGGCCAGTTGCTCAACGCCATGCTCGCTGCGATCCATCTTGCCCGCGAGGACGTGTACATCGCCAATATTCTCAAGTGCCGGCCTCCCAACAACCGCGATCCGAAGTCCGATGAAGCCGCGACCTGCACGCCCTACCTGCAGCGGCAGATCGAGCTGCTGCAGCCGCGGGTCATCCTGGCGCTGGGCAGGATCGCCGCCCAGTGGCTGTTGCAGTCCGACACGCCCATCGGGCGGCTTCGCGGCCGCACGTTCCAGTTCGGCGCCGCCTCGACGCCGCTGGTGGTGAGCTATCATCCGGCCTATCTGCTGCGCAGCCCGCTGGCCAAGTCCAAGTCGTGGGAGGATCTGAAGATCGTCAAGCGCTTGCTGCGGCCCCCGGAATGAGCGCGGCGCTTCAGCCCCGGACCGGGATCCGCAGCATGTCCAACCGGGACCTGCGGGGAGTCGCCGCGGTGGAGCAGGCCAGCTACGAGTTTCCGTGGAGCCCGGGTATCTTCAGGGACTGCCTGCTGGCGGGTTACCAATGCCTGGTCCTGGTCATCGACGGCGATGTCAACGGCTATGCGATCATGTCGGTGGCCGCAAGCGAGGCGCACATCCTGAACCTGTGCGTGCATCCCGAACTTCAGCGGCAGGGATACGGGCGGCAGTTGCTTCACGCCCTTTGCATTCGTGCCCGGGCGATGGGCGTCGAGCGCGCCTTTCTCGAAGTCCGGCCTTCAAACGACGCTGCAATGGGTCTTTACCGGTCGGCCGGATTCGAGCAAATCGGCGTCCGTCCATCCTACTACCAGGCCCACGGCGGCCGCGAGGACGCGGTCATCTTCGCCGCCGGTATCGGGGAAGCACTCAGGGAGATAGACGCGCAAGGCGCTCCTTGAGCTGTTCGAGCCGCTCGTCCAGCGCCGCCGCCCGTTGCCGTTCCCTGTCGACGACCGCCGTCGGTGCGTTGGCGATGAACTGCGGGTTGGCGAGCTTGTGTTCACTGCGCTGACGGTCGTCGGACGCTCGCTTGATCTGCCTGGTGAGCCGGTCCCGTTCGGCAGCCATATCGATCAGTCCTTCCAGCGGGACGAGGACGGTCATCCGGCCCACCAGCGCGGTGGCAGCGCCGGCAACCTCGTCCGCGGAACCGACGAAGCCAATTTGGTCCAGTCGGGCCAGGCTCTTCAGCAGCGGCTCGTGCCGGCGCACCCTGGCGCGGTCCAGGTCGGTGCTGCCCGCCAGCAGGGCCGGAAGCCGCTTGCCAGGGGCGATGGACATCTCCCCCCGAATCTGGCGAACGCCCATGACGAACGCCTTGAGCCAATCGATTTCCGCTTCCGCTTCTTCATCGGCTTCGAAGGACTCCGGCAGGGGCTGCGCTTCGAGCATGATGGTGGCGCTGCCGCGTCCGGTTCGCCTGCAGAGTTCCAGCCACAATTCCTCCGTCACGAAGGGGACGATCGGGTGCAGCAGCCGGAGCAGCGCGCCGAGAACGTCGACCAGGCACCGCTGAGCGGCACGAACCCTGGCCTCGGGCGCATCCGTATCGTTCAGCACCGTCTTGGTCATTTCCAGGTACCAGTCGCAGAACTCGTGCCAGGTAAACTCGTACAGCGCCTGGGTGGCCAGATCGAATCGATACTCGGCGAACGCGCGCCGGAAGCGCCCGATGACCGAACTCAACCGCGAACGGATCCAGCGGTCGGCCACGGTGTTCTCCAGCGGCGCATCGGGGAGCGGCGTTTCCACCCGGGAGAATACGTACGAGGCGGCGTTCCAGAGCTTGTTGCAGAAGTTGCGGTTGCCTTCGACGCGGCCCATGTCCAGACTGACGTCCCGCCCGGTGGTTGCCAGCGAGGCGAAGGTCAGCCGCAGGGCGTCGGCTCCGTAGGCCGCGATGCCGTCCGGGAACTCCTCCCGCGTGCTCGCCTCGATACGCTCCTTCAGGTGGGTCTGCATCATGCCTTCGGTGCGCTTGCGTACCAGCGTTTCCAGGTCCACGCCGTCGACGATGAACAGCGGATCGAGGATGTTGCCCTTGGACTTGGACATCTTCTGCCCGGCCTGATCGCGGACCAGTCCGTGGATGTAGACGTCCGAGAACGGCACGTCGTCCATGAACTTCAGTCCCATCATGATCATTCGCGCGACCCAGAAGAAGATGATGTCGAACCCGGTTACGAGCACCTGGGTGGGATAGAACGTCTCCAGCTCCCTTGAGCCCGCGGGCCAGTGCATCGTCGAGAATGGCCAGAGCGCGGAGGAAAACCACGTATCCAGCACATCGCCGTCCTGCCGCAGCGCCACCCCCGGGCCGAGGCCGTGCTTCGTGCGTGCCTCGTTCTCGCTTCGGCCCACGTAAACGCGCTCCTCGCCGTCGTACCAGGCCGGGATCCGGTGTCCCCACCACAACTGGCGGGAAATGCACCAGTCTTCGATATTGTGCATCCACTCGAAGTAGGTCTTCGCCCAGTTCCCGGGCACGAATCGGATGCTGCCGTCCTCCACCGCCTTGATCGCCGGCTCCGCCAGCGGGCCGGTCCGAACGTACCACTGTTCCGTGAGCAGCGGTTCCACCAGCGCGCCGCTGCGGTCGCCGCGGGGGACCATGTGCCGGTGGTCCTGCTCGCCGTCTATCAGCCCCCTGGCCTGCAACTCGTCCAGGACCCGGCGCCGCGCCTCGAACCGGTCCAGCCCGCGGAACCGCTCCGGAACGGCGTCGTTGAGCGCGGCGGACTCGTCAAAAATGTTGATTGCCGCAAGATCGTGCCGCTGCCCCACCTGGAAGTCGTTGAAGTCGTGCGCCGGGGTGATCTTCACGCACCCGGTGCCGAACTCGGGGTCGACATAGTCGTCTGCGACGACCGGAATCGTTCGCCCGGCCAGTGGCAGGCGCACTTCCCGGCCGACGTAGCGCCGATAGCGCTCGTCGTCGGGGTGAACGGCGACTGCCGTATCGCCCAGCATCGTCTCGGGCCGGGTAGTGGCGACCACCAGGAAGTCGTCGCTGTCGAGAAGCGGATAGCGGAACCGCCAGATCTTCCCCGTCTCCTCCGCAACCAGCACCTCCAGGTCGGAAATCGCCGTATGCAGCACCGGGTCCCAGTTGACCAGCCGCTTGCCGCGGTAGATCAGCCCTTCCTCGTACAGCCGCACGAACACCTCGGTGACGGCTTCGCACAGTTCCGGGTCCATGGTGAACCGGTCGCGGGACCAGTCCACAGAAGCGCCGAGCCGCCGAATCTGCCTGGAAATGGTGTTGCCGGAATGCTCCTTCCACTCCCACACCCGGCGCACGAAGGCGTCCCGGCCCAGCCCGCGACGCGTCTTGCCTTCGGCATCCAGCAGCCGTTCGACGACCATTTGCGTGGCGATGCCGGCGTGGTCCGTTCCCATCTGCCAGAGGGTGTTGTCGCCGCACATGCGGTGGTAGCGGATCAGCGCGTCCATGATGGTGTACTGGAACGCGTGACCCATGTGCACGGTTCCGGTCACGTTGGGCGGGGGAATGACGATGCAGTAGCTTTCGCCCTTCCCGGACGGCTTGAAGTAGCCCGCCACCTCCCAGCGCCGGTATTGGCGGGACTCGATTTCTTCGGGCTGGTAGCCCTTCCTGGAAGCGTTCATGACGGTGTCAGACCGGATGCGTTTCCAGCTTGTAGCCGCGGTCCTGGTAGAAGCGGTAGCGCTGCCTTCCCTGATTTCGGCGGTTCGGGTCGGCATCGACAATTTCGGCGACACGGGCGAATCGGCTGAAGAACCCCGGTACATCGTGTGCCAGGTTGATCATTACATCCCAATACTCGCCGGCCTCGGCGGGGGGGTCTTCCGCGGTGTCCGCATCGACCACACCTATCACCACCGGCTCGTCGCCGTCTGCAGGCTGCCCCCGGCCGGCAACAAGGTGAGGGATGAAGCTGCCCTGGGAGAATGTCCAGAGCAGATCGTCCAGCCGGTTGGCGTCTCCCTGATCGGCGGCGTTGACGAAGACATGATGCCGGCGTTGCACGGCCTTCTGTGCGATCCGGCAGGCGATCCTGAGCCGTGCGTCCGCGTTGTCGGTCGACAGGACATAGAAGTCGATACGGGTCACGATGCGCTTGCCCGGAAAGCCGCAAACCGGTTGCGTCCGCCGCGTCCTGTCATTGCAGGTTGAGCAGGAAGTCCACCAGCATCGGCACCGGGCGGCCAGTCGCCCCCTTGCGCTTGCCGGACGGATGCCAGGCTGCGCCGGCAATGTCCAGATGCGCCCAGGGCGTACCGTCCACGAACCGGGACAGGAATTGTGCGCCGATGCTGGCGCCGGCGTAACGGCCGCCGATGTTGGCGAAATCGGCGAAGTTGCTGCGCAGGCCCTCGCCGTACTCGTCATCGACGGGCAGTTGCCAGGCTGGATCCAGGGACCGTTTGCCGGCGGCCAGCAGGTCGCCGGCGAGGTTTTCGTCGTTGGAGAACAGCCCCGTGTAGAGGTGGCCCACGGCGACCACGCAGGCGCCGGTGAGGGTCGCCACGTCCAGCAGACACCGGGGTTCGTAGCGGGCCGCGTAGGTCAGCGCGTCGCACAGGATCAGCCGGCCTTCGGCGTCGGTGTTGAGCACTTCCACGGTCTTGCCCGACATGCTGGTGACAATGTCGCCCGGCCGGGTGGCGCGCCCGCCCGGCATGTTTTCGCATGCCGGGACCACGCCCACGACGTTGATCCGCGGCTGCAATTCGCCCAGCGCGGCCATGGTGCCCAGGACGCTGGCCGCACCGCACATGTCGAATTTCATCTCGTCCATCTTGGCGGACGGCTTGATGGAGATTCCGCCGGTATCGAAGGTGATTCCCTTGCCGCAGATCGCAACGGGAGCGCTGTCGCTGTCGGCGCCGTTGTACTGCATCAGGATCAGGCGAGCCGGTTCCTCGGCGCCGTCGGTCACGGAGAGCAGCGCACCCATTTTCAGGCGTTGCATGTCTTCCTCGTCCAGGATTTCCGTTTCCACGTGTTCGTATCGGTCCGCCAACCGGCAGGCCTCGTCCGCCAGGTGAGAAGGCGTGCAGACGTTGGCGGGGCGATTGCCCAGGTCCCGGGCGATGCCGACACCAACGGAGATGGCCTGACCGTGGATCGTTCCGCGTTCGGCTTCGGGCGCATCGCCGGACGCCGCCGCGATCGCGAACGCGCCCAGTTTGCCGTCTTTCGGCGCGTTGCTCTTGAGTTCGTCGAAACGATAGGCGGCGCCGCTGGCCGCAGCCACCGTGATGCGCGCGGCGTAATAGGCATCCGCGCCCGCTATGCCGGCCTGTGACAGGTAGCTGGCGGCGTCCTCAACACCGGTTTGGCCCAGCGCCTGCGCCGCGGCGGCAACGGCCCGGTTCAGGGCCTTTGCGTCGAAGCCGTCCTGCTTGCCGCAACCTGTCAGGAGCACCCGCTCGGCCCCGACCCCCTCGAGTCCGGGCAGCAGCAGCGTGCGCCCCGGCTTGCCGGATGCGTCACCGACGTCCACGAGCCGGCTCAGGATGCCGCCGCAGGACTCATCCACGGCCTGCGTGGCGGCGGGCAACGGCCCATCCTCGAACAGGGGCAGAATTACGCAGCCGGTCGCCTCGGAAGCGGAAGAACCCGTCGTTACGGAAAACTGCATTTCAACATCTCCTGTGCGGCGCGGACATGGGGAACAGGCCCTCGGGGGGAGCGTCCGGCGCACCGCCCCGCCGCGGCGTTATGCTATCGTGTCGATACACTGCCCGAAGGCGGGCTAAGTGTACTCGTTGCTTCAGGCACATTGAAACCCGTTCCGCCGTGCACTTGATATCCCGCTACGTCCTCCGAGAAACGTTTTCCTCGTGGCTGATCGTGACGACGGTACTCGTCGTCATTTTCATGAGCAATCAGTTCGCCGAGACCCTGGACGACGCGGCCGGAAACGAACTGCCGCGCGATGCCGTGTTTGCGGTCCTGGGCCTCACCTCGTTGCAGTACATCACCTGGCTCGCGCCCATCGGCCTGTTCCTGGGCATCCTGCTGGCGCTGGCCCGCATGAACCGGGATTCGGAGATGGTGGCCCTGGAAGCCTGCGGGGTCGGGCCGCCGCGCCTCCTGCTCCCCATCAGCCTGCTGACGCTGATTCTCTCCACGACAGTGGCATGGCTGTCGTTGATCGGCACGCCGGAAGCTTCCCGGCAGGTGGAACAGATTCGGCAGGAAGCTCAGGAATCGCTGGAGATCGGGGTGCTGGAAGCAGGGACCTTCACGAGCCCCGATTCGGGCGAGACGATCATTTATGCGCAAGAGGTGGAAGGCAACGAAATCCACGACGTCTTCATCCAGCGCAATGACGGCAACGGGGTGGTGGTCATCGTCGCGGCGCGGGGCGAGCGGCGGCTGGAGGCGGACGGCCAGTTGTCCTTTGTGCTCTACGACGGCCGCCGCTATGAGGGCGTGCCCGGGGAGCAGAACTTTCGCATCGTTGAATTCGCCGAACACGGCATGCCTGTCCGCATCGTCCAGCGCCGTGACGGGGAGCAGCCCGTGGAGACGAAGACGCTGGCGGACCTGGCGGGGTCGTCCGATCCTGCGGACCGCGCCGAGCTGCAGTGGCGAATCTCCTCACCGCTGTCGCTGTTCGTGCTGGCATTGCTTGCAGTACCGCTGAGCCGGTCCCGCCCGCGGGAGGGCCGCTACGCCCGTCTCGGAATGGGCATTCTCATATACATCACCTATCTGAACCTGCTGTCCATTGCCCGGGCCTGGGTCGAGCGGGACGAGGTACCCGACTGGCTGGGCGTGTGGTGGGTGCACGCGATACTCGGGGTACTTGGGCTCGTTCTGCTGGGCATTCAGTCCGGGTGGTTCACGAAGGCCGGGCGTGCGGCGCCGGCGGGAGCCGCTTCGGCATGAACGTACTGGACCGCTACGTTGCCACCGCCGTACTCAAGGGCGTGACCCTCGTGCTGGCGGTGCTGATCTCCGTGGGCACGGTATTCGAATTCATGGGTCAGCTACCCGATGTCGGTACCGCTCAATATTCGATCGGCGATGCCCTGGCCTTCGTGGTGCTTCGTATTCCCCGCCTCCTGGTGAGACTGCTTCCGGCGGCCGCCCTGATCGGTGCATTGCTTGGCCTCGGAAACCTGGCGGTTCAGCGCGAACTGGTGGTGATGCGCGCCAGCGGCGCCTCTCTCGCGCGTCTCACGGGGTCCGTGGCGGCTGCGGGCGTGGTGCTGATGGTGGTGATGGCCGTGCTGGGCGAGTCGCTGGCGCCGTCGATGACCGTGTACGCCAGGGACATGCGGACACGGGCCCTTCTGGACACGGAGGACCTGGCGGCAGGCGGCGCCTCCACCTGGTTGAAGAGCGGCGATCGGATCGTCAACCTGCGCAGGGAAGTCGACGGCTTCGGCTTCGGCGGCGTCTACCTGTTCGAACTGGACGGCGACCAGGGCCTGACGCACATCGCGCACGCCGACAACACCGATATCGATCAGGCCAATCAATGGATCCTCGAAAACTACGCCGAAACCGCCTTTGGCGGGCCGGCCGTCGTGACCGCCAGCACGGAACGCCAGGCCGTCAAGGACTATGGGTTGAGCCCGGACCTGCTGGAGTTCTCGGTGATTCGGCAGGATCTGCTGGATACCAGCGGACTGACTCGCTACATCGCCTACCTGCAGGCGAACGGACTGGACGCAACCGCGTATCTGATCGCCTATTGGGCGCGGATGGCGGACATTGTCTCGGTCGTGCTCATGACCCTGCTGGCGCTTCCCTTCGTGCTCGGCGCCATGAGTTCCACGGGGACCGGTGTCCGGGTGCTTATCGGACTGTTGATCGGACTGGCCTACTACGTGACGGCACAGGCCTTCGCCAACAGCGGCCAGGTATTCGATCTGGATCCCCGCGCGGTCGCATGGCTGCCAGCAGCGGCCCTGCTGCTGGTCAATGTGCTGGCGTTCTCCAGGGTGCGCTAGCAGTCATGCGCGCAGCCGGTGGAACGGCGGTGAGCTACGGGCGGGAATTGCGGCCTCTAGGTCATCCGGATCACGCGCGATCCGGAAAGCCGATCATGCCAGCACAGACCGTCCGGGTCCCACCAGGCCCAGATGAACCCCAATCCCGGTGGCAGCAACAACAGCCACGCCGAAAGATAACGTAGCGCCGCCTGCCGCCAGCTCAGATCGTTCCCGTTCGTGGCGGTGACCCGCAATCGCCAGGCCCGCGCCCCGAGGGTCTGACCGCCGCGGGTCCAGGAAACGCCGAAGAAGAGGAAGTTCGCGGCCAGCAGAAGGATGTCATACCACCAGGATGCCGGCGGTATGGCTTCACCGCCGCGCAACAGAACGAGCACCAGCGTAAGTGCCATGACCAGGCCGGCAAACAGCAGGAGGTCGTAGAAGATTGCGGCGGCCCGTCGGGGAAGACTGGCCAATGCGGGGTCGGTGCGGTTCATGAATTACCTGAAAGGGTTGTCATGGCTGGCGCGGGTTGCGGCATGATACGCTAGCGCGCGCTGCGGCAGCAGCCGCCGATACCGCCGTGCCCGCGAGGGGACGGCCGCAAACAAAACGAACAGCGAGGATTCCGGGATCATGATGAAGCAATCGAAACTGACGCGGCGCTCGATGATGAAATGGAGCATTTTGTCGGCTGGTGCGTCAGCCATGGCCGGCGCATTGCGCGCTCCGGCATCCGCACAGGACCTGGGACCGGGCAATGCCCACGTCGGCGATGTGGGCGGCCGGGATCCGGCACGGCTCTATACCGGCGAGCCCATCGAGGGCGGCGGTCAGATGGAAATTCGGCTCAACCAGTCGATCCATACCGACGATCCCCACGAACTGGAAGTCGCGCGGCGCATGCGCCCCTTCGATCCGCTGTCCTGGTACACGGAGTGGAATCGGGTCGCGCAGATCAACGAGGAAATCGCCGTGGGCTACGAAGAGCAGGGGCTGAACGTATCGGCCCACAACTTCTACCTGCGCGCGAGCCGCTTTCACCGCCTGTCCATCGTCTACCAGGAGGATACCGACGAGACGATGATGCCGGGCTACATGAAGTTCAGGGAATTCTTCGACAAGGCGTGGGAGTTGCAGGATCCTCCCTTCGAGCGCGTCACGATCAACATTGACGGCAACGACCTCCTGGGCTATTTCCGCAAGCCCGGCGGCCCGGAAGGCACGCGCTACCCGACTGTCATCAACTACCAGGGTGCGGATTCGCTGGCCGAAAACACGCTGAACGGTTCCGGGGCCTACGTCGCCCGGGGCATGGCCTACCTGGTCATGGACCTGCCGGGGCAGGGCGCGCCGAAGCGCCTGATGAACCTCTACATGCCGCCGGACACGGAACGGCTGGTGTCGCCCATCGTGGACTACCTGCAGTCGCGGCCGGACGTGGACCCCGAGCGGATCGGCCTTCGCGGCCAGAGCATGGGCGGTTACTCCGCGCCCCGGGCGGCCAGTGGAGACAGCCGCATCAAGGCGGTGTGGATGGGCGCCGGCTCCCACGACGTCCTGCGCGACCTGTTCGAGTTCTATCCGCCAATTCGGGACCGTGTGCGCTGGATCATCGGCGCCGAAGACCTCGCCGATGCGCGGCGCAAGCTGGTCGACTACACGGTGGAACATGTAGCCCACCGGATCGAGTGCCCGATGCTGATCGGCTACGGGCCCACGGACCGGATCATGGACCCGCAGGGGGCATACCGGCTGTACCAGGCCGCGGTCAATGCAGACCGCCAGATGTGGTCCGGAGCGGGGCATCCGCATCACGACGAAAAGTCGGGCGGGCCGCTGGACCTGCGCCTGCCGACCGATCAGGACTGGGCGGCCCGGCAGCTTGACGCTCACGGATGAGGCAAATGAAATGATAGCGATGAAATACACCGCGCTGGTGACCGTAGCCACCGTCGTTCTGACGTTCGTGCTGAGCATGCGCGTGGGCAAGATGCGCCAGGAACACGGCGTTGAGGCACCGGCCACGTCAGGTCACCCCGGGTTCGAGCGCGCCAACCGCATCCACCAGAACACCATCGAGCAAGTCGTGCTGTTCCTGCCCTTGCTCTGGCTGGGACTTTATGTTCTGGGCGATGCCCTGACCGGCCTGATCGGAGCCGTCTGGATCGCGGGACGTATCGTCTATGCCAATGCCTACACCAGGGACCCCGCGGCCCGGCAGACCGGCATGCTCATCACCTTCCTGCCCACCGTCGTGCTGTTGCTGGCGGCGTTGTGGGGCATCTTGCAGGGGTTCATCGCGTAGGCCTGTTCCGACCTTCCGACACCGTCAGTTCAGTTCTTCGAGCTGCGCCTGCAGTGCCAGGTAGTGGCTTCGTTCCGCGTCCGTCAGGTTTTCCAGGTCCAGGGCGCGCAGCTCTGCCGGGTCCTCTGCGATGTGATAAAGCTCTTCGTTGCCGTTATCGATGATCAACTTGTATTCGCTGTTACGCAGAGCACGGGAATTTCTCAGGGTCCCTATCACGACACTGCTGTAATTCCATTCCCGAAGTTCTTCATCGGCACTTCCTCGCAGATACGGAACGAGACTCACTGAGTCGATGGGGCGATCGGCCGGTATGACACGCTCGCGGTCTCCGGCGGCCAGTTCCAGGATCGTGGCAAACAGATCGACCGCATGGGCCATGTAGGGCACACGGGTTCCTGCCTCGATGCCGGGACCTGCGATGATTAACGGTACCCGCACTCCGCCCTCGTAGGCGGTCATCTTGGCCCGTTCAGGGTCGGTGGGCGCAGGTGGTCCGGACCATCGGTCGGTGCCGTTGTCGCCGAGAAAGATGACGTAGGTGCGGTCCATCACCTCTTCCGGTATCGATGCCGTGATGCGTCCTGTCAGGGTGTCCAGGGCTTCGATCTGTGCCAGAAAATAAGGTTGCGTGTTGTCGTGACTCACCGCGTTCGGGTCGAGATTCCTGGCCTCGCTGTGCAGCAGCTCGCCAGGCGGCAGGTGCACATGCGTGTGAGGATTGTTGAACGCCACCCAGGCAAACCAGGGATTGTCTCCCTGTTCACGAATGAACCGGATGGCATTTTCCGCATTTGCGGTGTCCACGTACCCCGTCTCCTGCCGGACCTCGCCGTTCTCGATATGGGGCCAGGCGAAATAACTGTACGCGGTTCCGGTTAACGTTCCCGCGTAAAAGTCGAACCCGTTGGCATTGGGATGATCCAGCCAGTTTTCATTGAACGGGGAAGACAGGTGCCACTTGCCTACTGCCCCAGTGGCATAGGGCGTGGAAAGCCGCTTGAGCAGTTCCGGTATCAGCAGCTCGGAATTCAGCAGTCCGGGCGTGTAGTTTTCCGGCATGGGGTCATCCACTTCCTCAACGGGCCCCAGGGGGTTGAACAGCGCTTCCTTGTGCCCAGTGGTGGGCTTTTCCGGCGGCGCGACACCCATCCGGCCCCAGAACGCCATAAGGGGACCCCGTACGCCGTTTCGAAACGGATAACGGCCCGTCAGGATGGCGGCGCGCGTAGGTGAACACGTGGGCTCGGCCCAGAAATTCTCGAACAGTACGCCTTCGCTCGCGAGACGGTCGAGGTTGGGCGTTACGGCCGTGGGTGTGCCGATTCCATAGGACGCGAGAGTCTCGACACCCATATCGTCGCCGATCAGCACCAGGAAGTTGGGCGGCCGCTGCTGAGCCAGAACGGATGTCGCCTGGGCGGCGAGTACCGCTAACAGTAAGAGCTTCAGCCGTTTCATTCTTTTGCGAGCTCCATGTGTCGCGGAGTGTCCGTCGGACATACGAATGCCAACCGCTGATGGGCTTCCCTTGCGAGGTCCATTTGTGGTGGAGTGCCCATTGGCGCTTCAGCCGTGAAAAATCCGTGCAACTCCGTTACACCTGCTGCACACGTGTCCCGATCGTGTTGATCACGTTCAGTCCGTCAGCGGTGACAATCGCGGTCGCACCGACTTTCGCTTCCGCCGTCCGGCCCTCGCGGGCGCCGGGTTCGAAACTGAAGACCATGCCTTCCTGGACGACGACGTCCGCACCGAGCGTCCGTGAGCCCACGGCATCTTCGCTGGTAAACACCGGGCCGACGAGCGTCATCGGCAACAGGCCGTGAATATGCGGCACGCGATGCCAGTATCCGGTCCGCCGGTTGATCTGCTCCATTTCTTCCATCAGGTCGCCGAATCGCTTGCCGGCGCGCAGGTGTTCGGCTCCGTAGTCCATAAGCTCGTGCGCGACCTCGGCCAGTGTCTCCATCTGCGCGCTCATCGAGCCCACGACCATGCACAGCGTGACCTGGCAGTATCCGCCGCCGTGGATGATCCCGTACTCGGAATTGAAAACCGTGCCGTCAGCCATCGGTCCGGGCGGCAGGAATGCGGCCTGCACGTCGGCCGTTGCGCCGTTGCGCAACAGGTGCATCGCCACGTTTTCGCGCAGCAGCGCCGAGTCCGTGCCCACCTGCGTCGTTCCGATCAGCATTTCGTGCAGGCTTTCGCCTATAAGGGCCGCATTTGTGCACGCTGCAATCTCTTCCTCGCCCTTGACCATCATCAGCACGGCAAAGTCGCCCGAAATGTCGGTGAATTCGGCGTTCGGCAGTCCGGCAAGGACGGTGGCCCAGGTCGCGTAGGTCACGAGACCGTCATTCATGAACTCGTTCACGCCCTCACCGCCCGTGACCGTGCCCACGACACCGATCGTGCTGTTCGCGAGCCCAAGCTCTTCGACCGCTTCGACAATCTGTTGGCCCAGCGGCACCTGCACACCGTCTTCGAAGACGACCGGTTTCGCGCGGCTGATCCAGGGCGACGGAAGCCGGTTCGCGACGATAATCGGATCGCCTTCGAGTGGGAAGACCACGGCGCCGTCGCCGTACGGAAAGAAACCGCCGCCCGACACGTAGCCGGCATACTGCAGCAGGTTGACACCGTCGCCCGCGCGATGCGGGACGATCATGCAGTCCAGGCCTTTCTCCGCCATCATCGCGCGAATTCGCGCATGGCGCCGCTCGCCCTCTGCGGGCGTAAAGGGTGGCGGCCCGAACTGCGCCCGGGCGGTTTCCGCAGGCAACATCGGCAGTACGGCCGAGGCGGCGGCGATTCCGCCGGGAATTGCTGCCATTCGCGTCAGGAATTCGCGCCGCCCGAGTCGGCCGGACGAGAGATTCGCTATCAGGTCGTTTACTTTCTTTTCCATCGAATTCACCCTGGTCCGCAACTGGCAGGTCGGTACGCCCCGGGTAGACTAGCCGATTTTCCGCCGTTGCACCTGACTTTCACCGCCGCCCCTGTGGAGAGTCACGACGATACTCGTCAGGTATTCGGCTCAGTAGTCGAGTGCAGTTCCGAGCGCCGGGTTGACGCCGTTGTGAAAACCGCCCTGGTCGCGCACGACCATGGAATTGCCATTGTCATCGTAGTGCACCCAGACGAGCCCGTGCGGATCGCCGAACTTAGGCATGTCGATTACGTGGGACGTTGCGTAGGTCTCCTGGTCAAAGACATAGATCCGGCCCTCGCGATTGCTGGTGCCCCAGAGTTCCCTGCCATTTGGCGCAAGCAGAATATGGTCGATCATGTAGCCCGCAAACACCGTATGCCGTTGCTGGCCACCGTCGGCGGCGATGACGCTCACAGTCCGCCCGAGTATGCCGGCAGGTTCGCCCTTGTCGGCCGTCCAGATTTCCGATTCATCCGCGTTCAGCGTCAATCCGTACGGACCGAGGCCAGCGGTTCCGGTGGTCCAGAGAATCTCGCCCGACTCAAGATTGATCTTGCTGACATTGGCTGACGCCCCCTTTGTAACGAACATGTTTTCCCTGGCCGAATCGATGACGATCCAGTGCGGCCGGAAACCCGGAACCGGATACTCGCGTACAACTTCCCAGGTCGCCGGGTCAATGCGCGCAACCCAGATCGGGCGCATTGTTGTAAGGTCGCCTTCCACGAGTTGTATGCTGCCGACAAACGAGCCCGGGCCGTAACCGAAAGGCGTCATGATCACGTAGATGAATTCATTGTCGGTGAATGCGAGATAGGGCGATCCGCCGAGATCTTCGTCGCGTACGCCGCCGACGATTTCATCCGTCTCCGGATCGAGCAGAAAGACGTTGAGCCCGTCCCCGGTCCGGCCGAAACTGTCAAAGAGCAGGTACCGATCCTGAAAGACCTGGCCATGATGCATACGCGCGCCGGCATCGATCGTCTTCACGGGCTGCAGGGTCAGCGCATCGATCTTGAGCAGCGTCGCCTGCGTCTGGAGATCGACTCCGCCACCGGTATCGGGCGTTCCCTCCGTGGCGGGAGGCCGTGGACCGACAATGTAGATATATCGGCCGTCAGGCGACATGACCGTGCCGTGCACTGCCGCGCGCATCTCCGATGGCAACTCATTGCTCGCGATAATTTCTTTCGTCGCCGCATCGCCGACGACGACCTGACTCGAATTTGCCGAGAATTCCGTGATGGCCGTGCCCTCATTGCCCAGAATGGTCGTGTAGTAGGGCGTCGTCGTGCCAAGATTCTCGTACCAGTACGTGCGTCCGGGTTCCGGTTCGAACACAGGCTCACCGGGATCGAACGTCGCCACGACGGTTGTCCGGTATGTCTGAACGAGCGGTCCCGGCTTCGCGCGCCGCTCCCAGTCCTCAAGCACAGTCTCGAATCGCTCGATCTGCATGACCTGGCGATCGCGCTCCGTGACGACATAGCCTTCCGCGACGGCAACATCGGTTTCGTCTTGCGAACATCCCGTTGCGCCGGCGGCGAAAAGCATCAGTGCACCGGCAAGATTTCGGTAATTCATGAGAAAACTACTCCAGCAAGATCAGGGAGACTATTATTCACGTTTGCGGAGACTGGGTCTTGGCGCGATCGGGCTGGCCATTGTAAAGACGCTCGAATCCCTGGAATCGGAGGACAATTCAATGAAAAGGTACTTTTTGATCGCAACGCTGGCCTGTGTCGGAATAGGCAGCATGGCCCTCAACGCCCAACAGGGCCGGATGGCGCAGATCGTGCCGCCGCAGGCAACGGTGCACAAGGAGGGAGACATACCCCTGAACGTCGTTAACGAACTGATAGAGGCCAAGAGTATACGGTCGCAGACCGTTATCCTGTCCCAGACATTCCTCAAGGCAGGCGCGAGGTCACCCCACCACAATCATCCCGAGGAAGAACTGATCGTCGTCATCAGCGGTCGATTGCGGGCGATGACGCCCGATGGCGATGTCATCATGGAGCCGGGGGACGTGTATGTCATCGAATCCTATGCAGAACATCAGGTTGTGGCCCTGGAAGACACGTTCATGGTCGAAGCCTTTGGTCCCGGTAGAGTGGTAGGCGCTCCGTGATCGGCGCGAGGGGCCGTGAAGCTTGACGTGGTTGAATGAGTGGCGCTCCCTAGGGGAATCGAACCCCTGTTTCAGCCTTGAGAGGGCCGCCAAGCGAGATGTCGATCCGGTCGCCTCGTATAGTTATATCTGCGTGGCGGCCCCTCGGTATGAGCTGTTGGATCTCTCGCCGAACCACCTGCGCGATGGCCGTGCGGACGCTACGTCTGCGGGATCGAGAACCTGCTGCGCCGCGCCGTGACGAGGGTCACGCGGTCACACCAGCCTTTATCTCGCCATCTCTGTACGAGTGCCCCAGCGTTGGTAAGCCTCAGCTTCCGCACCACAGGGCTGAAGACCCAAAGTGCGGACCTGATGCCGTGACGGTGGACCACCTGGGGCGCCTCCCAGCCAACTGATCGGGCCGGCCGTCAAGCACAGTTCCGGATTGAGTGGCGAATAATTTGAAGAATTCCATACAAACTCGCCGTTTTCTCTCAATTCAAAACTCTGTTCTTCAATGTCTGCGCATTCAGTAAGGCTGATGGTCGCCCCTGGTTGATCACCATCCACCTGCCCGCAAAGACCTATCTCCAGCAAGTGAATCTTGCCCGCAGCAATCTCATCAGAATCCATTGCCTGGTCCACGGTCGGGGGAGGGGGGTCGTCCCGGTAGCTGTAACAGGTATGAGTTTGAATAGGTACCTCCAGCTCCAACCGGTGTGGAGGGCCATTTACATCGATACAGTAGTCGTTCAAATCGCCGTCCAATCGATCAAGCAAATACACTTCCACGATTTCAGCAGAAAGATTGACGGAAAAGAGCGCGGCAGTCAGCGTTGCTGCGGTTACAAAGGTTTTACCAACACGGGCCATCTCGTCCCTCCCCAAGTCCAAAGAACAAAGCTCCTGCGATCAGTATAGGGCAGGGGGTAGCGAAATGTCTGTTCAGCAGGGTTTCCAATTGGATCGATATGGTGTCCAAAGTTGTAACTGGATCATAATATCTTTATTGAACACTAGGTTATGAATGAAAGTGGCGCTCCCTAGGGGAATCGAACCCCTGTTTCAGCCTTCAGAGGGCCGCCAAGCGTGATGTCGATCCGGTTGCTGCTTATTGTGATATCCGCGTGGCGGTCCCTTGGTATTAGCTGTTGTATCTCGCGCCGAACCACCTGCGCGATAGCCGTGCGGATGGCCTCTTCGGCGGAGGCGACGTGTTTCAGAGCGACGTGCAGCGCGGCATCGTCGAACTGATCGCTTTGGCTCTCATAGCTGTCCGCCTCTGAATCGTCCGACGGGCAGAAGTAGGCGCGTCGCAGGAGTTGAGCGAGTTCATCGGCGCTGATGTCGCTGCCTGCGGTGACAAAGGAAGGCGTATCGCTTGGTAAGTCGAATTCCTTGTCAAGGAATGCGATGTCCGCCATGTACCGATTTGTATCCTGCGTGCCGTCCGGCCGGGCGACGCTTACGGTTGTGACGATGCGCGTTGCCCGATCACGGGGACCGAAGTCGTCGTCGCCGTAGCGAGCGGCCCTGAACTGGCGGCGTAACTCCCGTTCGGTGTAGGGCACGCCGTCAATTTCGATATGCGTGTTTACATCGGTCAGGCGGGGCAGCTTGTCGTACCAGGCGTAACCGGCAAGACGCCGGTCCGCCTCGAACAAATTCGGCGCCAGCTTCGCTCGGCGAGCGGTGCGAAAAAACGTTTGAGTGTCGGGTGGATCGGCATCGTACTCGACGATGATCGAGTCGGGTCCGAGGTTTTCGAGTTCCGTGTCCCCGCGCCATTCGTGCACGTCAGCGGTACGGGGCCGCCAGCGCCGAAGCGCAACGGGCGGCGCAGGCAAGTCGATGCCGGCGTTTGCGGCCCGTACGTGGTCCTCGTACGCGAACCGAGGCGGCGGATCGGTGGGCTCCAGCGCACGGTAGATAGCGAGCCGGGCCTCGTGCCGCAGTTCTCGCAGAAACGCGTTTTCGACCGCTTCCTTGCGTGCGGGAAGCACGAGTTCGAGCTCCCGGCAGTCAACCATGTCGGCCCGCACGGTCCAGATTTCTCCGTTCAGGCTCTTCACGTGCGGCAGGCACACGTTCAGGGTGACCCCGTGAAAGCTGAGGTCCGGTTGTCTGTAGAACGGATGCCGGGACTTGATCACACCCAGCGTGACGCCGTTCCATTCCTCCCTGTGCAGCGCGGTCTCAAGAAATTCGCGCCGCGCGAGTTCGGTACCGTTGAACGACACTTGCAAGGGCGCGTATCGGGAGGCATTGGTGACTACGCTACGTAACATGCTCGACGATTCGGTGGCATGGAACGTTACGCAGGTCCCAAATGGCGAGGGAGCCGTCTTGTCTGACACGGCGGTGGCGACAGTCTTGCCCAGAAAGTGGTCGGGACCAAGCGTCATCCGCCATCCGGTGGCGTGCCGCGTGCGCGGAGCTTCCGCTCGCGAGGATATCGAGCAACCTCGGCGCGCAAGGCACGCGATGCCCATGCCTGCAGCGCGTTCTCGCCGGGCGACATCCTCGCCCCAGGCGGACTGGCCGAATGACAGCACTACACTCGGGTCGGTAATGCCATGGCCGTTGTCCTGGACAGTGACTTTCAGGGTCTCGTTGCCGACACTTGAATCGGCCGGTTCAATTGTGATGTCCACGCGGCTCGCTCCGGCGCGGCGGGCGTTCTGAATGAGTTCGGAAAAAACGGTTGGCGTCGTGGCGTCGAAGAATAGCGGCATGTGATCCAGCGCCCGTGGGTGAATCCGGGCGCGAATTTGCATAGTGTCCGGAGCCTGAACTTGAGTCATCGGGTAAGCCTCGATAATGAACTGGATGAAGCGGGCGGCTGGCGGTCCGTGAACAACCCAGCATCCCGGAGCGTGCTGGAGTCCTCCTGAACACTACCGTGGGTAGGTATATCGCAGTTGGCGCATGGTGCGAGTGTGATGCATTTAGTGGCGATGTAAAGGCTCAAATGTGGCGAAACTACCCAGATTCTCCAAAAAGAAGGCAGAGTCACAACCTCACAGTGCGCGGTAAGCGCGGCTCACGCGGCGAGGCGGATCCAATGGGTCTCGAAGTCGCGTAGGTGGTCTGTCGCACTCAGTTCTGCGGGCACCACGTCGATGTTAGTCCGCTCGACGAGGATTCCTCCGGTGGTCTCCATTCGCCGAAGATCCATTCGTCGAAGTCGGAAATGTAACCGAACTGACGTACGGTCGACGCCCGCACGCGGTTGGTTTCTGGTTGGGACCTGACTTTGCGGCCTGCCGTACGCTGGCGAACGGTAGGGAAGGCATCTGACGGTACCTCGTGACTGCAACGACAGGCCGTATCGAAGGGTCGGGGGAGGTTTGCATGCCTCTTGGGGGAGGTGCGCATCGGTGCGCTGCAGGCCATACAATTGATGACCAGAGCAGGTAACGCTTGAGAATCTAGGGAGTTGACTCGATGGCCACGATAGCGGACGCGCGATCCGGAACAGCCGGCGAAGGGACAATCCTGGGCACTCGAATTCCAGCCCTGCCGGATGAGATAGCCGGGTATTGCAAGCGCTGGCGGATTCTGGAGATGGCGCTGTTCGGGTCCGTGCTTCGGGACGACTTCGGACCGAACAGCGATATCGACGTGCTGGTGAGGTTCGCGCCCGGGCCCACGCCCGGACTCCTGGGTATCGTGAGGATGGAGCGCGAGTTGAGCGAGTTGTTCGGACGACGGGTTGATGTCGTGACCCGCGGGGCCGTGGAGAATAGCCGCAACCCGATCCGCCGCCAGGCGATTCTCGACTCAGTGCGGACTGTATATGCGGCGTGACCAGGAGGCATACGTCCTGGACATGCTGATCGCGGCCCGTGAACCGGTGGGTTTCGCCGAAGGCCGCTCATTCGAGACATTCGTCGAGGACCGGCGAACGCAGCTTTCCATCGTCAAGTCGATCGAGATCGTTGGCGAGGCAGCGTCCCGCGTCGATGAGGAGATGAGGCACGCGCATCCGGCGATTCCATGGCGGGACATCGTGGGCATGCGCAACTGCCTCGTGCACGGATACTTCGACGTCGACCTTCGGCTGGTTTGGGATACGGTTGGCGCCGACCTTCCGGTGTTGATCGAGCAATTGGAACGGCTGCTGCCGGAGGACGACGGGTAGCGTCCAGGTCCGCGTCTGTAGTTCATGCTGAATTGATACCGTGGCGTGAGAGTTTAGTAAATGGAATTGACGTTTGAGCAATGGATTTCAATTCTTTCCGTGGCGGGAAGCTGGATTGCAGCAATAGGGACAGTTACAGCGGTCGTCGTGGCGTTGTTGCTGGCGCGTCGCGCAGATAGGGTTCAGCTAAAGGTTTGGGCGGGTCGTCGTGCAACTGCTTGAGGATGTCGGCTGGAATTGGATTTTGGCTGAGGGTCGGTGGAAGTAACGACCGGGCCGCGCAAACCGGACACGTTAGTCAACGGCGAACTCGCCTCCGCGCTCCGCAAACGCCATCCGAGATGGAACCGGGAATCCCTGGTGGCCGAGTCCACCGGGGTCCTGCGTTCGGAACAGAAACGCCCCGACATCCTCGTGATGGAAGCGGGGCGCTGGCCGGTGGCCGTCGAGACAGAGTTCGAGCCCGCGCGGACAGTGGACGCTGACGCGCTCGCGCGGATAGGCGCACATGTCGCCCGCACCGGAGAACCCATTGAAGGCGCCATCGCCGTGCGTCTGCCCGCCTCGCTCAAAACCAACCCCGGCGCGAACGTGGAGGCTGCCCGGTTCGAGTACGCGGCCCACTTCCTGGATGCGGGTGGCAACCCCGAACGGCATCCGGCCTCCGGATGGATCGAGGGGGGCGTTGACGAACTCGCCGACGCCATAGAACACCTGGGCCTATCGGAACGCCGGCTTGCGCAAGGAACGCAACTTCTGGAACGGATTGTTGCGGAAACCGCCGGAAGGCTGGCGGAGGGTGTCCCAGAGAACGTTCTTGCGGACATGGCGCGGGTTCTGCACCAGTCGCCGGGCGCCCGTCGCCCCTTTCGATCACGCGACTGGGCGATGTGGCGGATCGAGGCATCTACCACATGGACATCAACGGGACCGGCGGCCGGGGCGCGTTCGACATACGCCGCGTCGAACCCGGCGAAGTGCCTAGCTACGCGACTTTGTGGTCCCACGACGCGAGGCGCGAAACCCGTTTGATCGTCGGGATCGATTCCGTTGCTGAACCACGTGCGGGATACCAAGCCGAAGCCCGGAAAACGTGGGACCGCACGGCATCCCGTCTGCACTCCGATCGCGACTTCCGACTCAACTCGCAACCGCTCGCGATGTGCCTGACGGTGGGCCGCTCCATCGGTGGCAGGGCTTGGCCGAACGTAATCCCGCACGACGCCTCGCACGAAGTGCCGCTACTGCTGTGGGCGAACACCACCCTGGGGTTGATCGGCGTCTGGTGGGCGGGTACGCGGCAACAGCAAGGGCGAGCGGTCATGACCCTTACGAAGTTGCCCGATCTTCCCGTTTTGGACACGCGGACACTGACCGCCGATCAGATCGAATTGTGCGAGGTTGTGTTCGAGGATCTCAAGGATCGGGACTTTCGTCCGGCCAACGAAGCGTACCGCGACAAGACACGCCAAGACCTCGACCGGCATATGCTGGTGGACGTGTTGGGTTTGGACAAGGACCTGCTCGGGGCGCTTGACACGCTGCGCCTGCAATGGTGCGCGGAGCCTTCGGTGCATGGCGGCAAGGGGACGAGGCCGGACGGTGGATGAGCGGGGAAAAGACCCCGTAGGCGTTCAAGTCATCGCCAGACTGGACGGATTCCGCCACTGTCGGCGCTCTGTGTGACCCTCTGGCGTTCGGTCATGGCACCCATGCCTTAGCAGCCAGTGGCAATGTCATTTCAGAGGCTGGAGGAAGCATCGAGTCTCGCACTCCGGGTGTCCACCAGCCATACATTCAATTTATTCATGCAATAGGTACGGCAATGATAATCGGGCGCATGGGAGTTCCGCTTAGTTCGACCGCAAGACAGCAAAGTACCCGATTCCCTCTTGGGATACTTCAGGAGTGCAGATTCGGTAACTACTGATCAGCGATAAGTAAGCGTGGCACTCGTTGTCAGCTTTTCGCGAATAGTCCGTCTGCGAAGTAGGCAATTATCATGCGTCCCGGCCTGCGCTAAGATGGGCAGATATCGATAGTGACTAGTCCAAATAGGAGAGCGGCCGTGAATTCATCTAGACTCGTGAAGACGCTTCAAACATTTAGTGCGTTTTTAATCTTGTTCCTCGGTCCTTTGTTTTCTGTCAATGCGCAGACCTCGGATGAACTCGAAGACTCATTCGAAGCGTCGAGACCACTGGAGACGCAGGAATTCACGGAGTTAACGGAGATTTCTGACGACCTATACATGTTCCGATTCTGGGTGTACCGGACAATATTTCTTGTTACCGATGCTGGAGTAATCGTGGCCGATCCCATCAGTCCACAAGCAGCAGGAATACTGATGGAGGAGATTCGCAATATCACCGATCAACCCATCAAGTATGTGGTCTATTCGCACGAACATTGGGACCATGCTGCTGGTGGTCAGATTTTCAAGGACGCTGGCGCGGAGTTTATCGCACAAGAAAATTGTGTGGACTTCTTCCGGGAAAGACCGAACCCACTAGTCGTGATGCCGGATATCACTTTCAACGACTTCTACGAACTCACACTAGGCGGTAAAACTATAGAGCTACAGTACTTTGGCCGGAATCATGGCAACTGCCTAGTGACGATGCGGCTTCCAGAGGAAAGGCTAATATTTATCGTCGATATAGTCACGCCGAAACGTCTACCATTCAGAGGCCTGCCGGACTTTTGGCCTGAGGACTGGATTCGCACGTTGCGAGAGATTGAACAATTGGAGTTTGACGGCGTCATCCCAGGACACGGGCCAGACGACGAGCCGGCTGTCGCAGCGCGCTCTAGCGTAAGGGAACAACGGGAGTTTCTTGAAGATCTCATGAGCGCGGTCAAGGAAATCTACGACACCGGCGTATACGATCCACAGGTCCTCGGTGACCGGCTTGAACTTCCTAAATATAGCGACTGGCGGGGCTACGAATGGTTGCCTCTGAACGCCGAGCGGATTCGTCACTACTATCACCTCGGTTGGTAGCTGACAAAGATGCAAACAAGGATCAGGCCAAGGAGCTAGGCGCTATGCCGATAAATGGTGACATGCCCTTCCGACATTGATAAGGTTGGTGGACCTGCCAATTGCCGGACTATCCGATGGACCGTTTTACCAACATGAAGTCCTTCGTATCGGTTGTGGAAGCTGGCGGCTTCGCTGCTGCAGCACGCAGAATACATATTTCCAAAGCAGTGGTATCGAAGCGAATCAAGCAGCTGGAAGGAACTCTTGGCGTACAATTGCTGCTGCGCTCGACTCGCTCAGTAACAGTTACTGACATTGGCGCGGTGTACTACGAACGATGCTTGCGAATTTTGTCGGAAGTCGCCGATGCTGAGGCCGAAATATCATCGCGAAACGTCGAACCTAGCGGTCATTTGAAGGTCACTTGTCCTGCGTCATTTGCGGCTCGATACCTGGACGAGGACCTTTGTGCGTTTCAGAGAGAATACAGTGACATCACCGTCGAGTTGCGATATGTGAATCGAGCGGTTAACCCAATTACTGAAGATCTCGATATCGCGCTGCAAATCGAAGAGCAGCACGCCGACAATGTGGCTGTCCGGCGAATCGCTCCACTTCGGCGAGTGGCCGTCGCATCTGCGCAATACCTTGAGAAATTCGGCCGACCAAATCATCCGAAGAAATTGAAAGAGCACCGGTGCATTCACAATGACAGCGTCGATGGGCTGCCGATATGGAGATTTCGATCGGGTGATAAAGAGATCATCGTACCAATTCAGCCGATCATGGTTACCAACAACGGTTGGTTGATGCGTGAGGCAGTATTAGGCGGGAATGGAATCGCGTTTCTTCCATTGTTCTTTATCGAGGAGGAACTGATAAATGGCTCACTGATACCAATTCTTACCGGCTATCCATTGCCAATGCCCTGGCTGCTGGCCCATTTTGCGGACACGCCACACTTGCCCCTTAAGACACGACTGTTTCTGGACAGGATTAGCCAGCGTTACCGAAACGATGTTCCTTGGGAACGGCGCCTGCAGGAGCATCTCGGTGGCGTTATTCCCGTTCTCCACGAGTCCTGAAGCCAATAACAATTGGACAAAAGACGTGGACCCCAGTTCTTGGACAGGTAGGCAGCAAATTTAAGGTGGTATCTGCCGTCCATCATATGCTGCCAGATTGAACCGTCTTCGTCTTCTATTTCTTAATCAAAATCTCTTTGTCGATGCTGTGGAGTTCGGGGGCGAGAGGCGCGATAGTGTGGACAGCCCCTAGGACAGCACCTTGCGCGAATACCAGTCCATGATGGCCACTAGGTACAAAAAACCACGCGCCATCGGCACATCACGCCTGGTTGGGCCGCTGCACGTCAAGATCGCCTAGCAGGTACGGATACACCCGATGCCCCGGGGCGCGACGCGAGGTGTTCGGCCGCGGCGCCAGGGAGCGAAGCCCCATCACCCGTATCAATCGCCGCACCCGCTTGCGGCCCACCCGGTGGCCTTTGCGCCGTAGCGCCCGGGCCATCTGCCAGGAGCGGTACCACGGACAGTTCAAGTGTAACTTGTCCATCAGCCGCATCAGACGAAGGTTCGTCTGCGACTCGTCCACCGGGCGATAGTAGTAGCTCAAGCGGGCGATGCCCACCAAGGCGCACTGGCGCACCAGGCTGAGCCGTTCGTCTTGCGGATCGATCAAGCCTCTCCTCCGATCCACGCTCAGCGATCGAAGGCCTTAGCCAAAAAATCCCGCTCCACCACCAGCTCCCCGATCTTAGCTTGGAGGCGCGTGATCTCCTCCTCCCGGTCCCGGTCCCGGTCCCGGTCCCGGTCCGTTCTCACCGCCGCGCCACGGGCGAATGTCGTCTTCAACCCCTCCAGCACCGTGCGTTTCCAGTTGCCGATCATGCTCGGATGCACTTGGTAACGGACCGCCAGTTCGGCGATCTTGCCGTCGCTGTAGATCGCCGCCAGTGCCACCATGGCCTTGAAATCAGGTGAAAAATTGCGTCGCTTGGCCATCGTCGTAAGGTCCTCCCGTCAACGCAAATGCCACGTTACAACCCTGTCCGAGTATTGGGGACCACTTCTTAATTCGGCTATCGACCAGCGGTTCATTGAGGATACCGCCGATTGTCTCCAATTTGAAAACAGATTGTTTGCAAATTGGCGGATTCACGAACAATTTGACGTACTGTAGACTCAGAGTCGAGCACAAGTGCATTTTGAGCTCCAACTTCGACTTGTTTCAAAAGTAGCACTGTCTACAGATTGCGAAATTATGAGTGGAGCATCAACCGATCTCAAACGGGGGGATGAGATGACACAGAATTCTAACTTTCTTCTCAGTTTTGCTATCGTCTTGTTTTCGTTTATGGTCTTTCCGCAGGATTCCGTCGCGCAAGGCGATGGTACGCTGGAGGAAGTCATTGTAACGGCTCAAAGACGTGCTGAGGGACTCGGCGACGTGCCTCTATCCATCTCTGCGACTACAGGAGAGACTCTCGAAAGATTCGCAATCACCCGATTCGATGACCTTCAGTCTATGATACCGAACCTTCACATCAACGAAGGCGTTGCAAGCCCGACAATTACTATTCGAGGCTTCGGATCCGGTGCTGCTAACTTCGGTTTCGAACAGTCGGTGGGCATGTTTGTTGACGGCGTCTACATCGGTCGAAGCCGCTTGCTGGTTGCACCGCTTTTCGATATTGAACGGGTTGAAGTTGTCCGCGGGACGCAAGGCGCTTTGTTTGGCAAGAATACCGTGGCCGGGGCCGTCAGCATTACTACTGCCAAGCCGACCGACGAGTTTGAAGCTCAGGTTAGAACTGGCTATGAATTCGAATATGGAGGGTCTGAATTCGAGAGTGTAGTTTCCGGCCCATTCTCCGATTCGGTCTCCGGGCGCATTGCAGCTCGCGTCTCCAGTGCAGGCGGGTACATGAACAACGGCGTTAGCGGCGCGGAGGAGCCGGAGCGGGACTCGTTCGTAGTGCGCGGATCACTCGCGTTCTCACCAACTGATAGGCTAAATGGTGCGTTAAAGGTCGAAATGAGCGAAGTGAACGTTGATGGAAGTCTCTATCAGGTTTCTGTTGCTGGACCGTTGGGAGCATTGTCTCCACCAAACGAATTCGTGCTGGATGATCGACGTTTTCCAGAGGGCATTGAGGACGAGTTCGAAGATACGGAAACATCGAACGTGACGCTGTCGATTGGCTGGGATGTTAGTGAGCATACTGTCACGTCCATCACCTCATATGCTGAAGTCTCGTTCGCCAAGTTCGTGGAACTTGCCGCAACCATACCGACGTTCACTACCAACGCGATTTCCGAAGACTTCGACCAAGTCACACAGGAATTCCGGGTACTATCACCGACAGGGGGCAGCTTCGAATACTCGTTCGGCGCAATATATATTGAGAACGATATGAAAACACATCAGTTGTTTACGCTGCGCCCGCGCATTCTACGCGTTCCCCGCGTTGCACCTTTCGACGGTTGGACAGATCGCAACTTTGGACAGAAGTCCAAGTCATGGTCGCCGTATTTTTCCGGAACGTGGCACGCCACCGATTCTTTCAATATTACCGCCGGACTTCGCTATACAGATGAATCGAAGTCCGGGCGTGCATACCATACGGCAGCACCGCAGAACCCAGCCTCGCCGCCACCGGAGGTACCCGGAAACTGGTTCCCCTATGACATTCGGGACGAACGCGACGAAGAGAAAGTAACGTCATCGCTTAACGCGCAATACCACTTTACCGGAGAGACAATGGCTTATGCTTCTTTCAGCCAAGGTCACAAGGGTGGTGGGTTTGTGTCGAACGAGTCGACACTGGGCTGGCAAATTGTGAATGCGGCACCTGGAGAAAATCCATTTCAGTATGAAAACGAAACGGCTGATTCAATAGAAGTCGGGGCAAAAACTCGTTTCTTAGGTGGTCGGGCAAGCCTCAATGCAGCTTTCTTCCAAACAGACTTCGAAAATCTCCAGGTATCCACATTCAATGGAGCCGGTTTTGACACAGACAATGCCGCAGAGGTCAGGTCGGAAGGCATAGAATTCGATCTGACAGTGCTCCTCAGCGATATCGCGACACTGGGAATATCCTGGGCACACCTCGATTCCAAATATAGCGACTATCCGAATGCATTGCGCTGTGGTCCCGGCGATACCGACCCGGATTGCCAGCCGGGCGGGGATGGTATGAAAGATCTCACCGGCAAGACGCTAATTAGATCACCGGATTGGGAGGGAAGCCTGTTTCTCGACTTGTCCATGCCGGTTGGCGACTCGCTTATCGCCAGCGCGAACCTCCTCGTGACCTACAAAGATAAATTCTATCACCAGCCGGACCTTGATGAGCTTGATGCCCAAGACGCCACAACTAAACTGAACGCCCGCTTCGCGCTTGGCGACTCAGATGGCGTCTGGGATGTTGCAGTAGTTGGCCGCAACCTGACAAGCGAGAAAGTTAAGAACTGGTCCTTCGACACACCGTTCGCACCAGGCGCGCACTCCGCTTCAATAGAGCCGTTGAGAACGATCATGCTCGAGGGTACTTATCGTTTTTAGTGTTGCCCCATGAATCCGAAACTGAACTGCTCCTTGATTTGGTCGACCGGGAAGTGATGCACGTAACTGGGTTCATATATTCCGAAGCCATGCACGCATCGGGCGTATATTGGACGATACAGGAATTGGTCAGGTACCTTAAGTATCCGAAGCAGATAATTCCAGGCATTCGCGTGGAACACGCAGGACTGAAAGACGAGCAGTATCGTGAGGATATCCTCGCGTTGATTTGTCGCCGGCAGTTCGATGATTTGCTACACCTACACCCTCAAGTGCAATTGCTACGCGCGCTGAGTCAGAGAAGAATCAGATGAAACCGACAGATTTTCCGTATAGAAACCTACAGGAGATGATTGATGCAGTCGGGAATCCTGTACACGCCTTGCGCACCTCACAGATAGGCCCGTTCCCTTTTCCTGTCGTTGCACCCGAGTATTCGAACTGGCGCGACGAGCAGCGTGCCTGGCGGGAAAGCGTCGCGATTCTCAATCTATCTCATCACGAGACAGACCTGTTTGTGAGTGGACCCGACGCGGTAGAGCTGTTCTCACACATTGGCATTAACAGTTTCAAAGACTTCCCCATTAACCGAGCCAAGCAGCTTTGTTGCTGCAATCCTGATGGTTATCTGATCACAGACGGTCTCCTCTTCCACTATGATGACGATGTCTACCGTGTTGCGGGCTTTCCGCCGGTCGTAAACTATGTGCAATACCACGCTGAAACCGGTGGTTACGATGTGACGTATAGGCGAGAGGAAAATTCTCTTCTGAGAGAGGGTCCACCGAGTTTCTTCATGTACCAGGTGCAGGGCCCCAAGGCCTTGGCATTGATGGAGAAAGTAACCGACGGAGATCTGCCAGAGATCAGGTTCTTTCATATCGGTAAACTGACAATACATGGCATCCCCATTCGCGCTCTACGCCATGGCATGGCGGGCACGCCGGGTTTCGAGATTGCGGGTGACTGGCAATACGCTGAAGAAGTGATGGAAGCACTGTATCGGGCTGGAAAGGACATGGAGGTTCGAAAGATTGGTAGCCGTGCTTATCCAACCACATCGGTCGAATCGGCATGGTTTGCGCATCCACTCCCGGCCATCTACGATCATCCGGAACTGAAAGGATACCGAGAATGGCTCCATACCATGAATCTGGAAGTGATCGGCTCTCTTGGAGGCAGTTTTTTGTCGGAAGACATCAAAGACTACTACGTACGTCCCGAAGAACTCGGATATGATCGATTCGTAGATTTCAATCATGATTTCATTGGCAAAGAGGCGCTACAGGAAACAATCGAACACCCAACGCGCAAGAAGGTGACATTGCTTTGGAACGACGAGGATGCTGCGAAAATTATTTCTTCGTCCCTGCTGCAACGGGAAGACAATGCCAAGTACTTGGATCTGCCATGTGGAATGTACTCAGTGTTCCAGTTTGATAGTGTCCAAAAGGATGACAAACACGTTGGTGTCTCCCAGTACATGATCTATAGTGCCAATGCAGGGAAATTCATGTCCTTGGCGATCGTCGATACGAAGCTTAGTGAACCGGGAACCGTACTGACGCTACTATGGGGTGAACCGGACTCAAAGCGCCCGCCCGTTGAAGCCCATACGATGCGTACAATTCGTACTGTAGTTGCACCGGCGCCGTACTACGAAAAGACAATTGCCAGAGATTGAAACACCAAGCAGCGGCATATTCGCGGCGGTGGTTCCATGTGACTATCGCTCTGACGAAATATCCGCAATGGTATGGAAAGATATGACGACCAGATGAGCGTCTCGAACATCAAGCGTTTTTTACAACTAGTGTCACTCTTGGTTCGGGCAAGAGTAAATTTGAATTCCGCGCTCATCCGAAGCCGTAAATGAGCGCTTATGTGACGCCATTGCAGGGGTCAGACTATGCAGAAGTAGTCGCTACCAACAAGATGCTGACGCACGATGGCATGATTCCGGTGCCGTCAGGACGTCGGGATCAAGTCACTTCGCCCGACGCTTACCGTTGTAGATGGCCAAATCGTAGACGACAAAGGAATAGGCAATGATGAAGAAGATCGGCGCAATCATGTATGTAATATGGGGAGTACTGCACCTGCAAGCAGCTCAGCTGACATGGACACTGGGCAGTAGCCTGGAGGCTGGTCTTGTTCAAGCACGTGTCCACCAAGGTGCGTTTAACCTGTTGTTTTTTGGATTAACTGCGATCGGGATTGCAGTATTTCTCAATTGGAAGAACGACAAGTTCGGGTACTGGGCCAATTGCATAATGGTCTCTGTCGTTGATGTCGGTTTTATCTGGCTCGTTCTGGCTCCCGGTTGGATCCCGCTTTTTCCGGGTGTTTTGGGACCGCTATTCTGGGTGCTGGCTATCATATTCAGCACAATTGCATACCTGCAAGAAAGATAGAGACCCTAGAGTACCGAACTGTTGAATCAGCGCTACTGTCAAATCTGGTGTATAGAGTAAACCACTCAGGCGCTTGTTTTGAACCATGGGGAACAAACTAGATGTACTGCTTACTTATAGTACATTTCAGGTCGTAGGGCAGCACCAACAGACGAGAAAGAGGCTCGATGGTTTGTTGATTGTAGCCAGGGGAACCAAGATATAAACAATGAAAGAGCAATCCTTCGATCCGCGTTATTCGTAGTCACGATTTCGGGTTGTACGGATTTCTCAGTCGCACAGATAGGAGTCGGTGCCCTGGAGGAGATCGTGGTGACTGCTCCGGCACGATCGGGACCCATGTGGCGACCGTCGGAATGTCGCGTGAGTTTGGGGCGACCTTGCAGTTCTTTTTTTGATTAAGGGGAATGACTATGAGAGCGAATGTCACGGGTAATGCTGTAATCGCACTGATGGTTCTGACACTCCTGTTCGGCAGCGCACTTGCGCACCATTCGCGCGCCGAGTTCGCCGAGCAAATCGAGGTTCTTGATGGTGAGCTCGTCAGTTTCAACTGGTCCAACCCTCACCCAACTTTCGAGTTGTCGGTCACAACTGAAGACGGTCTCGATGAGGCTTGGGAGGTGCAAGGGTTCGGCTCCATGTACACCCTGAGAAGGGGCGGAGTGACGGCCGATTACTTCTCGCCGGGTGATCGGGTACGCGTCGCCGGTTCCCGATCCACACGCCGCGACCGTGTGTTTCTCGGTCACAATATGTTGCTCGGGAGCGGCCAGGAGGTTGTTCTGAATGGCGGTGCGGCGCCCTACTTCAACCAGGAAGGCATAGGCGGCCTCGCGAACTGGGCCGCCGATGAATCCGATGTTGTCGATGCCGAAGCAGAGAACCTTGGGTTTTATCGCGTTTGGAGCCAGCCTCATCGCAGCGCGGAAACAACGGAACTTTCTGGCGCGATCAGCCTACACCTACCCTTTAACGAGACAAGGTTGGCGGAGCGTGCGGCCTGGGATCCGTTGGACGATCCGGACATGCAGTGCATGCCGAAAGGCATGCCGGTGGTTATGGTCACGCCCCATCCGTTCACGTTCTCCCGGGATGGCGAGAACATCAGGATCGTCGCCCATGAGTACGGCGTCGAGCGCATTATTCATCTCGACGGCCCCGTCGAGGCGCCGGCGGACATGCCGCCCAGTAACGTGGGATTTTCGGTGGGCCGCTGGGAGGGCGACACACTGGTCGTTGAGACCACGGATATCGCCACTAACTACTTTTTCTTCGGTTTCAATATCTCCGACAATGTCGAGGTCGTGGAGCGAATCACGCTCAGCGAAGATCAGACACGCCTCGACTATTTTGCCGAATTTACGGATCCGGACACCTTCACGGAGCCTGCAAGGATCGAGCGGTATTGGCTGGCGCTGGGCGAGACGCCGGAACCCTACGAGTGCACGGTGGCCAACTTTTAGACTTGCGGCTTGAGAGCCAGACGATAGCTACGCTGCAACAGGCCGGAACTCACACCCACTTGTCGTGCCAGTCTCTGTACTCGGAAGGCCTGAGTAGTTACCTGGCGTTGTTGCCTACGTGCAATGTAGTCAATTCAGTCGCCGTAACTATATCGAAGCGGGCTTGATCCGACTGCGGCAGCTCCTCCGTTGCCTGCTTTTCGATATGCGTGTTGGCGGCTGTCTTGTCTATCCGGCTGCGCTCAACTTCCGCGACGGTCATGCCAGTTGCTTCACGGTACCTGAGTCGAGAAGGATCTGGTTCACCGAGTGATTGTCGCACTGCCGAATACCGGGGACAGGAAGCGGATGGCGAGAATGCTCGATACAGTGCAATCGAGGTCCAATGGATAGCGGAGTAGGTGACCTTGGACGCGTATGTGCCGTTCTGATTGCAAAGCGAAGCGTGAACTACCGCGATCTTTCCGGAGGATCCGTGTATTGAACGGATGGAGTAGAAGGGCGACACAATCTAAGGGATTTCCAATCGGATCGATATGGTATCCAAAGTGGTAACTGGATTAGAATATTTCTATGAAACAACAGGTTATGAACGAAAGTGGCGCTCCCTAGGGGAATCGAACCCCTGTTTCAGCCTTGAGAGGGCCGCGTCCTGACCGCTAGACGAAGGGAGCGCCGTGCTCGGTAAAATGCGGGCTGTTATGATAACGGTCTTTCGGGAACGGTGAAACTTGGCCTGCTCGAAAGCTCGCAGTTCTCTCCAATCGTTTATTGTGCCCGTCCTTCCAGGCGGGCGGTAGCCTGTGCGGGTTAGCGCCGAAACTGCTTTGAACACCGCGGAAGATCAAGTCCTTGCCGCCCCTGTGGTCATTCGCAGGCCGCAGCATACGCTCAGCCGGTCCAATGTGTCCGGAAACGCGCTCAAGGTCCTGTATCGACTCAAGCGGTGCGGGCACCAGGCGTTTATCGTCGGCGGGGGCGTGCGCGACCTGCTGCTCGGGCTCAGTCCGAAGGACTATGACGTGGTCACCGATGCGCGGCCCGAACAGGTTCGCGCGCTGTTTCGCAATTGCCGGCTGATCGGGCGGCGATTCCGCCTGGCGCATGTGCGCTTCGGCAGGGAAGTGATCGAGGTGGTCACCTTCCGGTCGTCGCAGAGCGGGGCCGAGGACGACCGCGAGCACGCCGACAGCGGCCGGATTCTCCGGGACAATGTCTACGGCACCATCGACGAGGATGTCTGGCGCCGGGATTTTACGGTCAACGCCCTCTACTACAACATCGCCGACTTCACCATCCGGGACTACGCTCGCGGGATGGACGATATCGCCAGCCGCACCCTGCGGCTGATCGGCGACCCGGAGACCCGGTACCGCGAGGACCCGGTGCGCATGCTCAGGGCGGCGCGCCTGTCGGCGAAACTGGGCTTCAGGATCGCGAAGCACACGGCAAGGCCCATCGGCGAAATGGCGGTATTGTTGCAGGATGTGCCCGCGGCAAGGCTGTACGACGAAACCCTCAAGCTGTTTCAGGCCGGCCATGCCGCCAGCAGCCTGAGCCGCCTGCAGCAATTTGGCCTGTTCGAACATCTGTTCCCCGACACGGCCCGTTCGCTTGGGGCCGACAAGAGCGGTGTGGTTCTCAAGTTCATCCAGGCGGGGCTGAACAACACCGACCGGCGGGTGAAGGCGGAGAAGCCGGTCACGCCGATGTTCCTCTTTGCCGTGCTGCTGTGGTTCCCCATCCGGGAAACCGCCGAACGGATACGCAGCGAAGACGGCGGCAGCGAAATCGAAGCCTTTCTGGACGCCTGCGACGAGATTGTGGGGGAGCAGCGGGAAACCACTGCCTTGCCGCGGCGATTCAGCTCCCCGATGAAGGAGATGCTGCTCATGCAGCGGCGCTTCCACAACCGGCGGGGCGCCCGTGCCCGCAGGCTGTTGCAGCACAGGCAGTTTCGCGCCGCCTACGACTTCCTGTTGTTGCGCGCGGAGTGCGGCGATGCCGATCCGGAACTGGCGCGCTGGTGGACCGAAGTCCAGACGCTTGCGCCGGAGGAACAGCACAAGGCCTTTGCCGTGAAGCGGCGGCGGCGCCCGCGCCGTCGCCGGCGGGCTTCGCGCCGTCCCGTGGCAGGTGGGTCGGGTCACGGCCAGGCGGGGTAGGATCGAATGGCGCTGTCTTCGAACAATCCCGGTTACATCGTCGTCGAAGGACCGATCGGTTCGGGCAAGGCGGGTCTGGCCGGCCGGCTGGCGGAGAGTTTCGATGGCGAATTGATTCTCGACAACCCCCGGGAAAACCCGTTCCTGTCGCGCTTCTACCAGAACCACCGGCAGGCGGCGTTGCCGTCCCAGTTGTTTCTCCTCTTTCAGCGGGCGCGGGTGCTGGACCATATTCGCCAGAGCGACCTGTTCTGCAACGTTCGCGTCACGGATTTTCTGATGGACAAGGATCGCCTCTTCGCCGAGCATGTCCTGGACCGCAGCGAGTTGGCGCTGTACCAGCAGGTTTACCAGACCCTTGACATGAATCCACCGCGGCCCAATCTGGTGATCTACCTGCAGGCGCCCCCGGATGTCCTTCTGCGGCGTATTGCCAGCCGTGGACTGGAGACCGAAAAGGGTATCGATCTTCGTTATCTTGAGCGGCTGTGCGAGGCTTACGCCAATTTCTTCTACCGGTACGATGAGGCGCCGCTGCTCATCGTGAACGCGGCGGAATTCGATCCCGCCCAGCGGGACTCGGACTACAGCGAATTGCTGCAGGAAATCGGGCGCGTCCGGCCCGGACGGCAGTTCTTCAATCCGGCCGCAACGTCGATGGTCTAGCGGCCCGGAGGATTCGTCATGTACAAGCAGTTGCAACAGCGGGGCATGCCGTCCCCCCCGGTCAACGTCTCCACGCTGCGGCAGATGAAGGAGGACGGCGTGCCCATTGCGTGCCTGACCGCCTATGACGCGAGCTTCGCGCAACTGGTCGACCTGGCCGGCGTGGACCTGGTTCTCGTCGGCGATTCTCTGGGCATGGTCATCCAGGGGCACGAGACCACCGTACCGGTCACCGTGGGCGATGTCGTCTATCACACCCGGATGGTGGCGCGCGGAATCAGGCGGCCGTTCCTGGTCTCCGATCTGCCGTTCATGAGCTACGCCTCACCCGAGCAGGCACTGGACAACGCCGTGCGGCTCATGCAGGAGGGCGGCGCGATGATGGTCAAGCTTGAGGGCGGCCAGAACCAGGTCGACGTCGTGTCGTGTCTGGCGCGGCACGATATTCCCGTGTGCGCCCATGTCGGGCTCAAGCCGCAGTCGGTACACAAGATCGGGGGCTTCAAGGTACAGGGCCGGGAACCCGCCGCGGTACGGCAGATGGTTGAGGACGCGAAGGCCCTGGAGGGCGCCGGGGCCGATGTGCTGCTGCTGGAATGCGTGCCCAACGAGGTCGGCGAGATGATCTCGGAGGCGATTCAACTGCCCATCATTGGCATCGGTGCGGGTCCGTCGGTGGACGGCCAGGTACTCGTTCTGTACGACATGCTCGGGATCACCCTGGGACGCACGCCGCGATTCGTGAGGAACTTCATGGAAGACGCGGACTCCACGCTCGACGCGCTTCAGGCCTATGTCCTTGCGGTGCGCAACCGCGATTATCCTTCCAGCGAGCACTGTTTCTCCTGATAGAATGCGCCCGTTTCGGCGCAAGGAGAGATCGGACGTGGACATTGCGGGCGTTCCCCTGCAAGGCGCCTATACCACGAAGGCCGTGCGCGAGTTGGTCGGTAGCTGGAGACTGACCCATCGGACCGTAGCCCTGGTCCCCACCATGGGGAACCTGCACCAGGGGCATCTGAGTCTGATGAAGATCGCACGCGAGCGTGCCGACCGTGTCGTCTGCAGCATATTCGTCAATCCCACGCAGTTCGGGGCCGGCGAGGATTTTGCCTCCTATCCGCGCTCCCTGGCCGCAGACGAGTCGATGCTGGCCGAGCAGGGACTGGTGGATCTGGTCTTTGCGCCGGACGAGAAGGACATCTATCCGTTCGGGTCCGAGGCGGCGGTGAAAGTCTCGGTACCCCAGTTGCACGGCGAGCTCTGCGCCGCGAGCCGTCCGGGGCATTTCGAAGGCGTGGCGTCGGTGGTACTGCGGCTGCTCGGCATCGTCGCGCCCGACGTCATGGTGCTTGGGGAAAAGGACTATCAGCAACTGGTGTTGTTGCGCCGCATGGTCAGGGATCTTCAGTTGCCGATCGAGGTGGTTGCGGGCTCCACCTGGCGGGAGCGGGATGGACTGGCGATGAGTTCCCGAAACCGCTATCTCAGCACGTCCGAGCGCCGCACGGCCCCGAAGCTGCACGGGGAGTTGCAGCGAGTTCGGGAAGCGCTGCTCGACGGAGAGCGGGATCTTCGCGCCGTGGAGACGCAGGCATCCCGGGCGTTGCAGGATGCGGGATTCGATCCCGAGTATGTGGAGGTTCGCAGGGCCGGGGACCTGAGCCGGCCCAACGGCCTGGAGTCGGCCGACGACGACCTGATCGTCCTCGCGGCGGCGTGGCTGGGCAAGGCGCGGTTGATCGACAACCTGAGAATCTAGCGCAGTATCAACCTGATCGGAATCTGTCAGGTTGATCTTGCACCACCGCTGGCCGGCGTCGGGCCTTGAGCCTGAATTCACAGACGGGTCAGGCGTCCGCGGGTACGGATTCTGCGGCCGTTGATCGATGTTGCTCCAGGGCCCAGTGCACGTGTTCCCGAACAAGCTCCGAGGGGTGATCCATCCGTTCCCTTAGTGCAGCGATGACCTCGGGGGACGTCTCCGCGTTGCCCAGGGCGACCGCAAGGTTCCTCAGCCAGCCTGCGTAGCCTGCGCGGCGCAGTGCGCTGCCACGGGTACCGGCATCCCAGTCGGTTTCGCTCCAGCGGAACAGGTCGGCCAGAAGGGCGGCGTCGAGACCGTGGCGCGCGGCAAAATCCGCTTCGCTGCTGGGTACGGCAAACTTGTTCCAGGGGCAGACCAGCTGGCAGTCGTCGCAGCCGAAGACCCGGTTGCCGATGGCGCGCCGGAATTCCTCGGGAATGCTGCCTCGCAGCTCGATCGTGAGGTACGAAATGCACCGTCGCGCGTCCAGAACGTAGGGAGCGACGATGGCCCCGGTAGGACAGATGTCGATGCACGCCGTGCAGCTACCGCAATGGTCCCCTGCGGGCTCGTCGACGGGGAGGGGAATGTCGGTAAAGAGCTCGCCAAGGAAGAACCACGAACCCGCATTGGCGTTCAAAAGGTTGGTATGTTTGCCGATCCAGCCCAGGCCGGCGTTTTGCGCGAGCGGCTTCTCAAGGACAGGAGCGCTGTCTACAAAGGCCCGGTAGCCGGCGCCCCCGACCTGAACCCGGATGAACTCGGCCAGGCGCTTCAGCCGGGCGCGCAGCACCTTGTGATAGTCCCGCCCCAGGGCGTAGCGCGAGACGTAGGCGTGAGGGGATTTCTCGAGCAGGTCCTCCGCATCGGCGCTCCCCTCGGGCCAATAGTCCATCCTTGCCGACACGACGCGCACAGTCCCGGGCACCAGTTCCGCCGGTCGTGTGCGCTTGCTTCCGTGCCGGCTGAGATAATCCATCTCGCCGTGGAATCCACGTGCAAGCCATGACCTGAAGCGGGACTCGGCCTCGCCAGGATCCACACCGGCAATGCCGACCTGCTGGAAGCCCAGCGCGCGCCCCTTACGCTTGATCGCATCCGCCAGTTTCGCGAGTTGCGCCTTGTCCATCGCGACGGCATCGGCGGCCGCCGGGGGGAACTCGGTTGTGGAGTCGGTTTGCATCTTTATGGCGGGGCTACCGGCGCTGCGAAGGTCCGTGGCGGCCGGGACAGACGGACGCGTTAGTATATCGCTCCATGGAATTGGCCCGTTCCCGACTCCCGACGGCGATCTACACAGCCGACCAGGTCCGCACTCTGGACAGAATCGCCATCGAGGAGATGGGGATAGCCGGCTACACGTTGATGTGCCGCGCCGGCGAGGCCGCGGTTGCCGCGTTGCGCCGGCGCTGGCCTGCCGCGCAGTCCATCGCGGTGTATTGCGGAGCGGGCAACAACGCGGGCGACGGTTACGTGGTGGCGCGCCTGGCCGGGGACCTCGGATTGAGCGTCAGGGTCATCGCCGTCGTGCCGCCGGGCCGGCTCTCCGGGGATGCGGCCCGCGCGTGGCAGGACTACCGAAAGCAGGGCGGGACGTTCGAGCCGTTCGACGCCGGCCGCGTGCCCGAGGAGGACATCCTCGTCGACGGTCTCCTTGGAAGCGGCCTGGACCGTGAACTGCGCGGTGACTTTCAGGCGGCCGTGGCGGCCATGGAGGCAGCCCGGCGCCCCGTGATGTCGCTGGATATTCCCACCGGGCTCCACGCCGATTCCGGCCTGCCGCTGGGCGCTGCAGTCCATGCGGACCTGACCGTCACCTTCGTGGGGCTCAAGCAGGGCCTGTTCGTCGGTGAAGGCGCGGACTTCAGGGGCGCGCTGGAGTTCGCCGGCCTCGATATCCCGCCTGCTGCCCATGCGCAGGTTGAGGCTCCGATTCGAAGGATTGCGCGGGCCGACGTGCGGGCCATCCTGCTGCCTCGGCCGCGGACCGCACACAAGGGGGACGCAGGCAGTCTCCTGCTCGTGGGCGGCGGCCCGGGCATGTCCGGTGCGATTCGCCTGGCCGCCGAGGCGGCGCTTCGCTCGGGCGCCGGACTGGTCCGGGTGGCGACCCATCCCGACTCGGTTGGTCCCGTAATGGCCGGTCGAGCCGAGGTGATGTGCGTGGCCATTGAAGATCCCCCGCAACTCGACCCATGGCTGCAAGCGGCCGATGGCGTCGTGCTGGGCCCCGGTCTGGGCCAGTCGGCGTGGGCGCGTGCCGTGTGGGAGCGGGTGCTGCAGAGCAAACTCCCTGTGGTTGTGGATGCCGACGGCTTGAATTTGCTGGCCGGGGAAGGCCGGGCGCGGGACAAGCGGACGGCGAGGGGCAATTGGATATTGACGCCCCACCCGGGCGAGGCGGCGCGGTTGCTCGGAACATCCACCCAAGAAATTCAGGCGGACCGCGCGGACGCCGTGGCGAGGATCGTGGACCGGTTTCGGGGCGTGGCGGTCCTCAAAGGGGCGGGCACACTCGTCGCCGCGCCGGGTGAGTTCTGCATCGGACTGTGCGACCGGGGCAACCCCGGCATGGCGACGGCGGGCATGGGCGATGTCCTGGCCGGAATCCTCGGCGGGCTGCTGGTGCAATCGGGGGACCTGCCTGCGGTTGCGCGGGCAGGTGTGTGGGTTCACGCTGCCTGCGGCGATGCGACCGCCCGGGGCGGTGAACGCGGCATGTTGGCGGGGGACCTGATGGCACACATCCGCGAAGCGGTGAACCCCACCGGACTGGCGGCACGCAACGTAATCCTTTGACGGCATACAAACGCTGAAATAGTATCGACGGAGGCGCTGGGAACGCCGACTCAGGCTGGATTTCACGTCAGGAGCCACGATCATGAGAATTGCACAGAGTTTGAGTATTGGACTGATTACACTGGCAGCCGGTTGCGGCGGCGAGGATATGCCGGAGTCCGCAGCGACTGCCGACGCCTCGCCAGAGTCCGCGGTGTCCGCCGACGCCTCGCCGGATTCGCCGGGCGAGGAACTTTGCGTGGACATGGGGCCGCAGACGCCACGCGATATCGCCAGCAGCGCCGGCCTGAACGCCGTGGTATTTCCGTTCGCGCCGCCTGCAAGCGAGATGAACCTGTGCAACATCCACACGCATACCAATGCCGAACACAGCGGCCCGGGATTCAGCGTCTTCGTGAGCGATGCGGACGACGGCGGATACGCCTGCAACGAAACGGCCGATCTCACCGCAGCCGAACTCGCACCGGCAGAGGGCGCCTACCAGGGCGTGGAACCCGGCGACACGATCGAAGTGCACTGGGTCCATACGACCTGCGCCGCCGCGCCGGGCGAGGGGTTGGGCGCCTGCGTGCCGGATACCTGCAGCGACCCGCTGCTGCGCGTGGAAGCCCAGGCGTTTCTGGTCGTCAACGATCCGGATGCGCTTGACTTCACTGCCATGGCCTATGGCGGCAATGTCGTCGATGGCCTGCACCAGGCGAGGATGATTCCGGCGACGACGGGCGAGCCGGTGCTGTTTCGAGGCTCGACGACGGGCCCGTCATACGACCAGAGCACGTGTTCGGCGGCCCAGGTCACCTGGAGCGTGCGGCCACAGTGCGCCAGGCTCGACATCAACTCGCTGCACCGCTGGGCGGAGCAGGACAATGTGTTTAACGAAACGGGCTCGCACGGCGTGCGTCAGCTAGTGACTGCGCTGGAGTTGCTCGCTCCCATCGAGTAGTCCACTGGCTGACGGCAAAGTACCCGTGCCTGCCATAGCCTGGGACGTGGAAGGGGAGGGGCAGTTCCGGGAACGGGCGCAGGTTCTTGCGCGTCACTGGAGAAACCACGTGCCGTGCCGGCTGCTGGTCGGCCTCGAGGGCCCCCTGGGAGCCGGAAAGACCACCTGGGTCCGCGGCATGCTGGAAGGTCTGGGTCATCGCGGGCGCGTCCCATCGCCCACCTACACCTTGCTCGAACACTACGAACTGGGCGATGTCACGCTGGTTCACATCGATCTCTACCGGTTACCCGAAGACCAGGCCCCGGCCCGCCAGGCACTCGAACTGGAAGCCATCGGCGTCAATGACTGGCTTGACCGGCCGGATGCGTGGCTCCTGGTAGAGTGGCCCGGACGGTCGCAGCAGTTGACCGCGCGCTGCGACTTGCTGGTGGAAATCGAAATCACCGGAGCCGCCGGGCGACGCATTTCGGTCACACCGCACTCGCCGGTCGGCGCTGCACTGTTGACAGATTTAAGCCCCAGATCTCCCTAGCGTTCTAGGTTTTCCATCTAATCCTCTATTTTTTCGGAAAAAAGCGTTGAATTTCACTGCTTGTTTTGCAAACATAGGCGGGCAGTCTGTGGGAGAGGCGTGCAGCAATGCTTGGAAGGGCATATCGCTTTGTGGCGATTCTGTTCCTTGGAGGAGGCTTTCTGGCCTCCATGTCCCAGGCCAACGAAGTCGAAGGCGTGAGGCTCTGGGCGAGTCCGGAGTCGACGCGTGTGGTCCTGGACCTCGATCGACCCACCGCCTACAACGTCTTCAGTCTCGAGAATCCCAGCCGGCTGGTCATCGATCTCGACGACAGCCGCCTCTCCGTGTTGGCCGATATCGCCGAAGCCCGTGGACTGGTCTCGAATCTGCGCACCGGAACCCGTCCGGGCGACGTGCTGCGCGTGGTGCTTGACCTGAATCAGCCATCGCAGGCCAGCAGCTTCGTGCTCGAACCCAACGAAATCTACGGGTACCGGCTGGTAGTGGATCTCACCCCGACGAAGCCCGCGCCGTCGGCGGTGCGGCGCGTACCGCGTGCCGATATCCCCGGCGGGCGTCCGGTGGTGATCGCCATCGACGCCGGGCACGGCGGCGAGGATCCGGGAGCGATCGGCCCCGGAGGGACGAGGGAAAAGCACATCGTGCTGGGAATCTCGCGATACCTCGCCGAAGAGGTGCGCGCACAACCCGGCATGGAGCCCATACTGGTACGCGACGGCGACTATTACCTGCCGCATCGCACGCGCACCGAGCGCGCCAGGCAGGGCGAGGCGGACCTGTTCGTATCCATCCACGCCGACGCCTTCCGGGATCCCCGCGTCGGCGGTTCCACGGTCTATGTGCTGTCCGACAAGGGGGCCAGCGACGAAGCGGCCCGCCGGCTCGCCGAGCGCGAGAACGCCTCCGACATGATCGGCGGCGTGTCGCTGGCGGACAAGGACGAGGTGCTGGCCAGCGTGCTGCTCGATCTGTCCCAGAACGCGGCCATCAGCGCCAGTTCGCAGGTGGGACAGAGCATCATCAAGCGGCTGGATACCATCGCGAAGATTCGCAAGCACCAGGTGCAACATGCACCGTTCCTGGTCCTGAAATCGCCGGATATTCCGTCCGTGCTCATCGAAACGGCGTACATCTCGAACCCCCGCGAGGAAGCCGCGCTCAGGACTTCCCAGTACCAGCGCGCGGTGGCGCGGGCCATTCACGACGGCATCGTCGACTATTTTCGCGACAATCCGCCGCCGGGCAGCTACCTGGCGGCCAATCCGCCGCCTTACCGCGAAAGTGCGGTGCGGCACGTCATCGCCCGTGGAGAGACGCTTTCGGAGATCGCGTTGCGCTACGACGTCAGCTTGTCCGCACTCAAGCGCTTCAATGGGCTTTCCGGCGACATGATCCGGATCGGCCAGGTACTGACCATACCGGTCGGCTGACTTCCCCGGCGCTGGCCCTGCCGCCACTCCGTTTCAAAATTTGCGGCCACGTCTGGTGATGCACGGGCTAAAATAGGGCCATGTCGATCCGCATCCTGCCCTCGGACCTCATCGACCAGATTGCGGCCGGAGAGATCGTCGAACGCCCGGCATCCGCCGTCAAGGAACTCGTCGAGAACAGTCTGGATGCCGGCGCGCGCCGCATCGAGCTGGAGATTCAGTCGGGAGGCACGAGACTGATTCGCGTCCGCGACGACGGCATCGGTATCCCGAAGGACCAGCTTGCGCTCGCGTTGTCGCGTCATGCCACCAGCAAGATTTCGACGCTTGAGGAGCTTGAGAAGGTTGCAAGCCTGGGCTTTCGGGGCGAGGCTTTGCCGAGCATCGCCTCGGTCGCGAGGTTTCGGCTGGTCTCCCGCGCAGAGGGCGCAGACTCGGCATGGAGTGTAGAGTGCGATGGCGGGATCGCAGCGGCGCCCAGACCGGCCGCGCATCCGCCCGGCACCACTGTGGAAGTCCGTGACCTGTTCTTCAATACCCCGGCCCGGCGCAAGTTCCTGAAGACCGAACGAACCGAGTCCTCGCACGTGGATTCGGTGTTGCGGAGCATGGCGCTGGCCAGGTTCGAC
>JAJDWR010000052.1 GCA_022825505.1 Gammaproteobacteria bacterium | reverse complement strand
GGTGACGCTCACGGTAGAGGGTGAAGTCTCGCGGGCTTCGATCCTGGACGCACTGGAGGCCCGCTACCCGATGCTGCGTGGAACGATTCGCGATCACGTCACCCTGCAGCAACGCCCGCTGGTCCGCTTTTTCGTGTGCAGGGAAGATATCACCCACGATCCGCCGACCGCGCCGCTGCCGGTCGCCGTCGCGTCCGGCGCGGAACCCTTTCTCATCGTCGGAGCAATCGCGGGAGGGTAACGCCGATTACGCCGTCCGGGGGCGCATCGAGGCGGCCTTGGAGACCTCAGGGCCTCCTCCTGCGGCACGCATCCGGCAGCGTTCGATCAAACTGTACGGGGAGGTCGGCGAGTCCTATTCGGAGTCCGGCCCCACGACGGGATTGGTCAGCGTCCCGATGCCCTCGATCGCGCATACCGCAGTATCGCCGGGCTGCATGTAGATCGGCGTCTCACGGGCCGACCCCACTCCCGACGGACTGCCCATGGCGTAGATGTCGCCCGGCTGCATCGTCGCGATGTGCGAGACGTAGCTCAGCATGTCGTAAATGTCGTGCGTCATGTTGCCCGTATTGGAGTCCTGCATCACGGTGCCGCTCAGCGTCAGCGTCTGCCTCAGGTTCAACGGATCAGGCACGAATTCCTTCGGCACGATGAACGGACCCAGCGGCGCGAACGTATCGTGATTCTTCTGGAGGAACCAGTCCGAGCCCATCCGGCCATCGCCCCGGCCGCCACGGTCCGATACGTCGTTTTCAAGCGTGTATCCGAAGATATAGTCCTCGGCATCCTCGACCGCCACGCGCCTGGCCGGCCTGCCGACCACCACCGCGAGTTCGCACTCCCAGTCCATGTCCGGCCGGCCGGGCGGCATTCGGATCGCCTCGCCGTCGGCAATGATCGTGTTCGCCATCTTCAGGAACACGTATGGATTCTGGCGGCGGTCGTCCGGATCCCGCTCCCAGATACCCGGAATGGGATCGGGGATGGGCCCCTCGATAATCTCTCCGGGCCGCCCGGCCATCTCCGCCGCGTGCAGCGCATAGTTGGCCGCCGCATTGTAGATGATGTGCGGCCTGATGGGTGGACGCACCGTGACGTCGCTTCGGTTCGTCACATAGGCCGCATCCGGATCCGCGGCCACCGCAGCCGCGATGGCTCTCAGTCGTGGGGCCAATTCATCGTAGCCCACGATGAGCGCGGTCATGTCCGCGGGAATCTCGGCCTGGTCGCCATCAAGTGCTGCGTTCGCCCCGGCAATGTCGACCACGAGGGAATCATCGACCACAAGACCGAGCCACGCCTCGCCATTATCCCCGAACGTGCCGAGCTTGAAGGGCACTGCATCCTGCGCGAATACCAGCGACGGTATCGACATGATCAGCGCTGAAATGACTGTTTTTCTCATTGGTTTTCTCCGTTAATTGATACCGCCCAGCATGCGGATGAAACCATCCTGACGTGAGGTAACGAAAATCTCCCCGTCGCGACCCTCGCTGATTTGCAGGTCCGCGCGAGTGACCGTTCTGTCCATGGTCTCCTCGACCAGCTCCCACAGCGTGACGTCGCGGGTGCTGCCGTCCGCATTCCGAACGTAGAGTTGAATTTCCTCGATGGCCGCCACGGTCTCGGGAATGCCGTCGTCGGCCGCCTTCATTTCCGCGACGTCGGCGGCAAACACGCGCCCACGCTGTATGTCTCCGAACACGAACTTGCCCTGCAGTTCGGGAACGGCGCCGCGGTAGACGAAGCCGTTGGTAATCGCGATGCCTTCGTCGTGATCGTACATCGCAACGGGATACAGGAACGGGTCCGCTGTCTGCCCGCCAAGCACGTCTTCCGGCAACGCGTAGACGACCTCCATCCCGCCATCGGGCCGGTCCACGCCATTGTCGAATATGCCTTCGCGCTCGAACCAGCCGTAATTGCCGCCCGGATGAACGATGTTGATCTCTTCGATCTGCATGTTGCCGATTTCGGCAGCCAACATCGTACCGTCGCTGAGATCCCAGGACAGACGGTGGGCATTGCGAAACCCGTGCGCATAGATCTCGCCCAGCGTGTCCGGATCGCCGTCCGAAGCCCACGGATTGGAGGGCGGAATCGTGTAGTCTCCGAGACCCCGCGCACCCCCCGACTCGGAAGGACTGCGAGGGTCGATGCGAAGGATGGCGCCGACGATCGAGTCGAGGCGCTGCAACTGCCCGGGGTTGATGGCATTCGGTCCCCCGCCGTTACTGAAGCCCAGGTCGCTGCCGCTGGTGTACAGAAGGCCGTAGTCTTCATCTCCCGGATCGGCGGTCGGGTTGAATCCCACGTACCCGAACGGGTGAAAGAACCGGTCGACCACGTGGGCGACCCTGAGCAGTTCCCGCCGGGAACCGTCGAACACACCGGCCGACGGATCGTCGGCGCGCCACTCGGTGATGACGTTGTGGTAGGTCACGTCATCGGGCCCGAATCCCGGCGGAATGAAATCCGGACCGGCATCGTTGCCGACCCCGTACTCGCCATGGACGGTGTAGAAGAGCCCGTTGCCGGCAAACTCCGGATGAAACCCGAAGCCGATAAAGCCGCTTTCCAGTCCCGCGTAAACGCCGTGAGGAAACGCCACGGACACATCCGTGTAGAGGGACGGCTCGCCATCGGCGCCGATCAGGTAGAACCCGCCGCGGGAGTCGTTGGCGAAACGCCTGCCATCCGGCAGGTCGCGCACGAAGCTGACGCGCGCCCAGGCGTTCGGGTCCACATCCCGCTCGGGCGGATGCTTCGTCCGGGAGTCGGGCAACCTCGCGACGTCCGTTAACTCGACCCGCAACCCCCGGTTTTCGATGGGCTCCGGGATGGGGTCGTCGATCTGCGCGGAACAGATCGATGCCGCAAGGATCGCCGGGGCGCCGGCAACCGCCAGGCGGCGCGCCATCCCATCGCCGTACGGAGCCGTGCCCGGAAATCTCACGACCATTGCGGAACGGCTATCCCGTCAGGTGCTCCGTCCAGAAATCGATCGTCCGGCTCCATGCCAGATCGGCGGCTTCTTCGTTGTAGCGCGGCGTCGAGTTGTTGTGGAAACCGTGATTGGTGCCCTCGTACATGTGCATCCGGTAGTCCACGCCGTTCGCCTGCATAGCCGCCTCGAAGTCAGGCCACATGGCGTTGATGCGCTCGTCGGTCTCTGCGTACTGGATCATCATGGCCGCGCGGATGCTTGCCACGTCCTCGGTCGCGGGCGCGGCGCCGTAGAAAGGCACGCCGGCGCTGAGATCCTCGCCCAGCGCCACCGCCAGACGGTTGGTCATGCCGCCGCCCCAGCAGAATCCCGTGGCGCCCAGGCGCCCCGTGGACAGTTCATGGCCCTGCACGTAGCGGGCGCTGTTGACCATGTCCTGGCTCAGCTCGTCCGGATCGAGGTTCCGCTGCATCGTGCGGCCATCGTCGTCATTGCCGGGATAGCCGCCGACCGGCGACAGCCCGTCCGGCGCCAGCGCCAGGAAGCCCGCCACCGCCGCCCGCCTGGCGACATCCTCGACATAGGGGTTGAGGCCGCGGTTCTCATGAAAGATGACCACCGAGGGGAAGGGTCCCTCGCCGGTGGGCTGGACCAGGTAGCCGCGCATCGTGCCCGACGTGCCGCCCGGCGACGGGTACTCCACGTAGAGCCCCCTGATGCGCTCGTCGGTGAAGGAAATGGTCTGCGCCTCGGCGTAGCGCGGCATCAGCGCCTGGGCCATCCACAGCGCGGAAACGCCGCCGATGGTGATTGCCGCCGCCTTGCTCAGGAATTCACGGCGATCGATATAGCCGTGACAGTATTCGTCGTAGAGGTCAAAGATTCGTTGGTCGATGTCCTGTGCCATGGGTCGTCCCTCCTCTATGTGCACCCGATTGTTCGTTCGTTCTGCGCAAGACCAGTCGGAACCAGTCTGCAATGACCTTCCGGATCATACAATACGTAGGCACGCCCATAATGCGGAATCTACATGACAATTGCGTAACGGGCGGTTCCGCCACTAGGAACCATCGGCGCGACGACGCATAATGAAAACGCTTGCGACGCAGGGAGAACACTCATGCAGGAAAAGCGCCGGTGGCCCGGGGGGGTACGGGGTTTGAACGCCGGCGTAGCCGTGATCGCAGTGGCCGCGTGCCTGGCGATCTCCGGTTGCAGCGACCCGGCGCCGGCCATCGAACAATCCGACATGCGCTGGCTCGCCGGAGACAATCACGTGCACTCCCGCTACAGCGTCCTGTGGGATCGGGAGTCCGACCCGCCGGAACCCCTGATCGGCGCTCACGGTGTCTATCCCATCGCCCTGAACGCGCTGATGGCGAAGCACTACGGGTTGACCTGGATGGTTACCACCGACCACGGCGGACGCATGCACGCCAAGCTGTACCTGGACGAAGCCTATCCGAATCTTCAGGTCGCCCGGGAAGTGGTGCCGGAGGTGATCCACTACTACGGCCTGGAGTTGAATGTCCCGGCCGGCGACCACGCCAGCGTCATCTTCCCCCATACCCACGACGAAGCCCAGCGTCTCTACGAATTCGAGTCCCGGTTCGACCGGCGCAGTGCCGGCCCGTCGGATCCCGGCAGCGATACCGAGGCCCGGATGCTGGAAGCCCTGCAGATGCTGGATTCGCTTCCAGTGAAGCCGGTCGTGCTGGCCAATCATCCATCCAGAACCGCAATGGGCGGCGCACCCTACGGCCGCTATACGCCAGATGAGTTCCGCAACTGGAACGACACGGCGCCGGAGGTGGCGGTGGGCATGGTGGGGTCCCCGGGCCACCAGGCGATCTCCATCCTCCGCGACGGTTCCCTGCGCGAAGGCGGCACGCGCGGGCAGTACAGCGGCATTCGCACGCGCGGCGGTTTCGATCCCATGACCTCGATTCTGGGCGGCCTCTGGGATTCCATGCTGGGCGAGGGCCGCCGGTGGTGGATCACCGCCAATTCGGACTCCCACCGGCACTGGAGCGACGGCGGCGTGGACTTCTGGCCGGGCGAATATTCCAAGGCCTACGTCTATTCGCGGGAGAACAGCGCCGACATCCTCGAAGCGCTGCGGTCGGGCCGTATTTTCGTCTCTACCGGCGGCCTGGTAACCGAACTCTACGTGAACGCGGCGACCACGGACGGCAACGTGGCGGACATCGGCGGAACGCTCAGATTCGACCCCGGCGATAGCATCGTCGTGATGATCCGCGTGCGCGACCCGCAAGGAAAGAATTACCACGGCGACAACCCGAGCGTGCGTCGCGTGGACCTGATCGCCGGCGACATCACCGGTCCGGTGTCCGACAGGAGTCGGGACACCAACCCCACCACGCGGATTATCCGTCGATATGAAGAGGGTGACTGGACCCGCGACGGCGAGTTCATCGCCATTACAGAGCGTCTGGACGATGTCAGAGACAGTCTGTATCTGCGGGTCAGAGGCACCAATACCACCGAACTCGAACCGGCGGAGGACACGCGCGGCGAGGATCCGTGGACCGATCTGTGGTTCTATTCGAACCCGATCTTTGTCGAAGCGAACTGAGTTCTGCGCAAGCGCTGGATATGGCTCCGTAAAAATCTGGGCACGCACTGCGGACATCTTCACGGAGGGCGTGAGTTGAAGTTCGGAATCCGGGAGAAAATACGATGAGATTCAACAAGGGCGATGGTGCCGGCACCGCCGCCAGCGCCACCTTGCTGGCGCTCCTGGCGCTTCCGGTCACGGTGTTTTCCCACCACTCCATGGCCGAGTTCGATCGCGCGGTGACGCTGGAACTTGAAGGTGAACTCGTCGACGTTTCCTGGACAAATCCTCACGTTCTGCTGTGGTTGTCGACGACGGACGAGAATGGCGCCGAGGCCATCTGGGAACTGGAGAGCAATGCGGTCAGCGCTCAACGCAGGCGCGGCCTTACCGGTGACCTGGTGGCCGTCGGTCAACGTGTGCGCGTTGCCGGCTCGCCGTCCACGCGCCGCGATGCTTACCTGCAGGTCCACAACGTGCTCCTGCCCGACGGTCTCGAGCTGTTGATGGGCGGCGGGCGTGTAGCCCGATGGTCCGAAAACACGCTCGGCGGCGATCCCTGGAGCGCGGACCCGGAGAAGGCCGCGGCCGCCCGGGGCGAGGGGATCTTTCGAGTCTGGAGCCGTGCCGTCGGCACCTGGTACTTCGGTGCCGAACAGGGCGGTTACAGCCTGACGCCGGAAGCGGCAGCCGCCAGCGCCGCCTGGGACGACATCTACGACAATCCGATCATGGAATGCATTCCGCCGGGAATGCCGGCCCTCATGGGCAATCCGTATCCCATGGAATTCGTCCAGGCGGGCGATGCGATCGAACTGCGCTTCGAAGAATTCGACATGGTTCGCAGGATCCACCTAGGTTCCACCGCCGATCCCGCCAGCGTTGCGGCCTCGCCCCTGGGCTACTCGGTTGGAAACTGGGAGGGTGACACCCTGATGGTGACCACAACACGCATCGACTGGCCCTACTTCGACCGCGTGGGTGCCCCTCAGAGCCAGGACGTCGTGGTCGAGGAAGAGATCCGGGCCGTGGACGACGGCGAGCGGCTCGAATACCTCATGACCGTCACGGATCCCTCCACCTTGCTGGAGCCCTATGTCTGGGAGGGCGCGTGGGAATGGCGGCGCGGCGAGGAGGTCGGCCGATACGACTGCACGCTTGAACGGTAGCCGTCAACCTGACGGCCCCCAACCTGCCGCAGCGCTGATTTACTGAATTTGCCGTTGTTCCCCGTCCGGCATGGTGACGGTCAAGAGGCGCATCAGTGGGCGTCCGTCGCGCGAGGGGATACCCGTGACGGCAATCTCCTGACCCGGTTCCAGCGTTTGTGGCGTCAGACCCTTGCGAACCAGCATGCCCGGCGGGTACGACTCGATTTCCCAGACTGTTTCGATACCCGCTTCGTCAACCACGCTCAGATGAATATAGGAGTGGGGCGCGAGGAACTCGAACGCGGTCACCCGGCCGCTGACCTCGACCGTCCTGGACGTATCAAACAGTGCCGGCAGGGAATGGTGAGCGTGCGAAACGCTCGAAACCAGCAGCACAATCAGCAAGAGGCTCTTTCGCTTACCGGTCATCAGAACCGCCTGTCGTCCGGATCGCAAATCGACTCGAATATCATGCCGTCCGGATCCAGTTCCCAGGTAAAGCTGCGGGTCCATGACTCTTCGAATGTGTCAGGAGCCGTGATCGTCACGACCGCCTCAAGTCCCCGGCCGTCGTTCACCTGCCGATAACGCTCCATGACGGACACATCACCGTATTGACGGATGCCGCCGCCGCTCAGCAAGCCGGGGGCGACGCGGGTGGTTTCCACAATCAGCTCATCCTCGACCCAGCGCCCCGTGGAATAGCCCGATATGGCCGGCGGCAGGTAGTCGGGAAGTTCGCGACCGTCCATGTAGACGCGCCGAACCATTCCAAAGGACTCGTACAGGAATACCAACATTTCGTCGCTCTGTACGATTTCGAACGGATAGATGATCAGGCCGGAACGTGGAAACCCCGGTGGAACGCATCGAATCACCGGGTCATCGAGGGGGTTGAACGCGTCAAGGTCCGCCTGGGCTTGCGGAGTGAGCGCCGGGCGGTTTTCGCCGCCGGCGCTGCGAGGTGACGCCGCCAGCCACACGCCGCTCATGTCGGGCGGATCAATTGCCACGTTCTGCGGCATAGCGCCGCTCCACATACCTGACAAGGCGATCGATACGATCCAATAGCACAGGCGCTTCGGAACGCGTAGAGGCGCCTTCGTGGACCACCATCCGGGCATGTCCATCAAGAAACCCTCGACCCCTGTTTCGCTCAGACCACTATCAGGGTACGCCAGCAGCACTTGTGCGACAACGACCAAGTCGCCAGTCGGTAACCCTCCAGGGACGATGGCGGCACTTAATCGAACCGATGTCCCTTCTTGCATGCTCTTCGCATGCAGCGTGCAGGCAAGGACCGGACCAATTGGTCGCAAAAATGAGTCAACTCATAAGTATCGACAAACCTGATGGGCATAGTTAGGATTGTGGGTGCATGTTACACGGCAAAACAAGAATCTTTTGCAGCTCCGTGGTTCACTGGCGCCTGCCGGCGTGGCTCCTGCGCTACAGAAGCCTTTCACTTTTTTGGGGACATGGAATGAATAATCTCGTTCGACTCACAGTCGTTTCAATCTTGGCCGGACTGATGGCCGCACCACCCGCATTCGCACAACTGGAGGAAATCATCGTGACCGCGACACGGCGCGAGGAGAGCCTTCAGGACGTGCCTATCTCGGTGACCGCACTGACCGGAGTCGCGCTCCAGGAGGGCGGATTCTCCGACATGGATGACCTCTCCATCTTTATTCCAAACCTGTACATGCGCGACACCTTTGTCGGCCAGAGGCTCGCGATTCGCGGCATCGGCACCTCCCCATCGAACGAGGCATTCGAACAGGCTGTCGCACAGTTTCATGATGGCATCTATTACGGCCGCGATAACCTCGGCCAGAACACATTCTTCGACCTGGAGCGACTGGAAGTCGTGCGGGGGCCGCAACCCACCTTCGCGGGACAAAGTGCCACGGCGGGCGCGATCAATACCATCAGCCGCCGGCCGGGCGATACGATGGAGGGAAATGTCACCCTGGCGTATGGCAGCGACGAGGAGACCACCTTCGAGTTCGGAGTCGGCGGACCATTGAGCGATACATTCGGGATTCGCGTGGCCGGACGGGCCTACGAGCTCGGCGACGCGGGTTACACGCAGGTCACGACGGGGAAACCATTGGGTATTCGCGACAATTCCGCGTTCCGCATAACCGGCGTATGGACGCCCAGCGACAGTTTCGAATTGACGCTGAAGTACGAGTCCCAGGATGTATGGCAGGTCGGCACGCCGACCAAGTTCTCACGTTGCGACCTGAATCCCGCCACCAGCCTGGGGAACCCTTTTCTTTCGGCGGGATTCGGAGCGATGTGCGCGATCGACCATCTCTACAATGGCGTTCCGCTGGTAGACTCCAATGGTTTGGTCGGTTCCGGCGGTTTTCAGGATATCTGGGATGCGGTCGCGGCGATCGACGCGGCCAACGGAATCTCCGACCCGAACGATCCGCGTTCCTGGACACCGGCTGCCAGTCCCGTCGCCCGGAACATGAACAATGTCAGGGAATTTCTTGAGCCGGAGGAGCGCGATCATCAGGCCGATATCTTCCTGGCAAGTTTCGACTGGCTGATCGGCGACTACACGCTCAGTTCCATCACGTCCAGTGTTTCCTATGACAAGCACGACTGGCTAGATCCCGATGCCAGCTCATTTGCCGTCTTCTCCGACGAGCGAATCGAGTTCTTCGACCAATCCGCCCAGGAATTCAGGCTGTCCTCTTCGCAGGACCAGGCGTTCGTCTGGATTGTGGGCGCGTATTACCAGGATCACGAACTCGATACGGTGATCGACATTTTCGCGCCTCGCGTGTTCGGACATCCACTGGCGCTGGCACTGGGCCCCCCCAATCTCCGAGGTACCGGTTACGGCAGCCAACTCATTGAAAACTCGACCTGGAACAGCGTGTTCTTTGCCGGTGACTGGAACCTGGCCGAGAACGTGCGAGTCAACATTGGCGCCCGTTATCAGGATGTTGACAAGACCGGCGTTCTGACGCCGACCATCGGGTTTCTTACCGTGGAGGCTACGGAATACACCGATTTCGTGCCGTTTCCTGCCGGCATCGCGGATCCGATCCACGAGTCGTTCGCAACCAGCGACACGCTTCCTGAATTGGGCCTTGAATGGGACGTCGGCGATGACTCCATGCTCTACGTACGGTACGCCGAAGCCTTCAAGGCGGGCGGATTCGTGATGGCCCCCGCGCCCGGCGGAATGTTCGCGCGGCAGCTTACGTACCGGCCGGAGTTTGCAGAGGGAGTTGAACTCGGATTGAAGTCCCGCCTGCTCGACGGAACGCTGGAACTCAACCTGGCGTACTTCGACACGGACTACACGGATCTGCAGGTGACGGTGTTCCGCGCGGAGACCTCCTCGTTCGAGACGACCAATGCCGGTGCCGCCAACACGAGCGGACTTGAGGTTGATGGCCGTTGGGCGCCGTCAACCAATTTTACAATGGGCTTCAGCGGCGCGATCGGCGATGCCATGTACGTCAGTTACGAGGGTGCCGACGAGTGCAATTCCCTGGAAGCCAAGATAGGGTCGCCCACGGACGGTTCCACGGGCGGCTCGTGCGTCGTCGATCTTTCCGGGGAAAAGATGCCCAATACGCCGGATTGGTCGATCACGCTCTCCCCTCAGATCAACTTCGGCCTGAGCGCCAACCTCACCGGCTCGGTGAGCGGCATGATCCTCTTCAGCGACGGTTACAGGCTGACCGACGACCGCGACCCGTTGAACATCCTGGACCCCTTTCAGCGCGTCGACCTCCGCTTTGCCGTTGCGCCAACCGACGGCAATTGGGAGGTTGCCCTGTACGGTCGCGACATGACCAACGATGTGGGCCTGAAGATCGGCGGTGGCGGCCGCACCTTCCAGAGCCGAACCCGCGCTGCCGACTATGACGCCGGTGGCATCTCCTACGAGCGAGGGGCCCGGTACGGAGTGCAGTTCAGCTACTTCATGGGGAACTAGAAGCAACGGCAATGCCTATGCTGGTGCTGTTCGAAATCAGCAATTGAGGGGAAGATATTGAGGGGAAGATTATGAAGTCGATTTTGGCAAGCTTGTCGCTGTTCCTTTTGCCTGCAATTTCGGCATTGGCAAACGATGACTGCGTGCCATTGGCCGAACAGTACCCCGAGTTGGGAACCAGTCAGAGCGTATCCGCGGGCAAGGAATTCACCACGGTCTGGGGATCGTTTGAATTGCCCGGCGGGCCGTGCGGATACGCCTCGGCGGAAGAGCACTTCAACGCGCTCAAAGAGGACGCCGAAGCCCGGGGCGGTCCAACGGAACATTCCCTGACCACCCTGCCTGACTGGAGCGGCCACTGGGGTACGGACAACGATGTCGGCGAAATCGCGATAGTCGGCCTCAACATCAATCGGGAAGGCGCCACCATGCGGCTCAACCCAGAAGCGCAGGCAGTTTTCCGTAACGATCTGCAGCGCTGGGACGAGGACCAGGCCATCGATCCCATCAGCTTCTGCCTGCCGCCGAACTTCCCCCGCTGGTTCACGGAGTACGGATACCGCGAACACTTCGTCACGCCGGGCAAGACATTGCTCGGCAGCGAAATGATGAACGAATTCCGCCGGGTCTTCACGGACGGACGGCCTCATCCGTCGGACGACTGGATGACCAGCGAGTGGCTCGGCTACTCCATCGGGTTTTGGGATGAAGACGTGCTGACGATCTGGACCAAGGGCATCAAGGAAGGCATTTTGCAGCGGAACATGCCGCGGGTCAGCGACCAACTCGAGGTCATCGAACGCTGGCGCAGGGTGGAACCTCTGGGCGACGCCCTGGGCCGAATGGAGATCGAGGTCACGATGTATGACCCGCAGAACTTTGTCGAACCCTGGCATACCGTGGTGGCGTTCTACCTGGAGGACGAGTCCACGCCCGAACTCAGGGAGCGAGTCTGGCCTCATCAATGGGACTGCGTGGAAGGCTCCAACTGGTACATGACAGAAGACGGCGTGATTTCCCAGTATGCGCCGGGCGAGAAGCCGGCCATCACCAGGCCCGACTACTGGTTCAATGAGAACTTCGTCCACGAGTAGGTACGCGAACCAAATAAGCGAACCGATTCCCAGCATCAAGGCCCCGGGAGAAGAATCGATGAGAAAGTCCAGCCTCCTGATGTCCCTGACCGCCGCCATTGCTGCACTTATTGCGGCCCCTTCGGCGGGCCACCACTCCTCCGCGATGTTTGACGATCAGACAGAACTCACGCTCACTGGAGTTGTGACGCGATTTGACTACCTGAATCCCCACTCATGGCTCTACATGAACGTCACGCAGGATGACGGGACGGTCACGGAGTGGGGCTTCGAGTTGTCCGCACCGCCGCTGTTGCGCCGAGAAGGCGTTTCGCCCAATTCGTGGCGCCCCGGCGATCTGGTCAGGGTCCGAACGCATCCCCTCAAGGACGGGCGTCCCGCCGGATCGCTGCGGGGAATTGTCAAGTCGGACGGCAGCCGTTACCGGAACGCCGAGGGGCTTGAGCCGCCGAGTACGCAATAGCCGAATACCATTCGACCGGGCCCGCGCCTGCTATAATCCCGCGCGTTTTCCGGCCCTGGACTTGAGGGAGCGACATGGAATCAAACGTTCGGTGGGTACTCTTCGGTTTGCTGCTCTGCGGACACGCACTGTCCGCTGCGGAATGGACGGCAGTCGATTCGACCAGTTCCGTGAGCTTCATGGCCATTCAACAGGGATCGCCCTTCGAGGGGGAATTCGGTTCCTTCACCGCTGATATCGACTTCGACCCCGGCGACCCCGCCAGCGGCAGCATCGTCGGCGTCGTTGAGATGGGATCGGTGCGTACCGGGGATAGCGAGCGCGACCGCACGCTCCTGGATCGGGAATGGTTCGACCCCAACAATTATCCGCATTCCCGGTTCGAATCCGAGAGCATCGAGGCCACGGAGGCGGGGTTTCGTGCCAACGGCCAACTCACGCTGAAAGACGTCACGCAGCCGGTAGCCATGGATTTCACGTTTGAGGACACCGGCAGCGGCACCACCGCCCACTTCTCGGGCACGTTCGAACTGGAAAGGCTTCAGTTCGGCGTGGGCGAAGGATTCTGGAGCGACACAAGCTGGACCAGCAACGAGGTCACGGTGACTGTTGAACTTGACCTGGAGCACTAACTCCGGAATTCCCTTCAGACCGAACGTCAGCGCATCCGAGCACGAACAGCCGGGCTTGACCTGGAGCCGTAACGCCCGAATTGCCTGCCTCAGCCCGGCGTGCAGGGCGTCGGATTCCACCCGGAATCGTCCGCCTGTTTCTTGAAGTTCGTGCTCGTTACGTAGGGAATGTCGAGATAGAGCGGATCCTCGACGATGGTTGTGACGATGAGCCACGTGTCGCCGTTGGGCATGGGCGTGACATCGTAGAACTCGCGTACCACGGCGTCGGCACTGTACGGGACGCCATTCCACCTCAGGTAACCGGGACGCAGTCGGGTCGTTACCACTTCCAGCGAGCGCCACTGCGAAACGTTTCCGCCCGCGCCGACCGCACCCAGGGGAACCGCAATCCTGACCTGTGCCCTGCCCCCCGGCGGAGGCTCCCACCGGGCAGATGCGTAACCCTGCCAGGCAGGCTCCATGTCCTCGGGCGGTTCGCCGCCAAAATGAAACAACCGCGTCTGCATACCCGCGTCGGTATCGATTCGCAGCGTTTCATCATCCTCCCAGCTCACGTGAATTCGGCCCGGTACCCGCATGATCGCGGCCGCACCGTAGGGACGGCATTCCTCACCGGGTATCGCCGTGCCCGGTTCCCACTGATCGGCCACGCGAATGCCCTCTTCGTTCAGCGGAATACTCGCATAGTCACCCTTGCCCGGAACCACCATGCGCCAGCGCCAATCCTCCGTGACCACCGAGACCCAGTATCCGGTGAGGTCGACCGGCGCCGACTCGCGGGGCGAGGCCGCATCATCCTGGGAAAACGCGAGTTGGCCCGCGCCGATGGTCCACAGGATCGCCGCCAGGGACCCCAGCGCACGACCGGCGCGAATCGCCTGCACAAACGAAAGACCGGCCCGGATCAATCCGCTCATTCGCCGAGACTCCTGTACACTGATTCGACAAACATTTCCGTCGTCCAGGAGCCCGAGTCGCTACCGTACTCGGTATCGTAGTCCAGCGACGGACGGGCGGCCTGCACTTCCTCCAGGGACATGCCCTCGTCGATCAGCGCCTGCACCCGGTCGCGAATGATGGTGACCATGTCCCGGTATTCGACCACGTCGGCCTCTTCGCAGAGCCGCCCATGCCCGGGGATGACCTTGGTGCCGCCTTCCTGCTTGTCCTCCGGTACCGCGATCCGGATGATCCGGTTCAGGGCATCGATCACGCCCTGCACGGTGCCTCCCCGAGCCATATCGATGACCGGATAGCGGTCGGGTGTGAAGATGTCCCCGGTGCTGACGACGTCGGAACGGCGGAAAAAAACCAGGCTGTCTCCATCGGTATGGGCGGACGGCTGATGCAGTATCTCGATCGGTTCGCCATTGAAGTGGATATCCCTGTGGGGCATGAAGTACGCCGCCGTTGGCCACCCCTCGGGCGAGAGTTGAGTCTCCGCCACGTTTTCGTCCGGCGCCGCGGTCATTCGAATGAGGACGTTCTCGTGGGCAATGACCTCCGTGCGTACACCCGTTTCCTCGTGGCCCATGTTGGCAAGCGCCTGATTTCCTCCGGCGTGGTCCGCGTGCACGTGCGTGTTGACGATGATGAAACGCACAGGGTTTTCGGCGAGTTCGCGGATTCGCCCGGCAATCTGCGGCGCCAGTTCGGCCAATTGCGTATCCACCAGCAAGACCCCGTCGTAACCGACCTGGACCGCGCTGTTTCCTCGCGGGCCGACCAGCATGTACACGTTGCCCTGAACGGGCAGCACGTGGACCTCGGCCTCCCCGGAATCCTGCTGGGCGAGGACCGGCACCGCCAGTAGAGCCGCCACCGCCATTGCCATGGCTGTCTTTCGCGCGACCGTCGTACGTAAAGTGCTCATGCGCCCAGCGCGCATTCGCGCGGCGGGCATCAACGCCATCGCCGCTTGCTCGGCGGGCATCCCGGAGATCATGCTCAGGTCACCCGCCACAATTGCCAAGCCCCGTGCAGTTGCAATACCTGGTGCACTGCGGAGGCGCCGGAATCTCGCCCATGGTCATCCGGTATTCCGGATACAGCGTCTGCGCCCCACCGCGCGTGGCTTCAAAGGGGATCCCGAAGAACTCGGAGAATTCGCGGGAAAACGGATTCCCGCCCGGCATGTAATGCGGCACCGTGCCTTCGGGAACCGGCACTTCATGCGCCGGCGTGCACGAGTTCGGGACAATTCGCGCGTTGGGCTCCAGCACCCAGTTGGAACTGCGCACCAGCGGCTCGGTGAGAAACGCCGGATCGTCGATAGAAGTCACCACAGTCAGGTAATCGCCGTGCCGAATCCAGTACTCGGTCAGCGTAGCCTCGGCGCTCCTGGGCATGCCGTTGCGGCGCAGGTAGGAGGGCTTGAAGTGGGTGGTCGTCGTGACCAGTGCATTCCCCTCCCAGACGCCCGTGGAGAATCCCTGCCAGGTATGGCGGGCGTATTCGGGCGGATGGGCACGGCCGTCCAGCCAGATCGTTCGCTCCATCTCCATCCACGCCATGCGCGTGTGAATCGCCACGAGGCTCTGTGTCGCCGGGTCGATTTCTTCCCATACGCGCATGGGTACGGACAATCCGCGCATGGAATAGTCGCCTCCGTGCGGCCGGCACTGGTACTCCACAACTGCGGAGATTCGGTTCGGATCGTAGCTGTCGGCCCGCAGCCGGGCTGCCTCGTTGATCGGCAGCTCCAGGTAGTCTCCCAGCGCCGGTCCCGGCAGACGCTCGGGTGCGTCCTCGTGGTAGAGCGCGACCCAATTGCCGGTCAGGTCAATCTGTGCGACCGCCGGCATGCAGGGCAACAGCAGGCTCGCGGTCATACCAACCGCAACATGAACGAAATTCAAGCCTCGCATTCGCATCCCCCGTGTTGGTGTCAACTCCCTCTGTACGAGAATACCAACCGAATCGGCGACTGTCCGGCCCTATCGAGCTACGCCCGATCGAACCGGGCTGCCGTCACTCCGCCTGCTTGATGGGCGCCGTTTCCTTGAGGAAGAACGACAGCACGATGCCGATGGCCACGCCGAACAGCGCCACCCAGACGACGTTCTCGATGCCGAAATTGTTGGTCACCCATCCCGCGATAGCCGGCGCAATGCCGCCACCAAAAATCTCTCCGGTGCCGACGACAATGCCGATGGCGGCGGAAACCAGCCCCAGCGGCGCGGCCTCCGTGGCGATGGGCCCGGTGATCAGCGCGATCACGCCCAGGCTGAAAAACGACACCACGAAGATCGTCAGGAACAGCGCCAGCGGGTTGGCGCCGAGTTGGAAGAAAATCCACACCGAGATGGTCGCACCGATGAAGCTGATGATCGTCATCGGCTTGCGCCCGAACCGGTCGGACAGTCCGGGAATACCGAACTGGCCAAGGAATCCGCCGAAGCCGATGCCGGAAAGCACCGCACCTTGCTGTTGTGGAGTAAAGCCGATGTAGCCTTCCAGGTAGCCCGGCACCATGGCGCTCAACACGAACACGCAAGACATGGTGCAGAACAGCAGCAGCATGGCCAACACGATGTTGGGTGTCCTCAGCAGTTCCATGTAGCTGCTGCGGGTCTGATCGGCCGTGAGCGCGGCGCCCACGGTGGCGCCGCCCTGCGTGTCTTCCGGTTCTTTCAGTACGAAGTACAGCAGCGCCGCGACGATGAAGCCGGGGATCGCCACGATCCAGAATACCCAGCGCCAGGAAGGCACCACTTGCAGGAGCTGCGTGGCGATGATGGGTCCGAGCGCGAGGCCGAACAGAGCGAACCCGCACTGCTGAGCACCCTGAAGGATGCCTCGCCGCTCGGGTTTGGCGGCAGAAGCCACCGCCGTGAAGCTGGTCGGCGTGTATGCGCCTTCGGCCGCACCCATGAGCGCCCGGATGAAGATCAGCCCCACCATGCCGGAGGCCATACCCGAAAACCCGGACATCAGCGAGAACACCAGTATCGCCGGAATCAGTATCTTGCGGTGGCCGATCGAATCGGCGAGGCGGCCGCTGAAAATCGCGAATACACCCCACGTCAGGCCAAGCGCGCCGACGAGATAACCGATGTCGCCCGGACTCAGGCCCAGGTCCATCGCCATGGTGGGACCCAGGGGCGCGATGATCCATCGGTCCAGTCCCACCAGACCGAAGCCGATACCCAGCAAGGTGACGACTTTCCATTCGTAGTTTGTGTCCCACTTCCCGTTGGCAACGGTCATATGATTCTCCTTCGTGCCCTTGTTGTTGTCCCCTGAGGGAAATCGATTCTGACCGGCGGCCGCTTTCACGATTTTCGTGAGCTGTTATGGGGCCTACGCGGTTTTTGAGCTGCGCCGATCATAACTTAATCTTGCTTTGCAGGTAATGGATGCAACGTTGCCGAGGTGTCATCGGTCCGGCCAGGCACGCAACGGCACATGCACCGATTCATCAGCCCAATGTCCCGGGACCACTCTCTGATAGACTTTCGCAGGCGCCAAAGCAGCGGAGAATCGCCTCATGAGAAGAACAAGCGGCCTGTTGGCAATCGGTCATCTGACCCTTCTCGTCTGCAGCCCCGTCTGGGGCCAGGACCTCGCCATCACCAACGCAAGGATCATTGACGGCAACGGCGGGGTGATCGACAGCGGATCCGTCATCGTTCGGGACGGCCGCATTGCCTCGGTTTCCGCAGACTCAGCCGATACCGGCGGCGCCCAGACCATCGACGCCGGCGGCATGACCGTCATGCCGGGTTTCATCGATGCGCACCGGCACGTGATCAGCGGAGATCCGGACCAGTGGCTCGCCGAGCAGTCCGTGCCGCGCATGCAGGAATTTCTCGACGCCGGCTTTACCACCGTTCTGTCCGCCGGCGACGACCTGGACGCCATTCTCGAACTTCGCCGCCGGCTCGACGAGGGCGAAATCAGCGGTCCGAGGCTGATGGTTTCCGGACGCGCGCCGCTGGCGCAGAGCACGGGAGGTTTCGCGCCGGGCGTGGACCCCGCCCGCATCGATGTCTCGCGGCCGCCTCACCGTCCCACGGAGCCCGCGCCGGGTATACCCCACGAGCAGACCCGCGCGAGGATCCAGCAGCTCGCGGACGCCGGCGTGGATACCATCAAGACGGTCATCATCATCACGCCCGACGGACCGGAACAGGAGACCCTGTCGGTAATCGCCGACGAGGCGCAGCGACAGGGCATCCCATCCATCACTCATGCGGTCACCGTGGTGGACACCGTCGCAGCGGTCGAGGCCGGCACCCACGTGCTGGTGCATACCCCGCACATCGGACAGTTGGACGAGGAAACGGCACGGATGATCGCCGACAGCGGCATCCCGATGGTTTCGACCCTGGGGATATTCGTGCCGACGTTCGCCGCGGACAATGAGCTCATTCGGGACCGAACGGGCATGGACAACGTGCCCCGCTTCCGGGACCTCGACCCCTTTCCCATGGACACGATCTCCAGCGCCGGCCAGGGTCCCGTCAACGCGCGCATGCTGTGGGACGCCGGCGTCGTCTACGGCTTCGGCACCGATACTCGTTTCGAACCGCAGGACTCCCTGTTCCACGAACTCAGGCCGCTGCACCTGGTGTTCTCCGCCGCGGACATCGTCACGATCATGAGCCGTAACGCCGCCATCGCCATCGGCAGGCTAGATGAACTCGGAACGGTCGAAGCCGGCAAGCTGGCCGACCTCGTCATCCTGGACGGCGACCCGCTGGACGATCCCTATGATCTGCTCAATGTCCGCGTGGTGATCCAGGGCGGAGAAATAGTCGTCGATAACCGTTAGGATTATCCACTTGTCGACCAACCGATCGGATTCGAAAGAGAACGGCCCCATGAAAAGGATCGCGTACCTGAGTCTTTCCGTGCTGCTGACCGGCGGCATGTTCTCCCTGCCCGCCCGGACGCAGGACTTTCCGCCTGTGGAGATGGAACTCATCCAGCTCAATGACGACATGTACGTCATCCACAACGAGTTCGTGCCGGGCAACGTGACCGTACTGGTAACCGACGAAGGCGTACTGCTGGTCGACGACAAGTTCGAGGCCAACTACCAGGAAATCGTCGATCTCGTCGCATCGGTCACCGATCAGCCTGTCCGATACGTGGTGAACACCCACTATCACTTCGATCACTCCGGCTCCAACGCGGCGTTTCAGGCGGCCGGCGCACAGGTCGTCGCCTCGGAGCAGGCGCGGGCGAGAATGCTCGAGACGGGTCAGGCAGCCGGCCTGCCCGTGTTCACCACGGAAGATCACGCCCGCATTCACCTGGGCGGCAAGGTGGTCGATCTGTTCCAGTTCGGACGCGCCCACACCGACGGCGACGTGGTGGTCTATTTCCCCCAGTACCAGGTGCTTTCCACCGGCGACCTGTTCACCTACGGCAACGCAACACCGTTGCTGATCGACTACTCGGGCGGCGGCAGCATTCGCGCGTGGACGAATACGCTGGAAGACGTGCTCATGCTGGGCTTCGAAACCGTGGTTCCCGGTCACGGCGTCGTGACCGACCGGGCTGCGATGGAGGAGTTCCAGGGCGTCGTCGCAGCCATGCGCGCCCGCACCCGGGAGATGATCGCCGCCGAGAGTTCCCGCGAAGAAATCGAAACGATGCTGCGAGAGGACTTCTACTGGCAGGACCTGCATCTGACCATGGGGTTTGACGGCCTTCTCGCAGAATTGTGATTGCGTTGATAAGGAAGGGTCCGTCAGCGCTGGAAAAAAAACGATTTCGTGGACGAATGACCAATGACGAAGGGCTAACGAGGACTGAAGGGACTAATTCCATGAGACATCTGAAGACCGCTGGAGGCGTTTTGAGCGGGCTGGCAGGCGTCCTGCTTCTTGCGGGCACGGCGGCGGGCCAGACCGAAGATCCCGAACGCAAACAGGCCATGATCGAACTCGGATTGGCCAATGAAACCGCCTGGGATCTCTACCAGGCGCTGGTGGAAGAGGCAAGCGGCGGACAGACGCTTGAATGGAACGACATTCCCGACTGGTCCGGCGTTTATTCCCGCGGCGGAAATATCTTCAACTTCGACCCGGACCAGGGCCAGGAACGGATGCCCGCGGCCAGACTCACGCCGGAATATCAGGCCGCACTCGAGCACAGGCTCGATCTGCGGGATCAGGGCGTGGAATACGACAACCTGAGTACCTGCGCACCGCCCGGACACCCGCGCTGGCTGACCGAACCATTCCTGCGCGAGTTCGTCATCGCCCCCCATCAGACCTGGCTGATCAACGAAATGGTCAACGACGTCCGCCGGGTGTACACGGATGGGCGCCCACACACGCCCGAAGATGAGGCCTATCCCCTCTATAACGGCGATTCCATCGGCGTCTGGGACGGCGACAGGCTGATCGTGCACACCAGCCAACTGATGGCCGGCGTCTACCAGCGAACGCAACCGGACTACACCGATCAGGTGGAGACCGTGGAGATCTGGCAGAAAGTGGATGACCGAAACCTCAAGGTCGACGTATGGGTATACGATCCGCCGGCGCTGGAGGAGCCCTGGTATTCCCGTCAGACGTATACCAGGCTGACGGACCCTGACAAGAGTCTGCGGCTACGCTATTGGCACTGCGCTGAGAATCCCAACAACACGGTGATCGAGACCGAGGAAGGCGCCAGCCAGTTCGCCGACTTCACGTTCGACTGAGCGGATAACAGACGGGATCAGCGTCGGATCAAGTGCCGATGCGAGCCGGGCGGTGCCCGTGGCCGTGGCAAGCGCGGGCGGGCCGCCAACAGTCCGTGGCGACTGTCAGGTCAGGCGGAAGTACAGGTAGATTGGGAAAATAAGCGCAAGAATCGCCGTTCCCGCGACGCTCCAGGAACGAACCCACCGGGGCGGCTGCCGATCGGGGGGAACTTCCCCGAAAAACATGATGCGGTGATTCATGATGGCGACCACCGGCGCCGTCAGAAAACCCAGGGCCGTAATGAAGTCGATGAAAGCGCCGAAACTTCTCGGCAAGGCATACAGAACGACACCGGACGTGACGATCTGAAACCACAGGAACCCTCGATAGAGTCGCTCCTCCGACGGCACTCCCGTACCCCTGGCCAGTTTCGTCACGACGTTGGCATACACTCGCGGGAATCCATCGACCACCGCCAGTACGGTCGAAAGCATGACCGTCATTGCGGCGACGCCCACTATCAGTTCCGTCCACTGACCGATCACTGCCGTGAATATCCCGACAAACTGGGCGGCGAAGGCAGCCGACGAGCCGGCCAATTCGACTTCCCGTCCAAGCAGGACAATCGTTCCCATGATCAGGAAACAGAATGCCAGTACGAGGCTCGTGATGAAGCCGACATGAAAGTCGAAAAGCGCGACGCGTTCTGAAACAGGCTGGCCGAGTGTTCTGCCGCGTGCAATCACCCACGCGGAGAGAAAGATCGAGCCACCCAGTCCGATGGGCATCCAGCCTGCCACGGATACGGAGAAGAACAGGTTGGACTCATTGAGTTCGAAAGGCGCCGTGAGAGGTTGGCCCGGACCGATTCCGGCGATGGCCGCCAGCGTGGCCAGAACCGTCAGGACAGCGAAGAGCGCGACGAATACCCGGGTGATGTTCTCCAATACCCTGTAGCGGCCGATCAGCAGCACGATACTTGCGACCAGCACGGTGGCTACGGTAGCGACGATCGCATTCACCTGGACTCCCAGCAGATTCATGCCGAGCCCCACGGATACCAGGGTGACCGCAGGGACTACACCCACGCCCTCGATGAACGTCGCCAGCAGTATGAGCGCCAGCAACCATCGCCCCTGCCTCTCGTAGCCGCTGAGTACCGTTCTGCCGGTCAGGGCCGCGTACTCGGCGCCAAACCGGAATGCGGGGTACTTGATCGCGCAGGCAGCAAGAATCAGGACCACGAGCGTGAGCCCGAATTCGGCGCCGGCGCGCGTCGACTGCACCAGGTGCGATACACCGACTGCAGTGGCGGCGAACAACAGCCCGGGACCCAGCCGTCCCGGCCATGAGGCAATGACGCCGGTAACCCCCATAATGTTCTTGCCGATGAGCAACACGGTCAGCCGGGATTCATCGCCAGTTGATCAGCCGTCCTGGCCATCGCGGTCCTCCGCTCCGTGCGGTGAGACAGCCGCCACCGTCTGCTAGTGAGACTCCGCGGCCATCGCGTCCCTGTTTGAGGCAAATCCCTGCTCGAGCCAGCCCTTCCACCGCTCTATGGTCTCCTCGTCGCCGGCGCACCCGCCATCGCTGGGATCGATATACGTCCCGTCTTCGAGTCGTACCCACCCCAGGTGCCCGGCGGGCCGGCCGTCCCTGATCGGGCAGTACATGAAAGTCAACCGGTCGCCGGGCTCGAAGGTATTGCCGTTGATGCTCCTGCGCAGCAGGCTCACTGGACCGGATCCCTCAAAGCTCCAGAGAGTCACGTCGCCGTCATTGTCTTCAACGTCGAGATACAGCCAGGAATGCGGGGCGTTGAACGCCCAACGCACCACTTCGCCGGACATGATCAGTTCAGTGGATTGGTCAAATTGCACAAACGAGTGATGAGCGGGAAGCGATTCGGCGGAAACAAGGCCCGCACCGGTCAGCAGCAATCCCCATACGTCAATATTCTTCATCTTTTTCGCGCCTCTGCCCCATCCGGGCACGCGTACCCTACCCTATTCCGGCAATTGCGTGTTGTAGATCGGATCACGCGACTGACCCGGCAGTTCCGGAAACATCGTGTAGCCGCGGGCATCCTTGTATTCGGGATCGCCCGGCAAATGGAACTGCGTGCGCCCGTCCTCCGACAGGTACGAGTTGCTGCTGGTCTCGCACTCGAAGTGGCGAATTCTTGCACCGATTTCCATGAGCTCCGTTGAAGGCTTGAATCGATACACGGCGTTGATCGGCTTGACCAGCGATAGCTCGTCGTAAAAGGTGACCTGAACTTCCAGCCGCTCTTCGCCGTTCTCGAGCGTCTTCAACTCCCACACTTCGACCGACTCGAACTGGTTGCTGGTCAGGGGCTGACTCCGGAAATAATCGGTGGGCAACAGGTCGACTGTGTGCGTGATCAGCTTGTCGCCCTCCCAGAACCCGATCGTATCGCCGAGCCAAGAGTGAGTAGCGTAAACGTTGACGTGTTCCTGGCCAATGTAGATGCGCCGATTCTCGTTGCCGAGGTCGTTGAGTTGCCAGGACTGATGCGGCAGGTTGATGAACTCCCGCACATAGGGTTCGCGCAGGTGGCGCGGATATCCCGGCGGTTCGCAATGGGTCAGGCGGTCGTAGTACTGCTGGCCCGTCTCTTCGGCCTGGCGTCGCCGCTCCCTGAACGCCTCTTCGTACGGCAGCGTGAGGACGCCGCTGCGAACCGAACCTCTGACGGTCGAGCCGATCCGTTCGTCGGTGTATTCCTCAAGGAAAATGTCGTTGTTGTTGTTGCCGTCGGTCTCCCACAGGCCGGACCACTGCGGAATCGTTTCCATCGTATGCTGCGTTCCGCCGTCCGCCTGCTCCAGCAGATACGCGTAGTGTTCCGTGGAGGTTTCGAATTCCATCGGCGGAGGCACGACGAGCAGTTCCTGAGCAAGGGTCACGGAATACACCGTCAGCCAACAGCAGCCGAAAGTTGCAATAATGGCCCTGGAATTCATTCCATCCTCCGAAGCGTGCGCAACCTGCCCCGATACCCGATCTGCTATTATAGTTCAGCGATTATCGAAAACGCTCTACGTCGCGCGTGGCGAGAACGGCATTCACGGATTTGGAGCACTCAATGAGAAAATTCGTAGTCATCGGCCTTGGCGCCGTTGCTCTGGCGGTCGGTTCGGCGGGTTGGAGTCACCACTCCGCTTTCATGTTCGATTTCGAGAAAGAAGTCACACTGGAGGGAGTCGTCAAGGAGTTCCAGTACACCAATCCGCACTCGTGGCTGCTGGTGGACGTGACAAATGACGATGGCACCGTAACTACATGGGGATTTGAAGCCGAAGGTCCCAGCACGCTGATGCGGGCCGGCATCCGGCGGAGCGACCTTTCACCCGGAACCGAGCTGAGCATTACCGGGAATCCCATGAAGGATGGCCGTCCCGCAGCCGCATGGATCATTGCAACGCGAGCGGACGGCGTGGAATTCAATCCCCGCGCCGGATTTGCCATACAGTAACCGCCTCCGGAAACACCGGATTCGACCAGGTTCACCATGAGCACCGAAACACCCGTACTCGACGACCCTTACGAGGTCGTATCGGTGCGTCGGTCCGAGACACCCGCCGGAGCCGAGGGTACGGACTGGCACCGTTACGAAATCGTTCAGGGCAAGAACAGGATCAAGGGCTACCGGCAAGGCAGCCGTGAAGACGTGACGGAAGCCGTTAAGGAGATTGCAGCCCGCCTCAACGAGCGCCGTTCCGGCAAACGTGGCCGGGTCAAGCTGACGGCGCCGCAGAAGAAAAAGAAGCAGTAGCGTCTCATCTGCAGGTATCGGGTTGCCGGACCATGAAGCGCAAACCCACGACCAATCGACTAGCCTGCCTGAACGGAATCACGTGGCAACGCAGCCTGGCGCTCCTCCAGCATCAATTGTTCCTCCAGGTTGGGCGTCGCCTCTTCCGGCAGTTCCCACGGCAATTCTTCCAGGGTAGGCAACTCTTCCTCTTCCGGATGTTCGAATTCGGGCCGGTCCGGCGCAGATTCGGGTACGACCGGTACATTCGGTAACTGACGACCGCGATCGGGCGCGGGAAAATAGTCCGTGATCCTGAAATACTGCGTGGAATCCCTCAACAGGTACCTGCTGGTCACGTCATCCATAAACAGCAGCAGGCCGATGGTCACGGCGATCGCCCCGAGTGCCGCAAATAACAGACGAGAAATCATCCTTCCATTCTAATAGTGCGCAACCTTCGCTGCACAGTGGCCACGAGCGCGGTTGGTGCAAATGCCATCCTTGCGTCAACCGGCATCAATGGCCCCCTTGGGACGCAGCACAGGGAAGTTGACCACCGTATCCGGCGCCACGCGATCCAGGTCCAGGTCGGGATTGTATTGGCGCACCAGCCAGACCGGCACACGAAAGTCCTGCAGGGCGAGTTCCCACAGGGACTCCCCGGACTGCACCTCATGATGCTGAACGCCGGTGACGTCGTATGCCTGGAAGAACGCCTCCTGGGTTTCCCGCTGATAGGCAACACGCCTGGCCTCGAACTCGTCCCGGGACACCACGGAGAAATCCAGGCTCAATCGCCGCCCGATGACAACCGGCTCGCGGAAAGGCATGCCATTGATGTCCCGAAGCCGCTGGGTTCGAATCTCAAGCCAGTCCGCATAGTGGCCCAGAGTCTCCAGGGCCTGGACCTCGATGGTTCCGTCCGCGCGTACAAGGTAGTCGCTGGGATCCGCCGCCAGTTCAGCCTGATCGCTGGCCAGCACGTTGACGGCGTCCCCCGAGTCGGCGTCAGCCGTGGCCGGGGCGGCCACAGCCACCATGACTTGCGGCTCGGATTCCGAATCGGCCACTGTTGCCGGTACCGGCGCTGCTTCGGAAACCGCCACGCGCTCCGGCTCAACACCAGGTTCTTCGAAGGGCGGCTGCGCTGACTCTGCGGTGGGCGCACTGGCAACCGTCTGCGGCGGTACGGCGGGTGCAGGCTCATCGGCCGAAACAGACTCTTCCTCCGCGACAGCCGCCACGCTCGGCACCGGCCCTGAGGGCTCCGGCAACGCCGCCTCGACCGCTCCGCCGACAATCAACTCCTGACCGATGTAGATCCGGTCGGCATCCGCAATCGCGTTCCTGGCCAGCAGGTCCTGCGCGCTGACGCCGTACAACCGTGCGATTCGATCGATGCTGTCGCCTGCTCGGACGATGTAGGTATCGCCGTCTCCGGACGGCAAACCATCTCGCTGGGCAAGCGTAATCGGCCGTGACCCATTGCTCCCGGGCAGCCTCAATACCTGGCCCTCGCGAATGAAGTTTCTGCTTCGAAGGTTGTTGAGTTCAACCAGGGCGCTCTGGCTGACCCGGTACCGCGTCGCGATTCCGGAAATGGTCTCGCCGCGCTGTACGCGATGCAGCACGTCCGGACGTTGCGCCGTGTAGCGCAACGTGGCGGGGATCCCGGCCATCCGCTCGGGCGCGTTGGCAACGGCGTCCGCCGGAACGCGCAGCCTGAATCCGCTGGGCACGAATTTCTCTCCGCTCCAGACCGCCGAAGTCAGCGCGGGATTCCAGTTGCGCAGCAAGTCGTGACTGACATCGAAGGCATCCGCCAGCGTGGACACGGTGACGAAGTCGGGGACGTTCATCACCACGGTATCGGCTTCGGGGTCGGGATTCAGGGGACCGAAATACTCCTCCGCGTTGGCATCGACATCCACGGCCGCCAGAAACGCCACGTAGAAGTTCCGCGAGGCAAATCCGAACAGACGACCGGTGTATTCCCTCAGGATGACCTCAATGCGATCGGTTCCGGTACTGCGCACGGCGTTGCGCATGCCCGCCTGGCCATGGTTGTACGCGGTTATTGCCAGCGCCCAGTTCTGCAGCACCTCGTAGTTGTCGCGCAGCAGCCTCGCCGCGGCCACCGTGGAGAAGAACGGGTCGCGGCGGTCATCGACGATGTGATCGATGCGCATGTAACGCAAGCCGGTGGAGCGAGTAAACTGCCACATGCCCGCGGCGCCTGCCCGGGAGTAAGCCGTGGGATCGAATGAGGACTCCACGTGCGGCAGCGCAACCAGTTCGATGGGTACTCCCTCCTGGCGCAGCACCTCGTAGATGTAGGGCTTCCAGCGGCCGGCGCGCACAAGGCCCGCGCGGAACCGGTTGGACTGACCGCGCTGCCAGCGAATCCGGTCGACGGCCGATGCAAGCGTCTGATTGCTGACGTCCACGGGCCACAGGGAGAGGACGCGCCGTTCCTCCGGCGTCAGGTTGTCGCGCTTTCCTCCGGCCAGCGTACGGAGCGTCGCGCGAATGGACTCGAAGGCGTCGTCGACCTCGTTCTGCCGGCTTCGCTGACTGGCATCCTCGTCGAACCGCATGGTCCGGTAAACGACGTCCAGGTAACGGTCGTCGTGGATGAACCCGCCATTGGTGTCGACCTCGGTATAGACTCGCGTCCAGAAGCGGATATCGGGCTCGATTTCCGGAGGGCGCGGCAACTCCTGGGCGAAAAGATTGCCAGTCAGGCAAGCGACCAACCAGCCCGTCAGCAATCCTGTGAATCGAGTGGCGTGCGGCGTACCGGGGGAGAAAATTCGAACGGATCTCATTGCGAACGCAACTCCAGGGGGTGTCGGTGATTACAGCAAAGTTTCCGGTTCGTATCCATAGCGAAACTACGATCCGGCGAAACTCAGCCCTTTCTTGATCAACCTTGGCGCAATGCGCAGGAAGGCGAGCGCGGTGACCGGCATGATTACCGCGTAGAGCAGCGAAGTAATGGCCAGCGTCGGGTCTTCGAGCAGTGTCAGGGTAACCAGCAGGGCCAGCGAAATATTCTGCACGCCGACCTCGTACACCAGCGTGACCTGCTGCGCGCCGGGCAACCCGGCAGCACGCGCCAGCCCGTATCCCATCGCCATGGAGAGCAGATTCAGCGCGGCCACCAGCAGGCCGGCCTGGACAAAGTTGTCGAGCACTTCGCGCCAACTGGAAATCGCAGCCGCGGCGATGAGCACGATCAGTACGTAGACCGTGACCTTGCGAAGCCCTTCCACCAGCCGCAGCGCAAGATCTGGGCGAATCGCCCTGAACAGCATCCCGCAGGCAATGGGGATCACGGTGATCATCGCCAGTTGCCGGATCATCTCCCCAGCGGGCACATCCGGAGCGGCGCCCTGGCTCATGAAATAACTCAATGCCAGAAAGGCAAACAGGGGAATCGTGAAAATGGTGATCGCGCTCTCGATGATGGTCAGCGTCACCGACAGTGCCACGTCGGCGCGGGCGGCAAAGGTATAGGCATTGGAGGTCACCCCTCCGGGACATGCCGCCAGCAGGATCGCGCCGGCGGCGACCGCCGGATTGGGCGCCAGGAGCAAGGCGAGCACGAAGGCCAGCAACGGCAGGCAAATGAGCTGGCCGAAGAGTCCGACCGACACTGCCCTGGGATAAACCACGACTCGCTTCAGATCGCTCACCGTGAGCGACAGACCCATCCCCAGCATAACGGTGATCAGCGCAGCCGGGATGGCGCGCGTATAGAAGAAATCCATGATGCTCATGTGTTCGAGTCCTGGTCGGGATCAAACGGATGGCGCCGAATGATCACGGCCTCCCGGCCCGGCCCGGTCGAGACGATGTCCACAGGGATTTCCACTTCCTCTTCAATGCGCCGCAGAAAGTCGCGCGCTTCCCGGGGCAGGTCTGAAAATGCGGTCTTCCCCGACGTCGGTTCGCGCCAGCCCGGCATGCATTCGTATACAGGCTCGCACTCACCGTAACGGTCCATCAGCAACGGTGGCGTGTCCAGGATTTCACCATCCAGCCGGTAGCCGGTGCAGATCTTGACCTCGTCCAGCCCATCGAGGACATCGAGTTTGGTCACGCTCAGGCCGGTAAGCGAATTGGTAAAGGCAGCCCGGCGCAGGGCGACCGCGTCGAACCAGCCGCATCGTCGCGGCCGGCCGGTGGTGGATCCGAATTCGGCCCCCACCTGCGCCAGATGTCGCCCCATGTCGTCAAACAGTTCCGTGGGAAACGGCCCCGCGCCGACGCGGGTGGTATAGGCCTTGACGATGCCCAGCACGCAGTCGATGGGCGCAGGACCCATGCCGGTTCCCGTGGCTGCGCCTCCGACGGTCGTATTGGACGAAGTCACGAACGGATACGTGCCCAGGTCGATGTCCAGCAGCGCGCCCTGAGCGCCTTCGAAGAGTACGCTGCGCTCGGCACTCTGCATTTTCCGCAAGAGTTCGGGCACGTCGGCGATCAACGGCTTCACGCGCGCAAAAAAACCGGCCAGCCGTTGCAGTTCCTCCTCCAGGGAAACCGGCTCGGCGGAGTAGTACCTTTGCAGGAGAAAATTGTGCAGATCGAGCAGGTCGGCCAGACGCTCCCGCAATTGCTCCGGCTCGAAAAGGTCCGCCAGCCGCACGGCACGCCGCGCCACCTTGTCTTCGTAGGCGGGACCGATTCCCCGTCCCGTTGTACCGATGGCCTCGGACCCGAGCGCTCGCTCGCGGGCATGATCCAGGGCCTTGTGAGAGGAAAGAATCAGCGGACACGCCGGCGACAGCCTGAGCCGGTCATCCACGGGGACGCCCTTTTCGGCCAGCCGGTCCATCTCTTCCACCAGCGCTTCGAGACTCAGTACTACGCCGTTGCCGATCAGGCAAACGACCCCGGATCGCAGGATGCCGGATGGAATCAGGTGGAGAACCGTCCGTTCGCCGTCGATGACCAGTGTATGCCCTGCGTTGTGACCTCCCTGAAAGCGAACCACGGCGTGGGCGCGTTCGGCGAGCAGGTCCACGATGGCGCCCTTGCCCTCGTCGCCCCACTGCGTGCCGATTACGACGACGTTTCGGCTCAAGAGCTATCCCCGAACGACATAGAGCAGCACGAGTCCGGCAATGGACAGGGCCAATCCAAGACCCCGCAGTTGACCGTCGTTCATCCGGGAGATTCCAGCCACGCCCCGGCGCCACGCGCGCGGCGCGGCGAAGGGGAACAAGCCCTCGATGATCAGAAGAAACGCAACGCCGGCAAGAAGATCCGACCAGGCCACGATGCGACTAGGGTCTGTTGACGCGAGCTGCGGATATCAGAGCGGCGAGCCCATCTGCTCCTGCAGGAACCGGAAGAACTCGCTGTCCGGGCTCAGCACCAGGACGTCCTGTTCCCTGCCGATGGCTTCCCGGTAGGCCGACATGCTGCGGTAGAACGAGTAGAAATCGGGGTTCTGGTTGTAGGCGGTGGCGTAGATTTCCGCTGCCCTGGCGTCGCCCTCGCCGCGGATGCGCTCGGCATCCCGGTACGCCTCCGCCAGTATCACCGTGCTCTGCCGGTCGGCATCCGCGCGGATCCGCTCCGACTCCTCGGCCCCTTCGGCGCGAAGCTGCGCCGCCACGCGGCCCCGCTCCTGCTGCATGCGCGCGAATACCGAACCGCTGACCTCGTCCGAAAGCTCGATGCTCATCACCCGCACGTCCACGACCTCCAGTCCAAGCTCCGGCGCCTGCCGCGCTGCCGTTACCAGCATCTGTTCCATCAGTTCCGAGCGCTCGGCCGCGACCACTTCCTGCACGGTGCGCCGCGAGAACTCCGCCTTGATGCCCTCGCGAATGATCGCGGACAGGCGTTCGGAAGCGATCTCTTCCAGGCCGCTGGCGGCACGGTAGAACTGCGCCGGGTCGGCAATGCGCCAAGTGATGAAATAGTCGACGATCAGGTTCTTCTTTTCGCCGGTCAGGAACCGTTCCTGAGACTCTTCGTACGTCAGGATCCGGTCCGGAAACCGCCGGATGTTGTTCACGAACGGAATCTTGAAGTGGAGTCCGGGCTGATAGTCCGACTTGACGATCTCGCCGAACCGGAACTTGATGACATGGTCGCGTTCGTCCACGGTGAATACCGTCAGCCAGATAGTGACTGCGGCAAGCAACCCCACCGCGAATACCAGATTGAATTTCGAGCTCATCGATTTTCCTCCGTTCTAGCGGCTGTCGCGCACGCTTGCGCTTGAACTCAGCCCCCCGCCCGTGAGCGGCGTGCTGGCCGGCGCCAGCACGTTCTGGGGACTGTCGGTACGCCTCTCCACCAACCGGTCCAGCGGCAGGTAGATCAGGTTGCCGCCGCCTTCGGAATCCAGCAGCACCTTGGTGGAATTGGCCAGAACCTCCTCCAGCGTCTCCAGGTACATCCGCTGGCGGGTCACTCCCGGCGCCTTCTCGTACTCGAGAAGGATCTGGACGAACCGGTCGGCCTCGCCCTCGGCATCGGCAATGACGCGCGCCCGATAGGCCTCCGCGTCATAGAGTTCGCGGGCCGCCGCGCCGCGCGCCCTGGGAAGGATGTCGTTGGCGTAGGCCTCGGCCTCCAGGCCCATTCTCTCCCGGTCTTCCCGTGCGCGAATGGCGTCCTGCACGCTCGCTTCCACATCGCCGGGGAAGTTGGCGTCCTGGAGGTTGACCTCGTACACGGTGAGTCCCGTTCCGTAGGAGTCCAGGGTGGCCTGAATCAGGCTCTGCGTCTCCACCGCCACCTCGGCACGGCCTTCCGTGAGGATGAAATCGAGCAGATTCTTGCCGATCACTTCCCGGATGGCGCTGCTGGTGACATCCTGCATGGTGTTGATGGGATCGCGGACATTGAACAGGTAGGCCTCCGGGTCCGTGCGCCGATACTGCACGACGAGATCCACCACCACGATGTTCTCGTCCTCGGTGAGCATGCTGCCCCGGTAGTTGTATCTTTCGGTCGCGTTTGTGTTGATCCTCTCGACGCGGTCCACCAGCGGAATGCGCCAACGCAGCCCGGGCGTGGTGATCGCGTGGAATTCGCCGAACCGCAGCACAACGCCCCGTTCCGCGTCATCCACCATGTACAGGCCCCGCAACCCGAACGCGGCCACGACCAATATAAGGACGGTCGCCATAATATTCCTGCCGCCGTTTCCCGGCCTGCCCGCGCCGTTGCCCCGGCCTCCGCGGCCGCGGCCGCCGCCGCCGAACATTCCCGCCAGTTTGCGCTGCAGGTCGCGCACCATGGCGTCCAGATCGCCCGGACCCTGGTTTCGATCGGTCTGCCAGGGATTCCTGTTGTCGTCGTTGTTCCAACTCATAGCTCTACACCCGCTCAAATCCCTCGCCTGAAAACCCTTCTCGATGGCACAGTTCCCGCCATCGTTTCGAGGTCAGCGAAATGTCCAACGTCCAGCCACCCGCCTCGCGAAGACTTTCTCCACGGACAGCCCTGATCTCAAACAGTCTTGCACGCAATCGGCTGTCGCCCGGTCCCAATACCAGCCGGCCGGCCACCGGTTCACCGACGGCATGCGCCCGGATCAATTTGCCGAGTTCCTCGACACCGCTTCCGGTGACGGCCGATACCCACGCCTTGGGCGACCTTCCGGTGCCCGCCGAGCCATTGAATTCCTGAAATGGCGGGGCCGCCAATCGATCCACCTTATTGTACACCTGAATACAGGGAACGTCGGCTACACCGATCTCCTCGAGTACGGTCTCGACCTGGCGCCTGCGGTCGACGTGGTGTGGATCGCTGACGTCGATCACGTGCACCAGCAGGTCCGCCTCCCGGGTCTCCGTCAGCGTTGCGCGAAAGGCTGCGATCAGTTCGTGGGGCAGGTCGCGGACGAAGCCCACGGTATCCACCAGCAGTACCTCGTCCAGTTCGCCCGGCGACAACCGCCTGATGGTGGGATCGAGCGTCGCGAAGAGCGTATTGCGGGCCCGGACGCTGGCCCCGCACAGCGCGTTGAAGAGCGAGGTCTTTCCCGCATTGGTATAGCCGACCAGTGCCGCCGTCGGTACGCCTGCGCGACGTCGGCTGCGACGGCCCAGGTTTCGCTGCCTGTCGACCCGATCGAGCCGGGCCTTCAAGTATTTGATGCGCTGTCCGAGCAGGCGGCGATCGGTCTCCAGCTGGGTCTCGCCGGGACCCCGCAGACCGATTCCTCCCTTCTGCCGTTCCAGGTGAGTCCAGCCCCGGACCAGGCGCGTCGACAAGTGCTCGAGCTGAGCCAGCTCGACCTGGATCTTGCCTTCGTGAGTAGCGGCGCGCTGGGCAAATATATCGAGAATCAGGCCGTTGCGGTCCAGCACACGCGTCTGGAGCAGCCGTTCGAGATTGCGTTCCTGGCTGGCGGACAGTGGCTGGTTGACCAGAACCAGGTTCGCCCCGGTTGCGTGAACCGTTTCGGCGAGTTCATCCGCCTTGCCCTGACCGACGAACAATCGGACGCTGGGCTGACGCCGGCGGGCCCGCAGTTCGCCGACGATCTCTGCGCCCGCGGAAACGGCCAGGGCACGAAACTCCTGCACTTCATCGTCGGAGCATGCCCGTCCAAGGCCGATTTGCAGCAGAACGCAACGTTCGCCGAGGCTCGCCCTCATGTATCAGTAACCCCTGGGTACGGACGCCGGTCGGCGAGCCGGGGCGACGCGTTCAGTCATGCTGTTCCGTGTCGTCGGAAGCAACGCGCACCACCCGCCCGGGTACCACTGTGGAGATCGCGTGCTTGTAGACCATCTGACTGACGCTGTTGCGAAGCAATACCACGAATTGGTCAAAGGACTCGATATGACCCTGCAGCTTGATCCCGTTCACCAGATAAATGGAGACCGGTACTTTCTCCTTGCGCAACGTGTTCAGGAACGGGTCCTGAAGCGATTGTCCCTTGGGCATGTTTTTTTCCTTGAATCTGGTGCGCGAAACAAGGGGAAAACAGCCTGGCCCCGTTGCTCGATCGCTTCATTGATCCCACAGCATCGAAATAGTAGCACAGGCGCCGGATTTCAACCCCTGTCATATTCTTCCAGCAACCGCGCCAAAAGAATTCTTGACATTCCTGCATCTGCAGGCACTTGCCGGGTCGACGTGTCCGAGCGCAGCCACGTCAGTTGCCGTTTGGCAAGCTGGCGCGTGGCGGCGACGGCCCTGTTGCGGGCTTCCGGCCAGTCGCAATCCCCGTCCAGGTGGGACCAGATCTGGCGGTAGCCGATCGTGCGCATGGATGGCATCGCCGGGTCCAGGTCTCCCCGGCCCCTGAGCGCCTTGACCTCATCCACGAAACCAGCCTTCACCATCGCGTCGAAGCGCTGCTCGATCCGCCCCGCCAGCCGCCCCCGGTCGGACGGAACGAGCGCCACTGCCCTCAGGGGCGTTCCGGGCTTCAGTCGCGTGCGCGACTGGAGCACCGAAATCGGCTCCCCGGTCAACTCGTAGACTTCCAGCGCCCGTTGAATCCGCTGACCGTCCGCCGGCGAGATTCGACTGGCTGCGACCGCATCGACTTTCTTCAGCCGGTGATGGAGAGTCGCCCAGCCGTGACAATCCGCCTCCCGGTCCAGGCGTCGGCGAATCGCCGGATTCGCGCGTGGCAGCGCCGCCAGACCGTCCCGCAACGCCCGCAGATACAGCAGCGTCCCGCCCACCAGGATCGGCAGCCGCCCGCGGCTCCTGATACTCTCGACGGCGTCGCGTGCGTCGACTGCGAATCGCCCCGCCGAATAGGTCTCCGTGGGCGCCAGGATGTCAACCAGGTGGTGCGGTATCCCGGCCAGGACATCCGGCGTCGGTTTGGCCGTGCCGATATCCATGCCCCGGTAGACCATGGCGGAGTCCATGCTGATGACCTCCAGCGGAAATTCTTTCGCCAGCGCCAGCGCCAGGTCTGTCTTTCCGCAGGCAGTGGGACCGGTGATGCACACGCACGGGGGACTACCTTCGTTCACTGGCTCCGTGCCGCTACTGACCGCGCAGAAACAGTCGATCCAATTCGGCCACCGAAACCTGTGTCCAGGTGGGCCGGCCGTGATTGCAATGGTCGGCGCGCTCGGTCGACTCCATCTCCCGCAGCAGCGCATTCATTTCGTCGATCTCCAGTTGCCGGTTGGCTCGGACGGCGCCATGGCATGCCATGGTGGCGAGAATTTCGTCGACAGCCACCTCGACGCGATGGGCGCCCGCGTTGTTCGACAGGTCGGCGACCACGTCCCGGAACAGCGGTTCCACAGTGGTCCCTTCGAGCATCAGGGGGATCGCCTCGATGCGTACTTCGTCCATCCCTCGCCGCGTCACTTCGAATCCGAGGCGCTTGAGGTCCCGCTGCGAGACTTCCACCGCCTCCGCCTCGCTCTCAGCCACCTTCAGGGTGGCGGGAATCAACAGAGGCTGAGACTTGAGTCCGCTGACCTTCAACTGCTGCTTGAACCGTTCGTAGGTGATGCGCTCATGCGCCGCATGCATGTCGACGATCACCAGACCGTCGGCATTTTGCGCCAGGATGTATATGCCCAGCAACTGTCCGACCGCGAAGCCCAGTGGGTGAGCGCCGTCCTCCACGGGTTTCGTCCGGAGCGGTGCATGCAGCATTTCCTGGAGTCGTGCGCCTTCGCGGACATCGAGCCGGCGCGTGTCGAGACGCATCTGGCCTTGCCCCGAACGCTGGTCGGACGGGATTCCGCCGTAACCGCGCTTGACCTGCGAACCCGGCAGGCGCGCGGGAGGGCGCGGATGATCCCGTTGTTCGGTGTCCAGCTTACTGGCCAACACGGTTTCCACGGTATGGTGGACGAAACCGTGTACGCGACCCGAGTCCCTGAAGCGAATCTCCAGCTTGGCAGGATGCGCATTGACGTCCACCCGGCCGGGGTCGAGGCGCAGGAAGATGGCGTAGGCCGGCTGCCGCCCGTGGAAAAGCACGTCTTCGTAGCCCAAACGGACCGCGTGGCGCAACACCTTGTCGCGCACGAAACGCCCGTTCACGTAGGTATATTGCATATCCGCGTGACCGCGGGAGAATGTCGGCTCCGCCAACCAACCCATTATCTCCAGGTCTTCGCCGGTGCGCTGGAAAAACCGCGCATGTTCGATGAACCGCTCTCCGCAAACCCTGGCCAGACGCGCTTCCTGCTGCTCGCGGGTCTGCGCGGGAGCAAGCGACAGGGTAGTCCGGCCGTTGTTCCGCAGCCGCCATTCCACGTCGAACCTGGCCAGCGCCATGCTCCGCAACACCGAATCCACGTGCGAGGACTCGGTTCGTTCGGTCTTCAGGAACTTGCGCCGGGCCGGGGTATTGAAGAACAGGTCACGGACTTCCACAGTGGTGCCGGGCGGATGCGC
>JAJDWR010000077.1 GCA_022825505.1 Gammaproteobacteria bacterium | reverse complement strand
CAATCCTACAGATTCTGAGCCTGACCCTTTTCGAGAAAACCCCATTAAATCAATTGCTTACTGAATGCGAAACCAAAATGGACACGACCGCATCCCCTAAGCAATTGAATTTATTCGAAAAATATTCCGGACACTAATGACCCAACCTTACTCGTGTGGTTTGACTGCTACCCCGTGCCGGTCATGAATTGAAGAGGTCCGGAACGCCGAGCTGCAGCGCCATTCCCAGGTCGTCGCCGAAGAACCAACCAGTGTCCCAGCGGGCGCCGTCGAACGTCATGATGCCCACTTCCGCGGCCTCAATGGGACGGTTGGTCGGCGGGATTCCGAACAGACTGCGCCCGTGAGTGCCGCTCAGCCTGAACTGGATCCAGACCGTGTCGCCCTCGGCGAGCACGAAATCGACCTTGTCCTGGCGGTCCGGAAACGCCTGTCCGATGCCCTGGTCGCTCAGGCCGTTCGCATTCCCGTAGTCGACGAAGTGCTTGAACCCGCCGCGCAAATACACGTCGTAGGGCCGACCGGGCCGATCGGGCAATACGCCCGGAGGAGGAAATTCCGACTTGTAGGCCGACACCACCACCTTGTTGCGGTAGGTCTGCGAGTCCACCGGCGCTGCCAGGATTTCCTCAAGGGTGGCCTGGCCCGGGCGCGACTGCCTGGACGGTACCGGCACGATTCGCTGGCCGTCCTGCCGCTCGGGCAGTCCCACGCCCAGTTGCTTCAATAGTTCCACCTCGTCCGCCATGAACCAGGCTTCGACGATTTTCCCGTCCTCGAGTCTGAAGGCGCCGACTTCCGTAATGTCGATGGTCTTTCCGGTTGCCGGAATGCCGAAGAAATTGCCTTCGTGGGTCCCCTGGACACGGAACCGCATGCCGACCCTGTCGCCGTCCGCGATCATCAGATCGATGGTATCCGTGCGATCGGGAAAAGCCGTTCGCACAGGCTGAGCCGCTTCCGCCAGTTCCGACCCGGCCGCATTCGTCGCCAGGTTCTCGAATCCGCCCCGGAGCCGCTGGTAGTCCGGTGACATAACCTCCGCGAGTACCTGCTCGTACTCGTCGGTTCCCTGGGACTCCTTGAAGCGCCTGACAACAGCCTTGTTGCGCGCCTCCTCATCCGTCGTGTCCTGCGCAGAGGCCAGCCGCACGCCGGGCAGGCCCAGGCCAATGTAAGCACCTGCCGTCAGACTGTTCTTCAGAAATTTGCGTCTCGTGGCCATTATTTTCTCCCTATTGTTCCGTTTTTCGCTGTTAAAGTGCCATTGCTGCCTGTTCCCGCCTACCTTATCTATCCTAACCGCCTCCTCACGTGCAGTCATAAGGCCTGAACTCGTCGCAAGCGTGGTTCAGGCCAGTCCCGGCCAGGAAGAAAAGCAGCGCAAGGGGTGCGAGGCCGGGTTTCGCGCGCATGGATGGATCCTCTCCTGCCGTTTGTTCGATGGTGCCTTGCCGGCCCCGCAATTGGAAGCCGCGCGCCAGAGTCATTTGTCTATAAGACGGCTGGGAAGGCAATATTGGGAACGAAAGCGTGCTTGATGCGAAATTCGGACGGAGAGCGAATTGTTGCCAATGACGAATAGGGGGCTCCGTAGTTTTCTCACCGCCATCGTTGCGGCTTCTTCGATGACCGGTACCGCGGCGCTCGCACAGCCGAGGTACGGTGCCGTAGGTGACCTGTACCAGGAAGTCTGTTCCGCCTGTCACGGCGCCGCGTTGGAGGGTACAGCGCTCGGTACTCCGCTGGTCGGCGCGGAACTTGTGGGCGGTGCTTCGACCGAGGCGCTGCAGACTAGTATTCGCATCGGCAATCCGGAGGCGGAAATGCCCGCCTACGAGGGTTTCCTTGCGCCGGACCAGATTCAGAGCCTTGCCATCTACATTCTCGAACAGCGCCAGGGGTACACCTACGATCACTACAGCGTACGGGCGCAGATCGGGATTCCGGGTGGAGTACTGAACAGCGAGCATCATGACTTCGTTCTGGTTCCGCTCATCGAGAATCTGGCGCCGCTGCCGTATTCGATCACGCCCCTTCCCGACGGCCGGCTGCTCCTTACAGAGAAGAAACGCGGCCTGAGCTTCGTATCGGCCGACGGGCACCAATCCGAGGTGGTTTCCGGCACGCCGAGGGTCTACGGCGACAGCACGATTCCCGACGGCCCCCGTGCACTGGATCGGGGAATGGGCTGGATGCACGAGGCCGCGCTGCACCCGGACTACGAGGAGAACGGCTGGATCTACCTTTACTACGGCGACCGCTGCGAAGACTGTAACGAGGTCAGCCGCGAGAGAAACGTGCCTGTCTCCATGACCCGCATCGTTCGCGGCCGAATCCGCGATGGCGCGTGGATTGACGAAGAGACGATCTGGAGCAGCGCGTACGAACACTACACGCCGGGCACCGATCTATCGTTGGGTGGACGAATCACCTTGGACCGCGACGGCCGTGTCTATTTCTCGGTCGGTGCGAAGAACGGCTTCTATGATCTGGGAATCCAGGACCTGGGCAGACCATGGGGAAAGATTTTCCGCGTCTCCGAAGACGGGAACATTCCACCGGACAACCCCTTCGTCGGCGTTGAAGGCGCCATCGAGTCGATCTGGACGCTCGGACATCGCGTTCCCCAGGGACTGGAATACGACCCGGAAACCGACAGGCTCTGGAGTACCGAACACGGCGCCCGCGGCGGCGACGAGATCAACCTGATCGAAGGCGGCAGGAACTACGGGTGGCCGCTGGTGACGAGCGGCGTGCATTATGATGGGTCGTCGATATTGGAGTTGTTCGAGGTCGAGTTCGACGGGAGCAGGATGCAATCGGCTGTGGTGGACCTGATCCCGTCACCGGCGCTTTCTGCGTTCGTCGTCTATCGGGGAGACGCATTTCCCGGCTGGGAAGGCGATCTGATCGCGGGATCGCTGAAGGCCAATGCACTGTTTCGCTTCTCAATTGGCGACGACGGTTCGGTTGAACGGGAGATGCTCGTGGACGGGATCGGCCGCATTCGGGATGTGGCCGTCGACTCGGCAGGCGACATACTCCTGCTGATAGAACACGCCAGCGGCTCAAGAATCCT
>JAJDWR010000068.1 GCA_022825505.1 Gammaproteobacteria bacterium | reverse complement strand
ACGTTGTGGATTTTCGGGGTATTGGCAACTGCAACCACGCGCGTGTGGCCGATGTCCAGGCCAAGCTCGACCGCGCCCGCGTTGACGCTGTCCATGACGCGGGCCGCGAAAGCGTTGTCGCTCCAGCAGCGGGCAATCAGGCGCGCACCGTCGGCGGGCGTTCTGGACGCCCAGTAGTCCAGCGCGCCGGCCACGTCAGCGGGCGTGAACACCCGTTTCCGAACCAACAGCGCCTCCACGGCGGCGGCCATGAGTTGCTCGCGAGACCAGGACCCGTCTTCGCTGTCGGGCGGCCCGGGATGAGGGTGATGTCCGCTCATCGCCGATCTCCCGATTCGAGCCAGTGTTCGTAGAGGTCGACCACTAGCGTGTCGCCGCCGTTGCCGACGTAATCCGGCCACAGGTCGCGCTGGCGAAATTGCACACGATACAGGGGCACTCTGGCGCCGGTTCGCCCGTAGGCTCGTTCTTCCGCATTGCGGAACGGCCCGGTGACCCGCACCACTTCTCCGGAATGCCCGCGCGTGTAGAAGGGCGCCCGGGCGTGGCCGGACGGGAAGAGTGCCCGAACCGTGACCGGATCGCCTACCCGGTAGCGATTCACGATGGGCCATCTCTTTGCCATCGCTGCTCGATTTCGGCCATCTCCGCGTCAAGTTCTGCCTTGCTGAATACCCCTTTCTCGGTGAGGATCGCGGTCGTGGACCGAGTCCAGCGTTCGTAGTAGCCGAGGCGGTCGTAGTCCTCCGGCGGCAGGTCCTCGATGCCGCGGCGCAATTCATCCACGTTCATAGGGGAGTTCGGGTTGCGAACCAGTAACTGCACCACCGCCTTGACGCGCTTGTGCCACGGCTCGTCAGCCACTTCATGTTGATCGATGGGACCCGCGTCCAGACCGCCCATATCGTGATGACGTCTTGAGTCCATCACGTAATTAGTTGATTCATCTGAAATATTGGCAACAGGATCGCCAGGACGATGGCCAGCACGATGAGGCCCATGAAGATAATGAGCGCCGGCTCCAGGATGCTCAGCATCGTCCCCAGCAGGCTGTCCATCTCGTTTTCCTGGTGGCCGGCGGCGCGTTCGAGCATCGCGTCCAGTTCCCCGGACGCCTCACCGCTGGAAATCAGGTGGATGCTCATGGGAGGAAACAGTCTCGACAGGGCCAGCGCGCGCCCTATGGCCCCGCCTTCCCTGACCCGTACCGTCGCTTCCTCGACCGCGTCGCGCATGGGCAGGTTGGTCACCACCGATCCGCCGATTCTCAGCGCTTCCAGCACGGGTACCCCGCTCGACGTCAGGATGCTCAGCGTGCGCGTGAACCGTGCGGTGTTGATGCCGCGGGTGACCCGACCGAATACCGGCAGCGCCAGCAACCAGCGGTGGAAACGGCGGCGGTTGTCCTCGCGGCTCAGAAGCCGGTTGACCGCCACCGCACCGGCGGCGATGCAGCCGAGGACCAGCCACCACCAATTCTGAAGGAAGGTGGAAAGCCAGATCAGCACGCGCGTGAGAATCGGCAGTGTCTGACCGGTGGTCTCGAAGACGCCCACCACCTTGGGTACGACGTAGACGAGCATGAGCACGACGATGGTGAGCGCCAGACCCGTCAGAACCGTCGGATAGATCAGTGCGTGGCTCACCTTCTGCCGCAGGCTGTGGCGCGATTCGGTATAGTCGGCCAGCCGCTCGAGCACCGAGTCCAGCTTGCCGGCTTGTTCGCCCGCGGCAACTGTTGCGCGGTACACATGGGGAAATGCGTTTGGAAAGCCTTCGAGACCCGATGCCAGGGTATGCCCCTCCAGCACCTTGGCGCGCACGCCCAGCAGGATGCCCTTGATCCTGGCCCGCTCCGACTGCTCGCTGACCGCCAGCAGGGCTTCCTCCAGCGGCAGTCCGGCCCGGACGAGCGTGGCAAGCTGCCGGGTCAGCAGAGCCAGGTCCAGCGCGGATACGCGCCGCGCAAGGGATAGGCGCCTGAACTGCGTCGGGGACCTGGATTCCACCTCCGTGACCCGCACGGGCAGCAGCGACCGTTCGCGCAGGTACTGGCGGATCTGGCGCGGCGTATCGCCCTCGAGGATGCCTTTCTGCTCCTTGCCACGTTGGTCAACGGCGACGTATCGATAGGCTCCCATGGCTAGTTCCGACTTCCCGCACTCGTGCCACGGGCCGCCGAAGAACCGGACCGATTCGATGAGATACGCGCGTTCGAGTGCACGTGGCTATGATAAAAGGTCCCGACCCCCGATGCATTCGTGATGCTGGAAGCCGCGCTCAGCGCACTGCTTATCGTTTTTGACCCGACGCGACTCGGTATCGTGGCGGTGGGTGTCGCCATCGGTTTGTCTTTGGGCGTGATTCCCGGGCTGAGCGGCATCGTCGGGCTGTCCCTGCTGTTGCCCTTCACGTTCGACATGGATCCGTTCACCGCGCTCGCCTTTCTGGTGGCGCTGCAGGCCGTGGTCGCCACGTCGGACACCATCCCGGCGGTGCTGTTCGGAGTGCCCGGTACCGTCGGCTCCGCCTCGACGATTCTCGACGGCCACCCCATGGCGAAGCAGGGCCTGGCCGCGAGGGCGTTCGGCGCCGCCTTCTCCGCGTCTGTGCTGGGTGGCTTGCTGGGTGCGCTGTTTCTCGCCTTCAGCATCCCGCTGCTGCGGCCCTTCATCCTGAGTTTCGGTTCGCCGGAACTGCTCGCGTTCTGCATTTTCGGGCTGTCGCTGATCGGCGTACTGAGCGGCGGGAACCCGCTCAAGGGGCTTGCCGCCGCCGGTATCGGCCTGATGATCGCCACGGTAGGGGAGGAGCCCAATACGGCCATCGAACGCTGGACGTTCGGTTTGCTGTACCTGCTCGAAGGCATCCCGCTGGTGCCGTTGGCGCTAGGGCTGTTTGCGCTCCCGGAAATCGCCGACATGGCCATTGCCCGCAAGCGCCTGAGCCGGGGCCGCGATCTGGCCATGGGCTGGGGCCAGTTGGCCGGCGTCCGGGATACGTTCCGCAATCTGTTTCTCGTATTGCGCGGGTCGGGTATCGGCAGCGTGCTCGGAGCCGTACCGGGGATCGGTGCGCCGGTCATTCCATGGATTTCCTACGGGCACGCCATGCGCACCGAGAAAGGCGCCGCGGAGAGTTTCGGCAGGGGCGACGTTCGCGGCGTGATCGCATCGGAGAGTTCCAACAATGCGAAGGAGGGCGGGGCGCTGGTCTCGACGATCGCGTTCGGGGTACCCGCCACGGCCGCGATGGCGTTACTGCTTGGCGCTTTCCTTATCCATGGCCTGGCGCCCGGCCCCGACATGCTGACCTCAAGGCTCGACGTCACCTACACGCTGGTCTGGACCGTGGCGATCGCCAACGTGCTGGGATGCGCGATCTGCCTGGTGTTCGCCCGCCAGTTCGCCGCCGTCGCCCGGATCCGGCCCGGAATCCTCGCCCCCGTGGTGCTCGCGATCACATTCATCGGCGCCTTTCAGGCCACGCGCCAATGGGGCGACCTGGTCGCCCTGCTGGGATTCGGTGTGCTCGGATGGGTCATGAAGCGGGTCGACTGGCCGCGCCCGCCGCTGTTGCTGGGCCTGGTTCTGGGCGGGTTGCTTGAACGCTACATGTTCATTTCCTTCCAGCGCTACGGGGCCGAATGGCTGACGCGGCCGATCGTGGTCGTCGTGCTGCTGGTCACGGCCTACAGCCTGCTCAAGCCCGTGGTGAGCGACCTGCTGCGGCGCAGACGCCAGGCGAGATCCAGGTTGGTCCTCGGTTTCAAGCCCGAAAGCATCGACACCGCGGCCGGATTCAACGCAGCCGTGATCCTGTTCTTCGCGGTCGCGATCATCGGGTCCTGGAACTGGGATTTCGGCGCGAAGCTCGTGCCCCAGGTCGTCGGCTGGCTGGGCCTGTTGTTGGCGGGCTGGCAGCTTGCCTGGAGGACTTTTGTCAACGCGCAGGCTGCCGCGCCCGGTGATCCGGCGGCCGGTGCGGTGGCCGGGTCCCATGTTTTCGACGCCAGGTCGGACCTCGGCGATCTGGACCCGCACGAGACCCGTCGCCGCGCCCTGCGTTACTTTGCCTGGTGCCTCTTCGTTCTCGTCGCCGCTCTGGTCATCGGCCTGTTACCCGCAGTGCTGGTCTTTCTGATCGGTTACCTGCGACTGGAAGGGCGGGAGCGCTGGTTGCTGACGTTATCCGTGGCCCTCGGGACCTGGGCGGCCGCCTACGGCCTGTTTCACTTGCTGCTGAGAGTGCCCTGGCCGGCGGCCTGGCTTGGGGATCTACTGCCCGTGCTGCGTTCGAGCGGGTTGACCAACCTGCTGTAATCCACCTGACTCGTTCCGGTATGTGCGGGTTATAACGATCCCAAATAAACGGTCATAACAAATCTGATTGGCTGGGCCATGGTCTTGATCACTCATTGGGCTATGATGCGCACTGGTGTGCCCGGACACGTCCGCTCCAATCAACGAACCATACCGTAGACCGGAATTCTGCCGCGTTCCGGAAACAGGACTGCCAGGTGAATGACATGCGGGATTTGAGAAAGGAAAACTGGGTCTACGGCGGCGCGTTTATCGCAGGCCTCGCAGTCATTGCGATCGTGCAGAGCATCCTCTGGAGCCGGGCGCCAGATGACTGCTCCCTGGAAACGTTCGGCGCCGATGCCGCGGCAGCCTGGAACAATCGCGAACACCTCGCGCATTCCGCCTGCTACCAGAAGATTTTCCGCGACCTGTCCGATCTCGATGTCTCCCAGCAGGCGGCCCGCGACATGGAGGCGATTCTGGCGAGCGACCATCCACGGCGCGGCTACAAGATCGGCGGCCATGACCCGTCCATGTGGGACGTGATCGGGTTGCCCGGCCCCATGTTCGGTGTGTTCTATGGCGAAGACGCGTTCTTCGAGAACGGCGCCACGGTTCCGATCGACGGGCAGGTGATGAATTATGAACCGGACCTGCTGTTTCGCATCGGAGACGAGCGGATCAATCAAGCGAATAACGTGGCAGAGGCGATGCGCTACGTGGACCGCGTCTACGCGTTCATCGAGTTGCCGTTGTTGCTGGGCGACCCCGACGAACTGCAGGATGGCTTCATCTATCCGTTCCTGATGCAGGCCACGAACCTGGGTGCAAGACACGGCGTGATCGGCGAGTACCTCGATACCGCCGACGATCCCGACATTTTCGAGAACCTCCGCAACATGACGGTGATTTCCGCGAATACGGACGGCACGCAAAGAAGCATCTACCAGGTTGCCGAGCGCGACTCGGTGCATCCGGTCATCGTGACCCTGCAGGTGGCGGAATCCCTCGCGGAGCGGGGCGAGGCCCTGCAGGTCGGCGACCTCATCAGTGTCGGGGCCATGATGGAAGCCTTCATCGACGTCGCCGTTCCCATCGAGGGGAAACGGCATGTCCACTACTACATCGGCGACCGGGTCATCTCCGTCTCCGCAGGCTTCGGGGAGTAGCGCGATGGGCAGGATACTTGCGCTGACCACGTTGCCCCGCATGGCGGAAAACCATCTCCTGTTCGTGCTGACGGCGCCCATGACGATCATCTTCCTCATGGCTGCGAGCATGAAGATCGGCGCCAACTGGATGATGATCATGGGCTTCGACGGCTACGGCTACCCGGTCGCCTTCCTGTTCTTCATCGGCTATGCGGAATTGTTCGGCGCGATATCGCTCTGGTTCAGGCGATGGGCATTGCTGGGCGCGATGGGCCTGTCGGTCATCCTGCTCGGCGCCTCATTGACGCACATCATCAACAATGACCCCATCGCCCTGGCAGGCATGGCCTACGCAACGACGCCGGTGATGTTGCTGATCACCTTCTACCACTGGCGTGCCGCCAGGCGGGAAGCCGACTCCACGACCGACGAATAGACAGGGGAGAGCGCCCATGAAGACCAAGTGTCTCCTTGTGATCGCAGCGATGCTTGTTTCGTTTGCAGCGAGTGCCGAGACCATCCTGATCACCGGCTCCAATCGCGGCATCGGATTGGAGTTCGCGAAGCAGTACGCGGACAAGGGCTGGCACGTCATTGCCACGCATCGCCGTGAACAGGTGCCTGACACGCTCGCCGAGCTATCTTCGGAATATGACAACCTCCAGGTGGAAACGCTGGACGTCAACAACGCCGTCCACCTTCAAGCCCTGGTCGCCAGGCTCGAGGGTATGCCGATCGATGTATTGCTGAACAACGCCGCCGTGATGGGGATCAATGCCACGGGAACGCTCGCGGAGCAGACCAACGAAAATTTCGGGACGCTGGTGCCGGAGCACTTCATGCCGTACTTCACGACCAATGTACTGGCGCCCCTGCTCGTCTCGGAGGCGCTGGTCGAGAACGTACTCGCCAGTGACCGCAAGATGATTCTCAACATGACCTCGGGCGCGGGGTCGGTGACGATGGGCATGGAAGCCTTTGCCGGTACCGGGTTCTATTACAAGAGCACCAAGGCGGCACTGAACAGGAACATGGTCAACCTCGCCGCCCACTTGAGGACCCTGGATCCCGAAGCCATCACGTTCAACCTGGCGCCGGGCTTCACGATCACCGAGCGTTTCGAGGGGATGGCCGAGGACGAAATCGGCAATCGCGGCACGCCGGTGAAGGATGTCGTTGCCGGCTTCATCGAGGTCATCGACCAGGCGACGCCCGAATACAGCGGCAGCATCTACGGCTTCGAGGGCGAGCTCAAACCGTTCTGAACCGGCTATGAGGAATTGACGGTACTCGAAGCCGGGGCAGGTCAGTCCATACTGGCTAGACAGACCGCAGATGCCGTAGATCCTGGCCCACATGGTCGCGGGCATCGCCATAGAACTGCTTGCAATAGCGACGATACACCGCGATCTCGCCGTCGGCGCGGCTGAGCCGCGGCCGCGGCAGGTATTTCTTGCGTTCCCAGATGATCACGTCCTGATCGACATCCCGCTTCTGCGCACGGCTCATGATCCTGTTCATCAGTCGCGTGCGCAGCCGCAACGGCAGGAACCCGAGGCCCACCACAAAGCGCTTGGGCTTCCGAATATCCCGGACCTGAGAGACCAGCACCAGTTCGTTATACGTACCGTCCACCGGCGTGGACAGAACCCACAAGCGCGCGTCCATCCCGATGGAGTGCTCGCGGATCTCAACGTACGAGTAGCCGAGTCCGTGCACGTGGGTGATCGCTGAGACGTTGAACAGAACGTCGAATAGTCCCGCGATGCGTCGCCGGCGCTTGAAGTCGAAGCAACTCTTCAGATAGGCGCCGTGGACCGATACGTTTCCCACTGGCTCAACGTGGTCGTAGCCGTGCACGAGCCGCAGGTGGGCCAGGTCCACCGAATTTTCGGCGGTCTCCTGTGGATGGCCCCGGAAACGGAACGTCTTGAACTCGAAGGAACTCCAGTCCGCTCCCGTGGGCGGCTCCTCGGGCAGCCTCCATTGCGGCGATCGGCCTTCGATACCCCACCAGGCAAAGACCAGGCCGAGCACGTCCTGGGTTTCGAACACCTTCAGCCTGGCCGTTCTCGGCGGCGGGGCATGGGGTGTGGCGACGCACTGGCCGGCCGCATCGAACTGAAAGCCGTGGAACGGACAGACGAGGCAGCCGTTGCGCACTGCCCCTCCGCCCTCGGGCGTCAGGTCGGCGCCCATGTGGGGACAGACCGCCTCGGCCACGCAGATGCGTCCCTCATCGTTGCACCAGGCGATGATGTTCTGACCCAGCCAGGTCTTTGCCAACAGTTGGTCCCTGAGGATGGACTCGCGGGTTGCAACGAAGTACCAACCCTCGGGGAACGGATGCAGTGCGGAACCCTGGTCCAGTACCGTACCGTCTGTTTGCATGGTGCCCGCCTCCCGGCCGTGGACGCTTGCGGCAGTCCGCTTCGGGGATACCGATCAATGGTCAGAATCGACTTGCCGCAGGGTGTCACTATATCGCCGTAACCGGATGCTGCCCAATACTTTATTCTTTCCGGCGCCATAAGCTCGGCCAATGGAACCCGTGACGGCGAGATCGCGGTTAAGCTGCTTTTGACAATGCTGGCAAACACACGGCCGGTTGCCAGCGAGTCCGCCCGCAGGTAAGTTCGCCGGATGAACTGCCTCGCGCGCATTATCAGGGCCTGTATCCGGTCAGTCGGAACCAGGTTACCCGTCGCTCTGGTGACGGCATGGTTGGCAAGTCTCCCCCCAGCCGTCGCGCAGGATGTGGCCGAGTTCTACTCCAACCGCTCGATCACGATCCTGGTCGGCGCCGGGCCCGGCGGCATCACCGATATCACCGCTCGCATCATCGCAGGGTTCCTTGAGGAAACCGTGCCCGGCGAACCGACGGTGATCGTGCAGAACATGCCCGGGGGCGGCAGCGTCACCATGGCCAATCACATTTACCGTTCCGCTGCCCGGGACGGCACCGTATTGGGTTACAGCCTCCCCGCTATCGTGCTTGCGCAGCTCATGGAGCCCGATCGGGCCAGGTACGAAGGCCGCGAACTGACCTGGATCGGTTCGGCGGTCACGTCCACCAATGCGATTACGGTTCTGGCGGGATCTCCGGCAACTACGGTCGATGAGGCGCGGCAGACGGAAATCATTCTCGGCGCCACGGGCCGCGGCTCGTTGCTGTACCAGTTGCCGACCCTGGCCAGGGAACTGCTTGGCATCAACGTGAGGATCATTACCGGTTATCAGGGCAGCGCCGAAATCTCCCTGGCCATGGAACGTGGCGAAGTTCACGGCCAGGCGGCCGGTCTCGATTTCTGGTCGCTCGCCAGGCCCGAGTGGCTCGAGAGCGGCCGGCTTCACTTCCTGGTTCGTATTGGCCCGCCCGATGCCCGGGCGCCGAATACGCCTCACATCGGCGACCTGGTTGCCAGCGACCGGGAGCGGGCGCTGGCGCAGATCCTGGAGATCGGCCCGGACATGGGCTGGCCCCTGTTTGCCCCGCCCGAGGTGCCGCCCGATCGGCTGGCCGCCCTGCGCGAGGCCTTCGGCGCCATGCTCGATGACGAGTCCTTCGCCGACGCCATACAAACTGCCATGCGCGCTCCAGTCACCCCAAGGCTTGGGGCGGAGCTACAGGCGATCGTCGAGAACGCGCTGGATACCCCGGAGTCCGTTGTGGCCGAGGCGAAGGAATTGCTGGGACTCTAGTGCTTCATCAACCCTATTACGCCATATCAGCGCGTTATGAGGTTGGTGCAGCACCAGTCGGTCCCTGATGCCGGTACGCCGGAGATTGCAGGGCTACGCGGCAACCGGCAGATAACGGTCCAGCCAGTCCCTGACCAGCGTCCTGACCCGGTCGTTGCCCTCCGCGAAGAGGAAGTGATCGACGTCGGTCAGCAGGTGCAGTTCCGTGGGCTGTCCCGCGCGCCCGAACAACTCGATGGACTGTTCCGCGGGGCACACCGAGTCGCGCGCTGCGTGCAACAGCAGGAGAGGGCGGGGCGCGATATTGCCGACGACATTCACCGGCCTGAAGTCGAACATGCTCTGCGCGGTTTCCACGGGAAACTGCATGACCGATTTGGTTGCCAGGTGGCCGCGAAGACGGTCGGGAATCGGCACGATGTCGTAGCGTGACACCATCAGAGACTCACCCGTGTGTTCCCGGTGCTCCGCGCCCGCGGCCAACATCGCGGTGAATCTCTTCCACGCTTCCGGCCCGGCGTGCTGGGCGCGAAACTTGGTTTCACCGTTGCCCCAGCCCACCGACGAGATGACTGCGGCGGGGCGCGGGTCGATCCCGGCCGTATAGAGAGCGACCGCCGCGCCGAAGCTGCTGCCGAGCAGTCCCACCCGGTCGGCGTCGATTTCCGGCCGGTCCAGAAAGAAACTCAACGCGTGGCGGGTATCCTCGACCTGGTCCATGCAGATGATCCGCCCGAACTCGCCTTCGCTGTCGCCGCAGCCGCGCATGCTGAAACGAAGCGTCACATAGCCCCACTCGCAGAGCATTTGCGCAGGCGTTGCGGTGTTGCCGGCGCTGTGGTTGCTGCCGAAGCCATGCAGCACGATGAATCCCGGCCGTCTTTCGCCTGGCTGCAGATCGTCGGGGATATGGATGACGCCGGAGAGCTTCAACCCTCCGGCCGACTCGAAGGTGACCGGTTCTTCCATGGACGCGTCAGTCGCTGCGGGTCACCCGCAGGACTTCTTCGAGTGTCGTCTCACCGTCCAGCACCTTGCGAACGCCGTCCTCGCGGATGCTCGGGGCGCTCGTGCGAGCCTGGTTTTCCAGGGCGTGTTCGCCGGCGCCTTCGTGGATCATGGTCCGCATGGCATCGTCAATGACCACGAGTTCGTAAATGCCCGTACGCCCCTGGTAACCGAACTCGTTTTCGTTGGCGCGGTAGAGCGTCGGCGGATTTTGCGGGTCGGCGCCGAGAAACTGGCATTCGTAGTCGCCTGCCGTATACGCCGTGCGAGTCTCCGGATTCAGCACCCGGACCAGCCGCTGCGCCAGCACGCCGATCAGGCTGGACGACAGCAGGAACGGTTCCACGCCCATGTCGCGCAGGCGGGTCACCGCGCCCACGGCGGTGTTGGTATGCAGCGTCGACAGCACCAGGTGACCGGTCAGGCTTGCCTGGACGGCGATCTCGGCGGTTTCCAGGTCCCGTATTTCACCGACCATGACCACGTCGGGGTCCTGACGTAGGATGGCCCGAAGTCCCCTGGCGAAGGTCATGTCCACCTTGGTGTTCACCTGGGTCTGGCCGATACCGTCGATGTAGTACTCGATGGGGTCTTCCACTGTGAGGATATTGCGGGTCAGGTCGTTGATCCGCTCCAGCGCCGCATAGAGTGTGGTGGTCTTTCCGGATCCGGTGGGCCCGGTGACCAGGAGTATGCCGTGGGGGCGATGAATGAGTTCGTCCATGCGCCGCTGGTCGCGCCCGGACATGCCCAGGTGCGCCAGGTCCAGGCGTCCGGCCTGCTTGTCAAGCAGTCGCAGCACCACGCGCTCCCCGTGACCGGAGGGGATCGTGGAGACGCGAACGTCGACGGCGTGCCCCGCGATCCGCAGCGAAATGCGCCCGTCCTGGGGCAGGCGCTTCTCGGCGATGTCCAGCTTGGCCATGACCTTGACGCGCGACACCACCAGTGGCGCCACGGCGCGGCGCGACTGCAGGACCTCCTGCAGCACGCCGTCGATGCGGAACCGGACCGCGAGGCGGTTCTCGTAGGGCTCAATATGAATATCCGAGGCGTTCTTCTTCACCGCCTGGGTGAGGACCGCGTTGATGAGGCGAATGATGGGCGCCTCGTCGTCGCTCTCCAGCAGGTCGGAGGGCTCCGGGAGTTGCTGCGCCACCTGGAGCAGGTCGGTCTCGTCGTCCAGCCCCTCCATCATGGTCATGGCAGCGCCGCTCTCGTAGGCCGCCTGCAACTGCGTCTCGAACGTCTCGGCATCCACGCCGGAGTAGGCGACCCTGGCGCCCACGAACCGGCGCACCTCGGCCAGGGACTGGGGCGAAACGCCCGGTCGGTAGATAACCTGGGGATACTCGCTGCGGTCGTATTGCAACAGCACGCCCTGGCGCTTGGCGAATGCGAACGGCAGCATGCGCTCGCGCGGCGCGGGCTCGGGTGCGCCCTGCTCCGCGGCGGCCTCCGTCTCAGCCACTTCGCTACTCCGCCGGCTCGTCCGGTTCGTCCGATTCGTCCGGGGGTTGTACGGGCGGAAGCTCCGGCAGGGTGGGGCGCTGTGCGTCGCTCATCAATTGCACGCTCTGCTCCCCTTGCTGGAGTTGCAGGTCGCGGATGTAACGGTACTTGGCGTCGGTCTGAAACGCGGCCTGGGCGCTGTCGCGCAGAATGGTCGGACGGATAAAGACCATCAGGTTGGTCTTGTCCAGTTCCGTCGTCTGGGACCGGAACAACGCCCCCAGGCCCGGAATCCGCCCGAGTATCGGCACGCGCCGCTCGACCTCGCGCAACTGGTCGTCGATCAGGCCGCCCAGCACGAGGATGTTGCCGTCGTCCACGAACACCGAGGTGGTGATGTTGCGCTGGTCGGTCACCAGGTCCACGGCGCCCTCCACCGCGGGGCTGATGCTGGAGGTCTCCTGCACGATGACCAGCTTGACGCCGGAGCCCTCGTTGATCTGGGGCGTGATCGTCAGGGTCGTGCCGACCGGGTTGCGGCTGATCGTCTGGAACGGATTGAGTGTGCCGACCGTGCCCGCCGTGCTGCCGTACTGGCCGGTGAGGAAGGGCACTTCGCTGCCAACCGAAATCGTGGCTTCCTCGTTGTCCAGCGTGACGAGAGTGGGCGTGGCGACGATGTTGGTGGCGGTGTCGGAGGCCAGCGCGGAGAGCAGCGCTGCCCAACTGGAACTGCTGTCGGAGATTCGCCCGACGGCCGCCAGCAGGCCCTGGGGGTCCAGGGAGAGTCCGGTGGCGCCCGACCCGGACGCGCCCGCGGCGGCGCTGGCCAACTGCAGAATTCCGGGCGCGTTGGCCGAGGAGAAGTTGGTGCCGCCCACGGGGGCGTTTTCCTGGGAGCCCTGCAGTATCCAGTTCACCCCGAGTTCGTTCGCCCGGCGCTCCGACAGTTCGACGATGATCGCATCGACCTGGACCTGGGCGCGGCGGATATCCAACCGATCAATGACGGCGTTCATGTCCTGCACGATGCGGGCCGGCGCATTGATGATCAGGGAATTGGTGCCGGCATCGGCCCAGATATTGATGCTTTCGGGCGGGGCGCCTTCAGCGGAGGCCGCGCTTCCGAACTGCGCTTGAAGGTTCTGTGCCAGATCTTCGGCGCTTGCATAGTTCAGGTACCGAACCTGAGAGTTTCCGGCTTCGCCCGAAGGCGTATCCAGGTGCGCGATCAACGCCCGGTACCGCAGGCGCCGGTCGGTCGGCCCGGACAGCAGAATGCTGTTGGTGCGGTCATCCGCGGCGATCTGCATCGGCGGAATGCCCTCGGTCACCGCGCCCTGTTCCAGGGCTCCGAGCATGGTGACCACTTCGCTTGCCGAAGCGTTCTCCAGCCGGATCACCTCGATTTCCTCGTCCGAGGCCTGGTCCATGCGGCCGATGATGTTCAGCATCCGATCGACGTTGGAACCGCGGTCGACGATGATCAGCGTGTTGGATCCGGGGTGGGCCGCCAGGTGTCCGTACTGCGGAATCAGGGGGCGAAGGATCGGCACGAGCTGTGCGGCGCCGACGTTGGCGAGTTGCACGACCTGGGTGACGATTCGATCGCCGCCGGTCTCCTCGGCGAGCCCGGGATGCACCCGGGCCGTGGCATCGGGAACGATCCTGACGACATCTTCGGACTCGACCGCGATGAAGCCGTGGATCTGCAGCGTGGCCAGAAATGCCTCGTAGAACGCCTCGGCCGACATCGGCGAATAGGACAGGAACGTCACCTGCCCGGTCACCCGGGGGTCGACGAGAAAGTTCCGGCCGGTGACCTCGCCCACCGCCTCGACGACCTGGCGCAGATCCGCTTCCCGATAGTTGGGCATGATCTGCGGGCCCGGCTGCTGGGCATCGGCTCGCATGACGGCAAAAAACGTTGCCAGCGCGAGCATTGCCGGCAAGGCGGAAGTCCTGGTGCGAAAGACCTGTTCCATAGTTTGCCTCCCGCTGCTATTGAGCGGCGTCCAGTTCACCCAACAGGGTTGTGTCGATGGTCAGGACCTGCGGAGCGCCGTCGCGGACCACGGTGACGTTGGCCATGGTGCTCTCGCCCAGGCTCTCGAATACCTGCAGCCCGCGGCTGGGATCGGACATGGCCGTACCGTTGATCTCCGTCACCACATCCCCCGGCTGGAATCCCAGCGCCGAAAATTGCTCGGGCTGCTCGCCGGGGTTGAGCCTGAATCCGATCATTCTACCCTGTTCGATGTGGGCGGCGACCCGGACGATCTCGTTGATGCGAGTCGCGTTGTCGCTGATCACGCTCCTGAGCGTCGCCTCGACGGGGACCGGCATGGGAGGCGCAGCGAAGACCGCACCGATGTTGCCGGATGCGTACTCGGTGGGCAGGCTCAGGGTTTCGAGCTGTCCGGCGCGGTTGAGGATCACCCGGTCGTTGTAGATCGCATGCAGTTGCGCTCCGCCGGCCCCTTCGATGACGTCGGAAACGGTATAGGTCTTTTCCACCTGGCCGCTGGCGATGATTGCGGCGCCGCGGCGATTCTCCAGCGTATCGGCCACGGTGGCCTTGAGCTGCAGGTTGAGCGTGGTCTCCGGCGCCTCCAGCACGCTGACCGCCGGCGCCGCCACCGGTTCGCTGGAAACCTCGCCGAAAAGGTCGCTGTCCATGATCCGGGTGATGTCGATGGCCTGTGTCGCGCCGGCCGACTGTTCAGGGGCGATAGGGTTCACTACCGGGGAGGGCGCGTCCGCCGGCATGCCGGGAATCAAGGCCCACGTCAGCTTCGCTGCCTGCCATGCGAGCGCCAGAATCAGCAGCGCGCTGACGGCCGGGGGCAGATAGCGGTTGGCGGCCCTGGCCCAGTGCTCCGGGGCGAACTGCCGCCATCGCAGAAGTTGGGTCGCGAAGTCCATGAATACGCCGCGCACTCCCGGGTTTTCGGTGCCAATGGCTAATGTTAGGTGGGCCGGCACGCGGTAACAAGTCACCGTGTGCGATTGTCACGACGCCGAACGTGTCACGGCACGGATCGTGTCATGACACGGGTCGCGACACGGGTCGCGACACGGTATGGATTGCCGGTCCGATCGACCGTTCGTTCGTGTAGCATATTGCCGTTATGGCTGGCAGTCCGTGGCACATGTCCCAGGAACCGGATCGATTCGACGACGAGGGCGATCACGGCGTAGCTACGGCCGAGAGCAAGCCGAAGCTGAAGAAGCCGCCGCTTTACCGCGTCGTCCTGCTCAACGACGATTACACGCCCATGGAATTCGTCGTGCAGGTGCTGCAGAAGATCTTTTCCCTGGAGCGCACGGTCGCCACCCGGGTCATGTTGCAGGTGCATACGCAGGGCAAGGGTGTCTGCGGCGTGTACACTTACGAGATTGCGGAAACCAAGGTGGCGCAGGTGACGGCATTGGCGCAGCGCAACCAGCATCCGCTGCTGTGTACCCTGGAAGAGGACTGATGTTATCCAGCGAACTCGAATTCTGTCTGAACGAGGCGTTCCGGGGCGCCCGTGACGAGCAGCACGAGTTCATCACCGTCGAACACCTGTTGCTGGCGCTGCTGGATTCGCCGGAGGTTGTCGGGATCCTGCGGGCATGCGGGGGCGATCTCGACCGGCTCAGGCGGGAACTCGGTGACTTCATTGACGAGTCGACCCCGCGGCTGCGCGGCGAAGACGGCGAATCCACCGACTCGCAGCCGACGCTCGGATTCCAGCGGGCGCTTCACCGCGCCGTCTCCCACGTGCAATCCAGCGGCAAGAACGAGGTGACGCCGGTGAACGTGCTGGTCGCGGTATTCGCCGAACGGCAGTCCCAGGCGGTCTACCTGCTGGAATCCCAGGAGATCACCCGTTACGACGTGGTCAGGCACATCTCCCACGGGGTCCCGAAGGTTCCCGACGGTGCGCCCGGGGAGAGCCGGCCGGGCGCCGGGCCCGACGGCCGGGACGACTCGCAGCAGGCCAGTCCGCTGGAGCAGTTCACCACCAACCTCAACCAGTTGGCCCGTGACGGGGGGATCGACCCGTTGATCGGCCGGGAGGCCGAGATCGAGCGCACGATCCAGATCCTGTGCAGGCGGCGCAAGAACAACCCTCTGTACGTGGGCGAGGCCGGCGTCGGCAAGACCGCCATGGCGGAGGGGCTGGCCCGGCTCATTGTCGAGGAACGGGTGCCGGAAGTGCTTGGCGAGAGCACGATCTACGCGCTGGACATGGGTTCGCTCATTGCCGGCACCAAGTACCGGGGCGATTTCGAAAAGCGCCTCAAGGGCGTGGTCAACGAACTGAAGAAGATCCCCGGCGCGATCCTGTTCATCGACGAGATCCATACCGTGATCGGCGCCGGGGCCGCCTCCGGCGGGGTCATGGATGCCTCCAACCTGATCAAGCCGGTGCTGGCCAACGGCGACCTGCGGTGCATCGGCTCGACCACCTACAGCGAGTTTCGTGGAGTATTCGAGAAGGATCGCGCCCTGGCGCGCCGGTTCCAGAAGATCGATATCGTCGAACCGACCGTCGAGGAAACCGTGGAGATCCTCCAGGGCCTGCGCAGCCGGTTCGAAAAGCACCACGACGTGCGCTATGTCGACGAGGCGTTGCAGGCCGCGGCGGAGCTGGCGAGCCGGCATATCAACGACCGCCATCTCCCGGACAAGGCGATCGACGTGATCGACGAAGCCGGCGCCAGCATTCGGTTGCTGCCGGAAGCCGAACGGGAAAAAGTCGTCGGCGTCGAGCGGATTCAGCATATCGTGGCCAGGATGGCGCGAATCCCGCCGAAGAGCGTATCGGCGTCCGACCGCGATGTGCTCAGTCACCTGGAACGCGACCTCAAGCTGGTCATCTTCGGGCAGGACTCCGCCATCGGCGCCCTGGCGTCCGCCATCAAGATGTCCCGCTCCGGCCTCGGCGACGAGATGCGTCCCGTGGGTTCGTTCCTGTTCTACGGCCCGACCGGCGTGGGCAAGACCGAAGTCACCAGGCAGTTGGCCCTGACCATGGGCGTGGAGCTGGTGCGCTTCGATATGTCCGAGTACATGGAGCGGCACACCGTGTCCAGGCTGATCGGCGCGCCACCCGGCTACGTCGGCTTCGACCAGGGCGGCCTGCTCACCGAAGCCATCACCAGGAACCCGCACTGCGTGCTGCTGATGGACGAGATCGAGAAGGCCCATCCCGAGGTCTTCAACCTGCTGCTGCAGGTCATGGACCACGGCATCCTCACCGACAACAATGGCCGCAAGGCCGACTTCCACAACGTCATCATCGTCATGACCACCAACGCCGGCGCCCAGGAAGCGAGCCGCGCCTCGGTCGGCTTCACGCTGCAGGACCATACCAGCGACGCCATGGAAGTGATCAAGCGGATGTTCTCGCCGGAATTCCGCAACAGGCTGGACGCCATCATCAAGTTCGATGCGCTGGATGAGGGCTCCATCGCCCGCGTCGTGGACAAGCTCATCGTGGAACTTGAAGCGCAACTGGACAAGAACGACGTCACCATCGAACTGGAGCCCGCCGCCCGGTCATGGATCGCGCGCAAGGGCTACGATAAAAGGATGGGCGCACGGCCCATGGCGCGGGTCATCCAGGAACACATCAAGCGGCCCCTGGCCGAAGAGTTGCTGTTCGGCCGCCTGAGGGACGGGGGCCATGTGCGCGTGGACGTGGGCAATGACGGCGAGGGCCTGGTGCTGATCCCCGAGCCGACGGTGCGGGAACTGGAGCACGTACCGGCCAACTGAGGTGCCGTAGCCGCCGGCGGGCGTGGCCGACGCAGACTACTTCGACCGGCTCCGCAGTCGGATTCGCGACCGCGGAGGACGGTCCGGAGCGGCGAACCTACAGCGCCTGTTTCAGTCGCTCCTGCTCAGGGCATGGCGAACGAAACCGGCGCGGCGGGGCCCAGCGGCAGTCCCAGGAACACCCAGAGTATCGTCAATACCAGTCCCGACAGCAGCAGGAACATGGAGTAGGGCAGCATCGTCGCCACCAGGCTGCCGAGGCCGAAATCCTTCTGCCAGCGTTGGGCGAACACCAGCACCAGCGGCAGATACGGCATCAGCGGTGTGATGATGTTGGTCGCGCTGTCGCCGACGCGGTAGGCGGCGGTGGTCATCTCCGGCGAGATGCCCACCAGCATCAGCATGGGCACCAGCACCGGCGCCAGCAGCGCCCACTTGGCGCTGGCCGAGCCGATGAAGAGATTCAGCACGGCGCCGAAAATGATGATGGAAGCCATCAGCAGGGTGTCGGGCATGTTGGAGCTTTCCAGCACGGCGGCGCCCTGGATCGCGAAGATCAGGCCCAGGTTCGACCAGTTGAACATGGCCACGAAATGCGCTGCGGCGAAAGAAAGGACGAGGTAGTAAGCCATGTCCCCCATGGCGCCTTTCATCATGTCGACCAGGTCGCGGTGATTTTTCACGGTGCCCGCCGCGGCTCCGTAGGCCCATCCCGCCGCCAGGAAGACCACGCAGAATCCGGCCACCAGCGATTGGAAGAGGGGATTGAAACGCGACTCGATGGGCGCGGATTCGTCGATCAGCGGCGTACCGGGGCCGATGCACAGAAATACCCAAATTGCTACCACCCCGAGGACGGCCCAGCCCGCCCGCTTGAGTCCACGGCGCTCGGCCGCGGCGACGCTGGCGCCGGGGCCTTCAGTGCCGGCCCCGCTGCCTTCCGGGTTCTCCGGGTCGCCGTTGCCGACTTCGGGCTGCCCGATGTCGCCGCCGGCGGTGTCGTAGGTCGTGCTGTCACCGGTTTCAGTGGCGGCATCTTCGACATTGCCGGCTCTGCCGCTCTGGAAGCCGCCTTCGCCGTACGGACCCATGCGCGGTTCGATGACGCGGTCGGTGATGTACCAGATGATCGGCAGGAACACCAGGGTCATGGCGACGATGAACCAGGCGTTGCCGGCGATGTTGGCGTCCCAGGCCGGCAGGATGGTCTCGGCCGCCGCTTCGGTGATGCCGAACAGCAGCGCATCGAGCTGGCCGGGCAGCAGGTTGGCGGAGAAGCCGCCGGAGACCCCGGCGAACGCGGCGGCGATGCCGGCGACGGGGTGCCGGCCGGCGGCATGGAAAATCACGCCCGCCAGCGGGATCAGCACCACGTAGGCGGCATCCGCCGCCAGGTTGCCGAGCATGCCGACCAGCGCAACCGCCGGCGTCAGCATCAGCCTGGGCACATTGCTCACCGCCGCGCTCATGGCCGTGCCGAGCAGGCCCGAGCGTTCGGCGACGCCGGCGCCCAGCATGACCACCAGCACATAGCCCAGCGGGTGGAATCCGGTGAAGGTCCTGGGCATGTCCACAAGCAGGCGCCGGAGGTTGTCCGCCGACAGCAGGCTTTCGGCCCGAATCACCAGCGGGTTGCCGGCCGCATCGGCCTGTGTGGGATGCAGGGCGTAGGTTCCGGTGGCGGCGGCGATGACGCTGATCGCGATGACGGCCAAGATGCAGTACAGGAAGATCACTACCGGATCGGGCAGCCGATTGCCGCTTCGCTCGATCCAGCCAAGGATGCCGCCGGTTCCGTTGCTTGCAGATAGAGGGTCAGTCGTCATGTTTTCTTCCAGAAATGTGCCGGCGGCCTCACCGCAAGGGCCGGACGAATTTCCGCAAGTCTGCCACAGAAACGCCTCCGACCGTGGGCGAGGCGCCATGATCCGCCTGGGATCGACAGCCCCATTTCAGCCTGGAAATTGGTGTCGGCTCGCAGGCTAGCGAGCTCGATAGACGATGCGGCCCTTGCTTAGATCGTAGGGCGTGAGTTCGACGGTCACCGCATCGCCCTTCAGGATGCGGATGTAGTTCTTGCGCATCTTCCCCGAGATATGCGCGGTGATGATGTGTCCGTTCTGCAGTTCGACGCGAAACGTGGTGTTGGGCAAGGTCTCGGTGACCAGTCCCTCCATCTGAATGGCTTCTTCTTTCGGCATCATGCAATGGCTGCTTTTTTCGCGGCGCTCGATTGTTGCATACAGGGGAAGATGCCCGCAATGCGTTTAACCTTTCTTCATGAAGGTTTCATTCGGGGCGCGGGGCAGCCCGACGTGAACACTCCTCATGCTCGCGCGACGTTGTCCGGCACGAAAAACGCTCGTGGTCCCGGCGCCAGTTGTCCGGCTCGCCCGGCCGGGCGCACAGCCGTCTCAAATGGCGAAGGAATTCGCGCCGGGGCAGCGTCGTCGCGCCCAGGGTGTACAAGTGTTCCGACCGGACCTGGCAGTCGATCAGTTCGAACGACCGTGCCCGCAGGTAGTCGACCGCGTTGATAAGCACGGCCTTGGAGGCGTCGTCGACCCGGGTGAACATGGACTCGGCGAAGAAGACCCGGCCGATGGCCACGCCGTAAAGCCCGGCCGCCAGGCCGTCGCCCAGCCAGCCTTCGAAGGCATGCGCCCAACCCATCTCGTGGAGGCGGCGGTACGCGTCGACCATGTCCCGGGTGATCCACGTTCCCCGGGACTTCGCGCGCGGCGCCGCACAGCCTTCGATCACGGCGTCAAAGGCGCTGTCCGCGCTGAATCGAAGGTCCATTTTGCGCAGCGTTCGGGCCAGGCGCCGCGAGATATGAAGGTCCTCCGGCCACAACACCGCACGCGGGTCCGGTGACCACCAGAGGATGGGCTGGCCCTCGTCGTACCAGGGGAAAATCCCTCTGACGTAGGCCGAAAGGAGTCGCTGGGGTTGCAGATCGCCCCCGGCGGCGAGCAGCCCATCGGGCTCCCGCAGGGCCTTCTCGGCAGGAGGAAACGCCGTCGGGTCCCCGGAGGCCGGCAACCAGTGAATCCCGCTCACAGCGAGCCTTGCCGCAATACAGCAGCGGCTCGGGCAGGACCTGGTTCGGGCCGGTCCTTTCGGTACGGGGTATGGTTGGCCAACTCACGCATGTAGGCGTTGACGTGGTCGCGTTCCTGGTGGAGGAACCGTCCGATCGCCTGCGCGAATCCGGGGTTGGCGATCCAGTGGCTGGACCAGGTCGCCATGGGCGTGAAGCCGCGGCTCAGCTTGTGTTCGCCCTGTGTGCCCGGTTCGAAGCGGCTCAGTCCCTCGCGGATGCAGTACTCGATGCCCTGGTAGTAGCAGGCCTCGAAGTGGAGGCTGTGGAAGTCGGCCAGGCTCCCCCAGTACCGGCCGTAGAGCGTGTCTTCGCTGCGAAAACAGATGGCCGTGGCAATGGGCCGCTCACCGAAGCGCGCGAGCACGATCACCAGGTTCTCCGGCATGGTGCGCGCGATCTCGGCGAAGAACTCGCGGTTGAGGTAGGGCGCCCGGCCGCGGCGCAGAAACGTGTGCGCGTAGTATTCGTAGATTGCGTCCCAGTCCTCGTCACCGGGCTCATCGCCCCTGAGGTGCTCGAACGTGACATCGGCTTCGGCGATGCGCCTTCTCTCGCGGCGCACCTTTTTCCGCTTCATCGATGTAAACCGTTCGAGAAAGTCCTCGAAGGATGCGTAGCCGTCGTTATGCCAGTGGAACTGACAGCTCTTGCGGGACATGAGCCCCTCATCGCCGAGGAACTGCCGTTCCACGTCCGTGGGAAACAGGACGTGAAGCGACGAGGCCTGGATATCCGCGCCAAGGGTCCTCGCCGCGACCAGGAGTTCCGTTGCGATGGACTCCGAATCCGGGTCACCGTTCACGAGCAGGCGCCGGCCCGTGGCCGGCGTGAAAGGCACTGCGGAAACGAGCTTCGGGTAGTAGGAAAGGCCCGCCCGCTCGTACGCGGCCGCCCAGCTCCAGTCGAAAACGAACTCCCCGCGGGAGTCGTACTTGATGTAGAGGGGCAGGGCGCCCGCCAGGCGGCCGGAGTCGTCCGACGCGCTCAGGTAGGCCGGGCGCCAGGCCGTTTCCGGTCCCACGCATCCGGTGATTTCCAGGGCGCTCAGGAACTCGTGGCGCAGGAATGGCGAGTCAGCCGCCAGCACGTTCCAGGCAGCCGGATCGAGATCCAGGATGCTGTCGTGTTGCCGGACTCGCAAGGCCATTTCCCGTTCGCCGTGGTTTCGTACGTCTCGTTGGCTGTATACTCACTCGCAGCGCCATCGCGGGGCAATCCCCGGCGGCGCCGACCCGATATGCGGCGTCGGGCCCTGTTAGTTTCGGACAAAACTTGAGCAGATCCAAAGTCAGCGATGTCTCGCCATCCGCGTTGGGTCCGCGAATCCGCGGGCTGAGGGAATCTGCACTGTTGATTCTGGCCGGGCTGGCCATCATTCTATTCCTGGCGCTGGTCACATACGACCCGGCCGACGCCGCGTTCAGCGTAGCCGGAGATTCCCAGGGCGTCCGTAACCGCGTGGGGCCGGCCGGTGCGATGTTCGCCGACGTGGCGTATCTGCTGTTCGGCCGTCCGGCCTATCTCTTTCCCGTGCTGGTTCTGCTGGCGGGGGTATTGATTTACCGATCGGGGAAGCGGGACAAGGCCGTGGCGCGTCCGGTCGTATGGTGGCGTACCGGAGGATTCGTGTTGTTGCTGGCCACCAGTTGCGGACTGGCGACGCTGCATATCCTTGCGCCGAGCATGCGCGAAACGGCGGGCGGGATCCTGGGCCAGGTCGTCGGGAGCGGATTGGAGCAGGCGCTGGGCCATCTTGGCGCGACCGTGCTGTTGCTCGCGTTGTGGATCGTGTCCGTGTCGCTCGCCACGGGCGTCTCGTGGCTTACTGCCATGGATACCGTCGGCCGGGGTGTGCTTGCAGGCGTGAGCGGAAGCCGCGCGTTGCTGAAGCAGATGGGCGTGCGCAGAAAGGGCCGCCGGGTCCGGCGGCAGCGCCGCCGCGTGGTGAAAAAGACCCGCCGCGCCAAGCGCAAGCGTACCGAACCCCGGATAGAGCCGACTTTCGATGCACCGCCGGCCAGCGCGCGGGCAGAGCGCGAGAAGCAGGTACCGCTGTTCGAGTCGATTCCATCCGGAGAGCCACCGCCGTTGTCGCTGTTGGACGACGCCCCGCCGCGGGAGGGGGGATACTCCGACGAGGCGCTGGAGGCCATGTCGCGGCTGGTGGAATTGAAGCTGGGCGATTTCGGGATCGACGTGGAAGTCGTCTCCGTGCATCCGGGGCCCGTGGTGACGCGCTTCGAACTCAAGCCGGCTCCGGGCGTGAAGGTCAATCAGATCAGCAATCTGGCCAAGGATCTTGCACGGTCGCTGTCGACCGTGAGCGTCCGGGTCGTGGAGGTGATTCCCGGCAAGCCCTACGTGGGCCTTGAAATTCCCAACGAAGCCCGGGAACTGGTCACGCTGGGAGAGATCATCAAGTCGGAGGCATACGAAAAGCTGAAATCGCCGCTCACGCTGGCGCTCGGCAAGGACATTGGCGGACAACCCGTCGTGACCGATCTGGGCAAGATGCCTCATCTGTTGATTGCCGGCACAACCGGCTCGGGCAAGTCTGTGGCGCTCAATGCCATGGTGTTGAGCCTGCTCTACAAGTCCCGTCCGGAACACGTGCGGTTGATCCTGATCGATCCGAAGATGCTGGAGCTTTCGGTATACGAAGGCATTCCCCATCTTCTCGCGCCGGTGGTGACCGACATGAACGAGGCCGCCAACGCGCTGCGCTGGTGCGTTGCGGAAATGGAGCGCCGCTACAGGCTGATGGCGGAACTGAAGGTACGCCACCTCTCGAGTTTCAACCGCCAGGTGAGCGCGGCGCTTTCCAGGGGCAGCCCGATCCCCGACCCCACCGTCGAGGCCGGTACGCCGGAGGAAGAAATTCCGCACCTCGATCCGTTACCCTACGTGGTCGTCGTGATCGATGAACTCGCCGACATGATGATGCTGGTCGGCAAGAAGGTGGAGGAACTCATCGCCAGGCTCGCCCAGAAGGCCCGCGCGTCAGGCATCCACATGATCATCGCCACCCAGCGTCCGTCGGTGGACGTGATCACGGGCCTCATCAAGGCCAATATTCCCAGCCGGATCGCGTTCCAGGTGTCCGCCAAGGTGGATTCGCGCACGATTCTCGACCAGATCGGCGCCGAGCACCTCCTCGGGCACGGCGACATGCTGTACCTGCCTCCGGGCACGTCCACGCCCACGCGAATCCACGGCGCCTTCGTGGACGATCACGAAGTCCACGCGGTTGTGAGCAATTTGCGCGCCTCCGGAGAGCCCGATTTTGCCGACGATGTGTTGACCGGTCCGCAGGAGTCGATTCCGGGGATCGATCCGGTGCAGCGGGGCGGGCTGGACGGGGAGGAAGACCCGCTCTACGACGAGGCGGTGCGGATCGTAACCGAGTCGCGCAAGGCATCCATTTCCAGCGTCCAGCGCCGGCTCAAGATCGGCTACAACCGCGCCGCGCGAATCGTCGAGACCATGGAAGAGGTGGGTATCGTGGGCGCCCTGCAGCCGAACGGGACCCGCGAGGTCCTGGCGCCGCCGCCACCGTCCCTTGACGATTGATCCGTACGTCCGGGAGTGGATTGTGAAGAAGGCGAAGGCGTTCGCGCTGACGGTAGTGCCGGGAGTATGGGCGGCGGCCGTCGCGGTGGCGCAGACTGCGGAGCAAGAAGCAGTTTCGCCAACGCAGCTACCGGCTTCAGCTCAGGAAGAGGTTCCGGACACCCGGTCTTCGGCGGCACTAGACGAGGCTTCGCAAACCCGGGCTCCAGCGGTGGGCGGCGTCGGCTCCGGACCGCTTGACCGTTTTCTCGACGAGACCCGCACTCTGCAGGCGGAGTTCAGCCAGGAGTTGCTCGACGGCGGCGGAAACCTGATCGAAACGGCTTCGGGCACGTTTTCCCTCAAGCGGCCGAACCGGTTCCTGTGGAATTATTCGGAACCGTTCGAGCAGCAGGTGGTGGCGGATGCCCAGAACCTGTGGATCCATGACGTGGAACTCGAACAGGTGACTGTGAGCCCGCTGGAGGGCGCGATCGCCTCGTCGCCGGCGATGCTGCTCAGCGGTGACGCCCAGGTTCGCGACGGGTTCGAGATCGTGGAGACTTCCGGAGAGGGGGCGATTGACTGGATATCCCTCGCGCCGAGAGAACCGGGTATGGACTTTCATTCCGTTCAGGTGGGATTCGATGCCGGTGAACTCTTTGCGCTGGTGTTGGTCGATGCACTGGGCCAGGTGACATCCATCCAATTCCGCAACATGGCGGTCAACCTGGACATCGAAGATGAGTTCTTCCGGTTCGAGCCTCCTGCGGGCGCGGACGTCATCGGCGAGCCGGTTGACAACGTGCGGTGAGTTGATGGACGGTTGCGGCCCTTAACCGACCGGACCGAGCCAGACATGCTGGACCCGAAGGTATTGCGCACAGATCTCGAAGCCGTCGCCAGGAATCTGGCGCGGCGCGGGTTCGTGCTCGACCGCGGCAAATACCATCGCCTGGAAGACGAGCGCAAGCAACTCCAGGTGCAAGTGGAGTCGCTGCGGCACGAGCGCAACGAGCGCTCCCGGGGAATCGGCCGGGCGAAAGCCGCAGCCGAGGACATCGAACCGCTCAGGCTCCAGGTGAAGGAACTCGGCGAAGCACTGACGAAGGCGGAGACGGACCTGCAGTCCCTGCAGAAGGAGTTGAGCGACTTTCTCGCGGGTTTGCCAAACCTGCTTCACAAAGGCGTGCCCGACGGCGCCGATGAAACGTCCAACGCTCTGGTGAGCAAGTGGGGGCAGCCGCCGTCATTCGACTTCGAGCCGAAGGACCATGTCGCGCTGGGGGAAGGACTCCGCCTTCTGGACTTCGAAGGGGCGGCCAAGCTGTCCGGGAGCCGGTTTTCGGTCCTTCGGGGCGACCTGGCCGGACTGCACAGGGCCCTGATCCAGTTCATGCTGGATGTTCACATCCGCGAGCACGGTTACACCGAATGCTACGTACCGTACCTGGTCAGGGACGCCGCGCTGTTCGGTACGGGGCAGTTGCCGAAATTCGGCGAAGAACTCTTTTCCGTTGGCGGCGACCGGGACCTGCGCCTGATTCCCACCGCCGAAGTGCCCCTCTCCAACCTGGTTCGCGACGAAATACTGGCGCCCGGGCAATTGCCCATGCGCCTGACGGCGCATACGCCGTGCTTCCGGTCCGAGGCCGGGTCGTATGGTCAGGACACCCGGGGGATGATCCGCCAGCACCAGTTCGAAAAAGTGGAACTGGTGCACGTGGTGGCTCCCGCCGACTCCGACCGGGCACTGGAAGAGCTGACGGACCATGCGGAAGTGATTCTCCAGCGTCTGGAGCTGCCTTATCGGAAGGTGACCCTGTGCGCGGGCGATACGGGCTTCAGTGCGGCCAAGACCTACGATCTGGAAGTCTGGCTGCCCGGCCAGAACCGTTATCGTGAGATTTCCTCGTGCAGCAATTGCCGGGATTTCCAGGCGCGGCGCATGCACGCGCGCTGGCGCAACCCGGATACCGGCAAACCGGAACCCGTGCATACCCTCAACGGCTCGGGGGTCGCCGCGGGCCGCGCACTCATCGCCGTGATGGAGAATTTCCAGCAGGCGGACGGCTCTGTTATCGTTCCCGGAGTATTGCGTCCCTACATGGCGGGGTTGACACGAATCGGCGCCCAGGGTCGGTAAGCGCTGTCCCGGGTTGCTCTGCCGAGACCTTCGTCTTGTCCGTCAACGTGGAGCGAGCGCGGTGAGGTAACCACGCATGGAGGAGCGTACCTGGCATGGCGGTCATCACTCTGGATGTCGACGGCACGGCCCATAGACTGGACGTAGAGCCCGAGATGCCCCTGCTCTACGCCCTGCGTGACGAGCTGGGCCTCAACAACCCCCGCTTCGGTTGTGGCCTCGCGCAATGCGGTTCCTGCACGGTACTGATGGATGGGCAACCGATCCGCGCGTGCGTGGTGCCGGTCGCCGCCGTCACCGGCAAGGTACAAACGCTGAGCGGACTCGGCACGGCGGAGGAGCCGCACCCGGTCCAGCAGGCGTTCATCGACGAGCAGGCGCTGTTCTGCGGGTACTGCATGAACGGGTGGATCCTCTACGCAGCCGCGTTGCTGGAGAGCGATCCCAACCCCAGTGACGAGGCCATCCGCCAGGCGTTTACCGGGCTGAAGTGCCGCTGCGGCTCCCACTCGGCGATTCTGCGCGCGGTCAAGCGCGCCGCCGCAACGCTTTCGAACCGGGAGGGCTGACCGGTGGGCTGGTACGACACGGCAGTGAAGCGGCGCGATGTACTCAAGGGCGCGGGGTGCCTGGTGGTTTCGCTGGCGGTCCCGGGGGCGCGGCGCGCGATGGCGGCGGACGACAGGCCGCTGTGGCGGGCTCTATCGCCGGGCCAGCTCGATACGTACCTGAAGATCGACGAAACTGGCCGCGTGACCGCCTTCTTCGGCAAGATGGACATGGGGCAGGGCGTGGACATATCCATCGCCCAGATCGTCGCCGACGAATTGGACCTGCCAATGGACCGGGTCGATGTGGTCATGGGCGATACCGCATTGACCGTCAATCAGGGGGGCGCCAGCGGCAGTACCGGCATCGAGCGAGGCGCCAACCCGCTGAGAAATGCGGCGGCGGAAGCCCGTCGCGTGCTGCTGGAACTGGGCGCCGAAAGGCTCGAGGTTGCCGTAGAAGAAGTTGCGGTGGCCGAGGGCGCGGTCCACCTGCGCGCCGATCCCGCGCGACGTGCCGGCTACGGGGAACTGATCGGCGGCGGGCACTTCGATGTCCGACTCGAGTGGAACGGGAGCTACGGTAACGCGCTCGACGCCCTGGGTTCAGCGGCGCCAAAGGATCCCTCGGAGTACCGGGTCGTGGGGCAGCCGTTTCCGCGGCGGGACCTGCCGGACATCGTGATGGGGACGCACGAATACATCGTCGACGTACGGGTCCCGGACATGATGCATGGGCGGGTGATCCGCCCGCCGGTGGCCGGCAGCGTCCCGGTGTCGGTCGATGCCGACTCGATCGGCGCCATATCCGGGGCAAGGGTCATACACGAAGGCGATTATCTGGGCGTGGTCGCCGAGCGGGAGTGGGACGCGGTCCGGGCCGCTCAGCAATTGGAGGTGACCTGGTCCGAGGTCGAACCGCCGTTTCCGGAGATGGAAGAACTCTACGATCACATTCGCCGGGCTCCTGTCGTGCGCGAGAGTGCCGGCGGCGGGCGCGGCGCAGATGTCGCCCCGGACCGCGACGCGGTGGAAGCCGCGCTGGCCCGGGCCGACCGTGTGCTCCAGGCCGAATACGAGTTTCCGTTCCAGTCTCATGGCTCGATGGGTCCGGCCTGCGCCGTCTGCGACTATCGGGGCGACAGCGCCACGCTCTGGACCGGATCGCAGAAGCCTCACTACGCGGCAGAGGGTGTGGCGAATATCCTGGGATTGCCGGCCGGCAACGTCAGGGGCATCTGGGTCCCGGGTCCGGGCAGCTACGGGCGCAACGACGCCGGCGATGCGGCCATGGACGCCGCGGTCATGTCGCGTGCCGTGGGCCGGCCGGTACGGGTCCAGGGCATGCGCGCCGAAGGCACGGCCTGGGATCCCAAGGCCCCGGCTTCGGTCCACTTTGCCCGGGCGGGGCTCGACGCCGCCGGGAACGTGGTGGGATACGAAATGCGCATGAAGGGATTCTCCGCGGGCGACGTGGAGAGTAACGAGAGCAACCCGAGCTACAGTTACGCAGGCGCGCTGCTGGGCTGGCCCAACACCTCGGTTCACCGGCTCTCCAACCCGGGCGACCGCTACGAGTTTCCGGTCAACGTGCGCTACTGGCAGACCATCGCGCCGTTGCTGGAGCGTGCATCGCCGTTGCGGACGGCGCATCTGCGCGATCCGCTGGGCCCGCAGAATCACTTTGCCAGCGAGTGCTTCATGGACGAGATGGCCGTGGCTGCCGGGGCCGATCCCGTGGAGTTCCGCCTGCGGTACCTGCCGGACGGCCGCGACGCGGACGTGCTCAGGGCCGCTGCCGAGCGTTACGGTTGGGAACCGGCCGTGCCGGGACCGGAGGCGCCGCCATCGGACGGCGTCGTGACGGGCCGGGGCGTAGCTTACACCCGGCGCGGCTTGCCGGTGGTGGCAGTGATCGCGGATGTCGAGGTGGACCTGGATACGGGTCGGGTCTGGCCGCGCCGCTTCGTCGTCGCCTCCGATCAGGGTATCGTCGTCAACCCTCTGTGGCTGCGGCGGACCATCGAAGGCAACATCATCCACGCCGTCAGCCGCACGCTTCACGAAGAAGTTCGGTTCACGCCGGAACGGGTGACCAGTGTCGACTGGATCAGCTACCCGATCCTTGAAATGGTGGATGCACCGGAGGAAATCGACATCGTGCTGGTCAACCGGCCGGAGCTGCCGCCCTATGGCGCCGGGGAACCTTCAACCCGCACCGTCCCCCCGGCCATCGCCAACGCGGTCTTCGATGCCACGGGGCTGCGGATCCGGCGCGCGCCGTTTTCGCGGGAGCGAATCCTCGCTGCACGGCGCGCTTCCGCCGACCGGCAGCCAGGTTAGCCGGTCGAATCGCGTCCCCGTGCCTTCCGGTTCAGGCGGCGCAGGCGCTTGAGTTTCTCCGCGATGCGTTGTTCCAGGCCTCGATCGACGGGCCGATAGTAGGTCTGTTCCGGCATGCCTTCGGGAAAATAGGATTGCCCGGCCGAGAACGCGCCTTCTTCGTCGTGTGAGTAGCGGTATCCTTCGCCGTGGCCGAGTTCCTTCATCAGCCGGGTGGGCGCGTTGCGCAGGTGCGGCGGAACGTCCAGCGAGCCGTACCGTTTGACGTCACCGGTGGCTGCGGACATTGCATTGGTAACCGCGTTGCTCTTGGCCGCACAGGCAAGAAAAATCGTTGCCTGAGCGAGTGCCAGTTCGCCTTCGGGGCTGCCCAGGCGTTCATAGCTTTCCGACGCGTCCAGCGTCAGGCGCAGCGCGCGCGGGTCGCCGTTACCGATGTCCTCCGTGGCCATGCGTACCAGCCGCCGCGCGATGTACAGGGGGTCGCAGCCGCCGTCCAGCATTCGCACCAACCAGTAGAGCGCCGCATCCGGGTCCGAGCCGCGAACCGACTTGTGCAGCGCCGAAATCTGGTCGTAGAAGACGTCGCCCTGCCTGTCGAAGCGCCGGTAGCTGCCCTGGAGCACGGAGTCGACTGTACCGGGCGTCAATATGGCGCGGCCGTTGACCTGCTCGCTCAGTTCGGCGGCCAGTTCCAGCAGATTGTATCCGCGGCGGGCATCGCCATCCGCCGAATCCGCGAGTCGCCGGATCAGTTCCGGCGCCACCTCGAGCCGCACCTTCCCGAGTCCACGTTCGGAGTCTTCCAGCGCGCGATGCAGCAGTTGCTCGATATCCCCGGCATCCAGTGGTTTGAGCACGTACGTTCGGGCACGCGACAGCAGCGCATTGTTCAGGGCAAATGACGGATTCTCGGTGGTGGCGCCGATGAAGACCAGCGTGCCGTCCTCGACGAAGGGCAGAAACGCATCCTGCTGCGCCTTGTTGAACCGGTGCACCTCGTCGAGGAAAAGCACGGTCGCCCGACCGTCGCCGGAGCGAACCATCCGCGCCTGGTCAACGGCGGAGCGGACATCCTTGACGCCAGCCAGGACGGCGGACAGCGCAATGAACTCCGCGTCGGAGCCGGTCGCGACCAGCCGCGCCAGGGTCGTCTTGCCGCTGCCCGGCGGCCCCCACAGGATCAACGAATGCAGTCCGCGCCCTTCGAGCAGCGCCCGTAACGGCTGACCACCCCCAAGCACATGTGTCTGTCCGACCATCTCGGCCAGGTTCCGGGGTCGCATTCGGTCGGCTAACGGCCTGTACTCCATGGTGGTGGGAGTATAGGCCACGCCGATGCCATCGAGGCGGGAAGGCCCGGCGCGGCGAGTCCAGGACGTTCTTCCGAATCGTCGGGCTCCTGTGGCTTGTAGCGCTGGCGCGCATTGGCTATAACATGAATGGCGAGTGGGCGGTCGCGACGGAACAATGGTGGGGCGCCGTCGACTTGGCGGTGGCCGTGCTGGGCCATTTCAGCAATGTGGGCGCGGCCATCGCGATGGTGGCGATGCTGCTGACGCGACCGGTGAACGTAATGGGAGAAATTTCGATGTCAGTGTATCAAGCGATGGTGAACCGATACGTCCTTCCGGTCATCGAGAAGCACAAGGCCGAGGGCCGGGCGGAGGAACGGGAAGAATGGCTCGCGTGGAACCGACGCCGCATCCATGCGGAAAAGCACGGTCGAAACTTCGACGAATCGCCGCCGGGCACAGTACGCCAGAAAAAATAATAGTGACAGTTTGTTTTGCCGTTCGCGCGCGGTCGGTTGCCATGCCTGCGCCGCACATGCTATCGCGGCACATGCAAACGCTTGTAACGTCGGCAGCAGGCAAGCCACAATGAAGATGGCCCATCACTCTTCAGGTTTACTCGAATGCTGGATTTGCCGCGCAACTCGGGAATTCTCGCGATTGGATTGCTGGTTGGCTCTGTCAGCAATGCGGAACCGGATACGTATATCCGTGCCGGTGCGATCATCGACGTTGCGGCGGGAGAGATTCTCGACAACCGGATCATCGCCATAGAGGATGGCGCGATTGCTGCCGTGACTCTGTCAACCGGTGCGCCAGTTCCAACGGGTGCCGAGTTCATTGATCTCTCTGGCTATACCGTTCTCCCCGGCCTGATCGACGCCCATACTCACTTGTTGAGCGACTCCGACGATCACGGGCTGAATTCGCTGGTTGTTTCACTTCCGGAAGCGACGATCAATGGCGTCAAGAATGCGGCGACTACCTTGCAAGCCGGATTCACGACTGTCCGCAACGTCGGCGCTCCGGGGTACGCAGACGTTGCTCTGCGCGACGCGATCGCCGCCGGGGAAGTGGCCGGACCGAGAATGCTGGTTTCCGGTCCGCCGGTCGGGATTACGGGCGGGCATTGCAGCGACAACAACCTGTTGCCGTACGAGTACGGCGTGACGGAAACCGGGGTCGCTGACGGACCCTGGGAGATTCGGCAAATGGTGCGCCAGAACGTGAAGTTCGGCGTGGACCTGATCAAGACGTGCTCGACGGGCGGGGTCCTGTCGGCCGGAACCCGGCTCGACGCGATTCAGTATACGCTGGAGGAACTGGAGGCGCTGGTCGACGAAGCCCATGCACATGGACGAAAGGTTGCGGTCCATGCCCATGGCAACGCCGGTATCCGCAACGCGATCCTGGCCGGCGCCGACTCGATCGAACACGCCAGTTTCCTCAGCGATGACGTCATTGAACTTGCGAAGGAGCACGGTACGCGCTTCGTCATGGACATCTACGTCACCGAGCACATTCTCACGGAAGGCGAAGCGAATGGCGTATTGCCGGAGTCTCTGGACAAGGAGCGCGAAGTCGGGGCGATTCAGAGGGAAAGCTTCAGTCAAGCGCATGCGGCCGGCGTCGCAATGGTGTACGGCACGGACAGCGCGGTGTACCCCCACGGCGACAACGCCCGCCAGTTTTCGCGAATGGTGCAATTCGGCATGACCCCCGCTGAGGCGATACGGTCAGCAACCGTCAGTGCGGCGGACCTGTTGGGGGTCGGGGACCAGGTGGGCCGGATCGCCGCAGGGCTTCAGGCGGACCTGGTTGCGGTTTCCGGAAATCCGCTCGAGGATATCAGCATCCTCGAACAGGTCGAGTTCGTCATGAAGGGCGGGGTCGTATACAAACAACCGTAGAGATCCCATGGCCATGAAGAAGAGAATCTGGCGGACGGCGGTCGTGTTGCTCCCGGCCCTGCCCTGTCCGGCGGGCTGAACGCGGAGCCGTGTCCGAGGCCCTGGTCAACTCGACGGATCTGTTCGTCACCATCATGGAAATGGCCGGGATCGATCCGGCAGAGGCAATACCGGATGAGGTGACTCACGATTCAGTGAGTTTCCAGTACTCGCTGTCGAACCCCGACGCCCCATCCCGCCGGGACTGGCTCTATGCAGACCGTTTCGACGATGGTCTTGCGGGCGTGGCGAACGGTGATTATGCGATGCGCGATCGGCGCTACAAGCTGGTCCGGTTCCGGGGCGAGGAAGAGTTCTACGATTTGCGGGAGGACCCCTACGAACACGTCAATCTGCTGGCCGGAGAGCTCTCACGGGAAGAGCAGGCTGCATACCGTTCCCTGAGCGAACGGGTTCTGGCTCTCCGGGACAGGGGGCAATCGCCCTAGGCTGTTCCGCATCGGGATGCTGCCGCCGGGGGGCTAGAGTTCCGCCGGTCCCACCGAACCGAATCCGGCGACGTCGATATCTTCCCGCGAGACGGTGCCGAAGTATTCGATTTTCCCGGCGCCGGCCAGGCCTCCGGTCAACTCGCCGCCATCCATCGTCAGCGTCAGGTTGGATGCGCCCGCAAGCTCCACGTCTGCATCGGTGAAAGCGACCCCGGCGAGCTGAATGTCGTTAACGCCTGCCACAGACAATTCGAGTTCGCCGTAGCGGCCGTCTTCGCCGGTAATCTGATTCGCGCCGGCGGCGTCGATCGTGAGCTGTTCGCCTTCAAAGCCCGTCAGCGTCACGCGGCTGCTGCCGGCTGCTTCCAGTTCCACCAGTGCGGGCATGACGATGTCAGCCCCGAATCGCGCATTTGACCGACCGAAAAAGGATCGCATCCCGGCACCGTCCAGGCTGAGCCGTTCGCCCCTCACCGATACATCGATTCCACCCACATAATTTTCCGGATAGGACAGATCCACCTGCCACTCGTCTCCCCGGGTGACGGCAACGCTCCAACTGCCGTTGATTTCGATTCTGCTGAATCCGCTGAGGTCCCGGCTCGCCGTTGTCGTCTCGCCAGGGTCGATGTCGGTCTGCGCCCGCGCCGGTCCGTCCCAGCCGATGGCGACACGCGCGACCACCGCGGCCACCAGAATGGCTCCCGCGACGACACCGCCCAGTGAAAGGAGTGCGATTTTGCTAGTCTTCATTTGTCTTTGTCTCCGTCTTGTCGGGCCAGGTATCCGGCCACTTCGTCGAGGCCGATACCCAGCGTTTGCATGGCGCGAATCACTTTTGGAAGCTCGTCGCGCACGAATTCCTCGCGCATCCCGGTCAACGCTCGCTCGGCAGCCCTTTCGCTGACGAAGTAACCCCGCCCGCGCTGATTGGCGACGATGCCCCAATCCAGCAGCGCCTGGTAGCTCTTGGTGACCGTGTTCGGATTCACGCCCAGCTCGATGGCCAGTTCGCGGATGGACGGAATCCGTTCCCCGTCCTGCCATTCGCCCTGCAGGATGCGCTCGCGGATCTGATCCGCGATCTGCAGGTAAATGCTTCTGGGCTCGCTAAATTCCATCGCTGACCTGTGTCTCCCGCACCCTCAGCCAGGCAATCGACCAGCAGGCGACTGGCAGCACGATGGCAAAAAGCCCGCGCAGCGCCTCAAGCACCTGAAACAGCCCCTGGTAGGATCCCGCCGCACGCGCGATGAGGCCGTCCAGGTCGGACATGTCGAATGTCGCAAAGGTGAGCCGCAGCGTGAGCATGACGAACAGGGCAAACCCGATTCCGACCACGGTGATGGCCAGGCTGGTCTTGATGAAATGCCGTCTCCTGAACCAGGCCGCGCCGAGGAAGAAGAAGGACTGCAGAAAGAAGTAGCCGAAGATGAGCGGCCATACCACGGGGTCGAGCGGATTGAACAGTCCGTAACCGGTACCCGGCAGCAACAGGAATACCGCCTCGACGAGGACCGACGCCACGGTGGTGAAGACCAGCAGGTAGACGGCCAGTCCGACAGTCACGGCGAGCAGCCGGGCCACGGTCTTTTCGACCGCGGAGGCGGGCAACAGCAGGTACGCCTCGTTCCGGGTCTTGTCGTGAAGTTCCCGGAAGGCGCGGCTCGAGGCAATGACACCCCAGATGTAGAGCATGCCGCCAAACCACGACGTGAAGAACTCCTGGCCTCCGCCGCCGGGGCCGAACGAAAGCAGGGATGCGATCAGGATGACGCCGGCCAGGGTGCCCGACACTGTCAGCAGCGTGCGATAGCCGGCCGTGAAGTCGGCGCGCAGCAGCCACCAAAGTCTTTCGATGGAGAAATGTTCGTTCATTTCCGGTTCTCCGTTGTGAGCAGTGCGGCGCAGGCGGCCGGGTTCGCGATGACGGCCTTGAAGAGCAGTTCCATGTCCAGTGCACCTTCGTCACCGCCGCGATCCTTGAAGACATTTGCGTAGCCGCCTACGGTGCGTTCGGTATAGATCAGCCCGTTGCCTTCTTCCGGGCGGTTTCCGCTGACCGAAAATCTCAGGTTTCCGCTCAATTCGGAAACCGTGCGGTTCAACAGCACCTTGCCCTCGTGAAGAATCACGATCAGGTCGACCAATGACTCAACGTCCCGTACCTGGTGCGTGGAGACAACGATGGTCTGACCGTCGCTCATTGCCTCCGCCACCAAGCGCCGGAAAAGCCCCTTGGAGGGGATATCGAGCCCATTGGTCGGCTCGTCCAGGAGAACCAGCGACGCGTTGCAGGCCAGGCCGAACGACAACAGGAACTTCTTCTGCTGTCCGTGGGAAAGGGCTGTCAGTTTTTTGTGCTCGGGAATTTCAAATTCGTCCAGGTAGCGCTGCATCTGGGCCCGATCGAAATCCGGATAGAACGGCGAGCGGGCAGCAACGTATTCCTTGCCGGTGACACCGGGAACGTTAAGCTCTTCCGGCAAGAGGAAAACCTTGGCGAGGAACCCGGGGGCTCGCCGGGCGGGATCGTGCCCGCAGGCGGTGATCTCGCCTGAATTCGCGAACAGCAACCCCGTCATGAGTTTGAGGAGCGTGGTTTTGCCAGCGCCGTTGAGCCCCAGCAGCCCGTAAATGTGACCGGGTGCGAGCGTCAGGTCCGTGTCGCGAAACAGGGGATCGGGTCCGTAACCGAAATTGACTTGCCTGGCTTCGAGCATCTTGTCGATCCGTAAACTTAGTGTCCTAGTAATCTAGTACAGTAGAGTTTATATGTCAACAGGCAGGACAGTTGTTTGGCGCGTGGCCGTGGATTCGGGCGAACGGCTCGGTTCAGTGGGTATGGCTTGACCGGTCGTAAGTGAGCCAGATCAGGCCAATGAACGCGGCGCTCACCATGGCGACGATCAAGAACTTCGTGGTGAATGACGCTTCAAGAAACTCCGCTACCAAAAGGAGGCTGCACAGGTAGACACCGGTGGCCAACCAGCCTTCCCAGGTACGGGGACCGATTCCTACACCGAAGAGTTTTTTTCCGAACCACTTGCGAGACATCGAATCTTTGACTTCGCAATGGACGATAATCCGATTATCGTCCATGAGGCACCAGATGAAGTACTCCCCCATTTTACTGTCAATTGCGCTCTTGGCCATGGTTGGCGTAACGAGCTGCCTTGCCCAGGAACGTCCCGGCTTGCCGGAGGGTTTCGTGTATCTGGATGAGGCGATTCCGGATATCGCAATCGAGCTCAAGTACGCCACCGGCGACAATTTCGTCGGGCATCCCATTGACGGTTATGGGCACGGACACGCGATCCTGTCCGAGCCGGCCGCCGCCGCGCTGGCGGACGTCCAGGCCGAGCTCCAGCCATTCGGGCTCGGGCTGAAGGTCTTCGACGCTTACCGGCCGCAGCGCGCCGTGGATCACTTCGTCCGCTGGGGCGAGGATCTCGACGATCAGCGAACCAAGCCGGACTTCTACCCCGACGTCGCCAAGGAGGACCTGTTCGAGGAGGGCTACATCGCCGCGCGCTCAGGCCATTCGCGGGGCAGCACGGTGGATCTCACCATCTTCTACCGCGATGAGAGCGGGGCTGTCCACGAACTCGACATGGGCTCGGGCTACGATTTCTTCGGCCCGATTTCCTGGCCGGACAGCCCCGCCGTCACAGCCCAGCAACGCGCCAACCGTGCGCTGCTGCAGAACGTGATGACCTCGCACGGGTTCAATCACTACGCCCGGGAGTGGTGGCATTTCACCCTCGCCGACGAACCCTATCCGGATACTTATTTCGATTTTCCGAACTGAGGGCGACCGGAATCCGACATCCGCGCGAACTGCACCCGGTCAAAGCCCAGCCGGTGGAATTCCCCGATGCCCTTGTGAATGGCGCGGCTGAGATTCACCATGGGGTTCCTGCTCTTGCGGGTTCGGTCGCCAATGGTCGAGATTTCGGCTTGCGGCGACATCTTCACCACGGGCGGGTCCAGTACGTAGATGGGCGTACGGTGTATCCAGGTGTGTTGCAGGAACTTGTCGACGGGTGCGAACAGGGTCCGGCTGGCCAGTACCAGAGCACGGGCTGCCCCTGGGCTGACGGCATAAGCCAGCGCATAGAGCGGCGGATCGGACAGGTAATGCAGGGTCGTTCCGTCATGGCGCCGGACTTCGTAGGCGGCGGGCCTCAGGCGCTTCAGCGGCGCTCGCGGCCCGTGCATGGATTGCAGGCGAATGAACCCGAATTCGTTAACCATCGGTTCCAGCCCGCCGATGACTTCGGCAAAGCCCGGTTCAAGCTGGAAGTCGTCTTCAAGGACAAGGACGGGTTGGTCGAGGGAGATCGCCTTGTTCCACAATGACAGGTGACTCGCGTAGCAGCCGATTTCCTGAGGCTTCGGCTGGCGGCGAAGCGTATTGAGCAGAAAACGCCGGTTATCAATTCCCGAAAACCAGTCGGCATGGCCGGCGGTCCCGTCAACGGCATCGAAGAACTCGAACGCTACGTCGCACCTGGCCATCTGTTCGGACGCTTCTGCACGCCGGGTCTCGGCCGTGCGCAGGCTGATGACGAATATCTTCACATGAGGGCCCTGCTGCGGCGGGGCGATTATCGCGGAAGGCGAGAGATTTGCGCAATTTTCGATTCAGACTCGGTCGTTATGTCCGCTTTCGGCCAAAAGCGGACATTGACGCCAAGCCTACCCTGACACCGAGCAGTTATAGGGCTGCATTATCGCGTCCTCGCTCCAGAACCAGAGAATCTCTTCGACGAACGGCTCCGACAAGTACTCTGGGTCAGTCACCGTCAACACGTAGTTCAGGTGACCGTTGGCCTCATCGACCGTAAAGCGCTCCTCGATCTCCGCGGCCTCGCTCATAGGCACTCCGCGTCGATTCAGATAGGGCGTATCGACTCGCGTCGTCGTTATAGCCAGTGTGTTGTCTTCCCAACGACCTACGGAATAGCCGAGAGGAGACGGATCAATACTCGCGGGATCCTCAGCCGGCTCCAGGTTAATCGTCCTGACAATATCAAACCCCTGCTGCCGAAGCTCGATAGCGCCGTCCATCTCTACGAACTCGATCGGATGAGGGTCCCCCATTGCCGCGGGCATTCCGGGTGGTATGCACTGGAGTACCTGGTTATCGGCCGGATCATCCACATCCCATGAAGCGATGGCCGTCTCGGCGGCCTCCGTCAAAGGATAATAGTCAGCCGGTTGCAGCATCCAGAGCTCTTTTTCCCGGTCCCGAGTCCAAATGCGGAATATCCCACGACCATCGTCTGGAAGTGGCCATGAGAACTCGTAATTCGAGTCGCGGCGATCGACGTAACGTTCGGGTGACCAGCGAGGAATCGGCGTGATTTGATGGTCAATGATCACCTCAAGACCACTTGGGAGAAGAAATTGCCCTGCCAGCATTCGATGGGCCCGACGACTTGACGCAATCCCGGCGACCCTGACTTCAAAACCAACCTGCAAGGTATCTCTTTCGAGACCCATTCGACCAGCCGCGATCGCGTTACCCGCTTCGATATTCCATTCCTCCACGCTTCCATCCTGGCCAACTGTCCGAAGGCGGAACTCGATATGAGGCATTCGCCAGGCTACTGACACGACTTCGCCGCTCAACTCTGTAATGTCAGTCGCATCGAATTCTGCTTGAGAGTGATGAGCCGGAGAGGTAACCGGAATACCGATCAATAGAAGAGCAGTTATGTGTCTCATGACTTCCCCTGAATATGCACGCCCCTAACATTAGCGGTTAACGGGCGTCTGCTTTCGGCCAGGAGCGGCCGCTCCCAAGATACGGAGAATAGCTCAGGTAGTTTCTGGAATCGGGCTTTCTGGACTGAATTGGACCTCCCTCAGCACGCGAAACGGCTGTCAAAATCGCTATGGCCAGATGCTGTTTCGGTGCGGCACCGTTCAGTCGTTGACCGCCCTTGAGGTGTGAATCACAGTATGCTGAAACTACTTGGAAAAAGTCATTCGGCAAGGGATGAAGCAATGAGAAAAACAGCCGTATCGTTGTGTTTTTCGCTTGCAGGAGCTCTTCTGCTGGTGAATCCGTCCGGCGCACAGTCCATCGAGGCGGCACGGGCCGCATACGCCGACGGTCGGTTCGCAGCGGCCGCGGAAGCGGGTGAGGCATTGGGAACGTCGGAAGGGTACGCGCTCGCGGCCGAGTCGCTCGCCATACATGGCTACTACCTCGCCGCCGGGGACGAACAGCCGGAGTTGTTCGCGCGCGCGATAAGCGCCGCGGACGAGGCGATTCGCCTCGATCCCGGCAACCCCGAAGCCCACTTCCAATCGGCCCATGCCATCGGCCGCGAAGCCCAGACCGTGGGCGTCATGGAGGCTCTCAACAGGGGATATGCGCGCAGAACGCGCGAGGCGGCACAGGAAGCACTGCGACTGGATCCGGAAATGGCCGAAGCGCACCTCACCCTGGCTTCCTGGCACGCGGAAATCGTGAACAAGATGGGAGGGCTCGTGGCCCGCGTGACGTATCGGGCCACGAGGCGAAATGCGCTTGACTATTACGAAAAGGCGCTCGAGCTCGCTCCCGATGAAATAGGAGTCTACCTGGAGTACGCGAACGGCCTGTTACTGCTGAACCGAAACCGCAACCGTGAGCAGGCGCGCGAACTGCTCGCACGCGGGATCGAACTTGCGCCCGGGGATGCGTACGACCGCATCCTTCACGATCTGGCGGTCCAGCGGTTGGCCGCGCTGGACGACGGCTGAAGAATTCTCAATTGTGGGGATGATCGCTCGCTAACAGGTGTCCCTGTCGTTACACTCGAAATATCCAGAGTACGGTGCAGTGCTCATCCATGATGCCGGGATTTCGGGGGACAATCATCAAACGCGGGTTCCTCTCGCTTGCGCTGATTTCATCCACTGTCTTCGCTCAGGACGAGCCGCCGGGCGATGCGACAGTGTCGGGTCGGGTGGTCGACGCGACGACGCGGCGACCCGTGGCGTTCGTGACCATTGCCGTCACGGCCGAGAACGCCGGAATCACGGTCCCCGTAGCCCTGACGGACGAATCGGGAAGATTCATCATCTCGGGATTGACAGAGGGAAATTACATCCTGACATCATCCCTGCTGGGCTATCGGCCCGTGGATGCACCTTTCCTGGTGGGCGACAAGAATCTCTTTTACGACGTCGGTGACATCGAGTTCCTCCCTGCCTCGGGCGACATCGAGGAGGTCATCGTCCTCGGCGAAGGGGTGGTGCAGGAGGCCACCCTCGATCGGCGCGTTTTCAGCCTGGAAGACAGCATCGCTCAGGGAAGCGGCTCCCTGCTCGATGCCATGAGGGGCTTGCCCGGGATTACCGTCGACCGGGAAGGCAGTGTGCTGCTGCGAGGCAGCGTCCGGGTCGCCATTCTGGTGGACGGCAACCAGTCGAGCCTCACGAGCATCGGCAATCACTCGGGCCTTGACAGTATCCCTGCCGCCAATATCGAGAGTGTCGAGATCATCAATAATCCGTCCTCCCGCTACGATGCCGCCGGCATGGCCGGGATCATCAACATCGTTTACAAGCGGGAGCAGGATGCCGGGCTCCACGTGGATGCCGGGCTGACCATCGGAAGCGGACAACTGACCAAACGCAAGGATGACCTTCCAACGGACATTGGAAGCTACTACCGGAATCCCAAGATCATTCCGAGCGTCAACCTCGTCAACAACACGGATAACGGCAGTGTGTTTTTCCAGGGAGAAATCCTGTTTCAGGAAGACATCCCCAACAATGAGTTCACGTCGAGATTCTATGACGACGGCAGGATTGTCTACTCGCAGGTACCCGAGAACCGCAAGCAGACCCATATCATCCTGAACGGCGGACTCGACAGGTCCCTGGACGAGAACAGGACGTTGACGTTTTCGTCAATTCTCGATTTCGAGACCCATATCGATGAGGCCCAGGTTCCGTTCATCAATGGGCATACGGGTGACAGGAATCGATTCTGGTTCTGGGAGGAAGACGAAGACACGGGTTTTTTCAACGTCAACCTGGATTACGAACACCGCTTCCAGCAACCGGGCCACGAGTACAGCATTACGGCTCAGTACATAAGGGGTTGGGAGGATGAAGCCTACTTCCTGAACGAGATTTCGCGGGTGCGTGTCGGCGATGACGCGACTCACCTGGTGGCAGAAGAGAACACGCTTCCCGTGCAGGTCGACTACGTCAGGCCGCTGCGTAGCGGCCGCCTCGAGGCGGGAGGCCGGCTTCAGAGACGCTGGATACCCATAACCTATGACGTCAACAGGGGCGAGAACTCCGTCATTTACCTGGGTCTCGGGGATTGGTCGGAGTGGGGCGAAGATATCTACGCGGCGTACGTCAACTACGTCCACGAGAAGCAAAAATACGACGTCGAAGCCGGACTGCGCGTGGAGCAGACCGATGTCTACTACGACTTGCCTTCGGAAAACATCTATTACGACCGCAGCGACTCCTACGACTATTTCCGCCTATTCCCCAACATCCGGCTTACCTACAACATCGACAATCTGAACCACGTATCCGTGCACTACAACAATCGCGTGGATCGTCCGGGCGAGCCCGAACTGAGAGTGTTTCCGAAATACGATGATCCCGAGCTGCTCAAGGTCGGAAACCCCTACCTGCGTCCCCAGTTTACCGAGACCTTCGAGGTGGCCTACGAACGTATCTGGCCCTCCGGTTCAGTGATTGCGTCCCTATACTATCGGGACATTGAAGATCCCTTCACGCGGGTCTTCGCCATCGACCCGACGAATCGGGACTACGACATCGTCAATCGAATCTACCAGAATGTCGGCAGCGGGACGGCCAATGGTCTTGAGCTGATTCTCACCCGGGACATCAGCGAAATGTTGGAGCTTTCAGGAAGCATCAACTGGTACGACAACGTGATCGATGAGGATGTCGTGATGCTGCTGTTCCCCATCGTCAGGCCGTTCGTTGTCGAAAGGTCCGCCGACAACACGTGGGATGCCAAGCTGAACAGCCAATTCGACTTCCGCAACGACTGGCAGGTCCAGATCGCGATCGTCTACTACGCCGAGAAAAACATAGCTCAGGGCAGGGAAGCCGCGAGATCGTCCGTGGATCTCGGCGTCAGCAGGACCGTCATGGACGACAGGGGAGAGATCGCGTTCTCATTTGTGGACGTCTTCAATGACTTCGGCATAAGGCAGTTCATCAGCGGTAACGGCTTCGATGCCATCTACGAGAACTACTACGAGACCCAGGTCATGAGTCTGGGCTTCAACTATCGGTTCTAGGGATCGAGTGAGGCAACGTACGCCGACATCCCAGCGATACCCGGCACGTCGCCAAGGCCCGTCAGGTCGTCGCCATGGCAGATGTAGCACTGGATGGTGCACCCGCCGCAAACGCGGCCAACAAAGCTGCCAGGCAGATCAGTCGCTGCATCCGTATCCTCGTGCGGCGCTTGAAGCAAGCGCATCATTGTAGCCGCTACTCACCGCTGCGGCAGATTCACGCATTGTGGTAAATTCTCGAATTGACACAAAGCCGCGCACTACCTGCCGGTCGGTTCATGAAGGGAAGCCAATGCTGACACGCCGGGAGATCCTCGCACTGCAGTCCATGCTGGCCGCCGGCGCCTTTGTGGGTCGGCCGCTGGAGCTGTCCAGCCTGTTCGGGAGCACCGCAGCGGCCCAGGAACCGGATTGGGATGCGGGGGAGTTGTTCCACCTCCTTCCCACTGCGAATCACGATCGGGTTCTGCTGAAGTGCTCGTTTCAGGCCCCTCTGCCCCGGGCCCCCGAGTTGCATGTGGACGGGCGGCGAATCCCGGGCCAGAGAACGGACACGCCAGGGCGATTCTGGGCGTTCGACGTCGACTCGCTGCGTCCTTCAACCGCGTACAGTTTCGAGCTGCGGTCCGGCCGGGGAGGCGCACTGGCGGAGCCCTGGACCCTGTCCACGTTTCCGGCCCCGGACAGCGAAATCGATCACGTCCGGATCGGGTTCTATCACTGTGCCGGCGGGCACGAGATTTCCGCCGTGGCCCATGGCAGACGTACTACAATCGCGGTCCGCCGGGCCCTGCTGTCGAAGCTGGCGTCACTGCAACCCAGCGCCATCGTTGCAAATGGCGACCACCTGTATTGGGATCTGTATTCGCCGCGCTTCTCCTCCCTCTATGCCGAGAGCGAAGAGGGGCTGGCCTATGTGGGTAGATTCGACCGCTCGCAGCCGATTTTCGGTACTTCCAACGAGGATTTTGTCCTGAAGGGCGGCGTGGAACAGATCGCGCCGATCTATCGCACGACGTTTCGGTCTACGCCGGTTTTCTTCCTGCAGGACGATCACGATTACTTCGACAACGACGACGCCACTGACGAAGTGGTCACGTTTCCGCCCGATCACGCGATGCTCGCGCTGGCGCGCAGTGTCCAGAAACTTGCCTATCCCGAGTTTCTGCCGGATCCCTTCCGGCCGCGGGGATTGCCGGGTTCCAGGGAAGACGAGGGACGCCCGGAGATCTCCTCCAACTTCGGCACGTTGAGATACGGCAAACTGCTCGAGGTTCTCCTCTACGACAATCGCCGTTCCGCGACGACCCTCGGTCCGAGCGCCGTTCAATTCGACCCCACGGTGGAGTCCTGGTTGAAGGCGCGCATGGCGGACCGGGAAGTCGCCCACGTGGTGAACGCGCCCGGACAGCCGCCCGGCTGGACGCGCGGCAACTGGTACGAGTACTACCCGGACCTGCTCCGCGACGGGCAGGCGGTGGTGTCGGAGCCGAAACCGTACTGGCCCAGCGGGTGGCTTGCCCAGCACGACCGGATCATGGAGTCGATCTACCGGATGCCGGAGCGTATTCCGCTGGTCATCAGCGGCGACATCCACAAGTCCGCGCACGCGCGCATTCTCGGGGTGGGCGATATCGAAATGGCGGACAATCCGGTGGTGACCATACTTCCGGGCACTCCGGGCACCGCCGGATCGTCACTGCTCACCGTGGACCGGCCGGCGAACCATCTGGAACTGTCCGACGAGTGGGGCCCCATCGGTGAGAACGGGTTCATGATTGCGGACTTCTACCGGAATCGCGTCGAATGCTCGTTCTACACCTGGGACAGCCGGACCCAGAGCATTGACAGCATCGCCGGCCTGGACCCGGCCTATGTCACGACGCTTGAGCCCGTCGCGTGAAACCCGGGAGCCGTTTCCGACGCCCACCGCATATCGCCGCAGTCGCCGCCATCTGCTACCAGGTGCAGACTTCGGCCTGCGGCGTTTCCGGCATGGCTTCGGAGAGTAACCAGCGGCAGAAGACAATCCCCTCGCTGTAACCGGCAGTGCTGATCCAGTTCTTCGCCGCCGGCCGGCTGCTCAGGTAAACCTCGTACGATCCATCCGCCTCCGGCACGATGGTGCGCTTGTTCAGGCAGACCGGGTAATCCGTCGAGTTGGTGGACTGCATGAGGAAATTCCAGGTCTGCAGGCCCCAGTAGCAGGCCTCGGGGGATTGAAAGCGGATCTTCAGGTACTGGTCTTCCTGCAACCGGAACCGGCACATGCAGTAGACGTTGTCGACGGTGCCCCAGCCACCCTGTTCGGCGTCGAACTCGAACGGCGGGAGGAATTCGTTGACGGGGAAATCCACGGGAAGCGGTGCGACCCACGTGGTTCCCTGGAAGAAGTTCGCCATGGTGCGAATTCGCCGGGCCAGTTGTGCGTCGTCGAGCGGGACCGCCCCGGGTTGCGGGGCTGCGTTCTCGATCTCGAAGGTGCTTTCGGTGGAGTTGGGACGATCGAAGAAGTACTCGCGGGAGAAGAGGGTGACCGAGTCGGGGTCGATCCTGAACTGGTTCTTGCCCTGCGGGTTTGGCGTCAGCCGGATCTCGAAGCGCCCGTCGTCGGCGAACTCGATGTCCCGGTGGTTGACGCTGAGGGAGACGCGGTCGGCCAGTTCGCCGTGCGGGTCGCCGCCGTACAGCGTGAAGCTCAGGTAACAGCTATCGAAGCGCCGCCCGCGAATGATGTACTCCTGGTCGCCGCGCACCTGGGTGAAGTAGTACACCGCGTCCACGTTGTCGCCGTAGATGCGGCGGTTTGCGTTCGCCAGCGGCATCCACTGCGGCCGCAGCGGGTCGTTGAAGAGGTAGAAGTCCACGGCGAGCTGGAGCAGGTGGAAGAAGTGCTGGTAGCCGTCCACCTTGCCCTGTTCGTCCAGGGCCATCTCCGGGTCGAGGAAGGTGTAGTCGGATTCGCGGATGAGGTCGAGGAATTCGTTCAGTGCCTGTTTGCTTTGCATGGTTGTCTACGCTGTTTTCAGCTCCTGCAGGAATTGAATGTAACGGTCGTATCGCCCGTCGATATCGGTCGGAGACATGCCGAACTGATCGAGGGAGTACTTGTGGACGCCGTGTTTGTCCTTTCGCTCGCGGCGCAGGAATTCGCTCATGCGCGCGCGGCATCGGGAGTCGAGGTTCCAGCCGAACCGGTCGTAGATCGTATCGACGATGCGCATCTGGTCTCCGACGAAGTCGTCGAAGTGGAAATCGACGAAACGGCTTTCCCTGTCCAGCGATGCGCGGTCGCTCAGGAAGCGGTCCAGGTAGCCGCCCCATCTTTCCATGAGTTCCTGTCCGGTGCGCACGGGATCGTGGTGGTCCGTGTAGAGCGATCGCATGGACGTCATGAGGCTCGCCACGGAGGCCAGGAAACTCGACGGTTCGCGGTGGGGCATGACGATGCGCGCATCCGGGTAGACCTCGAACAGCGCCTCGAGACGCAGCACGTGCAGGGGCGACTTCAGGAGCCAGCGCACCGGGCGAATGCCGCCGGACTGGAGAAACTTGAGGAACCGCCTGTGCCAGCGAAGGTTCCGCACCTGGTCGGCTTCGCCGGAAAGCCAGTCTTCGTAGCCCGGCATTCTGGCCTGGGCGAGATACTGGTAGCTGCAGAAATTCAGCGCCGTGATGCCCACGCATTCCTGGGGCGCGTCGGCCGCCATGTAGTGCTTCATGCGCAGGTCCGGAACGAGCCTGAACAGTTGGCCGAATTCCCTGCGGATGGTTTTCAGGCGCGGATTGTCCCGGTAGGTCGCCGGCGTCGGTGCGGGGTAGGGGAGCAGGCACTCCCAGCACAGCGGGGAACGGTGCGAGGCGTCTGTCTCCAGGAGCGCATGCAGGATGGTCGTGCCGGACCTCGGCATGCCGATGATGAACACGGGTTCGTCGATGGGTTCGTCCAGGATCGAGGGGTTCTCGGAGATTGCCTTTTCGACGAGGAAACGCGAATCGGCGCTGCGCTGCACAGCCCTTCGCATGGCGAACTTGCCGAACGTCGTGAGCCGGGCCTCGGTTTGCAGGGATCGGATCAGGCGTTCGAGACCGTCCTCGAACATGCCGTCCCGGAAGCCGAAGCCGCTGATCTTCCTCGCGTTGGCAAGAATCCGGCTGGATTCAAGGCCGAAAGGTTTAAACCCGAGCGACTCGGCGAGACTCCCGGCCCGATTGACGAGCGTGAGCACGGCCGGCGGTCTAGGTGAGTTGCTTCAGCTTGGCGGCAATGGACAGGTCGCCCTTGACCTTGATCTTGCGCGAGGCCACCGCGATAAACGGCTTGAGTTCCTTGCGCTGCAGTTTCCCCCACGTGTCCAGCGACATGGTGACCGTGCACTCTGCCTCCACGTCCTGCCCGGTCACGATGGCGACGCTGTTCTGCTCGCCGGTGCCGTCGATGAGCAGGCGTTCGTCGTCGAGGTAGAAGATCAGCGTCTTGCCCAACGGGTCGATGGAAGCGGCCTTCGCGGCCATGTCGGCGCATATTTCCTGAATCGTCACGATCGCATTCTCCCGGCGGGCAAGGCGGGCATTGTGCCAAAAATGCGGCGAGTCGGTCGCGGAAACGGTCAGGGCTTCCGGCCGAGTTTGGCACCCATGCGCAGGCGCAGCGCGTTCAAGCGGATGAATCCCGTCGCATCTTTCTGGCGGTAGACGCCCCGATCGTCTTCGAAGGTGGCCGTGTCCTCGTCGTAGAGACTGTCCGGCGACCGGCGGCCGAGCACGGTCACGGCGCCCTTGTATGTCTTCAGGCGGACGACGCCGTTGACCGGTTGCTGGGATTCGTCGATGAGCGCCTGCAATGCCTTGCGCTCGGGAGACCACCAGTAGCCGTTGTAGATCAGCCCGGCATAGCGCGGCATCAGTTCGTCCTTGAGGTGCGCGACTTCCCGGTCCAGCGTGAGGGACTCCATCGCCCGGTGCGCCTTGAGCAGGATCGTGCCGCCGGGGGTCTCGTAGCAGCCGCGGGACTTCATGCCCACGTAGCGATTCTCGACGATATCCTGCCGGCCGACGCCGTGGGCGCCGCCGAGTTCGTTCAATCGGGCGAGCAGACTGGCCGGGCACATGCGTTCACCGTCCAGCGCCACCGCGTCGCCGGCGGCGAACCCGATTTCGAGCACTTGCGGCTCGTCGGGCGTGGATTCGGGGGCCACGGTCCACCGCCACATGTTCTCGTCGGGGGTGTTCCATGGGTCTTCCAGTCCGCCGCCTTCGTAGGAGATGTGCAGCAGGTTGGCATCCATGGAATACGGCGATTCGCCCTCGCGCTCGAAGTCCACGGGAATCCGCCGGCTGCGGCAGTAGTCCAGCAGCGCTTCCCGGGAATTCAGTTCCCACTCCCGCCAGGGCGCGATGATCCTGATATCGGGATTGAGCGCATAGGCGCCCAACTCGAAGCGCACCTGGTCGTTGCCCTTGCCGGTGGCGCCGTGGGCGATGGCGTCCGCGCCGGTTTCCGCGGCGATCTCCACCAGCCGCCGCGCGATGAGCGGACGCGCGATGCTGGTACCGAGCAGATACTCGCCTTCGTAGAGCGCATTCGCCCGGAACATCGGGAAGACGTAATCGCGGGCGAAGACTTCCTTCAGGTCTTCAATGTAGATTTCCGTTACGCCCATGGCCTGTGCCTTGGCGCGTGCCGGCTCGACCTCGTCGCCCTGGCCGATGTCTGCCGTGAAGGTGACCACCTCGGCGCCATGGGTTTCCTGCAGCCACCGGCAGATCACCGAAGTATCCAGTCCGCCTGAATAGGCCAGGACGACCTTGTTGACCCTCATGCCCTGTCAATCTCCGTTTGTGCCTGAAATCAGATTTGACGGTAATCGCCTTTGCTCAATCCGCAATGATGTACTCTTGGCGCCGTGATTTCACTGGCAGGCTTCATCCTCGGCGTTGCTCATCCCAATTTTCCTCTTCGGCAAGGCGCATTCTGGCCGAAAGACCGACAGCGTTCTGCTGCCCGACCCTGCCTGCTACGTAATGGTGCGGGTATTCTGCGGCTTCGCCCGACCATCGAAACAGAGGCTGCCTTGAAACGATTCCTGATTGGCTTGCTGTTTGCGTACTCGACCTGCGGGGCGCAGGTGCCGTCGGCGGATTCGGGCGTGCTGGAAGAGGTGGTCACCACGGCCACCAAGAAGAGCGAAGTGGAGATCGTTCAGTTCGTTCCGGCCGCCATCAGCGTCCTTTCGGGCGAAGCGCTGGCGGCGCGGCACGTCACCGACATGGAGGACCTGAGCTACGCGTTGCCGAACGTCGCCCTCGACGCCATCGGTACGGGCAAGGGCATCGCCAACTTCTCCATTCGCGGCCTGGGCGTCGCCGGTTCCATCCCGTCCATCGATCCCACGGTCGGTGTATTCGTGGACGGCATGTACCTCGGCGTCAACTACGGTGTGGTTGTGGACATGCTGGACCTGGAGGCGGCCGAGATCCTGCGCGGCCCGCAGGGGCTTCTGTTCGGCCGCAACGTGACGGGCGGTGCGGTGCTGCTGCGTTCGCGGCGTCCCGGCGGCGGGTTTTCCGCCAATGCCGCGTTGCGCACGGAGACGGGACTGGACAGCCGCCTGAGCGCGAGTGTCGAGGGCGGGCTGGCCGACGGCGCCATCGGCGCGCGGCTTTCCGTCGGCTACCGTGACGACCGGGGCTGGTTCGAGAACAGCGCGCCCGGCGGCGGCGCCGTCGGCGCCGAGGTGACACGGGTGGTTCGGCCCGTGGTCACCTGGACGCCTTCGGACAGTCTCGATATCACGATGATCTATGAACAGGGCGATACCGAAGCTGACGGCGCGGCGACCCAGAACCGGCGCCGATACAGCGGTTTCGACTTCGCCATCGACGAGCCCGGATTTTCGCTCGTCGACTGGCAGCACTTCATCGTCGAGGCGAACCGGCGTGTGGCATTGGGCCGGGGGGCGGTCACCAACGTGTTCGGTTGGAGAACGGTTCAAGCCGATTCCCTGACCGATGTCGACGGGACGGTCGATCCGGTCTTTCACGGGTTCACTTTCACCGATCAGGAGCAGTTCAGCAACGAGTTGCGCTACTCCGGCTGGTTTCGGGATGGATGGCAGGCAACCTTCGGGGTCTATTTCTTCGCGCAGGACATCCGGTACCGGGAGCGCCGTGTGCTGCGAGGCGCCGAGGGCGCGCCCTTCGGAGGCGATCAGGATCACCTGACCGGCGGAGTCTTCGTGAACAACGACATCGACCTGGGCAACGACTGGATCCTGACGGTGGGTGCCCGCTACACGTACGAGGAGAAGGACGTGGAGGTTGCTACCGCTGGCAACGGCACCTGTGCGGTCGTCTCGCACCAGTGCGTATACGACTTCAGGGACGGCAACAACTGGCGAAACGTGACGCCAAAGGTTGGTCTGCAACACTGGCTCAGCCCGCAGGCCCAGGTATACGGCCACTTCACGAAAGGGTTTCGCAGCGGCGGCTACAACCTGCGCAACACGTCGCCGACCGCGCCACCGGGACCGTTCGACGAAGAGGAACAGGATTCGTTCGAGGCCGGGCTGAAGTCCGAGCTGGCGGGTGGACGCGTGCGGATGAACGTGGCCGCTTTCCACAACCGGATCTACGGGATGCAGCGCCAGGTGACATTCGCCGATGCCGCCGGCGGCGCGATCCAGATCACCGCCAACACCGCCGATGCGACCATCCAGGGGCTTGAGGCCGAAGTTCTGGCCGCGCTCGGCCGGTCTGCCACGCTCAGCGGATTCGTCGGCTACACGGACGGCGCCTACGACGAGGTTCGCCACGACCTGGACGGTGACGGATCGACGCTCGGCGACGACCGGTTCGAGCTGCCCCGGCTGGCGAAGCTGACGTACGGCGTGGAAGGCAGGCACACGCGCACCGTCGGCGACGGGGGCGAACTGGCCCTGCGCGCGAGCTTCTCACATCGCGACGACAGCGAGATCACCGACAACAACCTGGGCACGCTCGATGGCGGCAATCTGGTGGATGCAAGCATCGCGTACTCGCCGCCCAATGCGCTGACGTTCACGCTGTACGGCAAGAACCTGCTGAACGAGGTGCTCCGTCGCAGCGACTTCGATCTGAGCGGACTGGTGGATTCGACCTACTCGCCGTTGAAGGAGGGGCGCGTGGTAGGAGTCGAGGTGCGCGGTGTGTTCTAGCCCGCCGGGGTGCCCGTAGTTCTCTTCGTGCAGTCGCCTGCCGGAACAAAACTTGACATAGCAAGTATGGAGCATAATATTTGGCAGGGGACAGGAACCGATGCACGTCAGTGACCGGATTTCCGGGCACGGGCGCCGTAGCGGGGGAGTACTTGCCATGAAGAAGATCGTGTGTTTTTTGGCGGCTGCCGCACTCTTGCCGTGTCTGCCCGCCGCCGCCCACCACTCCTTTGTCGCCTTCGATGAGGAGTCGGCAATCACGGTGACCGGGACCGTCACGGAGTTCAGGTTCGTCAATCCGCATACCTACTTTTTCGTGGACGTGACCAACGATGCGGGCGAAACCGTCAACTTCAGAGTCGAGACGGAGACCCGGAACGACCTCTATCGCAACGGGTGGCGTGACGACTCCCTGGCCGCCGGTGACGTGCTCAGCGTGACCGTGAACCCGGCGAGGGACGCCAATCGCAGATACGGGCGGCTGCTGTCGCTCGTGAAGTCAGACGGCACGTTTCTCGACATCCCCAACCTGGAGGACGAGTCCGGGAGACTGAACCGGGTGCCGGCGGCCAGCATCGAAGGCGTCTGGCTGCCCGTACAGACATTTCGCGAAATGTTCGCCAGGGTCGAGCCGCTTGGGACGGAACTGGCCAGAGCCGAGCGGGCGCAGATGGCCGAAGCACAGCTCCAGCCCGCCAGCGTTCGATGCTACAACTACGCCGTGCTCCCGATGCAACTTGGCCGCGCGCATGTCTTCGAGATCGAGTTCGCCGGCGACGACCTGATTCTCGTGCATGGCGAGGACATGGAGTTCCCGAGGCAGATCTTCATGGACGGACGCGCCCATCCCGAGAGTGTCCCGGTGGAGGACATGGATTTCATGGGCCATTCCACCGGTCACTGGGAGGGCGACACCCTCGTTGTCGATACACGGCACTTCAGGCCCCGCGCGGGCGGAAACACGCCGTATCCGTCAGGCACGCAGAAGCACCTGATGGAGCGCTACCGGTTGAGCGACGACGGCACGAGCATCATGATCGACTGGACGCTCGAAGACCCCGAGTATCTCACCGCGGCGGTTTCTCACACCTTCGAGTGGCAGCACTCGCCGCACATCCAGCGTCAGCCGTTCAGCTGCGATCAGGATTCCGCGACGGAGTATCTGCGGTAGCGATACGCCCACCGACCCGGTGGAGTGGGCGAACTACGGACCCGGATTGCTCGTGTGCCGGCGCGATGGCTTCAGGCGTCAGTCTTCGCTTGCGGCCCACTTCGCACTGTTGTTGAACCCCGGACCGTGAACCTCGGTCCAGGTTGCGTCTTCGATCGCCTCAAAGTGATGCGGTACGTACGAGGGGATGATCAGTATGTCGCCCGGGCCAACCTCGTATTCGTTCTCGCCCACGAACGCCCGCACCCTGCCGGTTTGAAAAAGCATCGTCTGTTCATCCGGATGATTGTGATGACCTGAAGCTCTTCCCGCCTCAACCGTGACCATCGTTATAAAGACGGTGTCGGTATAAAGGCGTTTGCTGTAAATCCCTTCAAAGGGGTTGGCAGCTACGATGTCCGCTCGATTCAAGAGGCGCTCTTTCGGCGGAGCCACGTCCTGGGCCGAAACGAACGATGCCAGGAACAGGGTCAGCCCGGTCGCAAAGAGTCTGTTGATGGTCTTCATGGTGAATTGCCTCACGTTGGGAGTCGCTGCAGGAAGCAAGGGCGGTCGACGCCACGAATTGGCAACCATAGTCAACGCGCTGCGCGAGTTCGATCTTGCAAACGGTGACTGTTTCCTGCTAGCGTTTTCGATATAACACTTGACATATCAAATACTGTGTTATGTATACGTTGTTGTCAACAGCAGGAAGTCGGTCCTGCGAAGTCGTGGAGTGGAAATCGTGGCAGAAGAGCGAATGGACAGGCGCAGGGTATTGAGCGCGGTTCCGGCACTTGCGGGTCTTGCCGGGATCGGTCGGTTGGGTCCGCTTTGGGCGCAGGAGGAGGCGGGTCTCGATAATCTCGTTGAGTTCCAGCGGCTGGTCGCGGCCAATCGGATCCTGGCGAACGAGGGAGTTGTGGATGCCTTCGGTCACGTGAGCGTCCGACACCCCGATAACGCTCAGCGTTACGTCATGTCGCAGTCAAGGAGTCCCGAGCTCGTGGAATTCGACGATTTGATGGAGTTCGAGCAGACCGGGGAACCGGTTGACGCAAGGGGCAGGAGGGGATACTCGGAGCGGATGATCCATGGAGCCGTATACGAGGCGCGTCCCGACGTGAATGCTGTGATCCATCACCACGCGTACGCTGTCCTGCCTTTTGGCCTGACCTCGACACCCTTGCGGCCGGTCGTCCACAACGCCACCGTGATAGGCAGTCACATTCCAGTGTGGGATATCCGTGATGAGTTTGGCGACACCAATATGCTGGTTCGCACGATGGAGATGGGTCGTTCGTTGGCCAGAACCCTGGAACAGAACACATGCCTTCTCATGGCCGGGCACGGGGCCGTGGTAGTTGGTGAGACCGTTCAGCTGGCGGTGAAGGCCGCCGTATACTTGCAAGTCAACGCGCGCGTGTTGTCCGAGGCGCTTCGCCTGGGCGAGCCGCGTCAGTTTACGGATGGAGAAATCGAGCTGTCAGCGGCAATGGAGAACTCTCCGCTGGGCGCGGAGCGAGCCTGGGAATACTTCTGCCTCCGCGCCGGTGTCGAGCCGATCTAAAACTGGGTCGTATTTCGAGGCACGCTACCGGAGAGGATAGTTGTTCCCATCTGGGGGACAGAGCGCGATACTTGGCGTTTCGGTGAAGGCACTGCCCTGAGATCAGAGCAAATTCGCGATGTGGCAGCCATGAGAAAATTCATCACGACAGCGGTTCTGGTGCTTGTACTAGGTTCGTGCTCGAACGAACCCATCGACGAGGGGCGCCGCTTGGCCTCGCTGGAAGCAGATGCTTCATTCACCGAAACGGGCGATGCTCGGCGAGATCAGACCCGCGACGCCGCCACAGCAGGCAGCGAACGCCAAAGGCTGATCAGGGCTCTGGAAGACTATTCGGTCGTGATCGAGACTTGGGAGCGACGCGCCAGGCCGGGCAGTCTCATGCGTACCTACGAGGTGACGGTCGGGGCCGAGTTCGATCCCGGCGAGCCGAAATTCACGCCCGAGCCCGGCAGGACATACTTCTACGAAAACGTCGGCACGCGGGGAACGCTGGACGTCGCGACCGGGGAGACCTATTCGCCCTCGGGCATGAAGGTCGTCGTCGGCGATGCCGAGACCCGGGAGGTGATCGCCTGGTACGAGATCCCCGTCGAGCTTCGCAGCGCCGTACACGGGACGGCTCTCACCCCCGACGGGCGCCACGTCTACATCACCGGCGCGAGACCCGGCGGGGAGCTGGAGCCCCAGGGCTATGCCGGCACCGGCATACAGACCGCGGCGAGCCTCCTGAAGATCGATGCGCTGACGCTGCAGCCCGTCAGGCAGATCGCCACCGGCGGGCGCATGCACCATGCGCAGATCTTCCAGGACCGCTACATGCTGATCGACTCCTTCGCGACGGACCCGGACGGGCTCCGCATCTACCTGTTCGATCCGGAGACGGACCGGATTCTCGGCGGTGTCCGCGAGGAAGACCTCGGCGGCGATGCCTACACGGCGTGGACCGATGACGAGTACATCTACGTCCTGATGGAACCGGCCGGGTACGGTTTCCAGGGGGCGCGCAGGTACATGCATGGCGAGATCACGGTGATGCCAAGCTCCTGGGTCGCCAGGCTGGACCCGAACACGTGGGAAGTGCTGCAGGAGTATCCGCATCCCGGCCATCGCGCCAACTGGATCTGTTTCGATCACGACGGGAGCCATATGTACGTGCCGAGCACGAGCACCCACACGGTGAGCAGGATCAACATCGAGACCGGCGAGATCGTCTGGACGCGGCCGACCGGCGTCGGCCCGTACGGCTGCAACCTGAACGCCGACGGCACCGAAGTCTGGATCGCCGACAAGGGCGAGGCTACACAGTTGGTCGGCGGGAGAACCGTGACGGTGTACGAGACGGAGACCGGCAATCACCTGGACACGCTGTTCTCGGCCTACCGCGTCGACCACATTCTCCTGTCGCCCGACGGCAACGAGTTCTGGGCGACCAGCAACTACGAAGGTGCGATCTACGTCTTCGACGCGCACACGCGGGAACGAAAGGACGTGATACGGGTACCCGGCGGCGGCGATCTGCACGGCCTCGTCTGGGTGCACTACGACGAAAACGGCGAGCCCGCAGTCGTCCGGGACCAGGGCGGCTTCCACAACGGCGTCGATCCGGGCAACGGCAGGGCGTTGGTACTGAACGGACCGCAGCAGGGTGGCGAATAGGCCAACCGGCCTGGTGTTCGATGTTGAAGGTGACGTCGGGATGAGAAAGGTAGTCGGAATCTTCCAGCTCGGATTGCTCGCCACGTTTATTCCCGCTGGTTCAGTCGGGGTGGCCGAGGGCATCGCCACCGAGCTTGTCCTCCTCGGCACGGGTGGCGGCCAGCGCATTTTCGAGCACCGATCCCAGACCAGCCAGGCGTTGGTGCATGGCGGTTCCACCATTGTCATAGACACGGGTTTCAATGCGGCGCGCCAGTTGGCCCGGGCGGGCATCGATGCGAGCTCCATCGACTTCATTTTCATCACCCACGACCATCCCGATCATACGCAGCACATCGGTCGTGTACTGCACGCGGCCTGGTCTGCGGGGCGTACCACGCCGATCGACGTGTATTCGTTTCCGGGCATCGGGGAGATCATCGACACGGGAATGAGCGAGATTGACATTGGCCCTTCAGAACGCGCTGCCGTTCGCAGACTGGCTGTCCTTCACGACGTTACCGAGGGGGGCGTGGTGCACGAGGACGGGCTGGTCAAGGTCACCGCCGCGGAGAACTCGCACGGAATGGAATACTCCTATGGCTATCGGTTCGACATGCCCGACCGGTCGATCGCTTTTTCAGGCGACACGGCCTACGACGAGGCCGTCATCGAATTGGCAAGGGGGTCCGATGTGCTGGTTCATGGAATCCTGTACATGCCGTGGATTGAGGAGACGATCGTGGCTGTCGCCGACGATCCCGACGAGATGCGCCGGCACGTAACAAGCAATCACACGCCGGCCGAGCGGGTCGGTGAAGTCGCGGCGAGGGCCAACGTCGGCATGCTTGTGATATCGCATATCGCGCCGCCGGAATTGACCGCGAACGACGAGCACCTGTTGGTTGAACTTCTCCAGCAGGACTTCGGCGGGCCCCTGGTAATCGGCCGCGACCTGATGCGATTGTAGCGCGGGAGGTCGGGAATCCGGGCGGGCCTCATTGGCCCCAGCGATGCTCGCGGAGGAATTCCTCAAGCGTTGAGAGTCGCGGGTACCGCTCACGCAGTGCGGCGACTTCGGGTCCGGCGTCGGGTTGCTGCTGCATCCACTCCAGCATTCCCATCATCCAGAAGGGGGGCTCGGTGATCTGGAATTCGATGTTGCGGCCCGAGATTCCAGAGAAAATCGCAGTAAGCTCAGCTCCGGATACGCTATCTCCCGCGACGTGCTGAGCGATGCCGAGCCACGGGTCCGGATCGTCGAATATCTCGCCCACGATGAAGCCCACGTCTTCGAGCGCCACGAACTCCGTCCGGGCCTCGGGACCCTGTCCGTTCCCGTAGCCGTTTTCGAGGATCTCCCGCTGTCGTTCCGTCGGCAGGAGACCTTCCATGAAGGTGCCGGGCATCACGATGGTATAGGGGGTCCCGGATTCGCTCAGGTACCTGCCAATCTGCATCTTGGCCGCCCCGGGGAATCCGTTCACCGGATGGCCTGCGCCGGAAGAGCTGTACACGAGATGTTGAACGCCGGCAGAGGTGGCAGCGTCGATGGTGTCCGTGCCCATACGGACCTCCTCCTCCGCTTGCCAGATCTGCGGCAGCACGAGAAACATGCCATGAACGCCCTCGGCCGCCCTGCGCACGCTCTCCGGGTCATTGAAGTCGCCCTGGACCATCTCGATGCCGGACTCCGCGAGCGCGATCGACTCAGCTTTTCGGATGTCCCTGGACAGGCCTCGCAACGGAAAGCCGCGACTCTCAAGCTCACGGGCTACGGCGCCGCCCTGGTTGCCGGTGATTCCGGTCACCAGTATCAGAGGCTTGTCGGTCGAATCCCTGCCGGATTGCGCGATCGCGGTGCTTGTGAGGGAAAGGATCGCACAGGCGATAAGGCTCGTAGAGAAGGATTTCACGGTTGTGGGCGTCTCGCGGCCTGATAGCAAAAGCCGGGATCAGGCGTTGAGCGCCTTGAGAACCTCCCTCGGGCTCACCGGCAGGTGCCGGACCCGTTTGCCGGTCAGGCTGTAGAGCGCATTCGAGATGGCGGGTCCGATGGCGTAGGCGGGGCCGTCCGACGTGCCGATTTGACGGCTTTCGGACGGAATGACGTGGACATCGATCTCGGGCACGTCCGCCATTCGCGCGATCTGGAAGTTGTGGAAGTTGCTCTGTTCCTGCTTGCCGTCCCTGAAGGTGATTTCCTCGGAAGTCGAGGCGCCGACGTAGAGCATGAGCTGCCCGTAGAACGAGTTCTCTGCGTTGCTGGGCTCCACCACCACGGCGTAACTGGCGACAGCCCAGATCTTCGTGGGCTTGACGATCCCGGTGCGCTCGTCGAGATCGATCTCCACCGCCAGCGCGTAGCTCGCGCTTCCCATGGCGCAGCCGAGGCCCGGCCGGCCGTCCCAGTTGCAGCGCTCTTTCAGCGTGTCGAACACCAACTGGGATTCCGGTTGACCCTCGAACAGCCTGCGCCGGTATTCGAGCGGGTCGATTCCCGTCTCGTGGGCCATCTCGTCCACGAAGCACTCTCTCGCAAAGGCGGTAGCGACGCCGCCGATGCCGCGCATGGCGCAGACCCGTGTGTCCGTGAACTCCATGACGACGTCGCCGCGGAACTTCTCCACCGCGGGGTATATGGCGCCGTTCCAGAAACTTGCGGCCAGGTAGGGTCGCGAGTCGCCTCTTTCGAAGCGCTCCGGGTCGCCCCATCGCAGCGGTTCGTCCGAGACCGTGCGGTGCAGGAAGTTGTCGATGGCGCCCCTGTCGTTGCGGGTCGCCGTCACGAGATGTGCGCCGTGGGGCCGGTAGTGGCCCGCGATCAGGTCGTTCTCGCGGCTCCAGATGACCTTGACCGGCGCCTCGTACATCTTCGACAACATGGCGGCTTCCACGAAGTTGTCGTGGGAGCGGACGGCCTTGCGGCCGAAGCCGCCGCCCATGAAGTTGCGGTGCAGCGTGACGTTCTCGATGGGAATCTCAAGTACCTCTGCCACTCTCATCCGGGTCTGGGTGGGACCCTGTGTGCCGGCCCAGACCTCGGCCTTCCGGCCGTCGTCGGTGACATCGACCACCGCATTCATCGTCTCCATCTGGGCGTGATACATGAACCCCGTGGTGTACAGGCGCTGGTGCACCTCGTCGGCCGATGCCAGCGCCTCGTCGAGACCTTCGGCCTGGCCGACCTGGCCCCGCAGGCGCGCGCGCCAGTGGCCCATGACGTCGATGCCTTCCCGGGACTCGTCGTAGGCGATCGCCTTGAGCCGTTCGAGCTCTTCATCCGAGTTGTACCTGGCGTCTTCCTCGGCGTTGCTCCATTCCACCTGGAGGAGTTGTTCGCCCTTGCGGGCGGCTTCGTACGTTCGGGCGATGACCGTGACCGAATCCAGTATGACGTCCACCCCGATGACGTCCGGCAGGGCCAGCACCTCGTCCTCGTTGACGATCCGCACGACCTCGCGGTTCCCGAAATGATTGCGCTTTGAAGTCGCGTACAGCATGCCGGGCAACCGCACATCCATGCTGAACATCTTCTCGCCGTTCATCACGCCGCCGAACACCTTGCCCGGCGTGTCCCGCCGCTGGATGTCCCGATTGTTGACGATGCGGTAGTCCTCGACTTGCTTGTACTCGGACTCGTCCACCTCGGGCAGCGTTTCGGGCACGTTGCCGAGCATCGAAACCTCGCCGTAGGTCATGCTGCGCCCGGTGGGCGAATGCACGACCAGGCTCGGCTCGGTGTGCACCTCGCCGATGGGCACACCCCAGTTGTCCGCCGCCATTTGCATGACAGTCTTGCGGATCTGGGCGCCGGAGAAGCGCAGCTTCTCGTAGAACGTCGAAATGGCGTCGCTGCCGATGGTCAGCATGAAGCCGTAGTAGCGGGGATTGCCGTACAGTTCGTCGCTGAGCGGCGAGAATTCGATGTCGACGAGATTCCAGTCCGCGTCGAGTTCCTCCGCGATGACCATGGGTACGCCGGTGTACGAGCCCTGTCCCATCTCGCTGGCGTGCGTGTAGATGGTGATCCGGTTATCGGGCTTGAGAATCACGTAGCTGTTGGCCACGGCGCCGTTGCCGGCGGTCTGGGCGCCGGCCAGACTGAGCTTCGATGCCAGCGGAATCGCAAAGGCGAGTCCGGCGCCGGTCTTGAGGAATTCCCGGCGGGTCTGATTGCCTGTCTGGATCGTCATGCCTGCATCTCCTCTGCCGCCGCCTGAATGGCCTTGACGATGCGGGGATACGTGCCGCACCGGCAGAGATTGGAGTTCATGTGGACGACGATCTCCTCTCGCGTCGGGGAAGGATTCCTGTTCAACAGATCCAGCGCCGCCATCATCTGACCCGGTTGGCAGAAGCCGCATTGGGGCACCTGTTCGTCGATCCAGGCCCGCTGGATGGGGTGGACGTCGCCCTCCGGGCCTTCGGGGGAGAGCCCTTCGATGGTGGTGATGTCCCGGCCCTCCAGGCTCCGGGCCTGGATCTGGCAGGAGAAGGTGCGCGCCCCGTCCAGGTGGACGGTACAGGCCCCGCACATGGCCATGCCGCAACCGAACTTGGTGCCGGTAAGACCCAGGTGATCCCTGATAATCCAGAGCAACGGCGTGTCGGGTTCCACGTCTACCGAGGCAGCCTCTCCGTTGACAGAAAAATTGACGTTCATCAAGCCCCCTCGCTCGGTTGGGTACGGACGCAGTCTGCGCCAGAGAAAAGACTAGCACTCCGAACCTTGATACATCAAGTTAAGACGTGTAGCTTGTGCATGAATCGGTGCGGTCAGGACTGTGGCCGCACCTGGACCGGAGCGGTCAGGGCTGCGGCCACAAATGGATCGGAGCGGTCGGGACTGCGGATGTATAGGGACCGGAGCGGTCGGGACTGCGGTCGCACATGGATTGGGTGACAATGGCGGTATTACCAGGAGCAACAATGACGCGATTTACGGCCTTATTGCTGGGGATTGGAGCACTTGTCTCGCCGATCGGGCAGAGTGTTGCCCAGGAAGCACCTGTCATCGTCATCGACGACGTGACAGTGATCGATGTCGATCTGGGCGAGCGCGTCGAGAATCAAACGGTCGTCGTGAGAGGCAACCGGATCGCCTCGGTTCGTCCGGCCACAGGGGCGGATTCGCCACCCGGAGCGCGGGTCCTCGACGGCCGCGGCAAGTTCCTGATTCCGGGTTTGTGGGAGATGCACGCGCATGCCTTCGAGCACTACGGCATCGACTACGACTTCTCGATGGACATGTACAAGCTGTTTCTCGCCCATGGCGTGACCGGCGTGCGGGACATGGGAAGCTATCTCGGCCAGTTGCTGGCCGGCAAGCGCCGCATCGCCAGCGAGAACCTGCCCGCGCCGCGGATCGTCGCCTCCGGTCCGTTCCTGGAAACGGCGCAGGCTCGACGGTTCGGCCCGGAGCACATGATCTACACGCCCGAGGAGGCTCGCAGCGCCGTCGACTCCCTGGTTGCCGGCGGCATCGATTTCCTGAAGATTCACAACGGGTTGACCAGCGACGTCTACTATGCCGCTGTCGAGCAGGCCAGGCGGCATCACCTCGTGTTTTCGGGACACGTGCCACAGTCGATCACCATCATGGATGCGTCCGACTCCGGGATGCGCAGCGTCGAGCACCTCATGGCGCTGGGCAGGGCGTGCAGAGACGATGAGCCCACTGGTCGCGGCGAGAGCGAGACGCCGATCGAATTGAACGAGCCCGCTTGCCGCGCCGCAATCGAGCATCTCGCCGCAAACGGCACGTTCATTACGCCAACGATGATCTTCTCTGCGGAGCTGGCGGTGGACAGCCCCGGCGTCTCCCGGGAGCGGCTGCAGTATCTGAAGCCGGCGAAGGCCGAGTACTACCCGCCGCCGCCGATCTATGGCAGCGAGGCGGACAGGAATCTTCACGAGTTCAACCAGCGGTTGCTGAGGTTGGTCGTCGAAGGCGGTGTCACGATTCTCGCGGGAACGGACACGGGGTCCTTCTATCGACTGCCCGGCTTTGCCCTGCACGACGAGCTTGCGTTGATGGTGGAGGCGGGCCTGTCGCCACTGGATGCGCTGCGCGCGGCCACGCTGAATCCGGCGCTCTACTTCGACCGGCGCGGGGACCTCGGCACGGTCGAATCCGGCAAGCTCGCGGATCTCGTGTTGCTGGACGCCGACCCACTCGAGGATATCTCGAACACGACTCGAATCTCCGCGGTCATCGCCGACGGGGAGCTATATGATGAGGCGGCGATCGAGGGACTCCTGTCCGATGTCCTTGCATCGTCCAGGCGGCTGCTGTAGCGCCTGGCCGCAGACGGATCAATACTCCAGCGGGCGGCCCAGACGGGGGTTGATGCCGTTGTGGAAACCGCCTTGGTCGGCCACGACGCGTGAGTTTCCATCCTCGTCGTAGTGCACCCAGACGAGGCCGTGAGCGCCCCCAGTGGTCGGCATGTCGATCAATGTCATCCGCTGGCGCGTCTCGGCATCGAATACGTAGATCCTGCTCTCCCGGTTGCTGGTGGCCCACATCTCCCTGCCGTTCGGCGACAGCAGGACATGGTCGATGGAATAGCCGGCAAACAATGTTTCCAGGTGGCGCCCGCTCTCGTTGTCGAACACGGTGATGGTGCGGCCGAAGAATCCGGCGGCCTCGCCCTTGTCGGCCACCCAGACCTCGGACTCGTCCGCCGTCAGTTCCGCGCCGTAGGGACCGACGCCCGTTGGCTGATGCCAGACGACCTCCCCGGTATCGAGGTTGATCTTGCTTAGGCTGCCGGAGCCGGCAGACGGGATGAACATGTGCTCGCGTGCGGCATCGAACTCGATCCAGTCGCCGCGATAGCCGGGATACGGGTATTCCCGCACGACCTCCCAGGTCTGCGGATCGATCTTTGCCACCCAGAAAGGTCTCAGCGCCACGACGCGGCCGCGCCCGAGGTTGGTGGCTGCGACGTACCCCGACATGGAGAGGGGTCCGTAGCCGGCCGGTTCCATCAACGCGTAGATGTACTCGCCGTCCGTGAAGGCGGTGGCCGTGCCGCCGCCCAGGTCCTCGTCGCGAACGCCCCCGACGATCTCGTCCGTGACCGGATCGAACAAGGAGATGTCGAGGCCGTCCTCTTCGCGGGCAAACGTGTCGAAGAGGATATAGCGGTCCTGAAAGATCTGTCCGTGGTGGATGCGCCCGCCCACGGTCATTTGACTGACCGGTTGCAGGGTCAGTGCATCCACCTTGATCAACGTCCCCGGCGTCCCCAGGGCCTGATACTCCTCGTTTGATTCTCCGGGTCTGGGACCGACAATGTAGAGATACCTGCCATCCGGCGACATCGCGGTCGTGTGGACGGACGCGAACATCTCGGGCGCAAATTCGTAGTGGGCGATGATTTCCTTGCTTCTGGCATCTCCGACCACAATGACGCTGGACTTCGACTCCGGTCGTGGGTCGGGCGCGTGGGCGAAGGGGCTCTGCCGATCCACGTTCTCGTAGAAATAGACGCCGCCGGGCTGCGGCTCGAACCTTGCCTCGCCCGGATCGAAGGTCGCAATCACCTCGACCTCGTACTCGCTCCCGATGCTCCCGATCCTGGCGCGCCGCTCCCAATCCTCGAGCACCGACTCCCAAGACTCGATCTCCTGGACCATCCGATCCCGTTCCGTGATGACGAAGTCTGCCGGGGTCTGGGCGCCGGCCTCCGCGAGCAGTATCAGTGCGGCCACGGTAACCGTGACAATTGCCGGTTGTGCTTGCATGAAGACATCCTCTGGTCGGTGACGCCCGGCCAGGTTGCAGTTTTGATCATTCTGGCTAACTATGCTTGACATAACAAGCATCATTACGGTTGCGATGTTGCGATCGCAATCGGTCGAGATCCGGTTCGGCTATGGCGCGGGTCGGTGCAGGGAACTAAAGTGAGCCTCAGGTAATCGCCGAAGCATTCGAGGAAGAACATGCCCAGAAATTACGACGTCCGAAAGTTCGGTCCCGTGGACGACGAGAGCCGCCGCGGGTTTCCGCCCAAGGTGACGGGGCAAATTCTCAACGAAGTGGCAAACCTGATTTTCCGAAGTTCCATCCGCGCATTTTCCTCCGTTGCGGGGGTTCAGGTCGTGGAGGCATGGGTGCTCCGAAAAATTGGCTTCAAGAAGGTGATTTCCGCCCGAGAGATCGCAACGGTGATGGCGGCAGATGAGGGACAGATCAGCAGAGTGATCAAAGCGTTGCTCGACAAAAAGCTCATCGTGCGAACTCAGGATCCGAGCTACGGACGGCGCAAGCTCATTCGGCTGACCAAAAAGGGTGAACGCGCGTATGAACTCGTCGAGGCGATCCAACGGTCACGCGAGGAGCGGCTGCTTGAAAATATCGACGACAACGAATACAGCCAATTCCTCGGCACGATCGAGAAGATCCGTGCGAACGCGAACGAACTTCTCGACGATACGGACTACAAGCATCTGGAGGATATTGGATAGGCTTCCAGCGCCTCAGAAGTTGTACCGGAAAGCCACACCCCAATCGGCGCCGTATTGCCGCGTGACGTAATACAGCGTTGCGTTACCGTCGGGCGCGTAGTCATTCGTCCGCCGATTGTCAGTGACGTTACGGCCGAAAACCGAGACGTCCCAGTTCCCGTTGATCGGCCTCAGGGCGGCTCGAACGTTGATCCGTTCCCAGCCATCCTGCCAGCCCAGCAATTGATCGCCTTCGGCCTGATCCTCGAAGACGCCTTCATAGGCCACCTGATACCCGGCAGCGAAGGCCATTTCGGTGTTCAATGTGAGCTCGTAGGCATCTCCGACGGGTGCGGACCAGGTGGCGCCGAACGCAGCGGACCAGTCCGAGGCCTGGATGAGTTCCCGTGGCGCACAATCGAGGCAACCGTAAAAATCCATCATGCCCTGATCGGTCATCTCTGCATCCAGCAGTGCCCCGGCGAAAGTGATGGTGAGGTTGTCCGACGCGGCGAGCCTGCCATCGACTTCGACACCCTGCTGTTCGGAATCCACACCGGTGGTATAGAACACCACGCCCGGGGATGGAGGAGGCCCGAAGGCAAATGCCGGCACAACCGTGTGCTGGTTGGTGAACTCCGTGGAGAAGGCCGCGATATTCAGGTCCACGCGTCCGTCGGCCAGCAGTGCCTTGTAACCGATCTCGAAGCTTTCCGATTCCTCCCCCATGAACTCGTAGACATCGGGCAGGGCTGGATGCAGGACGGAAAACGGTAGCCCCGTGCCCGGACCGTTGCTGAATCCGCCGGCCTTGAAAGCGCTCGACCACAAGGCATAGACGTTGGCCGAATCGTTGACCGCAAACCGAACCGAAACATACGGATCGAAGCTGTCCTCGGAATAGGTACCGTCTCCCAGATCGGCAATCCCGTCCGCGAAGGTAGGCGGACCCGCCAGATTCGCGACAAACCCGGTGCCTGTATTCAGTATCTCACTGAAAGAACCAGGTGTGCCGTCAGGATTTAACGGAGCCCTGGACGTTATGTCGATGGCCGTCTTTTCCACATCCGTGTAGCGGCCGCCAAAGCTCAGGTTGACTGCGTCGGTCAAGTCATAGTTGAGATCAAAGAAGAGTCCGAGAACGTTGTCTTCCTGGTCATGGCGGTTGTTTGTCCAGTCTCCATTCAGATTGTGAATAACCTGGCCGAGTGAGCCGCTCTCCGTACCCTGAATCAGGCCGCCGACCATCCAGGCAAGGGGACCGTCGGCATTTGAAGTCAGCCGGAGTTCTTCGGTCCAGTAATCGTAGTCCTGGTAGCCATGAGTGAAAATGCCGGCGATCGGGGTCATGTCGGCGTCCCTGAGCGGGCTGCGTTCACCGCTCTCGATACCGGTCAGAGAGGTCAGCGTGAATGCGCCGAAATCATGGCTGATGTCCAGAGCGGCCCGCGTGCTCTCCGAGAACGTGCCGGACTGCGACATGAACAGCGCGTCGGCGATGTTGGTAATGGTGCTGGTGACGGTCGACCCCATGCCGAAAATGCGTGTCGTGTAATTCGGCAGAATGGTCGCCCCTTCGGCTATACGATCATCCACACCGAGGGCGACGTCGGCCTGCCCGACGAGGCTGCCGCTTGCCGAGGGATCGAACGCCCGGCACGGAGCGGGCGCCGTGGGGTTGCCGGCGCCTCCGCAGGTAATGGGTTCCCTGACCTCGCCCGTAACGTCGGCTTCATAGCGTTCCAGCTTGAAAAAGACATCGGTTTGATCGCCGGGGACCCACACGCCGCTCAACCTGAAAATGGAAGTGTCGTTTTTCGGTTCGTCCCTGTCCTGGGCAATGTTTTCGATGTGACCTGCGGTATTCCTTAAGGCGCCCGAAAAGCGCAGGCCAAAGGAGTCGGACAGCGGTGCGCCATAGGCGAAGTCGACCTTGTTCCTGCTCTCGGCCGAGCCTTCCACGACCAGGAAGCCATCGGCTTCGTCAAGGGACTGGCGAGTCGAGCGGAAACTGATGGATCCCGCTGTGGCATTGTGGCCGTAGTAGGTCGCCTGTGGGCCTCGCTGCACTTCCACCCCTTCAAGGTCCAGCAGGGGAGCGCGGACAAAGTCCGGGCGCGGGTTGTAGATTCCGTCCGTGAATACGGCGACCGGTGCTTCCAGGGAGGGGTTGGGACCGTCCGAATGTACGCCGCGTATGTTCAGTTTCGTAGTGCTCGTTCCGTTCAGATAAAAGGTGACGTTGGGGACGAAATCGAGCACATCGGTGGTCTCGTTCCAGCCGTTTTCGATCAATTTCTCCGTGTCGATGGCCGAGATGGAGATGGGCACATCGGTGAGCGCCTCTTCCCGCTTGGTGGCCGTAACGATGATCTCTTCCAACACCTGAGCGGAGACCGTGCCCGTGAGGCTTGCCGCGACCGCGAATAGCCCGCACCGGCAGATTGTTCCCAGAAAACCCGATCGCTTGACCATGTAACCTCCCATTGAGGCGTTGCGCTGATACAACGCCATAACCGTTTATCATCAAGTGACGCATTTTTGTGTAGCTTGATTTATCACTTGATATATCAAAGTTTCTTTGAAGCCCTGGCCCTTGTCAAGAAGTCCGCACCGGAGCAGATGCTTGACAACTCAAGTTGGCAGCCCGATATTGAGCGGTGGAGAAATCAAGGGTCATTTGTCGCCAGATCGAAATTCTGTTGGAAACGGGCAAATGAATCTGAACGGCTGCGTGGAGTAAAGGACGATGATGACAGGCATTGGAACCAGGTTGGCTGTTGGGACAACACTCCTTCTGTGCCTGCTTTTCCGCCAATACACCGCATATGCACAAGACACCGGTGCAGAATTACTGTTGAGAGAACACTCCTATGAGTTTCGCCGGGAAATCATCGAGATAACCGACGGTGTGTACATGGCGTCGGGTTACGGCGCGTCGAATTCGGCCATGATCGTCGGTGAATCGGGTTTGATCATGATTGACACCAAGGAGAGCAAGTCTGCCGCGAGGGCGGTGTTGGAAGAGTTCAGGGCGATCAGCGAGTTGCCAGTAAAGGCGATCATCTACACCCATGGTCACGTGGATCACACGAACGGAACCACGGAGTTCGTCGGGGATGATGAACTCGAAATCTATGCCCGTACCGGTTTCCGCGATAATCTGATGCCCGATTCGGACTTGAGCGCAATAAGTTTCGCACGCACGTCGCGGCAATTCGGTTTTTTTCTTGATTCGGAAGAGTTCATCAACATGGGTACCGCAGAGTACCCGATTCGGGACGAGGAAGGGGACGGCTATCTGCCGCCTACCATCACGTTCGATGAAGAGCGGTTTGAAGTCACTATTGAAGGAATTGACCTGGAGTTGGTTGCCGCACCCGGAGAAACGGACGATCAGCTCTATGTCTGGCTGCCCGGGCAACGGGTGCTGTTCCCCGGTGACAACTTTTACAAGGCATTCCCCAATCTGTATCCGATCAGGGGCGCAATGTACCGGGATGTGAAGATATGGGCCGAAAGCCTGGAGAAAATGCGGCAGGAAGGGGCTGAATACCTGGTCCCGGGTCACAGCCGGCCGATTCTCGGTACGGAGCAGGTGGACAAGGCACTCGGAGACTATGCGTCGGCAATACGTCATGTATACGACGCAACGATCGAGGGAATGAACAACGGCATGACGGCAAACCAGCTTGCGGAAACCGTCACGCTACCGGAAGAACTTGCGGATTCTCCGTACCTTACGGAGTTCTATGGCACGGTCCCGTGGGGAGTCAGGTCCGTATTTAACGGGACGATAGGATGGTTTGACGGTAATCCAACCACTCTTTTGCCGCTCTCGGAGCGTGAACAGGCGGAGCGAATCATCGGTTTGGGAGGCGGTTCGGACAACCTCTTCATGGAGTTGCAGGATGCTGTTGCATCGGAAGACTATCAGTGGGCCATGCAACTGGCCGATTACCTGTTGGCGACTGAGTATCGGACTGCAGAGGCAAGGGAAATCAAGATTCGGGCACTCAGGGGTATCGCCAGACAGCAAATCAACCCGACCGCAAGGAACTATTACTTCAGTGTTGCAAACGAACTGTCTCGACAATAGTCGAGTTCGCGCAGCTTACAAGTTGGCCCGGGCGCACACGAGCTGAAGGATTGGGCAATGGATGGGCCGTATGTGATCAGCCCGTCTCAGGCGGAACGGAAGACTCCCAGAGGGCGCATTCATACGGTTTGACCTCTTCCCCCGGTACCCACACCCAGAAGAATTCGTCCACCAGCGGCTCACGAAAGTTCGCCGGATCGGTGGCGGTCTGCACGTAGTCCAGCCGGGTCGCGTCGCCGCTGAGGGTAAAGCGCTCGACGACTCGCACGTCCGGGCTCTGAGGCGTACCCCGGTCGTCGTAGTACGGCCAGCTGATCCTGTTCGTGTCGACGACCAGGGTGTTGCCCTCCCAGCGGCCGGCCGAGAAGCCCAGGTGGGAGGATTCCGCCGGCGGTTCGGTCGAAGGGTCCATGTGGATGGTTCGTTCCACGTCCCACTCTTCGGTGCGCAGCAGGATCACGCCGTCTTCCTCGATGAACTCGATCGGGAACGGATTCATCATAATGCCGGGCATGCCCTGCTGCGTGCACGTCAAACCGGGATCGTCAACCAGCGGATCCCAGGCGTCGCGCCGGGCCAGGGCGCTTTCCGTCAATGCCAGGGGCCGCATGGCCGCGCGCTCCAGCGTGCGAATGTCCGTGCCGGGCGACCAGACTCTGAAGATGCCTTCGGGCTCCGCGGCGCCCGCCGCCGCCTCCGGTACCGGAAGACGGCCGCCGCGAACCTGCCGCGCATCTTCCGACCACCGGAACCCCACGCCTTGTCCGGCCATCATCAGGTATTCCTCACCGCTCGGGAGCATCAGATTCACCGCACGGATCGCCGTGAGGCCTTGCCGGGAAACGGGGCCGTACACTCGAACCACGTCTCCCCGTGAGACAAGTTGTCGATCGAAGCCGCCCCGCTGCAGGCTGTTGACCGAAGCGGAATCCGCCAACCATTCCTCGCGGGTGCCGTCTTCCATTGTTCGCATGATCGAGAATTGAACATGGGGGTTGCGCCACAGTACGCGGGTGACCTCGCCTTCAAACTCGATGAAGTTGTCGTAGTCGTAGAAGGTCGTGCTGGAATGGTGCGCCGACGCGACGGAGGCGATCCACATCGCTCCGAGCAGTCCGGCCAGCCGGCTGAAGCGCCTTCGCGGCGTGCGTTCACGTCGCGCTGATATCTGCAGGTCGTGCACGGTAGCGTTCCGGTTCAGGCCAGCGCAGCCAGCACGCGTTCCGCGTTTAGGGGCAGGTGGCGCAGCCTCACGCCGGCCAGGTCGTGCAGGGCGTTGGCCACCGCCGGGACGATGGATCGCGCGCCGCCGTCGGCAACCTGTCTGGGCGGCTCGTGGGAGGGTTCGAAATACACTTCGACTTCTGGAGCCTGTGCCATTCGCACGATCTGGTAGTCGAAGTAATTGCTCTGATCCACCCGGCCCTCGGTGAAGGAGATCCGTTCCCGAAGCGCGGCGCCGAGATGTTGAATGACCGCACCGGCGATCTGGTTGTCCGCGTTGTCCGGGTGCACGATCACGCCGGCGTTCATGGCGACCCAGACTCGCCTGGTAACGATCTCTCCGCTGTCTTCCAGATCGATTTCGGCCACCAGGGCGAAGTGTTCCTCGCCGAGAACGCAGCCGAGTCCGGGCCGGTTGCCCCAGTTGCTCATTTCGGCAACTTTTTCAAGGAGATGGATCGTTTCGTCGTGTCCTGCGGACATTCGAATCCGGAACTCAAGCGGGTCGACGCCTTTCTCGCGTGCGAATTCGTCCACGAACGATTCCCGGGCAAACGTCGTGGGCAGATTCCCCACCGAACGCATCGCGGCCACGCGGACATCCGATTCCACCTGCACGAACTCGCCCTTGTAGTCGGTGATCGCGGCGTAGGGGGAATGCATCAGTTCGGGCGCGGCGATCTGGGGTACGTGATGCCCCAGCTCCCAGCGCTCCGAATCCACGTAGCGCAATGGTGCGTCGGAGACGATGCGCTGATGATAGGCGCCGATGAGCCCGTCTTCGGTTTCGGTCGCCCGAATCAGTTGTGCCGATATCGGCTTGAAACGGCCCGAGGCGACGTCGGATTCGCGGCTCCAGATGCTCTTCACCGGCGCTCCGTGCAATTTCGACAACCGCACGGCGTCCATGGCCCAGTCATGGTCCCGTACTGCGCGGCGGCCGAAACCGCCGCCCAGGAAGGACCGGTGAAGCGTCACGTTCTCGCGCGAAATCCCGAGCACCTCCGCCGCGGTGCCGATGCACTGGGATGGCCCCTGGGTACCTGCCCAGAGTTCCAGCCTCCGGCCATTGTCAGTCACATTGGCAACGGCATTGAGCGGTTCCAACTGGGCGTGATACAGGAAATCGGCCTGGTAGCGCCGCTCGAAGACCGCCTCGGCTGCTTGAAGCGCCTGCACCGCGCTGTCACCGGACTCGCCGAGATAGTCGCCCACGTCGTATCCTTCAACGGAAAGATCGTCAGCGACATCGACCAGACCGGCAAGGTCTGTCGCGCTGTCGTAGCTTGCGTCCGCAACGGCGTTGCTCCACTGGATGTTCAGGGCCCGCTCGCCCTTCAGCGCCGCCTCGTACGTGCGGGCGGTGACCGCGACCGCGCCATCGTCCAGTTCCGTCACGGCAATCACGCCGGGGATCGCCAGCACTTCATCCTCGTTGACGGAAACGGGACGTCGGTTGAAGAAGGGGCCGCGTTTCGCGGTGGAGTAGAGCATGCCCGGCAATCGTGTGTCGATGCTGTAGACAGGTTCGCCGCGCACCTTGTCCGGCGTATCGGCACGCTGCAGGCCTTCGCTGCCGATAAGCCGGAACTCCGCCGGGTCCTTCAATTCCGTATCGTCCACCTCGGGCAGTGAATCCGGGACGATGCCGCGCGCCGCGACCTCGCCATAGGTCAGGCTCCGGCCGCTCGCCGCATGCACCACGCGGCTCGGTTCAGTGCGCAACTCGGCGGCCGGCACGCCCCACAGGTCGGCGGCCAGCTGCAACAGGGTCTTGCGTATCTGGGCGCCGGCCCGGCGCACGATCGGGTAATAGGCCATCACCGCCGTACTACCGATGGTCAGCATGTTGCCGTGAACCCATGGCGTCGGGTTCGCATAGAGTTCGTCGATGGCGGGCGAGAACTCCAGGTTGACGAGGCTCCAGTCCACATCCATTTCCTCGGCCGCGATCACGGGGACTGCCGTGAAGGAGCCGTTGCCCATCTCGCAGGGCGGCGCGAAAATGGTGCAGGAATTGTCCGCCATCAACTGCACGTAGGCGTTTTCGACCCGGATGCCTTCTGCTTGCGGGTCGACAGCCGACACGCAGCCCGCCAGTTTCGAGGTCAGCGGTATCGCAAACGTGAGTCCCGCACCGGCCTTCAGGAAGTCCCTGCGGTCAAGATCGATCGGGCGGTTCATGCTCCCATCTCCCCGGCAGCCCTCTCTATTGCCCGTACGACCCTTGGATAGGTACCGCACCGGCACAGGTTCGTGTTCATGTGCGTGACGATTTCTTCGCGGGTCGGTGACGGATTGCTCTGCAGGAGATCGAGGGCGCTCATCATCATGCCCGGTTGACAATAGCCGCACTGCGGCACCTGTTCCTCGATCCAGGCTCGCTGAATCGGGTGGTCTTCCTCCCCGTCGGACAGGCCCTCGATGGTATCCACCGACCGACCCTCCAGGACGCTGGCCGGCGTCTGACAGGCGAAGGCCCGCTGGCCATCCACGTGCACCATGCAGGCGCCGCACATTGCCACCCCGCATCCGAACTTGGTTCCGATCAGGCCCAGGTGCTCGCGGAGAGTCCACAGCAAGGGCGTATCGGGTTCGACATCGACCGACCGGGCCTGACCGTTAACCTGCAAGCTGATTTGCATGGCTGGTTATCTCTTGTCCTTGTGACATATGATGCGCAGGTAAGTTGTCATGTCAAGTAAGGTGCTTGGGCCGTAGCCTGGCATTCGCTCGAAAAGCATCGAATTCGATTGAGATATCATTGTCGGCAAAGCGGCTGACGGGAATTGAGCCGTTCAATGCGCCGGTCGTCCATTCAACGCTGAATCAGGGAGGAATCTGATGATCGATCATCGAGCCGGTCACGACTGTGGCGGGCGAACCCGGCCCGTATTTGTCACCATCATCACGGCTTTCCTGCCCGTCGCAATTTTCCTGTCCGGATGTGAACAGCAATCCAGTCAGAGCGAGCCACAGGCCGTGAATTCGGGTGTCGTGCCCGCCGCCGCCGGCCTGGTCAATCCTTCCCTTGACTACCTTCCCTATACGCCGGCGCCCGATGACCTCGTCATATCCCGGCAGGCGTATGTCGACAAGCTCTATGGCTTCTGGCTGGGCCAGTGCATCGCGAACTGGACCGGGATCGTGACGGAATCGGACAAGATCGGCGGGGAGGGAGCGGCCGGGGAATTCTATACCCGCGACGACTGGGGCCAGCCCGATCAGGTCAATATCCGGGGCGGAATTTCAACGACCATCGACTGGGTGCTTGTGGACGAGGACGAGATTTGGGGTGCCGACGACGACACCGATATCGAGTACATCTACCAGCACCTGCTGTTGAGTCATCAGACCAGCATCCTCAGCGGAGAACAGATCCGCGATGGCTGGCTCACGCATATCTATTCCGACGAGAACACGCCATTTACCACCGCAAACGGCGCCAAACAGAACTTTCTCTGGGTGTCGAACCAGACGGCACACGACCTGATGCGCGTCCAGGGCCTGGTGCCACCGGCCACCGGCGATCCCGCCAACAATCCCGACTCCGAGATGATCGACGCGCAACTGACGACCGAGATATTCGGCCTGTTTGCGCCGGGCCGGCCTGACGTGGCGCTGGAGATGGCCTATCTGCCGATCCGCACCACGGCCTGGGAGAACGCGGCGTGGGCGGCGGAGTTCTATGTGGAGATGCATGCGCTGGCCTCGCGGGTCGACCAGGACCTGCCGATGAAGGACCAGATCTTCTGGATGGCGGACCGGGCACGCCTGCGCGTGCCGGACGACTCCTATACGGCGAAGATGTTCGATTTCGTCAAGAGCCGATACGAGGCCGGCGTGCCCTGGGAGCAGGCTCGCGACGAGGTCCATGTCCGCTACCAGATTGAAGAGGCGGACGGCTACGACATGACGTCGAGAAACCTGGAATGCAATGGCTGCTACGCCTCCGGCATCAACTTTGCCGCGAGCATCGTCAGCCTCCTGTACGGTGAAGGCGACTACCGGGAAACTGTCAAGATCGCCGTCCTGGCAGGTTGGGACTCCGACAATCCTGCGGCGACATGGGGCGGGCTGCTGGGGTTCATGATCGGCAGGGAGGGGGTCGAGCAGGCATTCGGGAGATCGTTTTCCGGCCGCTACAACATCCACAGAACGCGCGGCGGCTTCCCCGACGATGGCATCGATACGATTCAGGCGATGGCCGAGAGGGGCGTGCTGGTCGTCGACCGCGTGGTGCAGGAAGAGATGAGCGGTGGGGTCGATCTGGTTAATAACCTCTGGTATGTACCCGGTGCCGGCTCAGCAACCGGCTTGGCCGCAGGTTTGGCCACGGGCTCGGCCACCGGCACGGCTCCGGAATAACCGCCGGAACACCATTGAGGAACTGACATGTTTGTACTGCAAGACTATGCCGTGGCCGTCGTCTTCTGCGTCATCACCATGCTCTGCTGGGGGTCCTGGGCCAACACCCAGAAGCTCGCCGGCAGGACCTGGCGCTTCGAGTTGTACTACTGGGACTATGTGATCGGCGTACTGCTGGCCGCGCTGCTCTTCGCGTTCACGATGGGAAGCGTGGGCTCGGAGGGCCGCGGATTCCTTGACGATCTGGCCCAGGCGTCGACAACCCATCTCGGCTCTGCTGTCCTCGGTGGGGTCGTCTTCAACGTTGCCAATATCCTGCTCGTAGCGGCCATCGCGCTCGCGGGGATGGCCGTGGCGTTTCCGGTCGGGATCGGCCTCGCGCTGGTGATCGGCGTAGTCGTGAACTATGTCGCCCAACCCCAGGGCGATCCGGTGATGCTCTTCGCCGGAGTGGGCCTGGTCACGGCCGCGATCGTCATGGATGCGATGGCCTACAGGCGCCTGCCGGGGCAGGGCGGTTCGCGCGGCACCCTCGGTCTCGGCCTGGCCGTTCTGTGCGGCATTCTCATGGGATTTTTCTATCGGTTTGTTGCTGCCGCCATGTCGCCTGACTTTGTCGACATGCAGGCAGGGATGCTGAGCCCGTATACCGCCATGGTGTTCTTCTCCCTTGGCATCCTGTTGAGCAATTTTGTTGTCAACACGATCATCATGCTGAAGCCGTTCCAGGGCGATCCGATTGCTCCGTCCCAATACTTCCGGGGTACGGGCAAGGATCATGTATGGGGCATTGCCGGCGGCATGATCTGGTGTGTCGGCATGCTGTTTTCCATCATTGCATTCGGCATTGCCGGGCCCGCGATTTCTTACGGACTCGGGCAAGGCGCCACGATGGTGGCGGCATTCTGGGGCGTCTTCGTGTGGAAGGAATTCAGGGACGCACCCGCGGGCACCGATCGGCTGATCGGGATGATGTTCGTCAGCTTCATTCTGGGTCTGGTCCTCATTATCGCGGCGGGGGCTTGATCCAATGGGCTTTGCCGCTCCTTCACCTTGCATGGCCAAGCGCTCCCTGGCACCCAGGAGATCATGAAACAGACCAGGATCGTAGTCGTCGGCAGTTCCAATACCGACATGATCGTGAAGTCCCGTCGCATTCCAATGCCGGGGGAAACCGTTGTGGGAGGGGAGTTTCTTGTCGCAGCCGGCGGCAAAGGCGCCAATCAGGCCGTTGCCGCGGCCCGGCTGGGGGGCGAAGTTCAATTCATATCCCGAGTCGGCGCGGACGCTTTCGGCGATCAGGCCATCGCCGGTTATCGGGGTGACGGCATAAACACAGACCTGATCGTGCGCGATCCGGAGAACGCGACGGGGGTGGCGTTGATACTGGTCGACGAGGCCGGGGAAAACGCGATATCGGTGGCGTCCGGGGCCAATCATGCGATCGCCCTGGAAGACATCGAACGTGCGGCTGCGGTCATTCGGGAGGCGGATGTTCTGGTCATGCAACTGGAGTTGCCATTGAGCGTCGTCGAAGGCGCGGCCGAAATCGCCGCTCAGGCGGGGGTGCCGGTCATTCTCGATCCAGCACCAGCGCCTGAAAAACCGCTACCCGAGACGCTGCTCCGAAACATCACGTGCATAAAGCCGAACGCGTCGGAGGCCGGGGGGCTGACCGGGATCCGGGTTGCCGACGAGTCCTCTGCCCGGGAAGCCGCGGGCGTGTTGCTCGGCATGGGACCGTCGTGCGTGATCATTACGATGGGGTCGGCCGGCGCGCTATTGGCGGATGAGTCCGGAGTCGTCTTGGTGCCCGCCACGCCGATAGCTGCGGTGGATACGACCGCGGCCGGCGATGCATTCAGCGGCGCATTGGCCGTTGGATGGGGGAGCGGTTTACGGCGTGCCGATGCTGTCCGACTGGCATCGAGCGCAGGTGCGTTTGCCGCGACTCGCATGGGCGCCCAACCCTCACTTCCTTCGATATCGGAACTGGAAGCGTTTCGTCTCGAGACCGGTACCGAATGGCAGTTGAGCAAGTCCGCGGGTCGACAAACACCGTAGCGGACGATCGGGAGTCTATTTCCGTCGTTCGATTATTGGTTTACAGGTAAACGGCACCGGACTCCTCGGCCCGGTTGTCTCCGGACCGCCACGGATCCAGATTGGGGACGATCAGCAAGGGTTGTGGCTCGGATGTCCGGACGCCCCGGGTGGCTTCGTCCTCCAGGTAGGCCGCCACGGCGAGCGTGTCGCCGTCGCCGCTCAGCCCCACGGCGAATCCGAACAGATCGCCGACTTCGGAATTCGAGGCCTTGAGGTAGGCGATCTGCGTCACGGCGGGTACCGAATCCGTACCTGCAGCGGGCGGCGTTTGTGCGCCGGCTTGCGTACCGGCGATGGCCAATGCCGCAGTCCATGGAAAACGAACGATACGGTTGCTAGTCTTCACCGGAATCTCGCTATTGTATCTGGCGGAGTTTCCTATTCTTGGGCAGCCGGCACAGGTGATTCAAGCCGCGTTACAGGTCTGTCACAAATGGGAAGGTCGAGAGCGGAAACAGGCACCATGGACACAGGCATGCATGCAACGAGCGGGTGGGCAGAAACAACGTTCGAATGGGAGCAGATGTCGTGATATGCAATAACGCTGGAAGGAGTGGCGCGGCGCATGCGCCGATGCAGGGGAATCCGGCCCGGAACGTGAGAACCTCGTCGGCGGCGGGGTGGCCGATTCGGAAGTCGATGGCGCGATGCGCAGTGTTGGCCGTCATTATTGGCGCCGTGCAGTGGCCGGTCACGCGCGTCGCCGCGCAGGAGCCGGCGCTGGTGATCACCGGCGGCACCCTGATCGACGGCAACGGCGGTGAGCCGGTTTCCGACGCGGTCATCGTGATCGAGGGCAACAGGATCACCGGGGTGGCCATGGGGGCGACGGCCTCGACGCCGGTCGATGCCACGGTCATCGACGCCACCGGGAAATACGTTCTCCCGGGCCTCTGGGACGCCCAGGTGAGCTACAACTGGTACTACGGCGAGATCATGCTCAATCACGGCATCACCTCGACCATCGACGTCGGCAATTCCGGCGAACTGGCCGTGGCTCAGCGCGACGCCGCGATCAAGGGACACGTGCGCGGCCCGAGAAGCTTTACGGGCATCTCGCGCATCAGCCGCCGGCAGCCGAGCGCGGTGATGGCGCTGCAGACCACCCTTACGCCCAACGGCGGGCCACAGTCCGTCGAGGATACGCGCAGTCTGGTCAATGCGTACATCGACGCCACCGCCGACTACATCATCTTCCAGGACGGCAGACTGCCCCCGGAGTATTACCGCGCCGGGTTCGAGGTGGCCGACAGGCGGGGCGTGCCGGTATTCACGCGCTCTTACGGGCCGTCGTTCGGGCCGCGGGATGCCGCCGCGCTGGGCTCGACGAATCTGCCTCACTCTGCGGGCGTGCCCTGGGCCATTACCCGCAATCCTTCGGACGATGCCGGCGGCGATGAACTTGAGATGTATGCCGACATCGACCCCGAGAGGGCCGAGTTGCTGATCCGCTTGCTGGTGGAGAGCGGAACCGCGCTGACGCCGACGTTCAAGATCGAATACCCCGGCTATCCCAGGGACTGGAAGCGGTTCGAAGAGGACGACCGCCGATTCTTTGCCGAGGCGGGTCCCGATCTGCTGGCGTACTATCCGCCCGACCGGATGGTGGCGGCGCTCGATCGTTATACCAATACGTCGGGTACCGCCCAGGGCGCCGCCGGGCCCATGGGTCCCAACGGGCTGGCCGACATGGACGGGCTTACGGCGGAAGCACGGGAAATCTACGAGACCAGGATGAGGGGATGGCGGGCCGCGCTCCGGTTTCACAAGGACTTCGTGGATGCCGGTGGACGGCTGGTGCCCGGCGCCAACACCAACGCGAGGATGGTCCCCGGCAACAACCTGCACCACGAGATCGCGATCTTCGTTGAAGCCGGCGTCACGCCCATGCAGATCATCCAGGGAGCGACCCGGTGGGCCGCCGAGATGGTTCGCAGGGGCGATGACCTGGGCACCGTGGAGGAGGGCAAGATTGCCGACATTGTCATCCTGGACGAGGATCCCCTGGCCGACGCGGCCAACCTGCGGGCGGTGGACACCGTGATCTTCGACGGCAGGGTGGTGGAACCCGGCTACCGGTCCTGGCACGGCGGCCCGTTCTGGATCAGGGCGCCCGCCAATCCTCCGGTGGATGGCCTGCCCTGGGTTGTCGCTTACCGGCAGGCGCTGTTCGGCGACGCCGGGCCCCGGTCGACGGCGCTGCGCAATCCCGGTGAGGCATTGCAGCCTGCAATTGCGACCATCGACCCGATCATGGTGACGGCCGGTGCGGACGACCTGACGCTCACGCTGACGGGATTCAATTTCGTCGAGCGTTCGCAGGTGTTCTTCAGGGGCATGCCGGTACCGAACCGGCCGTTGAGCGCGGTGGAGATGGAGGTGACACTGGACGACAATCTTCTCGGGGAGGCGGGACGGTTCGAACTGGTGGTGGTCAATCCGCCGCCACTGAATACGGCGGCCGTGGCACCCTGGGGTGACGGGACGTCCAATAGCGCGTACCTGACGGTAGTTTACGGCGACTAGACTGAGACGGATCTTGCAGGGCAAACCCCGGATGCCGCTCCGGAATCATCCGGTAGAAATCGCTCTTCGAATTGGGCATGCCGGGTGCATCTGCACGGAGAGCACGTACCCTCGCTGCTGCCGCTGGTAGTATTGGTTCCCTCATAGCTGTGCCCCTTATCGTTGAATGCGATTTGTGCAAGGACCCCTGCGGTTGGCTGATGAATCCTTGCGCAGGCCAACGAGGAATTGACCATGACGCAATCCAATTCAAACGCAAGAGAACTCTGCCTCAAAGCTGCGGCCTTGTGGCTGATCTTCCTCCCGGGCGTCGCCCTGGGACAAAGCACATTCACCCACGTCCACCTGCGGGTGCCCGACGCATGGGCGGCGGCGCACTGGTATCACACGCTCGTGGGCGGCGACCTCCGCGTGGGAGGGGAGCGCGGCATGGGCGCCGCGCGCCAGCCGAACGGCAACATCGCCACCATGTTCAACGAGCCGGATGGGTCGGCCGCGCCATCCAATGTGGGCAGTGTGATCGATCACTTTTCCGTGTACGTGGACGACGTGGATGCCGCGGTGGAGAAGGCCAGGAGCATGGGCGCGACCATCGATACGGAGCCTCAGGAGGGCATCACGGTATCCCGGATCGCGTATATCTTGGATCCCTGGGGTACGCGTATGGAATTTCTCGAGGATCCCGACAGTTCGGGCCTTGGTCACGTGCACCTGATGGTGAACGACCGGGATGACGTGCGGGATTGGTTCCTGGAAATATTCGGCGGTGATTACGATTCGGAGCGCGGTGGTGGCCGGTACCACGCCATAAGCTACGGTGATGTCTGGATCCACATCTCCGAGGTGGAAGAGGAGATGGCACCGAGTCGCACCACGTCGCTGGACCATTTCGGCTTCAGGATTCCCGAGACCCTGCAATCGTTCGCCGAACGCATCGAGGCGACCGGCTTTCCGCCATACCTCATCAGACCCAATCCGCCCGGCTCGGACTTGCTGTGGTTCGAAGGCCCGGGCGGCGTCCACATCGAGATTTCCTCCACCGCAGGCGCGGCTTCCAACTAAGGGGTGAAGCTGATCATCCAGTTGATCCCGAACTTGTCCGTGCACTGGCCGAAATAGTCGCCCCAGAACGTGTGTTGCATGGGCATGCCGATCTCGCCGTTCGCTGACAGCTTGCCAAACAACTTATCGCAATGTGCCACGCTCTCGGCGGTAACGGAAATGGAGAAGTTATTACCAGCGGATATCGGTGGGCCATGCGTCGTGCTGGTATCGCTCCCCATCAGTACGCTCGATCCGATCGGCAGCGAGACGTGCATGACGCGATCCATCTCTCCTTCCGGAACGCCCATGTCGTCCGGACCGTCGGCGAACGTCGACAGGACTGCGAAGTCGCCGCCGAAGACCTCTCGGTAGAAATCGAATGCATCGCGGCAGTTGCCATCGAAGGTGAGGTAGGTGCTGAGAGTCATTGGCGCGTCTCCATCGTGTGACCGTGCGGAAGCGGCGAGAGCATACAACCTAAACGGGCTTTGGGTCACTCTGGCGTCAGGCCGAACAGGCCCAACGCATTCGGCTCACTCCACTACGATACGCACTGTTCCCTCTTGCGGATCGGTGAGGGGTACCTGGCGGACGTGTGGGTAGCCGGATCCGACGGCTCGATTCTGTATTAGTCAGGTAGCCGGCGTCCATTCAGCGACAATCGTCGGGCAATGCGGGATCAGACGACTGCCAGATGCCGTGTTTCGCCGTCTTCGGTCCAGGCGATGACCGGAATCAGGGGCTCGTCGGCTCCTGGGCTCAACTTGCGCAGCGACGCCAGAAAGGCTGCCGCGACGGGGGAAACGTCTTCCCTGGACAGGCCGACGATCCAGTTGCGGGCATCGACCCACGCGCTGAGGTCCGCGATCAAGTCCTGGTGCAACTCCCTGATCTCGCCCAGGCATGCGTCATCCAGCCGCTCGACCTGGTCGCTGACGGACCGGCCAATGCGGTCCAGTTGGCCCCAGTGCGCGATAAAGCCGGCCAGTTCCTCTGCACGTTCGCCGATACCTCGAACGAGATAAAGGATGTGGCGCTGAGTTTTCGACATGCGGGTACCGGTAATGCCCAGGTTCCTTTTGATTCGCGACCTTGAATAGTCGCGCCAGGCGAATATCAGCTCCGAGATGTCGTGATTCGAGGCTTTCGCAAGCCGGGCGAGGGCGTTGTCAGCCCATGGAATCCGGCGCCAGGACTTCAGTTGCTCGTCTATGGCAACGCGAGTAATCGTATCGACGTCGTTTTCGGTGATCTCAAGAAGCTCCTTTCGGGAGAACGACAGCGCGGTGTTGATCGTCACAACGCGTTCACCCGCCTCTGGTGTGCCAAACAGGCCATTGTCGATCATATTGCGCCCCGTCGCGCCGTCTGCAATGAGCCCGGCGTCCTCCAGGCTTGTGAGGTATTCCCGCAACTCCTTCGGCCTGATGCGCTTGTCGGAGTAATTGAGTTGCACGGAGAAGGCGTCCGGCGCGTCGGGTGAAGCGATGAAATGGAGGAGGCTGCCGACACGCATCGACTGACTTTCGCCGAAAGCGGCATGTTCTTCGGAGACGTCGGCCTCGGCTTCGAACAGGTTGATCTGGCCGCCGATGCCGTGTTCTGCCCTGACTTGTGTGGACAGCGTGCGCCTGGAGGCGACTTCCCGCCCGAACAGGTTGAGTGTCAGTCCGGAAGCGACCTTCCGCTGGAATGTGCGCTTGAAAACGCAGTCTTCCAGCGTGATGGTGCCGTTGTCGTCATCCATCCCGGCTGTCATGGCGTCGGCGAAATCGCCCCTCAGCATCTGTCGATACAGGGACTTGCCTGCCTCCGAGCGTGGATCGAATCGAAACCGGAGCAGGGTTGATGCCGCTTTGCTACGGGAGACGGCTTGCCCGTACCGAATGGTGAACTGCTCCTTTTCCGCGGTCTCCACCGCCCTGACGATTCGCTCTTCCAGCGTTCGGTATCGGGCGAGGAGCCGTTTGAGGGGCGCCAGGCAATGCTCTGCGGAGGCGTCCAGATCATCGAACAGTTCAGCGGGACCGTCAGCGAATCGGGCGAGCATCGCTGTAATGGGTTTGGCATCCTCGCGCAGCGTTGCCTTCAGGTCCTTCAGCAAGGATTCGTTGAGGTCATCAAGCGCCTCGCTGACCTTGCCCTGGACATGGGTGGTCAGCTCGTCACGGCGGTCCGGCGGCAGCGGCACGGCGTTGAGCCCCTTTTCGACGACCGTGTCGATTCTTCCCGCAAGCAGGTCGGTCCAGTGATCGGCCCTGGCGCCGGCCGATGCCACCATGGCGTCGATCAGCGAGTTGACGAATCGCCTGGCAGCGGGCTTGCCGCCACCTGCCGCGATATCCGCAAGGGCGCGCAATGACGGGTCCGACGCATTCAATTTCTCCCTGAGCTTGTCTCTGAAGAGCCTGCTCGGCCTGGAGTATGTCTTGACGAGTCCGTCGAGGTGATCCGGCAACCGGGCGATTTCCTTCATCACCGGCGCCACGGATTGTTGAAGCCCCCTGATCTTCAGTTCTGCGCCCAGCGACAGCGAGCGTGAGGCACGGTTCTTCCTGGATTCGGTCAGCCAGATCCGCAATCGACCGCCGCGCGCGCGGCTCATGGTGAACCTGAAGTCGCCGGTCCTCTCCCAGTTCATCGCGTAGCCGGCAGTCGCCTTGAGTCGGGTTGCTACGGCGCCATCCGGCGCGTCAAGGGACTGTATCCACGATCGATGGGCCTTCAACGCGGCGCCAAAACGTACCTTCCCGGACGTGGTCAGCTTGAGCGACTTGAAGTTCCCGGCGTCCAGCAGCGATTCGGGATCGTTGAGTTTGGCGATGACAGGCAGATCATCGCTCATTGCCTCAACCACACGCGTGTCTTCGGGGTGCGAGAATTTCACGAGCAGGCGGTTCTGAACTGTCCGCTGACGCGAAGCGGACAATTGGCCGAGGGAAAGCGGCGCCTTGAAGCCGACGGCGATACCCGGTGTCCCCTTGAGCTCGTAGCTGGGTCCCGGCAGAATCCTGGCGCTTGCCTTGACGCTGGCTTTGGCGGTGAGGGTCGATCTCCGGGCATCGGCAAGCGCGGCTGCCCGCGATGTTTTGCCGGCCCAGTTGAATCCCTTTCGGGGTATCTCCGATATCGGATCCAGAAGCCGCTGCAGATTCTTGCCGGGCTCGGTCAGTCCGGTTTCGTGCGCAAGAATCTGCTCCAGGACTTGCAGTTCCGATTCCGGGAGCAGCGCCCTCAACGCAGCCGACAATGCAGTCTGGTCGCCGGCAAGGGCCTTCACAAACCGTTCGAACGGACTGCCGGCTCCCATACACTTGCAACAACCGCGAGAACGTCGCCGTCCCGGGTCAGTTTGCTCCCATTTCCATCCGGCGGATCACGGGCATCGTATGTCCCGACACATCCACCGGATGAGCGGCGATCCCCGAACCATGACCGCCCACGTGCTTCTCGACATCGATTCCATGCCACTCGATGGCATGCATCAGGTCGTCGAACCACAGGCTGAACTGCAGCGAGCGGTTCGGGGAGAACAGGTCTGCATTGAACAGCAGTTTTTCATCGGGCACATACGCCGCGATCATACCTTCGGCATGTTCGGTATAGACGTCGTAAGCGTGAATCTCCCGGCCGATCCCATCCAGTGACAGGAACTGGCCCACCTCGATCAGGTTCACGCTCTGCGTCATCGTCGAATCGAAGACCTCACGGAAGTAATCGGCGTTCTTCTCGCTCGTAACGACGCTGGCACCCGCCTCGATCACCGGCCTCATGCCGCCCGTGTGGTCGATGTGATGATGCGTGAGGATGAGGTACCTGATCGTCTTTTCCGGCCACCGCTCGGCCACTCGGGCGAGCAGCGTCTGTGATCTTTCGGGATACCAGCTTGCATCCACCAGGGCCAGTGCCTCCGGTCCCTCGATGATGAGGTTGTTGTGGGTTCCCGGCACCAGGAAGATCCCGGGCGCAACCTCCTCGATGGTGACATTGTCGATCTGCGGGTAGTTGCCGATGTTTCCACCGCCGCCACGTTTCAGGATGATGTGGGACATCTCCCAGCCCCAGCGCCGCATGGCCAGATCGCCAGGGGGTAGCTCGCTCGCATCGAAAGCCAGGAGCGACTCCGCATTCCCGGGGTTGACTTCCACCGCTGTCCTCAGCTCACGACGCACCAGGGCGTCCCCGGTGAACTGTTCCAGGCGAAACGGGAAGGGAATCCCGTCAACGTCGCGCCAGTCGCTGAACTCGATGCGGTTTTCGATGCGCCCCCGGTGCGGATCGTTCTCCGTTGTACTGGCCGACAGGGGAACGCCGTTCCTTTCATCTATCGCTACCAGCCATTCGGTGTCCTCCAGCACCAGGTTGTGCAGGTTGACCGGTTGCTCGCCGATGCTGCTTCGGCTGACTTCCAGTTGCTCTGCATGTGCAAGCAGGACAACCGGGTTCGATAGCCAGAGGTCCTTGAAATTCGCGCCGATGCGCGAACTTTCCATGGGTCCTTCGGATTGGCCGGCAAGGCCGCCGCTCTGGCTCCTGATTCCCACCGTTTCATTGTTGGTAAAGGAGATCTGCATCTCGCCGGGCAGCGGATAGATCAACGACATGTCCCAGGCTTCGTGAGCGCGCGATCCGGCCGGGTCCCAGACTGCTGCCACGTCGTAATTCGACGTATGGATGGGGAAAGCGCCGGCCACCACACTCTGGATCGGTTCAAACCGCTGTACGCGCGCTGCGATCCTGACGGTACCGACCTCGTCCCTGACTCCGTCATAGTCAATCTGTCCCAACGCGACAGGCCCAATGCTGTTGGTGAACAGGAGAACGGCTGCCAATCGAGCCTTTGTACAGTCAGGCATCCGGTTTCAACTCCAGGGGCCGCAGACTTGCGGGCGCGAGTCTAACGCAGTGATCGCGCCGAGAACATCGAATCAATCTGCAGGTCGACCCGTAGCTACAACGACAGCAGATAATCACTCATGCGCTGACGCGCGGCCTCGTCGGGGAGCCGCCCATACCCTGCGCGCATGTTGTCGATGACGTGCCGGACCTGGCGTGTCTCCGTCACGACGCCGGTCACTGCTGGGTGGGACAGGATGAACTTGAGGGAGTACTGCGCCCAGGACTCGATATCGTATTCGGGCGCCCACTCGGGCAACGGCTTGCCTGCAACCAGGCTGAAGATACCGCCGTCGTCGTCGGTCTTGAACGCCTCTACGATCAGCACGGCTATGCCAAGGTCCGCTGCGAGCGGCAGCGTGGTTTCCGCGGCCAGCGGGTGGTGGATGGAGTATCCGGTCATGATGAAATCCGGTCGCTCGGTCCTCATGAACCGGTCGAATTCCACGTAATCGGCATTCCTGGTCAGACTGACGCCGATGTAGCGGGTCCGGCCCGCGTCCTTCCATTCCCGGAGCGTCGGCCAGTGCTCATCCATTGTGCGCATGTTGTGGATCATGAGCAGATCCATGGGCTGCTTGTTCAGGTTAGCGACGAGTCGCTCCAGGTGCCGAATGCCCGCCTCCTTGCCGTTGACCGTGATCTTGCCGGTCAGGAACATCTGGTCCCGTATCCCCATTTCCTCAATCAGCTCTCCGAGATACGGTACGTTCGGCCGGAAGAACGAGGGGGTATCGAGAAGCCTGCCACCCAGGCCGATCATGGTCTCAAGCACGGCTATAGGCAGTTCCTTCCCCTCTGGCGGCAGGTCGATAAAGATGTCCGGCGCACCCAGCCCAACGACGGGCAGGTATTCGTCCGTTCCCGGAATGGCGCGGGCCGCCATGGTTTCCTGGGCAAATGACCGGACGGGCAGGGTGGCCGCGGCCGCGAGCGCGGCACTCCGGGCCAGAAATTCTCGTCGGTTGCTTTTGTCTGGTCCGGCCATCATTCCATCTCCGGGAGCTGCAGGGACGTGTTTGCTCGTCCTAGTGTACAGCCTTGCTGAATTTCGTGAGGCCGCCGCCTGTTCGCGGGGTCCCCGGGCCGGGCCGCGGTGCCGCACCGGAAGACCGCGATCGCGAGGAATGACCTCGGGAACCACGATCTGACGCCCGGCGTCGCTGCTACGGCGTTGCTTTTCCGACCATGGGACGAATCAGCCTGGCCGGGTCCGCATCGGGCCTGGGACGGAACTTCTGCGAGCGGTCGTTGGCGACCTCGGTGATGTAGAGGTTGCCGTCCTGGTCCACATCGATCTGGTGTGCGCCATCGAACTGGCCCGGTAGCGCCCCGAATTCACCGATGTCCAGCATGTATCGGCCGTCGAGGTCGTACTTGACGAGCCGGCCGGTCGTCCAGTCGGCCACCCAGACGAAATCATCCTCAGTGACGATATGGGCGAGGACCTGCGACTGGTAACCCGTGGGCCACATGTCCAGGAAGTTGCCGTTTTCGTCGAAGACCTGCATCCGGCTGTGCTCGCGATCGGCGACGAAGATACGCCGGTCCCGGCTGATGCCGATGCTGTGCACGGACCAGAATTCGTACGGGCCGGGATTGGCCGGATCGGCCGGCGGGCGGCCCCAGTCCATCACGAAGTTGCCGTCGGGGTCGAACTTGGCCACGCGGGTGCCGGCGTAACCGTCGGCGACGAAGAACGTACCGTCGGGCAGCCATGCGATGTCTGTGGGCCGGTTGAAGTTGTTGGGGCCGCGCCCGGGCACGCCGCGTTCGCCCATGGTCCGCACCAACTGGCCGTCGTTGGTGAAGATGCTGATCTCGTGCGTGTCGTCGTCCACGATCCAGATGTGCCTCTCCGGATCGTAGGGATTCATCAACAGCTTGTGCGGGCCGCGCCCCAGTTCTCCGAGTCCAGAGCCACGCGGCGGCGCCAGGTACTCGTCGTGCTGCAGCCACTCCTCGATGGCATAGCCGTCGCGGTCCACGGCGAACACAATGTGATGCCGCCGCATTTCGTACGGGTATTCGTTGCCGGAGTAGGCTCGCCTGCCGGTGTTGGTACGGCGAGGTTCCAGCAGACAGGGGCAGATCCACGGTTCGGCGCCGGGCGGGAGTTGAATCTCGCCGCGTTGCGCCACCCAGACCTTGTCCGGGCTCTCGACCAGGACGCCGGCGCCGGAGCCCCAGGTCCATCCGTCATGCGACAGGTCGTCGTCGGGCAGGGGCTTGGGCCAATCGAGGACGACTTCGTAGTCTCCCATGGGCACGCTCTGCACCGTCCGGATTGCATCCGGGTCCGGCTGGGTCGTTCCCGAATCGGCCTCAGACTCGCCCGAGTCCATCTCCGCCGGGCTGCAGCCGCCGATGGCCAGCAGGCTCGCCGCGCCCGCCAGGATCATCCGTCGCGCATTTGTTTGATGCATCTGCGTACTCCTCACGATGAACTCTGGCCGGCTTGACAGACTCCGTCAACCGTTATTCACTGTCCGGCATGCGAATCGAGTCGATCATGCGAATCGCCAGCCGTGCAATCCGGGCGCCAACGATTGTGGGCGCGGTCGCCGCCATGGCTGCACTTCCGGTGCCCGATGGCGAGACCTTCGCACAGGCGCCCGAGGTAACCGAACAGGCCAGGGTTCCGACGAGCCATGCAAACGTGCATGCGCGGCCGACTTCCGGCGCGGTGGTCCTGGTGATGGCTGCGGAGGGCACCGTGCTGCCCGTCATCGGCCGTCAGGGCGAGTGGGTCCAGGTTCAGCTTTCGCCGGAGCTCCGGGAGACCGGGATTGTCGTGCGGTGGTACGAGGGAAGGCACTCGTTCATGAACGACAACCAGATCATCACCGTCGGCGACGAGGACAGCGGGTGGATGCACGACTCCACCGTCGAAATCACCCCGGTGGAAGCTCAGTAGCTTCCGACACGCCGTACAAGTTCGCCACTATTTCCCGGGGTTCCGATTCTCGTTTCCGGGTCAATCGGATACAGCGCAGTTCCAGGGCTTGATCACTTCGCCGGGCACCCATCGCCAACGGGTCAGGATCGTGACCGGAGCGGTGAACGCGGCGGGATCCGTGGCGATTGCGGTCGACTGAAGCGTGCGCCGATCGTCGCCCAGTTCGAACCGCTCGACTATGACCAGGGAGCCCGTCTGCGGCGTGCCATCATCGTCGAAGTAGGGGTAGTCGATCCTGTCGGTCGTCACCACCAGGGTGTCTCCGTCCCATCGTCCCACCGAGTATCCCATCCGGCTGGGCGCCTGGTTGTCCGAGCTTGCGCCGGCATGCATGTGAATGGTGCGGGTCGCGTCGGTCCGTTCCAGCCGCAGGCTGATCGTTTCGCCGTGATCGGTGAATTCGATGGGGTAGAACGAGTCCATCACCAGGGGCATTCCCTCGGGTTGGCAGCTCCACTGGGGATGATCCCTCAATTCGTCAAACGACGCCGCCTGCTCGGCCGCGGCTTCGGTCAGGGGAACATCGCCGGGCATTACGTCGCGGCTATCGATGCTCCAGACACGAAAGATGCCCTGAGGCTCTTCTCCTGCCCGGATGTCGCTGCCGTCAAGTGACCATTCCACACCGCCCACGACCGGTCCGCCGAAATGGGGTTCACCCTGGGAGCGCAAAATGACTTCGCCACCGTCCGCAAGCTGAACATTGGTCCCCAGCACCAAACCCGGGCGGCGCATGGACTCCCGTCCGGCCACGGTCACGCGATCACCAACACGAAACAGGTTACCGTCCGGTACGCCTTTGCGCTCCAGTGAGTTTGCGGACTGCCACGACTCGATCCTCCAGGTCTTTTCCAGACCGGCGTCATCTACGGTATACATCGTGATCATCGGGTGCGGATTCCACCAGTCCACCGCGACGATCTCGCCTTCGATCTCGAGGATGTCCTCCGAAAACTCGGCACGGGAGTGATGAGCCTCGGTGACGGCTGAAAAAACAGGAACTGTCAGCGCGGCGATCATGGTGGAACGGGTCAGGAAGATACGGGTTCGGACTTTCATGATTCCCGCCTGTTCGAATGGTTGTTGTGCACCTATTGTACGCCCTTGCGGATCCTGATCGCGCTCGGGACTCTGTCCGGTGAGGCCAGAATTCCCTGTGGTAGTATGGTCAGGCTAGTCTTGGGGGGTTAAGAGTATGAAATGCCTGTACTTTCTGACACCAGCCTTGAAGAGCGCCCATACCATCTCGGACGATCTGCATGCCGTCGGCGTCGATGACTGGTACATCCATGTCATCAGCAAGGATGAAGCCGGGCTGCAGAAACATCGCATCCACTCCAGCAACTACATCGAGACCCTGGACATCGTACGGTCCGGGCTCACCGGCGCTTTCGCCGGGTTCATGGCTGGCGTGGTCGGTGCGGTGGTAATGGCGTCGCTGCAACCCTTCGGCCCGAATGTATCCTTCGCCGCGTACGCCGGCGTAGTGGTGCTTGCGACCTGCTTCGGGGCGTGGGTAGGCGGCCTGGTTGGCATATCTACCGAAAACAAGAAACTGGAACCGTTTCACGACGACATCGAGTCCGGCAAGTACCTGTTCCTGATCTACGCCCGCAAGGGCATGGGAGAGGTCATCAAGGCCATGATGCGCGCGAAGCACCCGGAATCCGTCCATGTCGCGACCGACCGGCATTTCGTCGATCCGTTTGGCGATGTGGCGCGGAGGGATCATCCGGCGTCGGGCTAGGGATCACGGCGACTGCTGGATCATTGCCCTTGTTGGCCCGGATAGGCTGAACTGCGAACTACGCAGACGCGGTTCGATTTTCTGTCGTCAGCGCCGGCAGTAACCAGACCCCGAGCGCACAGATCACCGGCGCGCTGGCCGACACCAGCAGGATCACCGGCATGCTCAGGCCGGCGGCGATCGCCGCGCCGCCCAGCAGCGGGCTGATGATCGAGCCCAGGCGCCCGACCCCCAGCGCCCAGCCGACGCCCGTGGCGCGGGCGTAGACCGGGTACAGGCCGGCCGTCATCGACCCCAGGCACAGGGAAGAGCCGCCGACGCAGATACCGGTCACCACGGCGGTCACCGCCAGCAGGGGTACCGAGAACGTTGTCAGACCCAGTACCACCACCAGTACCGCGGCGATGGGGTAGGTCACACGCAATACGTTTGCCGGCTCCACGCGATCGCTCAGCACGCCGAAACCGACGCCCCCGACCGCACCGCCGAGCTTGTACAGCGCGTAGGCATAGAGTGCGACGCCCAGAGGTACGTTGCTCTCGCTGAAGAGCGTCGGCAACCACAGGGCGAACAGAAAGATGATCGACTGGTTGGCAAAGAACACGACCCAGACGATGGCCGTGACGAGCGTCTTGCGTCCGCCGAACAGTTCCCGGATGCCGGCCAGCTTCCTTTTCGCTTCCTGCTCCGGCACGAAGAACCGCTGCCCGGGCTCGGGCCTGAACTGCGGATTCACGCGCTGCAACAGGCGCGCAGCCACGCCGTGATCGCAGCCCCGAGACACCAGCAGCCGGACGGACTCGGGCAACAACAGTGCGACCGCCAGCGCGGCGGCCAGGGGAAGGATGCCGCCGAGCACGAATATGCCCTGCCACCCGTAGTTGGCGATCATCCACGGAGCGATGAAACCGCCGACCACCGAGCCCATGGGCGCGCCGGCGTACATGAGGATCACGAGCATGTTGCGTTTGCGTTCCGGCATGTACTCGGAGGTGAAGGCGATGGCGAGCGGAATGGTCCCGCCGGCGCCGAAACCGGTCATGAAGCGGTACGCGGTCAGCTCGATCAGGGACTCGGCCCGCGCCGACAACAGCATGAATGCGGAGGCGACCAGCAGCAACACGACCATCGTCCAGCGGCGCCCGAAGGAATCCGCCGCCATGCCGGCGAGGCTCGAACCGAACAGCACGCCGATCAGGGCTGCCGACAGCGCCGGCGCGAATACCGACGGTTCCACGGCCCACGCTTCCGACATCGTCGGAATCACCAGCCCCATGACCACCAGGTCGTAGCCGTCGATGAGCACGACCATTCCGCACAGCGCGACCACAAGCGCGTGAAAACGACCGACGGGGCTGCGGTTCAGCTGCTCGTCTACATTGATGCGTTGTTCGGCTACGGACATGGTCAATTCCGCCTGGTTACCGCATCAAGAGAGGTCAGGCGACTGGCGCTCAATAGCGGACGGATTCCTCCAGGGTCACCCAGCGCCCGTCAACGACCGTCGTCAGAACGGACTCATCCACGCCCTTGTGGTCGTCCGGGCCGAACGTCAGCCGGTAGCCGAAGATGTCCTCGTAGCCGGTCATGGACTCCAGCGCCGCCATCAGCCCATCGGCACTGAGATCGCGTCCGGCCATTTCCATGGCATCGACCAGGATACCGGCGTTGCGGTAGCCCTCGATTGCGGGGTACCCGGGCTCGGACCCGAACCGTTCGGTGAAACTCCGGTACCAGCGCGCGACTTCCGGGCTCATGTCGTCATCGCCGTAAATGGCGGCAATATGAACGAATGCGTAATAGCCTTCCGACGCTCCGCTTTCGGTCGCGGCGATCGCCTTGTTGTAGGAAGCGTTTTGCCCGACGAATGAGACATCGGTCCAGCCCATCTTTCTGGCCGTCTCGAAAATCAGGATCGTGTCCCGGTTGATCGTACCCATCATCACCGTATCGCAACCGGCATTGCGAAGGCGCAGTACGGCCGCCGTGAACTCCGTATCGGTCGGCCTGTGCGCCGAGACCTCGGTGACGGCCATGCCCATCGCTTCGGTCTGATCCTGCGCGGCCTCCAGAATTTCCTGACCGTAGTCCGTGTCCTGGTACATGACACAGATACTCTGCGCGCCTCGTTCCTCGACAAAGTAACGAACTCCCGCGCGAACTTCGTCGTAGTAGATTCCGCGCGCCGTAAACATCATGGGCCGGAAGGGCTGGACCATTTGGCGAGCGCCGGAGATGGGGAAGAGGTTCGGGACGCCGGCTTCGAAGAGCGTCTCCATCACGGCGTTGTTCATCGGCGTGCCCATGCTCAACAGCATGGCGAAGATATTGTCCCGGTTGACCAGCTTGTTGGTCGCCTGAATGGCTCTGGGGATCTGGTACTGAGCATCCTCGACGATGAACCGGATCTGCCGCCCGTGGATTCCGCCCGCCGCGTTGGCCTCTTCGAAACGCAATCGGGCGCCGTTTACGGCTTCGGCGCCAAGCAGGCCCGCGGGGCCGGAGAGGTCGTTCTGGGTCCCTATCACGATCTCGGTGTCGGTCACGCCCCTGACCGGGGCTCCGGCATCGCTGTCGGCGCTGTCCCCGCCGCCGCAGGCAGCCATCAATGGCAGAGAAAACAGGACGGGCGCCAGTTTGCCGTACATGATCAACTCCCCGATTCAGGCCGCCAGGGGAAAATTCCCGGAGGCTCATTCCCGATTGCTTCAGTGCCCGTACATGCTACCAATGAGATCGGCATACTTCACGTTCACGACCTTGCGCTTGAGCTTCATGGTGGGCGTCAGTTCCTCGTCCTCCGGGTCCAGCAACTGATCGATGAGTCGATATTTCTTGATCGTCTCGACGCGCGCAAACCGCGCGTTCACCTTTTCGATCTCCCGGCCGACGAGGTCGATCACCGCATCGGTGCGGCAAAGGCTGGTGTAGTTGGTGAAGGGTACGTCGTTCACCTGTGCAAACCTCACGACGTTCTCCTGATCGATCATAACGAGACATGTCAGGTAAGGCTGCCTGTCGCCAACGACGACGGCATCCGATATGTAGGGAGAAAACTTGAGCTGATTCTCGATCTCGCTCGGGGTGATGTTCTTGCCCCCCGCCGTGATGATGATGTCCTTCATCCGGTCCACGACGTAGATGTAACCGTCAGCGTCGATGCGCCCGACGTCGCCCGTGTGCAGCCAGCCGTCGACGATCATTTCGGCGGATTTGTCGGGTTGATTCCAGTAGCCCCGGATGACGCCCGGCCCCCTGATCAGGATTTCGCCTTGTTCCGAGAGCTTGATGTCGATGCCCGAGATGGGCCGCCCGACACTGCCGATACGGCAGCCCGCCTCGGTATTGGCGGTGGCGATCGCCGAGCACTCCGTTTGCCCGTAGACCTCGTACATGGGCCGGTTGAGTGCCCAGAACCACTCGATGAGGTCCGGCGCGATGGGCGCGGCCGCCGTGGAAAGCCACCGGCACCGGTCGATCCCCAGCAACCGGCGCACGTTCCTGAAGACGAGCAGGTCGGCAATGAAGCTCAATACCGCCAGACCCGCCGGCAATGGCTCCCGGCGCTTGCGATATTCGGCGGCGCGCCTCCCGATCGCCAGCGCGCGGTCGTAGGCGAACCGCCCGAGGGTCGTAGCCTCCTCGAGTTTGATCGAAACGGCCGAGTATTGCTTCTCCCATACGCGCGGGACCGCGAAATGAACGGTCGGGGAGACCTCCTGCTGATCCTGTACCGTCGTTTCCAGGCTTTCCACGATATTGACGGTCGCGCACGATTCCATGGGTGCGAATGTGTAGAACACTCGGCCGGCGATGTGAGCGAGCGGCAGGAAAGCGAGTTGCTCATCGCCCCGTTGCATCGGCATCGCTTCACGCAGGCAGATCATCTGGGAAATCATGTTTCGGTGACTGATCATTGCGCCCTTCGGCCTGCCCGTGGTGCCCGACGTGTAGGTCATGATCATCAGGTCCTCCGGTTCGGCCGCGTTGATTTCCCGCTCCCAGGTCTCCGGATGGTTCGCGAGCCAGGCCCGCCCCATGTCGAGCAACGACTCGATGCTCATGCACTGCTCGTCGCTGAAGTTGCGCAGCCCTTCCATGTCGAAGATGATGATTTTGTCCAGCGTGGGCGTGGATTCCCGGACTTCCAGTACCTTGTCCAGTTGTTCTTCGTCTTCGGCAAAGTAGAAGCGCGTACCGCTGTCGGCGATCAGGTACTCGACCTGGTTGGGAGCGTCGGTGGGGTAGACCCCGTTCGTAACGCCCCCTGCACAGATTATTCCGAGATCCGCGAACAGCCATTCCTTGTTGATTACCGACGCGATGGAGCAGACATCGCCGCGTGCGAGCCCGAGCGCCTTCAATCCCAGGCCGATCAGCCTGGCCTGATCGCCGTAATGCCGCCACGTGTACTCGTTCCAGATGCCGAAGTCCTTTTCGCGAATCGCCACCGTGTCGGCCTCGGTGATGACTCGATGCCAGAACAACGCCGGTATCGTGCGGAAACCTTCGATCGAGGTGAGTTCCGTGTCGTAGTCCGACATCAGCGCCAGGTCTTTCTCTGCTTCCAGCGGCGCCGCCCACGCACGCCCTGATCCTTCATGCCCAGGTAGAACTCCCTGATGTCCGCCGCGTTTCTCAGGCGTTCCGATGTGTCCTCCATCACGATTCGCCCGTGCTCCATCACGTAGCCGAATTGACTGATTTCCAGTGCAAGTTTCGCGTTCTGCTCGACCAGCAGGATGGTGACGTTCCGCTCATCGTTCAGTCGGCGCACGATAGCCGCAATCTCGCCCACAAGGCGCGGCGCCAGCCCGAGGGAAGGTTCGTCGAGGAGCATGACCTCGGGCTTCAACATCATCGCGCGCGCGATGGCGAGCATCTGCTGCTGGCCGCCCGACAGAAAGCCCGCCTCCACATGCCGCTTCTCCCGAAGCGCGGGGAAGTAGCCGTACATCGACTCCAGATCGGCCGCCTCGCCTCCGTCCCGGCGACTGAAGGCGCCGACCTTGAGATTGTCTTCCACCGACAGGAAGGGAAAGACTTCACGGCCCTCCGGCACGTGAGCCACCCCCATGCGTGCCACCGTATCCGGATCGAGGCCCTGGATTTCGGTGTCATCGAGCGTGATCGAGCCCTTCTGGGGCTCCATAGCGCCGCTGATGGTCTTGAGGACCGTCGTCTTCCCGGCCCCGTTGGCGCCGAGCAGCGCCACGATTTGTCCCTTTCTCACCTGCAGGCTGACGCCGCGGATCGCCATCACCGGACCGTAGTAGGTTTCGACGTTCTTGAGTTCGAGGAGCGTCGCCACCCTAGTCTCCGAGGTAGGCCCGCAGGACGTCGGGATGATTCCGAATGTCCCTCGATTGCCCGATGGCGAGCACGGCGCCGTCGGCCATGGCCATCACGCGGTTCGATGCGCGGGAGACGAGATTCATGTCGTGCTCCACCATGATGATCGTTGCGCCGAGTTCCTCGTTGATGTCCTCGATCCAGAACTCCACGTCCTCCGTCTCTTCCGGATTGAGGCCGGACGAAGGCTCATCGAGCAGGAGCAGTTTTGGTTCGATGCACAACGCTCGGGCAACCTCGACCATCTTGCGGATGCCATAGGGAAGGTTGGCGACCACCTGATCGCGATAGCCCTGCAATTCCAGCAGGTCGATGATGTCTTCGGCGGCCCGGCGAAACGCGAGTTCCTGGCGAGCCACGGAGCGTGTGAAGAAAAGTTCCGGGAGCAGGCCCGTGCGCCTGTGCACGTGGCGGCCGATCAGCAGGTTCTTGAGCACGGTTTCGTGTTCGAAAAGCTCGGTGTTCTGGAAGGTGCGCGCAATGCCCCGGCGGGCCACCTCGCTTGCGGCGATCCGCGTCATGTCCAGGCCTTCGAACAGCAGGCGGCCGTCACCCTCGACATCGTAGAGGCGGCTGATCAGGTTCAGGACCGTTGTCTTTCCGGCTCCGTTCGGCCCGATGATGCTGAAGACTTCGCCGCGTTGTACGTCGAAGGACACGTCGCGCACGGCATGCACGCCGCCGAAACTCAGGTTTAGCGCCCGCGCGCTGAAGATTATCTCGCTCACTTCACCCGCTCTGTTCGCAGGTAACTCCGCTGGCGCTTGTGCGTCGCCTTGCGGTACAGCGGAAAGGCCTCGAAGTAGTCCCTGATTTTCCGCCACCGACCGTAGATCCCCAGTGGCTCGTAGACAAGGAAGAGCACCAGCACCAACCCGAAGAGTCCGGGTTCCAGACCCGGCAGTTGTCCCACGGTGGGCGGCATCCAGTCCCGCACCAGGGCGATGCACTGGGGCAGCAGCACGATGAAGATGGCGCCGAATATGACTCCGTGCAGCGAGCCGAGGCCACCGACCACCACCATGAGCAATAGCTGAATGGACGTCAGAATGGTAAAGGTGTCGGGGGAGAGGTAGCCGAAGTCATGCGCAAACAGGCCGCCCGCAAGCCCGGTGAACCCCGCCGATATTGCAAAGGCCACGCTCTTGGTTCTGACGAGATCGATGCCGATGCCTTGGGCGGAAATCTCCGAATCCCTGATGCTGATCATTGCGCGTCCCGTCGGGCTACGCAGGAGATTCAATGCACCGAACAGGCACGCAATCAGAACGAACAGGCAAACGAAGTAGAAGGGGACGGCGGCGCCCAGGTCCAGGCCGAACAGGATCGGCCGCGGGACCGGCATGCCCCGAAAACCGCCGGTCAGCGGTTCCAGGTGCGCGATGGCGTGTTCGACGATGAATGCGAAGGCCAGCGTGGCAATCGCGAGATAGATTCCGGTCATGCGCATGGCGGGCAGGCCGATGATTGCGCCGATCACCGTGCAGACCAGGCTCGCGAGAATCAATGACACCGGGAACGGGAGCCCGTTGGTCATGAGAATCGCATGCGCATAGGCGCCGATGGCGAGAAAGGCCGCGTGACCGAGACTGACGAGTCCCGTGTACCCGACGAGCAGCATCAGGCCGATTCCGGCAATTGCGTAAATGTAGACGAGGGCGAGTTCCCCCAGGTAGAAGGTATCCAGACCGAGCGGCGCCAGCAGTACGGCGATCGCCAGAAGCCCGTACCAGAAGCGCTGCCCATCGTGCCTGAAGATCGCGATGTCCTGCCGATAATGGGTCTTGAAGATGAATCGCATCAGACTTTTTTCTGCTGGATGGTTGCGAAAAGCCCTTCCGGTCTGACGAACAACATCAGGAGAATGATGGCGTAGGCGCTGATGTCGGCGGAACCGGTCGGTCCGTAGAGGCCGGCGAATTGCTCGGCGATGCCGACGATCAGGCCACCCAGGATGGCGCCCGGCAAGCTCCCGAAGCCGCCCACGATGGCCGCCGCGAATGCCTTGATGCCGATGAAACCGATCGTCGGGTCAATGAGCGATACGGGGGCAACGAGGATCCCGGCGGCCGCGGCGATGGCGCACGACAGCGCCCAGACAATGCTGAAGATCCGCTTGACCGGTATGCCGATATAGAAAGCGGCAAGCTGGTTCTGCGACGTGGCCTGCATGGCGATACCGAGCCGGGTGAACCGGAAGAACAGGTAAAGCCCGGCACACAGGACGGCGGTGCCGCCGATGACCGCGAGATTTTCGTAGCCGACGGTCAGTTCGCCGATTCTCAGCACGCCTCCCGTCAACGGTGAGGAAATCGACTTCGGGTCGTTTCCCCAGATTGCGCCCGCGGCGGCGCGAAAGATGAAGCCGAGTCCGATCGTGATCATCAGCACGGCGAACGGCGGCTCGCCGATCATCCTTCGCAGGGCAAGCCGCTCGATGAGCATGCCGAACACGGCCATGGTCGCGATGGTTGCGAGGACACCCCACAGGAAGGGCATACCCAGGGTATTGATGTAGGTGAACGCGACAAAAGCCCCGAGCATCATGATGTCGCCCTGGGCGAAGTTGACCATCTCCGTAGCCTTGTAGATGAGCACGAAGCCGAGCGCGATCAATCCATACACGCAGCCCAGCGAGATTCCGCTGATCAATAACTGCAGAACATCAATCATCCCGCGTTCGAAGTATCCGCATGCCCATCCGGAAATTGCGCTCGTTCAAGCGCGGAAATACTAGCAGACTGCGTCCGATGGCCTCGGACAACCGGAGTCGCGCGATGCCAACCCCGATGCAGGATCATTAACAGGTGTCTCGGTACTCGCACCGGTTGGCAACGTGCACAAAACTTGGTAGAACCTGTCGTCCGGATCCGACCATTGGAGAGGCACGTGTTGGACAAGCGCCAGTTTTATATTGACGGTCGATGGGTTGCGCCCAGCCAGGCCAACGATTTCGATGTGATCGACCCTTCCACCGAAAACGTCGTCGGCGTGATTTCACTGGGAGGCCAGGCGGATACCGACGCTGCGGTGGCGGCGGCGAATTCCGCCTTTGACGGCTGGTCTGCATCGTCAAGGGACGAACGGGTTGCCCTGCTCGAACGCATCCTCGAAATCTACGAGGCGAGGTCCGACGACATCGCTCACGCCATCAGCCTGGAAATGGGCGCGCCGATCGACCTGGCCAGGAACCAGCAAGCGGGTTCGGGTCAGTGGCACATCAAGGGCTTCATTCGCGTTTTGAGGGAATTCGAGTTCGAGCGGATGCTGGGCCCGCACGCGCCCAACGACCGCATCTTCTATGAACCGGTGGGTGTCTGCGGCCTGATCACGCCCTGGAACTGGCCGATGAACCAGGTCACCCTCAAGGTGATCCCCGCGCTGGCAGCCGGATGCACGATGGTGCTGAAGCCGTCGGAGATCGCGCCGTTGTCGGCCATGGTGTTCGCCGAGGTCATGCACGATGCCGGCACGCCGCCCGGCGTCTTCAACATGCTCAACGGCGACGGACCCGGTGTCGGCAGACAGCTCAGCGGTCACCCGGACCTCGACATGATTTCATTCACCGGTTCCACGCGCGCCGGGGAGGACATTTCGAAGAACGCCGCTGCCACGCACAAGCGGGTGCACCTGGAACTCGGCGGGAAGGGCGCCAACATCATCTTCAGCGATGCGGGCGAGCAAGCCGTGAAGCGCGGGGTCCTGCATTGCTTCAACAACACCGGCCAGTCGTGCAATGCGCCCACGCGGATGCTGGTGCAACGGGAGATCTACGATGAATGTGTCGCGGCGGCGGCGGCGGCTGCGCACAGCCACAATGTGGGTCCGGCATCCAGGGAAGGGCGGCACGCCGGCCCGGTGGTGAGCCGCGGGCAGTTCGACAAGATTCAGGGCTTTATTCAAGCGGGGATCGACGAGGGCGCGCGCCTGGTTGCCGGGGGGCCGGGGCTGCCCGATGGCATGGATTCCGGCTACTTCGTCCGCCCGACCGTGTTCGCCGACGTGTCCAATGACATGACGATCGCGCGAGAGGAAATATTCGGCCCGGTCCTGTCGATCATTCCCTTTGACACCGAAGAGGACGCGGTTCGCATCGCCAACGATACGCCCTACGGACTGACCAACTATATTCAGAGCGAAGACGGCGCCAAACGCAATCGCGTCGCGCGCCGCCTGCGTTCCGGGATGGTGGAGATGAACGGTCAGTTTCGGGGTGCCGGGAGCCCGTTCGGCGGCATGAAGGCCTCGGGCAACGGCCGCGAGGGCGGAGTCTGGGGACTGGAGGAGTTTCTCGAAGTGAAAGCCGTCAGCGGCTGGGCGGAGGCGTAATCTGCCGATTACGGCAGCCTTCGTTCGCTAGCGATCCTGACGATGCCTGTTTGAAACCTATCGGGTACCCGCGAACGCATACCTGTCCTGGTAATTGTGATGCGGGCTCAGTTTGTAGTGCTGAGCAAGCAGGTCCTGGCCAAAGTCTCCGGTCAGATCCCGCCACACCGAGTGGATGTGATTCGCGCCGTTTTGCCGGTTGTCGTACTCAATGAGGAACGTGGGTCCCTGAATCCGATAGTAATGGGGCTCGCCGAACTCGTCGCCTCCGGCCCAGCCGAAGTGAATCTCTTCCACGCCGGCTCTGCGGATTTCCGCCATCTCCGCATCGGCGAGTTCCGGGCGAATTCTGTAGGCATATTCCTCGACCAGTTGCATCAGTAGACCGGCCTGGGTTTCGGACATCTCGCGGACCGAGAGCCCGCGCGGCGGCCCGGGCTCAACCTGCACGATCTCGCGTGTCTCGATGTCCACGGGTGGCCTGTTTGCATAGACGACAACCTCTCGCTGTTGGTCGTCGAACATGTGCAGGAGGCGCCTGGCCAGTTCCTGCTCGCCTTCCAGCACCTCCATCCCCTCCTGGGCCCCATCCCGGATGCGCGCAGGATTCGCGCCCATGAACATCGGCGAGGTGGAAATCACCTCACCATCCCGGATGGTGATATTCAACGAGAGGTGATGCCCCTCCACGCGCCATCCCCAGTTGCCCTCGTCGGAGGGATCGCCAAAGACGGTGACGTAGTAGAGTTCGGAGTCGCGCATTTCGGTTCGCTCGATCTCCCACAGAATCTGGTCCAGGTACATCACGCCCAGCGCCTTGGACATACCCTCATGGCTGAGCGCCGTGCTCATCAGGCGATGACCGAGCTGGCTCTGAGGGACCGTCATTGACTTGTAGGGAATGCCCTGTCGCTCGCCCATCCTGGGGATGTAGTGCCAGTCGTAGCGGTTCTCGTCGTCGAAAGCGAGGTTCGCCATTTCCCGGCTCTCAAAGTGGAGGGAGCGCAGAAACTCTCGCGCATACTCCGCCATGTCCGAGGCGATGTTGGCCCCGTTCGTCCAGCCGATGGAAACGACGAGTCCCAGAATGGGAATCAGGGCGATTCTTGCTCTCATGACGATCTCCTCGCGGCGAGGTTCTCACCGGGGAGCGGTTGCCGGCGGCAGGCCAACCCCTGGTCCCCCCAAGTGGCCTAATCTCCCGATTCTATCAGGGATTGCGCAATCGGGTGCGTTGTCTCAGCGGCTCGGAACCGCCAATCGCACTCGCCATTGACTTGCGATTGGCGTAGGAACAAGGTGGCAGAAGAAATTTCAGAACTCGCGGAGAAGACGAATGAAACAGCGGAGAGTCAGTTCTGGTCTAATGCTCTTGATTGCGGCGTTTTTCTTCCAGCATTCGGCATCCCAGGACGCCGCGGACGGGTCGCCGAGGTTGGTCCGGATCACCGACAGCGTTTTCCGTACGGTGCATCGGCCCGGTGCTACAAACAGCGTCGTCATTGTCACGGATGAAGGCCTCGCCGTAATTGACGGCACGTGTCGCGGCGAAGGCAACCCGGAATGGCTCAAGGCGGAACTGGGCAGGCTCTACGATGTGCCCGTCAAGTACGTCATCCTGAGCCACGATCACGAGGATCACATTTGCGGGCTGCAGGTTTTCGATGACACCGCGGTTACCGTTTCACACGCGAGCGCGAGGGAGCACATAGTCCGGGAAGGCCGGAACACCTCGATACCCGATGTCGTATTCGAAGAGCAGATGGAAATTCACCTGGGTGGCAAGACGCTGTTTCTCTACCACTTCGGGCATACGCACAGCAATAACCTCATTCAGATCCACCTCCCGGAGGAGGGGGTTCTCATCGCGCCCGATATCGTGTGGGGGGAGAGGGCGGTCGCATTGCCTGATTTTCGAGATGCCCATGTCGAGAACCTGATCGAAACGCTCGGGGTGCTGGCCAGGCTGGACAATGTTGACATCGTGATACCCGGGCATGCCGGACCCACCACACAACAGGGCTTTCTGGACTTTCGAGACTACGTGGTGGCGCTCAGAGATCGCGTGCTGAACGAAATGGTGCAAGGCGCGAGCATCGAGCAAATCATCGAGCGCGTCACGATGGACGATTTCGCCGACTACCTGAACATGGCAACCTGGCGCCGCACGAACATCATCTCCATGTGGGACAACATGTACCGCTGGAGGGAGCCAAACTACGACGACTCGCCGGGCAACTACCAGAGCCTGTACCCCATCGGCTATCCGATCGGCGAATTCGGGTTGCCGGAATAAAAAGGGATTGTCCTTTGGCCGATGCGGGCATGCGGATTGCGCCATCTCACGTCGGTCAGCACGCCCCGGACTTCCGCGACCCGGCTGTCGTAACAGTCGGAAACGCTCAGGTGTTCTCTCTGACTGCTACTCTGCGCTGTATCGGCTGAAGGCACCTCCGGCAATGGGTATCGAGGCAGGCCCTTCGGCGACAAAAACCGTGCCGTCGCCGGCCACAGCCACCCCCTCACCCGCGGTCGATTGGTAACCTCGAGTCTCGGTGGGATATCCCGGAATAAAGGCAACGATGCGATCTTCGTCCAGAGGGCCGATGCGAACGCCCGCAATCCAGTTGATGTGGTTGTACGGGTTGGATTCGGAGTCGATCGCGTAAACCATGTCGTCGTCGGTGATGAAGATTCCGCTGATGCGGCCGTAGCTGTAGCGGGATTCCAGGTAGTTGCCCTCCAGGTCGAAAATCTCCAGGCGGTGGTTGCCGCGATCCGCGACCCAGAGGCGATCCTGCGAATCGATCTCCAGTGCATGGGGCGTGCGAAACTCGCCATGAGCCGTCCCGAGTTGTCCCCACTGCGTGATGAAGGTGCCATCGGGCGCGAACTTCATGATGCGGCCGGTCTGACCGGACCGCCGGCCCTCTTCGACCGCGTCAGCCGTTGTCATGCCCTGGCCGCTGTGGCCGTCGGATACGAAAATACTGCCGTCTGCTGCGACGACCACGTCGTTCGGCTGATTGAAGTGGGCGCCGTCGTTACCCGCCTGCCCCGCGGCGCCCAGGCTCATCAACAACTCGCCGTCGGGATTGAACTTGTGCACCTGCTGGCCCTTGGTGCCGTCGGCGTTGGTGGCGAAGTCGGTAACCCACACGTTTCCGTCATGGTCCGCATGGATTCCGTGGGGTATCGTGAAGATTCCCGCACCGAAATTGGCCAGCACTTCCCCTGTATTGCGATCGAACTTGAATATCGGATCGACGGGATTGGTATCGCAGTTGACGGGCCCGCCGGCAGCCATGCCGGCAGCGGACCCACAGCGTTCATAGGCCCAGACATGGCCGTCGGTGGGATCGATATCGATACCGGCCGTGTGCCCCCAGGTCCGTCCGGCGGGCAGTTCGCCCCATTGGTTGGTGAGCACGGGATTCGGATTGGGCATGCCTTCGCCGGTGATGATATTGCCGACGACCGAGCCTGCGCCGACGAGAAAAACGAGAGCTCCCAGGACGGCTGACTTCATTCGTACGTCAGGCATTTGCTTTCTCCACTAGCATCCCCGTGCCTTCAGGATCATATGCACTTTCGGCACGGTTGTCAGTTCTCGCGAGCTCGCCTTCGCCCCTGACGGAACCGGGCGCGCTATTTCCCGGCGAATTCGCTAAAATTCCCACCTTGCGTTCCCCGCCGGGACACAACAGGGGGTACTGCGGCAGGGGACGCCCCGGTCCGGATCGCGCGGCATCGGCCGAACAGGCAGGGCGGCGGCCGACAGGCCCGAAGACATGGTATTGGTACATCGCAGGGAGGCCCCCGGGTGGCAGCGGAAGCAAGCATATCCCCCGGCTCGCGCGTGCCGCCCGTCTTCGTGACCGGCGCGGCCGGGCATGTGGGCGCCAATCTCGTGCGCCGTTTGCTTGACGACGGCGTTCGCGTCCGGGTGTTGCTGCGGCACGAAGACAACAACCAGGGCCTTGAGGGGCTCGATGTCGAACGCACGTTCGGCGACATTCGGGACCTTGAGGCCACGCGGCGGGCGATCGAAGGCTGCAGGGGCGTCTACCACGTCGCGGCCAGGATCTCGACCATAGAAGGCAATCGCGCCCACCGCCGGGAAGTGTTCGAATGCAACGTCCTGGGGACGCGCAACGTGCTCAGGGCGGCGCGGGAGACCGGGGCCGGCCGCGTGGTCATGACGGGCTCCTTCAGCGCGGTCGGCTACGATCTCGACAATCCGTCGGCGCCCAGCAACGAGGCAATGCAGTTCTATCCGATGGAACGCACCATGCCCTACGAGCGCAGCAAGTCGCTCGCCGAGCACGAGTGCTGGCGCGCGGCGGCGGCGGCGGGACAGGATGTTGTGGTGGCCACCTGCTGTGCCGTGATCGGGGGCGCAGACTTCCTGCCCTCGCGATTGGGAAGAGCCATGTGCGACTACTCCAACCGCAAGCTCCATGCCTACGTCGACGGCGGTTTCGAATTTGTTGCCGCGCGGGACATCGTCGAGGGCCACCTGTTGTGCATGCGCCATGGACGCTCGGGCGAGAAGTACATCTTCAGCAGCGAGTACAAGACCATCCCGGAGATCATCGGATTGTGGGAGGAGGTTTCGGGCGTGCCGCGGCCGCGGCGGCGGATCCCGTCGAGCGCGATGCTCGTATTTTCTGAAGTGGCGAGCTTCTACCTGAGCCGCTGCCACCCGGACTTTCCGCAGCGCTTCACTCCGGGGGCCATCCGCCTGTTGCGCAAGCGCCTGCATGCCGATACCGGCAAGGCGCAACGGGAACTCGGCTTCAGGCCGACCAGCCTTCGCGCAGCGGTGCGGGAGGCCTACGCGTTTCACTACCACCAGCGCGGGGTCATCACGAATCCGGACGCGAAGCGCCCGAGCGTGAATGGCGCGGGCCAGGCGGAGCATGTCCCGGCCGACCGGGACGTGCCGCCGGATACCGGCGGGGCAGCGTCGTGAATCCCATTCCCGGATCGGCTCCAGGCGCGCCGCCCGGCTTCGAGGAAGCCGGCAACCTGCGCCAGAAGGTCCGTGCCGCCGGCATGGATCCGGACTATTGGTACGCGGTCGAGGAAGTACGCAACATCAAGCCGGGGAGCGTGGTCGAAGTCGTTTTCTGGAAGGAGTCGATCGCCCTTTTCCGGGCGGCGGACGGTTCGTTCCATGCCATGGAAGACCGCTGCGCGCATCGCCAGCTCAAACTCTCTCTCGGCGTCGTGGAAGACTGCCGGCTCGTCTGCGCCTATCACGGCTGGAAGTACGACACCAACGGCCGGCTCGCCGAAACCGCGCACGAGCGCATCGGCCGCGGCTTTCCGGAAGTCTCGCTCCGGACCTATCCAGTGAAGGTCCGGTACGGCCTGGTCTGGTTGTTTCCGGGCGACCCGAAACAGGCGGAACTTCGACGGATACCCGACATACCCGAGCTCGAGGGGCGCGGGCGCTGGGCCTGTGTGCCGCTGAGTTTCACCTGGTCGGCCCACCACTCGATGGTGATCGACAACGTCAGCGACTTTACCCACGCCTACCTGCACCGCCGCTACCGCCCGTTCGAGGACGCGAAGCTCACCCGGTGCGAGACCGTCGGCGACGATGTGCATCTCGCCTACGAAACCAGGGTCGGACGCGGACGCATTTCCGGGCTCTTCGTCGATCGCAAGCGCTACGACACCAATTACATGGAGCTTTGCTATCAGTATCCCTACCAATGGTCGAATACCGATGACGCGATCAAGCACTGGCTGTTCGTGCTGCCGGTCGACGAGCGCACCACGCGGGCGTTCTTCCTGTTCTACTTCAAGTCGCTGAAGATTCCGTTGCTGCCCGTGCACATTCCCCGATTCGCCATGTCCACGGTATTGAAAGTATCGAACCGTGTGCTCATCGGCCCGCTGCTTGAGCAAGATGGAGTGGCGGTCGAAGCGGAGCAGGACGGGTACGAGCGGCACTGGAGCGCCCGTCCCCTGGAGTTCAACCCGGTGGTACGGGCCTTTCAGAACGTGACGGTTCGCAAGTGGCAGGAGCATCTGAAACGCGTGAACGGCGGGGACGATGCCGGCGCCTGAGCCGCAATTCGGTTTGCCCGTGTTTTCCGGCGGCATGCTCCCCGATGCGGCCGCGATGCTGGCGGTCTTTGTGGTCGCCCTGTTTCTGGGGTCGATTGTGCTGCCGGGACGCCGCATCGAAGGGCCGGATTCCGGCGGGAAATCGATCGCCTACAAGCTCAACGGCCTGACGCTGTTCCTGCTGACCGCGGTCCTGGCCGCTCTAGCCCAGCTCTCCGGCTGGTTCTCGCTGTCGGTCCTGCACACTCACTTTTTCGCTCTCTTCGCCGTGACGAACGTATTCGCGTTCGCGCTTTCGGGCTGGCTCTACCTGCGCGGCACACGGGCGCAAGGAGCGTCTCGGGGATTCTGGCGCGGATACTTCGCCGGTGTCGAACTCAATCCCGCCCTGCTCGGCGTGGACCTCAAGATGTTCAGCTACCGCCCCTCGCTCATCGGGCTCGCGCTCTTCAACGCGTCGTTCGCCGTGGTTCAGTACGAAACCCGCGGCGAACTGACGCTCGCGATGATCCTGTACCAGCTATTCACCTTCTTGTATGTGCTCAACTACTTCCAGTTCGAAGGCGGCATGATCCACACTTGGGACATTGTCAGCGAGCGGTTCGGATGGATGCTGGTCTGGGGCGACTATGTGCTCGTGCCGTTCTTCTATTGCATCGTCGGCTGGTGGCTCGTGGACGCGTCGGGGCCGCCGCTGAGCCCGGTCTCCGCGGCCGGGATCGTCGCGCTCTACGTGTTCGGCTTCTGGATGTTCCGCGGCGCCAACGGGCAGAAGCACCGCTTCAGGCGTAACCCCGGAACGACGATCTGGGGAAAACCTGCCGAGACCGTGGACGGGCGCCTGCTGGTTTCCGGGTTCTGGGGGATCGGCCGGCATCTCAACTATACCGGGGAGATCTGCGTCTACCTCTCCTTTGCCCTCACGAGCGGGTTCGCATCCTGGGTGCCCTACGTGCTGCCCGCGTGGCTCGCGGTCCTCCTGTCGCACCGTTCCCGGCGCGACGAGCGCCGCTGCCAGGCCAAGTACGGGGAACTCTGGCGGCGCTACAGGGCGAGGGTCCCGTATTCGATGGTTCCGTTCGTTTATTGAGAGCGCCCTTGGCCCGCCGTTCCGACAATGCCGCGACCCTGCGATCGGCGCCGTCCGCAACGTTGCCGGCGTCGAAGCCCGTTCCCGAACTCTCGGGCGGTTGGCCCGTGCTCGGGCACCTGCCGGAGTTTCAGAGGGACCCGGTCGCCATGCTGAGCCGCTGCTGGCGCGAATGCGGCGAACTGGCCCGCTTCCGGCTCGGCCCGCGCGAGTTCGTCCTGTTCACGGGGCTGGAGGCTCACGACTGCTACTTCCGGGCGCCCGAGGATCAGCTCGACGCCAGGGCTGTCTACCGGTTCACCGTGCCGATCTTCGGCCGCGGCGTGGCCTACGACGTCGCGCCGGAGATCATGGCCGAGCAGTTGGGGTTTCTGTATCCGGCGCTGCGCGAAGCCGCGATGCGCAGGTTCGCCCGCATCATGTTCGAGGAGGCCTCGCATTTTGCGGACGCCCTCGGCGAGGCCGGCGAAATCGATCTGCCGGCGGCGATGAACGAACTCACCGTCAATATCGCGAGCCGCTGCCTGCTCGGACAGGAAGTCCGCGACCGGGTGGACTCGGGTTTCGCCGCCGCCTATCACGATCTGCAGGAAGGCATCAACGCCCTGGGTTTCTTCCTGCCCAGACTGCCTGTCCCGGCGCACCGCAGGCGCGACCGCGCGCGGCGCAGGATCGCCGGGATACTCGGCGGCATCATGGCGGCACGCCGCCGTTCCGGGGCGGCGCCGGACGACTTCATGCAGACGCTCATGCAGGCCCGCTACAAGGACGGCCGGGCGCTCGGCGATGAGGAGATCATCGGGATTCTGCTGACGGTACTGTTCGCCGGTCAGCACACGAGCGCGGTGCTCGCGAGCTGGATGGGTCTCGCGTTTGCCTGCGAGCCGTCCTGCCTCGCACGGGTCCGGGAGGAGATGCAGGAGGTTTACCGCGAAACCGGGGCCATGAGCCTCGCGAGCCTCAAGCAGCAGGCGGCCCTGGAGCGCAGCGTACGCGAGTGCGAGCGGCTGCATCCACCGCTGATATTGCTGGTCCGCAAGGTGCTCAAGCCCGTGCACCATGCCGGCTACACGGTGCCCGCCGGTACGCTTGCCATGGTGTCGCCGGCTGTCTCCCATCGCCTGCCCAACGTATTTTCGGAGCCCGGGCACTTCGACCCGGAGCGTTTCGCTCCCCCCGACAGCGAGCACAGGCAGCACCACTACGCCCTGATCGGCTTCGGCGGGGGCAAACACCGGTGCATGGGCAAGAACTTCGCCATCCTGCAACTCAAGGCGATCTGGTCGGTGCTGCTCGACCGCTTCGATTTCGAACTCGAGACCGCGGTTCCGGCCCCGGACTACGGCAGCTGGGTGACGGGGCCCAGGGCACCTTGCCGGCTCCGCTACCGCCGCCGCCCGCAGGCAAGCGTGTTCCGGTGAGCGGCGATTCGCCCCGTTACGACGTAGCCATCGTCGGCGCCGGTCCGGTGGGTAGCCTGTGCGCGCTCGCCCACGCGCGCAAGGGCGCCCGCGTCGCCCTGCTGGAAGCCAATCCGAAGGCTTCCACGCGACTGGCGGGGGAATGGCTGCATCCGCCGGCCGCGCAGATGTTGCGCGAATTCGGGATTTCGTTCGACGCGCCGGGCCGCAGCACCGTGGGGCAGGGTTTCGTCGTGTTCCCGGAAGACCGCTCGGAGCCGATCGTGCTTCCCTATCCGAACGCATCCCGCGGGCTGGTCTGCGAGCATGACGTGCTCGTGTCGAAGCTGCACCAGGCGGTAGGCAACGAGGCGGATATCGATTTTCTTCTCAACGCGCGGGTCAGGGAGATTGACGGCGAGCGGGTCGTCTTTTCCCGCGACCGTCTCGATCAGTCCCTGGAGGCAGCCCGGATTGTCGGCGCCGACGGGCGGGCCTCGGTCGTGCGCCGGTCCCTCGGCTTGCCGACCGAGCGGATGACCTGTTCGCGGATGGTCGGCGTTTCGGTTGAAGGCGTGGCGCTGGAGCCGCCGGGCTTCGGGCAGGTGTTGCTTGGAGGTCCGGGCCCGATTCTCGTATATCCCCTCGGCGGGGATTGCGCCAGGATCGTCGTCGATGTCCCGCTCGACCACTGGTCGCCTCGCGACCGTCTTGGCCTGCTCGCCGAATCCTACGCCGCCTTTCTGCCGGCAACCCTGAGGCCCGGCTTCATCGCCGCGCTCAGGGCGCGCCGGTTTCACGCGGCGGCCAATGAACTCAGGCCGCGCGTCAGCTACGGGACCCCGCGGCACGTGCTCATCGGCGATGCCGCGGGACACTATCATCCCATGACTGCGGTCGGCATGACGCTCGGCTTCGGCGACGCGCACATGCTGGCCGAGGGCAGGGATTTCAGGGACTTCACCGCCCGGCGATTCAGGGCGATCCGGGCTCCGGAACTTCTCGCCATGGGGCTCTACGAGGTCTTTGCCGATCATCGTTTCGAGGCTGTGGCGCTCAGGCATGCGATCTACCGAAATTGGCGGGCGCATCGCACGGTCCGCGACCGGACCATGCGCCTGCTCGCCTGCGAAGACACATCGATCACCCACCTGGGGCTTGCGCTGTCCGCCACGGTGCTCCGGGCAATGGCCGGTTCCGTTCCGCTTTCGTTCGACCGTCTCGCCTGGCGCCGGGCCGGCGATGTCGTTTATCCGATCGGCGATCGTCTGCGCTGGCTCGTGCGCGGCGTGCATAAGCTGCGGAAGGTCAAACGCCGCGGCGAAGGGGAAGATCGGCACGCCCGCCGCACGCTGGGCCGCGCGTTCCTCGCCTCCATGCCGTCGAAAGCCGGGGGTTCGATGCCGAACCGAACGAACGAACCGGCGTCGCCCGACGCGGGCCCGGCATTGCGCAGTGCAGGCGCACGCCTGCTGGACCTGCAGGGCGAAGATGGCGCCTGGGAAGGCGAGATGGTCTGGTGCCCCATGCTCACCGCACAGTACGTGCTGCTGCATCACATCATGGGGCAGCCGATCGGGCCCGGCCGGCGCAGGCGCCTGCTGCGCTCCTTCGAACAGACCCGGCTCGACGGCGGTACCTGGGGCCTGCACGAGCACTCGCCGCCCCATCTGTTCGTTACCACCCTGGTCTACGTCGCGGCGCGGGTGCTCGGCGCCGGGCCGGACGACCCGTTGATCGAGCCGGCCCGGCGCTTCCTGCAGGCCGAGCGGGTCGCCGCAATTCCGAGCTGGGGGAAGTTCTGGCTGGCGCTGCTGAACCTTTACGACTGGCGCGGGGTCCACGCCGTCCTGCCGGAACTGTGGAGCCTGCCGCGCCGGATCCCACTGCATCCGTCGAACTGGTACTGCCATACGCGGCTCATCTACATGGCGATGGCGTCGATCTATCCCCATCGGTTCCAGGCGCCCGTTACGCCCCTGGTCGAGTCCCTGCGGCAGGAGCTCTACCCCGCGGGTTTCGGCAGTATCGACTTTTCCGCGGCCCGCGATCGATTGCGGGAGGCCGACCTGTTCCGGCGGCCGGGCGCGTGGCTGCGGGCCGGCTACCGCTTGGCCCGCCTGGTCGACCGGTTTCACGGCAAACGCCTGCGCGCCCGCTGCATGGACGCGCTGATCCGGCAGATCAGGTGGGAGCTGCAATCCACCGGCCACGCGAGCATTTCTCCGGTCAGCGGCTTTCTCAACATCCTGGCCCTGTGGCTGCACGATCCGGACGATGCCGATTGTTCCCGGGCGTTCGCAAAACTCGATGGGTGGCTCTGGGAGGACGAGGAGCTTGGCACGCGAGTCACCGGAGCCCGAAGCAGTTCCTGGGATACCGGCTTCGCGCTGCAGGCGCTGGCCACGGCCTCCGAATGCGAGTCGGTCGGCGGCGTTCCCGATGCGCTGCGCCGTGGCGCGCACTACCTCCGCCGGCAACAGGTCGGCACCGGCTTTGAGGGGTTCCGCGAGGCGTACCGGACCGACCCCAGGGGCGGCTGGTGTTTTCCCGGCTCATGGCACGGCTGGCCCGTGAGCGACTGTACGGCGGAAGCCGTGCTCGGGATCCTCGCCGCGGGCGGACAGGCCGCCGACGCGGAAATGCTCGGTGATGCGGTAGGGTTCATGTTGCGCGGCCAGAACCGCGATGGCGGTTTCGGCAGCTACGAGGCGCGGCGCACGAGGATCGGTCTGGAGTGGCTGAATCCCGCCGAAATGTTCGGCGAATCGATGAGCGAGCATTCCTTCGTCGAATGCACGGCGTCTTGCATCGCGGCGCTCGCCGCGTGCCGCAGGCATTTCCCGCAACTTGCGGACAGCGCGGTGACGAACTCCGTGTCACGGGCTGCCGCCTGGCTGCGCCGCAGCCAGGCGCGCGACGGGTCCTGGCGCGGCGTCTGGGGAGTGCAGTTCATCTATGGCACTTTCTTCGGAATCAGGGGGCTGGCCGCTGCCGGCGCCCGTCCCGGGGACCCGGCCTTGCGCCTGGCCTGCCGCTGGCTGCTGGACCGCCAGCGTCCTGACGGGGGATGGGGCGAGCACCACAGCGGCTGCCTGACCGGGCGCTACGTCGCGCACACGGAGAGTCAGGTCATTCAGACCGCCTGGGCGCTGATCGCGCTCATCGAGGCGGACGATTCGAACTGGACGGCGATTTCGCGGGGCGCCCGCTTCCTTCTGGCCGCCCAGAACAGGGACGGGACCTGGCCGAGACAGGACATGGCCGGCGTGTTCTTCCGCACGGCGCTGCTCGACTATGTCCTGTATCGGCAGTACTTCCCACTGCATGCGCTCGTGCTGTTCGAGCGGCGGCGCCGGGCCCGGCTGGACCTGACCGGGCCCGTCGACCGTTCCGCCGGCGCGGCGGGGTGAGCGGCGCGGAACAGGTCCCTGTTGAATCCCGCATACGCACAACGTACCGTAGGCACGCCATGCAAACACAGCCAGACGATCAATGTCCCCGCGCGCCGGCAGAACGGTCGCGTTCCCTTTCCCTGGGCAATCTCGCCGCGGATGAAGTCAGGTCCGCGGTCGACGAATACGGCGCGATCCACGACGCCGGGGTGGAGAACAGGAAGGCGAACTATCGGGCGCTCGTGAACCGCTACTACGACCTGGTGACCGACTTCTACGAATTCGGCTGGGGGCAGTCCTTTCATTTTGCCCCGCGGCGCCGGGGCGAGAGCTTCAAGGCGTCGCTGGTGAGGCACCAGCGCTTTCTCGCGGAGCGGCTGGCCCTGAAATCCGGGATGCAGGTCCTCGACGTGGGCTGCGGTGTCGGGGGACCGATGGGAAACCTGGCCCGCCATACCGGAGCCAGTTTCGTCGGCATCAACAACAACGCCTACCAGATCCAGCGCGCGAAACGGCACACGGAAGACATCCGGCCGTTGTGCCGTTTCATCCACGGCGATTACATGCGGATTCCGGAAGGCGACGGCCGCTTCGACGCGGCATTCGCCATCGAATCCATGCCCCACGCGCCGGACAAGGCGGGCGCGTTTCGGGAGGCCTACCGCGTCCTGCGCCCCGGAGCCTGTTTCGCGGGATACGAGTGGTGTCTCACCGAGGCGTTCGATCCGGCGAACGCCGAACATCTGCGAATCAGGAACGTCATCATGGTGGGGAACGGGCTGCCGGATCTCTCCGGCGCCGCGGGAATTTGCTCCGCATTGCGCCAGGCCGGCCTCGAGGTGCTGGAAGCCCGCGACCTGGCTCCCGACTCCGATCCGGAAACTCCCTGGTACCGCGCCTTGCAGGGCCGCGACCTCAGCCTTTCGAGCATTCCTCGCACGCCCATCGGCCGTTCCCTGACCAATCTGACCTTACGGGCCGCGGAGCGCTTGCGCGTGGTTCCGGAGGGGACGACACGGGTCAGCACGTTGCTGAACGCGGCGGCGGACGCACTGGCCGACGGCGGCGAGTCCGGTATCTTTACGCCGATGTACTTCTTCCTGGCCCGCAAGCCCGTATCCGCCTGAGTTCCGGGCCTGCTTGCGGCAGCGGAGGGGAATGGCGCCGCACTTGCGCTGAGCGGGGACGGCATCGGCGGATTTCAGGATGACGGAAATCGAGGGGGTCGTCACCGAGCTGAATCGCACTCAGATCTCGCCCCCGGGATGGAGTCCGCTGGGGACCCGGTCCGGAATCCTCCGGTCGAAATCGTCGTCGTTCAGGGCGTTGAGGAACGCGAGTAACTCTCGCTCATGGTCGTCGGGATCGTCCAGGGTCCGGGTGAGCGGGTCCACCTGGTTACGTTCCAGGTTCACGTTCCTCTCATCCCGATCCCCGACATCGTCATAGAATTCGACGACGTCCTCGAGTGTCGCAAACAGGCCGTTGTGCATGTAGGGCGCCGTATAGGCCAGATTTCGCAGCGTAGGCGTCCGAAAGGCGAATGGTTGATCGACGGCGCCCACGTCCGATTCCTCAAGCAGCCTGTTGTCGCGAATGCCCAGTACGTGGAGCTTGAAATCGGAAAACATGGGCCCGTTGTGGCAATTGATGCAGCCTACCTGCTCGAATCGCCGCATACCCTGAATCTGCAAACGGGTCATGGCGTTGGTTTCACCCCGCACGTAGCGATCGTAGGGTGAATTGTTCGCTATCAGGCTGCGTTGAAATGCGGCCAGCGCCTTGCCGAGATTCCCGGCGCTCACCGTGTTCTCGCCTTCAAACGCCTCTGCGAACAATGCGCGGTATTCACGGTTAGCCTGAAGGCGTGCGACAACGGCGTCGACGGCGTCTTCCTCGGGGTAGGCATGCCCGCGCATTTCCTCGAACGTGAGGATCGGCAACAGCGACTGCGCCTCCAGTCCCCGTGCGCGATCGTCCCAGAACATGGGTGCTGCAGCGGGATCGTATTCCCCCTCCAGACCGATGCCGTTGAAAGCCGTGTTCAGAATCGTCTGACTGTTGCGCTTTACGAAGGGAATCGGATCCTCGGACACGAAACGGCGGTCGCCGCCCAGGCCGGCTCCGTCCACGCCGATGGAGAGGTCCAGATCCTCGGCATAGCCGAAATCCGGGTGATGACAGGTGGCGCATGCGACCCGCTGGTTTCCGGAGAGGATCGGGTCCCAAAAAAGCAGTCTCCCCAACTCTACCTTTTGCGGGGTTTGGAGATTCTCCGGAGGCGCGGTGATATCCCGGGGCAGGGCGGTTAGCGGGAAGTCTTCGATGGGTCCTTCGAAGCGATTCCGGTCGCGGTCTCTGCCGCCCATCTGTCCTTCGCTCAGCTCCACGAAACCGAATACCAGTACAAGGACGGCGGCCAGTGTCAGGAACGTGGGGAAGATTTTCTTCATGGCAGGTTCCCTCGGCTTCAATAGCGTACGCACCTATCGAATCCAAGGGTACAACCGCTGCCGCCGAGCGTCAGTGAAGATTCCTCAAGCGCGTCTACGGTACAGACTGGATGCTGGCGGCTTGTCTTCTTGACCGTCTTTTCGGCGCGGCCGCGCGGAGTCAGGATTGCTGATGTTTGGGTCGGGGTTCAGGGCATCACCTCCGCACTCCCCTCATGCCAGCGCACTTCCATGGCCGGTCCCCGGGAGGGGCTTCCATCGACCGTTGCCCGGAACAGTTCGTAGACGATCGAGCCGTCCGCCGCCTGGGTGCTCTCAATGACGCGGATCGGCTCGAACGAATCCGGCACGGCGGCCGCTGCGGCGCGAACCGGTTCCGGCACGGTCGGCCACTCGATATCGCGCTGAATCTCGTCTACCGTCCAGGCGCCGTTCGACGGCACCAGATCGACCTCCACCTCGTCGCCGTTCGGCAATGTGCCGGTGACCTCGAACTGGTTACCGGGGGCATTGAGTTCCCCGTCCGTGATGGCGATGTCGGGCACAGCGGCCGAAACCAGCGCCGCGATGTCTGCGGGGACGGGGGATTCTGTCTGCGCTGTTACGGTAGCAAGCGGCGAGCAGACCGCTGTAGCCAACGCCGCAAGCGCAATGAGTTCTTTGGTTGCTTGCATTGGTCACCTCGTTGCCAGGTTCGGTTCGACCTGAGTGTTCGTTGCCAACATACTACAAGAACCGGAGGATCCGGGTGCTGCGGTATAGTCGGAGATGCCATGAAAATCACCAACAAAATCCCTTGCCTCATCCTGCTGCTGGCATCTGCCGCCGGCGCGGAAGCCGTCCGCTTCGATGTGGAGGTTCACGAAGACGTGCTCGGCGGCAGATCCTGGGGGCTTGCCGGTCCCTATGAACGCCTCGCGGGACGAATCCACTTCGAGGTCGACCCCCAAAACAGCGCCAACCGCATCATCCGCGACATCGGCTACGCGCCGCTCAACGCAGAGGGCCGCGTCGAGTTTTCGGCCGACTTCTACCTGCTGAAACCGAAGGACATCGAGGCGGGCAACGGCACGGTATTTCTGGACGTCATGAACCGCGGCCGCAAGCGGATACTGCGGTACTTCAACGCCACCGCCGCGACCAACGACCCGCGAACCGAGGCGGATTTCGGCGACGGCTTTCTCATGCGGCACGGCTTCACGCTCCTCTACGTCGGCTGGCAATTCGACGTGCCCGAGCAGGCGGACCTGATGCGGGCCCACGTGCCGGTAGCCACGGATGGCGGTGAGCCCATTGAAGGCCTGGTGCGCAGCGACTTCGTGGTGCGGCAGCCGGCTTTCGATCATTCCCTGGGGGATCGTGGGCATATTCCTTATGCTGTCGTGGACCCCGAAGATCCCCGCAATATCCTGACGGTCAGGGACGCTCCGGCAGGGGAGCGTACGGTCATACCCCGGGACGCATGGCAGTTCGGACGCCTCGAGGACGGCCGCATGGTGGCGGACCCGACCCGGGTCTATCTCTCCAGCGGCTTCGAGCCGGGCCGAATCTACGAAGCGGTGTTCGTGTCGCAGGACCCGCCCATCGCCGGACTGGGACTGGCCGCGATGAGGGATGCCGTCTCACAGCTCAAGTACGGCGGCGCCGACGCACTTGGTATCCCGGCGGGCAGCATCGAACGGGCGATCGGTTTCGGCGATTCACAGGCGGGCAGGTATCTGCGCCACTATGTCCACGACGGCTTCAATTCGGACGAGGAACAGAGGAAAGTCTTCGATGGTCTGATTCCACACACGGGGTCCAATGCCCGTGGGAGTTTCAACCACCGTTTTGCACAACCGTCGAGAGCGGTGGACGCTAGCTACCATTATCCGGGGGATCAGTTTCCTTTTTCGGACGTGATGCAGGCGGATCCTGTGACGGGTGCAGAGGACAGTCTGTTGGCCAGGGTATCGCCCGAAACGACGCCGAAGATTTTCTATACGAACACCTCGACGGAGTATTGGCGGCTGCCGACGGCGTTGATTCACACGACGGTTGATGGGCAAACCGATGTGCCGCCGGCCGATACGTCGAGGATTTATTTCTTTGCGGGTACGCAGCATGTGCCTGCCGCGTTTCCGGCGAATCGTACGGATGGGCTGCGGGTGGGGAATCACAATGATTACACGTGGTTTCTGAGGTCGCTGTTGTTGAGGCTTGATGCTTGGGTGAAAGACGGCGCGCTGCCGCCGGATAGCCGATATCCGCAGGTTGCGGACGGGACGTTAGTGGAGCTTGAGGCCCTGGAGTTTCCCGAGATTCCGCAGGTCCGGCGTCCCGCGGACGTCAGTCGCGCCTACCGGCTGGACTATGGGCCAGAGTTCGAAACACTGGGAATCATTGCAAACGAGCCTCCTGAAGGGGATACACCCTTTCCCTTCCTGGTACCCCAGGTCGACGAAACGGGCAACGAGCTCGCGGGTCTCAGGTCGCCCGAACTCGCCGTGCCGCTGGCGACGCATGCCGGTTGGAATCCCTACAGCCCCATCGCCAGTCAGGGGTCGTACATCCCGCTATCGAGGAATCGAAGCGAACGGGAGGCCGCCGGCGACTCCCGGCTCTCGGTTGAGGAACGTTACACGAGTCGTGAACAGTACCTGGGGTTCGTGGCGGACGAGGCCATGGGCCTGATCGAGAATGGATATCTGTTGGACAGCGATCTGCGTGCGATCTTGCAGAACGCAGGATTGCATTGGGACTATGTGGTAAGGGAATAACTCGGCGAAGCGCACGATCTTGACGTTCGGCAACCAGCGCCTCAAATGGGGCGCGTGTTCCAGCTTGGCGTCAAGCAGTTTAAGGGTCGGCGAACGACGGCTCCGGTCGGAGAAGGTGGCCCAGTGAGCTTACTCCGCTTCGCCCTCCCACTCGTGGGCGCAGTTGAACTCCTCAAATACACGCCCTGGCGACCATTGACGTGGCCGCTCGAAGACGATCGGCTCCGCGTACATGACAGGATCGGTGGCCGTTAGCGAGTAGTTCAGCAGGACTTCGTCATCGGATTCGGAGAGCTGGAAGCGCTCGAGATACTCGATCTGATCGGACTGCGGTGTGCCATAGGGATCGAGATACGGGAAGTCGATATGAGTTGTATACACCATGAGCACATCGTCCTCCCACCGACCCACCGAGAAACCGTATGGTCCCGGCGTGGGCTCTACTCCGGAAGCCTCGGGATCCAGCCAGATTGTGCGGCGTACGTTGTACTCCGACTGGTGCACCAAGATACGATCGCCTTCGTCGATGATCTCAAGCGGCATGGGGTCCATCATGCTCGCGCCTACGCCGGTGCGGCACTCGAGCTCGGGGTTGTCGCGCGGGGCGTAGAATTGTGCCGCCGCCTCACGGCCACGATCTGTCAGGAGATGGTGATACTCGTCGGGTTGAGGCCGGGGCCCGATTCTGCGTCCCCACGTCCTGAAAATACTGGTTGCCGTGCGTCGCTCTTCTGCAGATCTTTCCGGGTCGATTGCGAACTGTGTGCTCGCGAGCCTGTCGGCCGTCCAGAGCAGCTCACGGTTACCTGGCGCATACTCGCGGCCGTCGGGCAGCAAAACGTGTAACGCGCCGAGCGAATCGGGATCGCGCCGCGAGATGTAACCCGCCGCCCGCGCCGGGCCGAAAAGGTCCTCTTCATCGATACCGAACCGTTCCAATGTGCGCGGTCCGGGCGAAATCTCGATCTCCCACAGCTGCTCTTCGCCGTCATCGCCGACCACGAGCATGCGCGCGCGCGTATGGGGATTACGCCAAAACACGTCGACGATCTCGCCGTGGAGCTCAACGAAGTCGTCGGTCAGGTAGAGTGATGATTGCGAGACGGGACCGTGGTGCGCGAGCGTGAGGGATGACGTTGCGAGACTTGCAATCGCGGACAAAGTTGCTGCTTTCAGCGTGTGCGTATTGGGCATGGGTGTCTCCCGGGAGGCATCGGGCCGATAGCGCCGTTTTTTGGCCGGAATGCCGAGCAGTATAGCAACGGTATCAGGCCACTTCTGACAAGAACTAATAACTGTCATACTTTTTGTGAAGCGCACCAGCCTGTGAGCGACCACGCTCAGATTCGGATTATTTGCAAGCAGTAATCCGGGTCGACAAAGGCAATATGCAGGCCGTCAAGTTCGCGTAGTCCGTAACCGGGGGGTTACGCCAGGATTGCGGCAATGCGCGCGAGCACGTCGTCCATGATCGGCTCCGGGACTGCTTCGAGGCGCCTCCCGTTCCGGGCGGCGAGATCGAGTGCGCGAGGCTGGTCGCAGCGAATGACGCCCACCGTGCGCGAGCCCGCATCGTCCAGGGATACGGCGAACCCGCGGCGGCGCGCGAAGCTTCCGCCGGTGGTGATGGGCAGGACGACGGGGGTCCGCGTGAGTCGGTTGAAGGGGGCGGTGGAGACGATCAGCACCGGGCGGGTTCCCTGTTGCTCGCGGCCGGCGGTGGGGTCGAGGCTGACCAGCCAGATCTCGCCCCGCTGCATTACAGCAGTTCGTTGCCGACCGGTTCGGCCTCAAGCCAGGCGAGGTCCTCTTCGCCCACCGGAGCGGTCTCGTCGCACTGCGCCAGGAGTTCGTCCAGGGTGTAGCCGGCCCGCGTTCTCGGCGCCACGATCAATTGGCCTTCCGCGATCCCTATGTCCACGCTGGCGCCGGCTCGAAGCTCCAGCACATCGAGCAGCGCCGGGGGTATAGCGAGCATCACGGAACCGCCGACCTTGCGCAGATGAGTGACATGCATGCGTTTCTCCTATGTTATATCCGAATATAACATAGTGTTGGCAAAACTCAAGGCCATCGATTGTCTGCCGCAGAGCGGCGAGCGATAGCGAAGGGCGGCCTGTCTCAGTTCCGGATTCGGCGCGGGCGTGTCGAGCAGCGCATCGTGGAGCGGGAACTCCATCCATCCAACGCTACAATGTCCGCATACATCCCCATGGACACCCGCACCCCCCAGCAACGTCGGCGCATCATGCAGGCCGTCAAGAGCCGCGATACGAAGCCGGAGATGATCGTCCGGCGCTGCCTCCACGCCATGGGATACCGTTATCGGCTGCATCGAAAGGACCTGCCGGGAAGGCCGGATATCGTGTTCGGCAGTCGCCGCAAGGCGATTTTCGTGCACGGTTGCTTCTGGCATCGCCATGATTGCGCTAAGGGGCGACTTCCCAAATCCAGGCTAAATTACTGGAAACCGAAGTTGGATGAGAACGCCATTCGCGATAAAACAAGGCTGGAGGAACTCGACGAACTCGGATGGCAAACGCTTGTGATCTGGCAGTGCGAACTTGACGATATGGAAGCACTGGCTGCCAGGCTACAAGATTTTGTGGGCGAACGGTAACACGCGATCGATATGTGGTGTTTTCCGTGCTAACATCCGATTGCGTCCGGGACGCGGATCAACGACCGAATCGAGGTACAAGCCGGGTATGCGGCCCATTGGAATCGATCTATTTGCAGGTGCGGGCGGACTGAGCCTCGGCTTCGAGCAGGCCGGCTTCGACATTGCCGCGGCCGTGGATGTCGATCCGGTCCATTGCGCCGTTCACCATTTCAATTTCCCCGACACGACCGTCATTCCGCGTTCGGTCGACAAGTTGTCGGCGGCCGAGATCAGGGACGCGGCCTCCATCGGCGATCGGGCCGTGGACTGCGTGTTCGGCGGTGCCCCGTGCCAGGGATTCTCCATGATCGGCCATCGCGCGCTCGACGACCCGCGCAACGGGTTGGTGCGCCATTTCGTACGACTCGTGGCGGAACTACGGCCCAGGACCTTTGTGTTCGAAAACGTCAAGGGACTCACGGTCGGTAGGCACAGATCGTTTCTCGAAGAGCTGGTGGCCGAATTTGAGGGCGCGGGATACACGGTACGGCTGCCCTGGAAGGTGCTCAATGCAGCGAACTACGGAACACCGCAGTCGCGCCAACGCTTGATCGTCATGGGTGCGCGCGGTGGCGTGCCCGTCCCCGGTTATCCCGAACCGACAACCGGAATCGCCGGGCGCCAGAAGGATCTTGTCGGATTGCCGGACTGTCCCACATGCGGCGACGCGCTTGGAGATCTGCCTGACGCCGATGGCTTTCCCGAACTCCTTCTGGACGATGAAGCCGCTACCGGCGCGTACGGCAAGCCGTCGGCGTACGCGAGCGAGATGCGGTGCCTGTCCAACAGCGCGTGGCATTTCGGCTACGTGAGGAATTGGGACCGAACCGTCCTCACTTCCAGCGCCAGGACCCGCCATACGGACATTTCGCAGCGCCGGTTCGCCGAAACGCAATCCGGTACGGTGGAACCGATCAGCCGATTCTTCAAACTGCACGAAGACGGCGTGTCGAACACGTTGCGTGCTGGTACCGACGGGGCACGTGGGGCATTCACCAGCCCCCGGCCGATCCACTACCGATACGACCGCTGCATCACCGTGCGGGAGATGGCGAGGCTGCACGGCTTCCCCGACTGGTTCCGCCTGCACGCAACCAAGTGGCACGGTGCGCGTCAGATTGGAAACGCCGTACCCCCGCCGCTCGCCAGGGTGATCGCGGTCGAGATAGCGAAAGCTCTGGAGATAACGCCGACTCGACCGCGTGGTGCGATCAACCTTGGCGACCCGGGTCTACTGAAACTCGATGTGTCGGGAGCGGCTGCGTACTTCGGAGTGGACCCGCTCCCGAACCGGCGCGACCGGAAGAGCGGGGCGACAAAGCGCAGGCAGGTGGATATCGAGGCGGAGCGGATTGCGGCAGCAGGGTTCCATGGCTGAAGAGGGCAGCCGCTACGATGCGCTGATCGAATCCATATTCTTCGATCATTATCGCGAGTTCGAGAGAACCGAATTGGAATCGGCAGCGGAGTCCCTGGGTATCGAACTCCCGAAAAATCTGGGCGATGTGATCTATTCGTACCGATTCCGCAAGGACTTGCCCAATTCGGTAATCGCGACGCAGCCCGACGGGATGGAATGGGTGATCGAGCTGGCCGGCACAGGACGATACCGCTTCAAGTTGGGCAGGATCGTTCGGATCGTCCCCCGCACCGACCTGGTCGCCATAGATATTCCGGACGCAACGCCGGAGCTGATTCGCGCCTACAGGCTTGACGACGAACAGGCCCTCCTGGCGATTGTCCGTTACAACCGGCTGATCGACACGTTTCTGGGCCTGACAACGTACAGCCTGCAAAACCACCTGCGAACAGCCGTAAAGGGTGTCGGTCAGATCGAGGTAGACGAGCTTTACGTAGGAATCGACAAGCGTGGGCGCCACTACATCATTCCGGTGCAGGCGAAGGGAGGGAATGATCGGATCGGCACCGTCCAGGCTGCCCAAGACATCCGATTTGTTCAGGAGCGGTTCGCAGGTACGAGGTGCCGGGCCATCGCGGCTCAGTTCATGGACGAGGAAGTCGTTGCGCTGTTTGAGTTGACGGAACAACGTGACGAAATAAGGGTAGTTGAGGAAAGGCACTATCGACTCGTGCCCGCGAAGGAACTCGACAGGGAGGCAATTCGAGATTACTCGTGACTGGTCACTTACTCCGAGTAAACATTGTCACGATGATAGCGAACGAACTGCGGGTGCGGTGATTGTGAGCGAATGGACGGTAATCGCAGACGCCCATCCGAATTGAACATCGACATTATCGCCCCAGGAATTCGCTGTTGGGCGACAAGAATCGAATAGTCTTCATCAAGCGAGATCAAGCCGCGATCGAACATCCAATGGACGGTGCCGAGAAGTGGTCCCCAAAATTCGGACAGGGTTGTAAGGTGGTATTTGCGCTGATGAGAGGACCTTACGAGGATGGCAAAGCGACGCAATTTTTCACCTGATTTCAAGGCCCGGGTGGCCTTGGCGGCGATCCGCGGCGACGG
>JAJDWR010000037.1 GCA_022825505.1 Gammaproteobacteria bacterium | reverse complement strand
GTTCGGCGCTCCTGCCATCCATGGCTCCGCGCCGAACGCACGACGCGAACAAGGGGTGTCCGCACCCGCACGCGCTCTCGCGAGGCATCAAGGGCCACTAGGTGGTGGCGGACTTGAGTTGGTTGAGGGCCTTGAGGGCTTCGGTGCGGGTGGGGCGGAGGAGGGTGCAGTGGCCCAGTTTGCGGCCGGGGCGGGGTTGCTTGCCGTAGTCGTGGAGGTGGGCGCCGGGGATGGTGAGGATGGCGGTTGGGTCAGGCATCCGGGCGATCAGGTTTAGCATGGCGGCGTGGCCTCGGGTGGCGGTGCTGCCGAGAGGGAGGCCGAGTACTCCGCGGAGGTGGTTCTCGAACTGGCTGGTTTCGGCGCCTTCGATGGTCCAGTGGCCTGAGTTGTGGACGCGGGGGGCGATTTCGTTGGCGACGAGGCCGGCGTCGGTGTGGAAGAACTCGACGGTGAGCACGCCGCGGTAGTCGAAGCGGTTCATCAGGGCGGAGAGCCACGCTTCGGCGGTGAGTTGCAGGTCCGGATCGTCGTAGGGAGCTACGGTGGTGCTCAGGATTCCCTGTGTGTGGACGTTCTCCGAAAGCGGGTAGAAGGCTGTCTGGCCTCCGGCGCCGCGTACGCCGATGAGCGAGACCTCCCGCTCGAAGCGCACCCAGCCCTCGGCGATGGATGGGACGCGGTTCAACTCCGACCACGCGGCGGCAAGTTCGGCCGTGGAATGGACGATGCGCTGGCTCTTGCCGTCGTAGCCCAGGCGGCGGGCCTTGAGGACCTGGGGCCAGCCCAGTTTCGCTTCGGCGCGTCCAAGGTCCGCGGCCTCGCTGACCGCGACGTAGGGCGCCGTGGGGATGCCGGCGCTGCGCAGCAGGCGTTTCTCCTCCAGCCGGTCCTGCCCGGCGGCGAGGGCGTCGACGGAGGGATGGACCGGAGCGCCGCCGGCGGCCCGTTGCAGGGCGTCGACGGGTACGTTCTCGAATTCGAACGTCACCACGTCCGACTGGGCGGCGAGGGCGTCCAGTTGGGCGTTGTCGTCCAGTCCGCCCGGCAGGATCCGGCTGACCTGCCCGGCCGGCGAGTCCTGTCCGCCGCCCAGAAAGATGCAGTCGATGCCGAGCGGGTAGCCGGCCAATGCGATCATTCGGCCCAGTTGGCCGGCGCCGAGGATGCCGACCCTCATTTCAGGAACTGTCGGTGGGAACCGGGTTGCCGAGCACGCCGGAAGTCTGGGCCTCCCGGTACGCCCTGAGCGCCGCGCCGACCCTGGGGTGCTTGATGGCCAGGATCGCGCCCGCCAGCAGCGCCGCGTTGATGGCGCCCGCCTTGCCGATCGCCAGCGTGCCCACGGGAATGCCGGCGGGCATCTGGGCGATGGAGAGCAGCGAGTCGATGCCGCTGAGCATCCGCGACTGAACCGGCACGCCGAGCACGGGCAACTGGCACTTGGCCGCGGTCATCCCCGGCAGGTGGGCGGCGCCTCCCGCGCCGGCGATGATCACTTCCAGCCCCCGGTCGGCGGCGCCGGCGGCGTATTCGAACAGGAGATCGGGCGTTCGGTGGGCGGAGACGACACGGACCTCATGGGGAATCTCCAGCGTCTCCAGCGTCTGTGCCGCGTGGCGCATGGTGTCCCAGTCGGACTGCGATCCCATGATGATTCCGGCCAGGGGCTTCATCGCGCCATTGTACCGCAGCCCGGCGGGAGGTCCTGATCCGCTGCAGGTTCGGTGCTGCTTCCAACCGGCAATTGCGGATCAGCGCGTTCACGAGAGTCCGGATGCGCGGCGCCGTCTCGCCGACGAAATGGGCATACGTCAAGAGACGGCAACAAGGCAGATGCGCGCGCCGGCTCACGATCAAGCGTCTTCGGGCTACAATCCGCCCCCGTCTCCACCGCTCGCCCCTGCAAAGGCGTCACGTCAATGGATACAGCTCAGATTGGCCAGTTACTCGAGTCCACGGTCACCGAAGCCGTCGACCTGGCGCGCCGCCTGGGAGCCGATCAGGCCGAGGCCGGCATCAGCCACGAGGAAGGTTTTTCGGTCACCGTACGCATGGGCGAACTGGAATCGGTGGAGCGCCAGCGCGACCGGGGCCTGTCCGTCACCGTCTATCGAGGCGGCCGCAAGGGCAGCGCCAGCACCGTGGACTACTCCCCGGACGCCGTCGGGCAGACCGTACGCAAGGCCATGAGCATCGCGGAGTTCACCGCCGAGGACGAGTTTGCCGGACTGGCCGAAGCGGAACGCATGGCCGGCGACCTGCCCGACCTGGACCTCTACCGTCCCTGGGAGATCGACATCGCCGAGGCCGAAAAGCTGGCACTGCGCGCCGAGGACGCCGCCAGGGGCGCGGACGAGCGGATCACCAATTCCGAGGGCGCCACGGTTTCCACCGGCGGCGGCGTGCGCGCCTATGCCAACAGCCACGGTTTCTGCGCCGGCTTCCCGGCCAGCAGCCATACCCTGAGCTGCAGCGTGGTCGCCGCCGGGGACGGATCGCTGGAGCGCGACTACTGGTACACCACCGCCCGCGTTCCCGATGAGCTGGAACAGCCCGAGTCGGTGGGCGAAACCGCAGCGAGCCGGTCGATTCGCCGCCTCGGCGCCCGCCAGCTATCGACCCGGACGGTGCCGGTGGTCTTTCCCGCGGACCTGGCCCGAGGCCTGTTCGCACACCTCGTCTCCGCCATCACCGGCACGAGCCAGTACCGTCGCGCCTCCTTCCTGCTCGACGCCGCCGGCGAGCGGATATTCCCCGACTTCATGGAAATCCGCGAAGACCCCTTCATTCCCAGGGCCATGGCCAGCGCCGCCTACGACAGCGAAGGCGTGGCGACGCAGCGCCGCACCCTGGTGGAAAACGGCGTCCTCGGAGGCTACGTACTCTCGAGCTACTCCGCCCGCCGGCTGGGGCTGCAAACGACGGGCAACGCCGGCGGCGTCCGCAACCTCATCGTGACGCCCAACGCCGGCCCGCTGGAATCGCTGCTGGCCGAATGCCCGCAGGCGTTCCTTGTGGGCGAACTCCTGGGCCAGGGGGTCAACACCGTCACCGGCGACTACTCCAGGGGCGCGGCCGGCTTCTGGGTGGAAGACGGCGCCATCGTCCACCCCGTCCACGAGGTCACCCTTGCCGGCAACCTGAAGGACATCTTCATGAACATCCGCAAGGCAGGCTCCGACGTGGATACCCGCAGCGGCATCCGCTCCGGATCCGTGCTCGTGGAGGGATTTACTGTAGCGGGTCAATAATTGTCAGGAACGGAAACCTTGCGAAGTCGGTGTCGCGCGTATAGATCTGGTTGATCCCGTTTTCCCTCATGATCACGGCAGTATGAACGTCATGCAGGATGTTGCCCCGCAGGCCGGGCAGTTCGGCCAGCGTCTGCTGAAGAATCGCCTGATGCCGACTCGTTTCGGTCAATACGGCAAAGCCCGGCCCCGCAAGGATCGATTCAATGAAAGACCACGCGAGACCGGAATTCCAGGGTGAGCGAAACACGCGTGGATGCGTACTGACGCGGAGAAACTCGTAGCAGATGCTCCAACTCAGATAGCTTGGAACCGGGTCTTCCCGCAGGTCTTCGAGAAGACGCCGGCACGGGACGTGAAATTCCGAGTCATTGTCCGCCGCGTAGAGCAGGATATTGGTGTCGACAACGCGCAATCAGCGTCCTTCCATTGCGGCATGGAGTTCATCGCGACTTGCCAGGTCGACTCGAGTGCCCCCGCTGGACCATGACGGCAGTCCTGGCAGAGACGTAGCCTCGTCCGCCGCTTTACCGCGGTTGTCCAATACCCGCCGAAGTCCGGCTTCCACCAGCGCAGACATGGTCATCCCGCGCCGAGCTGCTTCTTCTCGAAGTCGGCTCATGACGCCGTCGTCGATGTTCAGCGTGGTCTTCATATGGAAAACCATATTAACAATAAGGGAATATGTCAACCTGGTCGGTGGTCAGCCGCTGCAGCACTTCCCGGTATTTCTCTTGAGTCTGCCGGATCACACTTTCCGGCAGCCGCGGCCCCGGTGCTTTCTTGTCCCAGTCCAGCGTCTCCAGGTAGTCCCTGACGAACTGCTTGTCGAAGCTCTCCGGCGATCGCCCGGGCGCATAGGCGTCGGCGGGCCAGAAGCGTGACGAGTCCGGGGTGAAGACTTCGTCGATCAGCAACAACTCGCCGTCCTCGTCCACGCCGAATTCGAACTTGGTGTCGGCGAGGATGATGCCGCGCCCGCGGGCATACTCGCTGGCGTGGGCGTAGAGTTCCAGCGACAGCGCCTCGATCCGGCCGGCCAGTTCGCCCCCGATCAGCGACCGGACCGCGTCCATGGAGATATTCTCGTCGTGCACGCCCTGGGCCGCCTTGGTGCTGGGCGTAAATAGGGGCTCGGCGAGCCGTTCGGCCATGTGCATGCCTGCCGGTAGCGGAATCCCGCACACCTGCCCGGTGGCCTGGTAGTCCTTCCAGCCGGAACCGATGAGGTAGCCGCGCACGACCGCTTCCACCGGCAGCGGCCGCGCGCGCCGGACCACCACTGCCCGGTCGCGCACCGTGGCACGGTCGGACGGGTCATCGAGAACGCTTTCCGGGTCGATGCCCGTAAGGTGGTTGGCGACGATGCCTCCGAGCCTGGCGAACCAGAAGTTGGCCACGGCGGTGAGCACGGCCCCCTTGCCGGGGATCGGGTCGGGCAGGACCACGTCGAAGGCGGACAGCCGGTCGGAGGCGACGATCAGGAGGCGATCTTCGTCCACGCGGTAGATGTCCCTGACCTTTCCGCGATGCAGCCGCTCCAGGCCCTTGAGCCGGGATTCGAACAGCGGTTCGGGGAGAGAGTCGATCATGAATCCGGAGCCGTCCTCAGGCATGGATTTGCGCCGGGGTTATCCGGCAGCGTGCAAAGGCGGGATAATGGACCGAGGGATGGCCATTCAGCAACACCTGGGGACAATTCTGCGCGTGGCTGAAACGACGGGTAGGGTGGAACGAACGATGCAGCCGGCGCAAACCATTGCGCGCGCGCCGGAAGCAAAGGCGCGCACGGTGACCCGATGATCTGGATCGGCAAGGCCGTGGGCGGCGTGCTGGGAATGATGGTCGGCAGCTACGCGGGCCTGGCGGTGGGCGTCCTGGTCGGGCATCAGTTCGACCGCGGCCTGGCGAGCCGGACCGGCGACGGGCAGGCGGGCGGATTCACGTCTGAGCGCATCCAGTCGTCCTTTTTCCGCGCGACATTCGCCGTCATGGGCCATATCGCCAAGGCCGACGGCCGCGTGTCCGAAACCGAAATCCGCGCGGCGCGGCTGGTCATGCACGGCATGAAGCTCTCGCCGGCGCAGGTCACGAGCGCCGTGGAGCACTTCACCGAGGGCAAGAGCCCTGGATATCCGCTGGATGCGACCCTGCGGCGGCTGAACGGCCTGCTGCAGGACCGGCCGGATCTGACCCGGGCGTTCGTGGAAATCCAGGTGCAGGCCGCGGTGGCCGCGGGCTCCATCGACCGGACCAAGCGGAGTCTGTTGTGGCAGGTGGCCCGCGGCCTGGGCTTGGGGCGGGTGGAGCTGGCCCAGATCGAAGCGCTGGTGCGCGCCCACCAGGCGCGCGGCGCGGGAAAGGAATTCGTCAGCCTGGAAGACGCCTATGAGGTCCTGGGTGTTACGCCGGACGCCAGCGATCAGGAGGTCAAGACGGCCTACCGCCGGCTCATGAACCAGCACCACCCGGACAAGCTGGTTTCGCGCGGTCTGCCCGAATCCATGATGGGCGTGGCGGAGCAGAAGACCCAGGAAATCCGCGGCGCCTACGAGAGAATCAAGGCCCGGCGCGATTTCAAGTGAACGCTGCGGGAGGCGCGGTTCCGGCGCTCTCTTGTCCCGGTCCGGCGTCTCCAGGTAGTCCCTGACGAACTGCTTGTCGAAGCTTTCCGGCGATCGCCCGGGCGCGTAAGCGGCCGCGGGCCAGAAGCGCGACGAGTCGGGCTTGATGACTTCGGGGCAAATTAGACCCAGAGCGAACAGTTGCGCAGCAAGTTGCCGCCCAGGGCCATGATGCGGCGCACCGGGTAGGGCAGTTCGGTCCCTCCGGCAAGCTCCGCGGTGGTGCCGTGGTTGGCTTCGTCCTCGCTCATCTGTTCGAGGATGGCCTTGCTCCTGGCATCGTCCCCGGACAGCTTCGAGAGGTGATCGTCCAGATGCGCCTCTACCTGTCGCTCCGTCTCGGCGACGAAGCCGAGACTGACGCGGTCGCCCGGCACGCCGGCGGCCATGCCCAGGAGGAAACTGCCGGCATACCAGACGGGATCCAGCCGGCTCGGCCGCCCGTCGAGTTCCTCAAGCCGTTGGGCGCACCAGGCCAGGTGGTCCTGTTCCTCTTCAGCGGCCTGGAGCAGATGGCGTCTGGTTTCCTCGGAACGGGCCATGATCGACTGGCCGCGGTAAAGAGCCTGTGCCGAGATCTCCCCGGCGTGGTTGACGCGCATCAGGGCGATGCTGTCGCGGCGGGCCTCCCGCGTAAGGTCCGCCTCGGGAATGTCCGCAGCAGGGGACGGGCGGGCGGCCTCGGGCGGAGTGGTCAAAGTCCGCAGCGCCTGGTCGGCGGCGGCGATGAGCGAGTCAAGTTTGTCGGTTGCCGGGAACACGGTGGGATTATAGCCTTTGGGCATGGTGGGGGCGGGTGTGTGCGGACAGCCCTTGTTCGCTAAACCGAGCCCGCCATCCCTGGCGGGCTCGGATCGGCGTTCGGCGCTCCTGGCCGTCCATGGCCCCGCGCCGAGCA